>VOPR01000025.1 GCA_009594995.1 Nitrospira sp. | reverse complement strand
TACGTGGGCACGGGAATCTTTTTCACTGCAGGCGCAGGCGGCGGCTGTTGGGCGAAGGCTTTGGAATAGGGGTTGAGGACCGGCTCATGGGTATTGCGCTGCCGTAGTTTGACCAGCGGGAGACTTTGGGTACTGATTTCCAACCGATCGATCGGAGCCTTCGCCGTCAGGGGATCAGGCAGGCCTTGCAGGGCGAACATCTGGAACGCGAGTGACCAGTCGAGGGCGTCCTTCCCCTTCTCCCGCACAATGAAACGCGCATCCGCCGAAGGTTTCCCGGAAAAAAACAACAGCATGATGTTGGATCGGAATACCGGCGCTGACGCGTCATCGGATGGTGTGAACTCCGGCACGAGTTGCGGGATTTTGCTCAAGGCTACCGGCGGAGAAAATTCAATATCGACCAGGCGAACGAACAGCGGCCGTTGCTCGTTATGATCGTTCGGATCGAAGGTGTAGCTGAATGAATAGCGGATATCGATGCCGTCACGTTTAAAGGTGTAGACATCCTCTCCGTTTTCAGGCGACGCAACTTTCTTGAAGTATTGATCCCAATCGCTGATTGGGTAATAAGTAAAGACGCGCAAGGCGGATTTACGGTCGCGCACGGCCTGGGGCAGGCCCAGTTTCTCGTGCAGTTCGGTTTGAGTCAGCCCGAGATAGCCGTCGTCAAAATAGGGGCCGGCAAAGGTGCGGGGGCGTTCCGGTCCGACGACGCTGATGCAGAGGAGAACGAGAATAAGCAGGCGGGTGACTGTCTGATGCGCCATACAATTCACTCAGGCTCGACCCAGACACTGCTTGGCATCGTATCGGCGGAGGTAGTCAATGTCAAGGCGGAGAGCCGGCCATGGCTTGCTGAAAAAAGACCGTTCCCGATATGATGCCGATCCATTGCGAGTCATCGACGCAGTCGGCGCACGCCTGACGTCCGGTGGCAGAAAGACATAGGTAGTCATGCCGGTACATGAAGTTCGAGACCTCCTGCGAGAACGCATCCTGATCCTGGATGGGGCCATGGGCACCATGATCCAGCGGTATAAGCTGGACGAGGCCGCGTTTCGGGGGACGCGTTTTCAGCATTGGACGAAGGATCTCAAGGGACACAACGACCTCCTGAATGTCACCCGCCCGGATGTTATCGAGGCGATTCACCGGCAGTATCTCGAAGCCGGTGCGGACATTATCGAAACCAACACGTTTAATTCTCAATCGGTATCGCTGGCCGACTACGGGATGGATGACCTCGGATATGAGCTCTCCAAAGCCGGAGCGGAGTGCGCCCGGCGGGCGGTGGCGCAAGTCATGGCCGCCCAACCAGCCCGACGTTGTTTTGTGGCGGGAGCGATCGGTCCGACGACCAAGACCTCGTCGGTCTCCACCGACTCGAATGATGCGGCGGCGCGCGGCACCACTTATCCTGAGCTAGTACGGGCCTATGGCGAACAGGTGCGCGGGTTGCTGGACGGTGGCGTCGATCTGCTGCTGGTTGAGACGATCTTCGATACGCTGAATGCCAAGGCGGCATTTTTTGCAATTCAGCAGCTATTCGCCGAAGGGGCGAGGCAGGTGCCGATCATGGCCTCGGTCACCTTCATTCAGGCCGGAAGCAATCGCGGTTTCTCCGGGCAGACGGTCGAAGGCTTCTGGAATTCCATTTCGCACGTGCCGTTGCTCAGCGTGGGGATGAACTGCGCGTTAGGGCCGAAAGAAATGCGCCCCTTGATCGAAGAGCTGTCGCAGCTTACGCCGATCTATGTCAGCAGCCATCCAAACGCCGGGTTGCCGAATCCCTTGCTGCCGACCGGTTTTCCAGAAACGCCGGACTCCCTGGCGCCGCAGCTACGTGAGTGGGCACAGAACGGCTGGCTCAATATTGTGGGCGGCTGTTGCGGAACGACGCCTGACCATATCCGTTCGATCGCAACGGCCGTTAAGGGTGTGACACCACGGCAACCCTCCAAGGTGGAGCCCTATATGCGGCTGAGCGGCCTGGAGGCGTTGACGGTGCGGCCCGAGTCGAACTTTGTGAATGTCGGCGAGCGCACGAATATCACCGGCTCACCCGCTTTTTCCAAGCTGATCCTGGCCGGCGACTACGACAAGGCGCTGACGGTTGCCCGCCAGCAGGTGGAAGGCGGGGCGCAGGTCATCGACATCAATATGGACGAAGGCATGCTGGACTCCAAAGCGGCGATGCAGAAATTTCTGCGGCTGCTGGCGGCCGAGTCGGATATTGCGCGCGTGCCGATCATGGTGGACAGTTCCAAATGGGAAGTCATCGAAGAAGGGCTCCGCAACATCCAGGGCAAGGGGATCGTCAATTCCATCAGTCTGAAGGAAGGCGAGGCCAAGTTTCTGGAACAGGCGCGACTCATCCGTCGGTACGGGGCGGCGATTGTCGTCATGGCCTTCGATGAGCGCGGGCAGGCCGATTCCGTCGCGCGCCGCATCGAAATCTGCGAACGCTCCTATCGATTGCTCACAGAGCAGGTGGGGGTTCCCCCGCAGGACATTATTTTCGATCCGAACATTCTCACGGTTGCGACCGGACTTGAAGAACACAATAACTACGCCGTCGACTTTATTGAAGCGACGCGCTGGATCAAGTCACATCTCCCGTTGGCCAAAGTCAGCGGCGGCGTCAGCAATATCTCGTTTTCATTCCGCGGCAACAATGTCGTGCGCGAGGCGATGCATGCGGCGTTTCTCTACCATGCCATCCAGGCTGGTCTCGATATGGGTATCGTCAATGCCGGGCAGCTGGCCGTGTACGAAGAAATTCCCAAGGATCTGCTGGCGTTGGTGGAGGACGTGCTGTTAAATCGCCGCCCCGATGCCACGGAACGGTTGGTGACGTTCGCCGAGACGGTCAAGCAGAAGGGCAAGGCGGCCGTCAAAGATGATGAATGGCGTACGCGGCCGGTTGAGGAACGGTTGGCCCACGCCCTGGTGAAGGGACTGACGGATTATATCGATCAGGATGTGGAGGAGGCCCGCCAGAAATCCACCCGGCCGCTCGATGTCATTGAGGGTCCGTTGATGGCCGGCATGAATATCGTCGGCGACCTCTTTGGCTCGGGAAAAATGTTCCTGCCGCAGGTTGTGAAAAGCGCGCGCGTGATGAAGAAGGCCGTGGCCTATCTCATGCCGTTTATGGAAGCCGAGAAACAACGGTTGGGCACCTCCCGCGCGAACGGGAAGGTGCTTCTCGCAACCGTCAAAGGTGACGTGCACGATATCGGCAAGAACATTGTCGGGGTCGTGTTGGGCTGCAACAACTACGAAGTGATCGATCTCGGCGTGATGGTGTCTTGCGAAAAGATTCTGGCGACAGCCCGTGAGCAACAGGTGGATATCGTCGGCCTGAGCGGGCTGATTACTCCCTCGTTGGATGAAATGGTGCATGTGGCCAAGGAGATGACGCGGCAGGGATTTACGGTGCCGCTGCTCATCGGTGGAGCGACGACCAGCAAGGCTCATACGGCGGTGAAGATTGCCCCATCCTACAATCAGGCCACGGTGCATGTGCTCGATGCTTCGCGCGCGGTCGGTGTGGTGGGGAGTTTGATCAACGAGCAGCAAATGCAGGAATTTTCCGCCTCCGTTCGCGCCGATTACGATCGCATCCGGCAGGCACACCAGGATCGCGGTTCGAAAACGCTCCGTAGTCTTGAGTCCGCGCGAAGTCATCGGATGCCCACAGATTGGGCCTCAGTCGATATTCCCACTCCCTCGTTTACCGGACTGCGCCAAATCGATCGCATGCCGTTGCGCGAGTTGGTGCCGTACATCGACTGGACTCCGTTCTTTCATACCTGGGAGCTGCGTGGTCGGTATCCCGGTATTCTGAAGGATGCCACAGTCGGCCCGAAGGCCAAGGAACTTCTGGCTGATGCCCAGGCCTTGCTGGAGGAGATCATCCGGGGTGAGTTACTGACGGCGCGCGGCGTCTATGGATTTTTCCCGGCCAATAGCATCGGCGATGATATTGAATTGTACCGGAACAGCGATCGGCGGGAAGTCCTGACCACATTCCACACGCTCCGGCAACAGACCGAGAAACCGGTCGATCAATTCAACCTGGCCCTGGCCGACTTTGTCGCGCCCAAGGCGTCCGGCCGTGAGGACTATGTGGGGGCGTTTGTGGTGACGGCCGGTATCGGCGTCGAAGCGCTCTGCGCGAAGTATGAGAAGGACCATGACGATTACAACTCCATCATGGTCAAGGCGCTGGCGGATCGATTGGCGGAAGCGTTCGCCGAATGGCTGCACAAGCAGGCTCGGGTCGAATGGGGATACGGAAAAACGGAATCGCTGACGAACGAGGACATGATTCGCGAGCGGTATCGCGGGATTCGTCCCGCGCCTGGGTATCCTGCTTGTCCGGATCACACGGAGAAGCGCATGTTGTTCGATCTGCTGCAGGCGGAATCGCAATCGGGCGTAACGCTGACCGAGTCTTTTGCCATGTTGCCGGCGGCAGCCGTCAGTGGGCTCTACTTTGCGCATCCGGAGGCGAAGTATTTCGCGGTCGGAAAGATCAACCGCGATCAGGTGGAAGACTATGCCACCCGCAAGAAGCTCTCCGTGGGCGACGTGGAGCGGTGGTTGGCGCCCAACCTCAACTATGATGCGTAACGGAATGGTTGAAACGTCTGCGGGCTAAGAAAGAGGCTCTATGCGTCCGGGGAACGTGTCAGTTCTTGACGGTTTCGAGGGTTGAGGGGAGGGTCGGGGAGACTGGCACGCCGGCTGTGACGCTGATGAGAGCGGTCTTGATCCAGTGGTAGCGTTCTTCCGCCCAGGTATTGAACTCGTCTGAATTTTCAAACACCAGGTCCCAGGCTTTGGCGGCATCCAACAGCAACAGTTGATGCGGCTGATTGTGCCCGGGGAAATAGACCACCAGCACCGCAGACTTGCCGGTAAGACTGACATCCGTAAACACGTGGATCATAGCGGACGAAGGCAACGACACATCGCGCGTGGCCGCCGCAACGAGCGGCTGATACAGACGATGGAGCAGATGCGTCGTATCCTCATATGGACAGGCGGTACGCAGGAGCCTGGGATTGGGTTTGTCTCCGAAGAGATTATCCGTGAGATAGGTCGCGGCTTCCCAGGTCGGCATCATGCCGGAGGACGCAAGGTTCTCGCACAGGTAAGCGATCCAGTTACGTGACGAGCGGCTCATGCGACCTCTCCCTGGTCGTGGGTGATGGCACGATGCCGGGAGGCGGACAACCAGCTCGGGTCTGCAAATTGGTCGTAGATCCGTTTGATGTCGACCATGGAGTCGAAAAAGATATCAAGCAGGTCGGGATCGAAATGTTTGCCCCGCTCCTTCAGCATGAGTTCCTTCGCATGGTCGAAGTCGTAGGCCGGCTTGTAGACTCGCTGAGTCGTGAGGGCGTCGAAGTTATCGGCGATCGCCACGATCCTGCCTTCCAGCGGAATCTCGTTACCTTTGATGCCGCGCGGGTAGCCGGTGCCATCGTACCGTTCATGGTGCGTCCAGGCGATCAGCGCGGCAACTTTCAATAACTCCGAGTCGGAACCGGCCAGAATTCTGTAACCGATTTCCGTATGCTGCGTGATGACTTTGAATTCTTCCGGTGTAAACTTTCCGGGTTTGAGCAGCACATGATCGGGGGTGCCGATCTTGCCGATGTCGTGCATGGGGCTGGCGGTGCGGATGAGGTCGCAACGATCCGGCGACAACCCGTACCGGCGCGCCAGGACTTCGCAGTAGTGGCTCATTCGCTGAATGTGCTGCGCGGTTGAGCTGTCGCGGTATTCGGCGGCGATGGCCAGCCGTTGAATGGTTTCTTCTCGCGACAGGCGCAACTCTTTTTCGCTGCGTTCCAGCCATTCCAGCGCCTGCTGCAGGGCAATCGTCCTGGTCCGGACGACTTCCTCCAGATTCTCCCGGTGCATGGCATTTTCGATTTCCAACTTCCGCCGCCGCAACGCGTTCGCCACGTTGATCAGCACCTCGTTGGCTTCGAAAGGCTTTATGATGTACCCGAACGCTCCCATGTCCAGCGCCGCATTGGCCAGGACGGGGCTGTCGAGGCCCGTGATCATGATAACGGCCGTGGAGGGATATTGAGTCAGGATATGGCGGATGAGATCCATGCCCGACTCTCCGGGCATGTTCACATCACACAGCACCATCGCATAGGACCCGCTTTCCATGCGCTGACGGGCTTCACGGGCCTCGCCGGCCAGTGCGACCTGATAGCCGTGCGGCTCTAGGAGATATCCGAGCAGGCGGCGAATGGGTTCTTCGTCGTCAACAATCAGGATGTTACGGTTCTCGAGAATCGATTGCTGCGTGGTCACTTCACTGACGCTCGGAATGCTCATACGGCTGGCTCGCGGGTTAAGGTAATCCTGATGGTGGATCAGGGATAGAGTCAGTATCGGTTATCGGGCTCTAAGTCTGAAGTATGTGATTGTGTTCATGGATGTGCACCTTCTGTGCCAATCAAGCCCTCATCTGGTCGGCTGCGGTGAGGGCCGGCTAAGTTACCTAGTGATGAGGGGAACCGATGCAATGCCGGGACAGGATCCTACAGCGACCGGGGTAGGAGCGATGGGTTGGGCGTCAACTCTGACGCCGGCCCGGTGACTCGTGCTCAGATGTGTCGTATGGACGTCTACCTGTGCCATGACGTTGAAGTATACAGGGGCACTCCCTGAATGCCAGCCGAAACGCAGTTTTGGAAACCGGGCGCGTTCGGGCTCGTGCATTTGCTCTTTGAGGATCCGTTCACTATAATTCGCTCCTTTAGATTGGCTGTGCAGGAAGGAGTGCGACCGAATGGCGAGTGGGGCAGGGCTGGGTCGAATCGATGGGCGGCGGCGGGATCAAATCCGTCCCGTCAAAGTCACGCGCAATTTTACGAAACATGCCGAAGGCTCCGTCCTGATCGAAATGGGCGACACCAAGGTCATCTGCACAGCGTCTGTTGAGGAAAAAGTGCCACCCTTCCTGAAAGGGAAGGGCACCGGCTGGGTGACGGCTGAGTATGCCATGCTGCCGCGGGCGACACACGATCGTTCACCGCGGGAATCGGTCAAGGGCAAGCAGGGCGGCCGCACGTTGGAGATTCAACGCCTGGTCGGGCGGGCTCTTCGCGCCGTCATCGATACGGGGCGCTTGGGTGAACGGACCATCTGGATCGATTGCGACGTGATTCAGGCCGATGGCGGGACTCGCACCGCCTCCATTACCGGAGCGTTCATTGCCCTGGCGGATGCCGTGGCCGTCTTGAAAAAGCGGGAGTTGCTCAAGGTCAATCCGTTGACCGACTATCTGGCAGCCATCAGTATCGGAAAAGTCGGGGGGCAGGTGATGGTGGACCTGGCCTATGAAGAAGACTCGCATGCCGAAGTGGATTTGAATCTCGTGATGACCGGCGCCGGTCAGTATGTCGAAGTCCAGGGTACGGCGGAAAAGACGCCCTTCAACAAAAAAGATATGGATGAGTTTCTCGATCTCGGCTGGGGCGCGATTCGCGAATTGGTGGATCTGCAAAAGTCGCTGATCGGTTCCCTGAGCTGACCATGCAGATCGTGCTGGCCACCAGAAATCAGCATAAGAAGCAGGAGCTCGTTGCGCTGCTGAGTGGTTTGGACATCACCATCCGAACCCTTGATGATTTTCCCGAGGCCCCGGAAGTGGTGGAAGACGGCGACACCTGCGAAGCGAACGCGATGAAGAAAGCGGTCGAGATCGCCCGGTATACTGAATTACCGGCCGTTGCGGATGATACCGGGCTGGAGGTCGATGCCCTGAACGGACGACCAGGAGCCTTCGCCGCGCGTTATGCAGGCGAACATGCCACGTACGAAGACAATTGCCGGAAGTTATTGCAAGAGCTGCACGGAGTTTCGCCTGCTCAACGGGGTGCCCGCTTTGTGACCGTGGCGGCCATTGCGTTTCCCGGCGGCAAGACGATGTCGGCCAAAGGTGTCTTGAATGGGATGATTGCCGAATCGGCCACCGGCTCCCATGGATTCGGGTATGATCCCGTCTTTATTCTGCCGGAGTATGGCCAGACGCTGGGGCAGTTGCCGCCGGAGGTGAAGAATCAAATCAGCCATCGTGCCCGCGCCTTTGCCCAGGCGAAGACGTTGCTGCAGCAGATGATGGCCGAACAGAATTCAGTCGGGGCGTAGCGCAGTCCGGTCGAGCGCTGGTTGCTGATCCCAGTGTCTCTCGGTTCTCCACCTGATGAGGGCGCCTAACGAAGCGTACCACGGCGTCTTCCGGACAGTCCAAATTGATGCATCCTGCAGCCGGCCACATGCGGCTGACCTCACCTCTGAAACCACCGAACCCTCCTGAAGTGTGTACGCGCACCCGCCGTTGTATTCGATGAATGACCGTTCCCGGTGTGCTTTCTTTCCCGAAATGGGCCAGCAGCAGGAGCCCCCGCGCTAGACGCTTTTCGCTGACATTGAAGAGTTAGCCTGCCAGGTCCGCCTCCATGCGAATGTTGCGGGAACGCAAAGAGATCGTGAATAGCTCTGAAAAGGTTGCTCGTCGTGGAGCCACTGAATCTCACACTGTTATCGATGCGCACGATCGTGAGGATTCCGGTGCGTGGCGGTTGCCATGCGGACACGTTGGCCGGCGAGACAGCCTTCATCAAAAAATGCGGTTCGTTCTAGGATAGCGACGACGGCCTCTTGACCTTTGCTTGAGACCGGCCTCTCCTTGCGAAAACAGGGCGTCTTTCTTTCGTGATTTCAGGATGGTTGTGCTGTTGCCACTTTGGCAAGGAACGTCGCGGGATAGTATGCGGCTGTTCCTTGGGCCGCCATACAATAGAGTTGAGTGAGAAATTACTAAGAACGGTGAAGCGATCGTATCACCGGCGGTCGGGCAGAAGCGGGCGTGGAGCTTTACCGGCGTTGGCTGGGAGGTAGTAGGAGCGACAGCTGGGCGTTAACGGGGCAACGTTTCTCCTGCGAAGCACAGATGGGGCCGACCTTATCGGCCCCATCTGTGTTCAGGAATCTCTACTTCGCCGGGTTTGCGTGTCGCATGGAAAGTGTATGGTTTTTGTCCGTTATCTGGGCTTCGACCCTGTCCCCGGTTTTGAACGTGCCGTCCAGCTTCGTCGTCTTGTCGACGTGCACCCGCGTTTCGTGGCCGGCCGTGTCATGCACCGTATAGAACTCTCCCTCGATCTTCAGCAGGTCGCCGATGACACTCTGTGGGCCTGGTGCTGCCGCACCAGCGCTCGCCACATTCATGTGTTTCAGGAGAAATGCATGTCCTTTGTCCGTCACCTGGGCTTCGACCTTGTCGCCGGTCTTGAACGTGCCGTCCAGCTTCGTCGTCTTGTCGACGTGCACCCGTGTTTCATGGCCAGCCGTGTCATGCACCGTATAGAACTCTCCCTCGATCTTCAGCAGGTCGCCGGAGACACTCTGTGGGCCTGGCGCGGCGGATTCGGCTGCGACAGAGATGATCGGCGTCATTCCGAGACTTACGGTCATTGCGAATAGGATTGTGTGTAAGAGATGCTTCATGGCAGAAACTCCTTCTGAGCGGGTGTGTTGCGTATGAGGTTGCCGGTTCTGGTACATCCTGCCGATCTGAGCTATGCGAGCATCAGCGGCACTGCTTGATACTGGCATTCATCTGGGTTGAAGACTGGTCAATATTGCTCACACTCGATGGATTGGCGGGAATGGGAGACGAGATGTTTCCATTCCGGTTCTCTCGACACCGGGATGCACGGCAATCGACACGTCATAGTACGGCGTCCGTTTCATGTGTCATCTCCATGAGGGGACTATCACCATTGTGACTACAGTATGCCTGGAAGGTCTGGTGCGGTCTGGTCAAAAGTGCTTAATACGGAAGGACAGGCATGGACTGTGTTCCCCTCCGGCCCGACGATGGTAGGCAGAGACGTGTGGGAATATTTTGAAACCTGTTCAGGCGGGGAGAACCGAGCGGGTAGAGGGGCAAGGAGGGGCTCACCTGGACACTCCATCGCCTGTTCCTGTATAAAGAAGACCAGAAAAATCTGCTCGCAGCCTAGAGTTGTATCCGTTTGGGGCGCAAGGCTTCGGACTGCCAACGAGCGAGGCTTTTGACCACCTGGAATTCGGTCCTGGTACCAGGGAGGTCCTTACGGGTGTTCCGGCTCGGTTCTGAAAGCGATCGTATTTCTTATGTCGGGGCGTAGCGCAGCTCGGTAGCGCGCCTGGTTTGGGACCAGGATGTCGGAGGTTCAAATCCTCTCGCCCCGACCAACATTGCATTTCGTGCGAACCGGCACATCCATTGTGTGCCGGAATATCCTACCCTCTCAGCGAAAACCAACCAACGTGTCTTCGACCTGGAACCCGTGCTGCTTTGCAGCGACGGGCTAGACCCCTTACGAAAACTCTCCCTTAAGCAGAAGCGACTCTTTGATGTCGCGGCTGAAGCGTCATGCGAATGCCATGCTTCGGCCTCAAGGTCACCATCACTTCAGGCTCAACGCGCTCCTGCGCAAGTTGCGGATCATAACGGCAGCCGATCAGGGCCAGAAGCAGCGTTCCCTCCATCGTCGCAAAATGAGTCCCGACACAAGCCCGAGGCCCTGCGCCGAACGGCATGTAGGCCCGGCGGGGAGAGGTCCGTTCGTCATTCAGCCATCGTTCAGGCAGGAAGCGTTCGGGGTCGGGCCAAAACGCGGGATGCCGATGCATGTTGTACAGACCGACGAGGATGATGGCACCGGCCGGTAATGTCATTCCGCCGAGGGTCGTACGGGTCACCGTCTTTCGCTGGATGGCTGGTACCGGGGGATACAAGCGGAGTGCTTCATCGAAGACCGCGCGTGTGTAGGGGAGCTGGTGCAGATCCTCCGCGCGAGGTGTTCGTCCTTGCAACACCCGGTCCACTTCCTCGTGAAAACGTGCCTTTGCCTCGGGGCGGGTGGCGAGCAGGTACCATGTCCAGGAGAGTGCATTGGCGGTGGTTTCGTGTCCTGCTGCGAAGATCGTCAGGGCTTCGTCCCGCAGTTCCTGATCGCTCAGCCCCGTGCCGGTTTCCTCATCCCGGGCCTTGAGAAGCAAGTCGAGGAGGTCGTCATGTTGTGCCCCGCTGCGCCTCCGCTCGGTGAGCAATTCAAAGATCAATTCGTCCATGAACCGCAGGGCGCGCAGAAATTCACGGTTGCGCGCGGTCGGCACCCACGCTGGAAGACTCAAGGGACTATGGAACGAGTCGAACGCATACTTCAGGCTCACGCGTAGCGCGTGACTGATCTGGTCGATGCGGTTCGCGACGCTGGTATGAAACATGGTTTGCGAGATCACTTCCAGGGTCAGTTGCATCATTTCGTGGGCGATGTCGACCGTCTGGCCGGATTGAGCGGACCAGCCGGTGAGCCGTTGTTCACCCACCTGCACCATTCGATCGGCCATGGCCGCCACGCGTGAGCGGTGAAAGACCGGTTGGATGACGCGCCGGTGCTGCTTCCAGATCTCTCCGGAACTGGTGACCAGCCCATTGCCCAGCACCAAGGCGAGGCCAGTGGGCCGCTGCTGCTCATACACTTTCACGAAACGGTCTGATTGCCGGACCAGAATCTCTTCGGCAAGATCGGGATGATTGAACAGATAGACCGTTTTAGGGCCCAGCCGGAAGCGCAGCGCATCGCCATGACGGTGCCACCATTCCGACATCGCGTTCAGTGGGTGCTTTTTGAACGCGAGGAGATGGCCAAGTAGCGGCAGGCCGCCGGATACATCGGTCAGCGTGAATGATGGAGTCGGATGAACGTCTTGCATGCCGAAGGTGAAGGGGCTGCCTCTTGAGCGCGCCTCGCGTCGGATCGCACGGCGGTTGGATCAGTACGTAGTACCTGCCAGGATGGCGATCATTTTCCCTGGAGGCCTGGACATAGTACAAACTCCGTGTGGAGAATGGTAGGGCCGATAAGCTCCGGTCCATGGGAGAACCGCAGAACTCGGTTGCTCCTCCAGCGGGCTACGAGTCGTAACTCAGGAAGCCCTGGTTGATATCGGAGATCTTGCGGCCGGTTCGCCGGAACACTCCGACTCCTTCACGGTCTCCGGGGAGATTCGTGTTTCCTTCGATGGTGATCAAGCGATCGTCGCGAAAGTCTTCGACCAATCCCATGTGGCCGTGGCCTCCGCCGGTGTTGATCACAAAGACCAGTCCCGGCTTCAGCAGCGACAGGTCAGCGAGAATCTCTTCCGATACCAAACGAGTGACCCCGGCCCGCCCGGCTTTTCTCCAGTGATCCAGTACGCCGGCGGTGCGCATGGCGGGATTGTCGGTCCCCACGCGGGCTGCGGCCTGCTTGAAGGACCAATAGACAAATGCGGCGCACCAGGCATAGCTGTCGGTAGCGGGATCGAGTCCGACCGCTTTTAGATAGTCGTCCACTTGCGGGCCGCGGTTTGAGCCGGGCGGTTCTTCCATCACTCCAACCTGCGAAGATGCGACGCTGAGGGTGGCTTTCACCAACGGGGAAATCGGTATCTCTGCGATCGTTGGTAGCCTCTGTGCTCCGAAGAGTGCTGCCCAAGTAAGCGGTCCGACGACGCCATCAATGGTAAGGGATTGTCCTTGCCGATCCACGGAGCGCGCTTGCAGGAGTTGCACGGCCTCCTGCGTCGCACGATCAAAGATTCCATTCACGGCAACCGGTCCGCACCCGATGGTGTTGAGCCGTTGCTGTACCGCTCGAATGGAAGAGGGGGCCTTGACCCCGGTTTTGAGGGCGAATCCGGGATAGTCAGGAGCATTGCCCGCGGCTCGAGTTCGCCGGAGGGAGGAGGATGCGCTGGTTCGTGGCGACATGATGGTCTCCTTCATAGCGGTGGCCGGCCCAGGCACACCCGCTCCAAGTGCGATGCTTGGCGAGTGGCTGCTAAGAGCAGGCATTATACGGCACTCGCGAGCGTCCGCGGGTGGTTTTATGGGCGGAGGTACGTCTTGAGGAGAGGATGAAGCGGGCTGGATATTATCTAATCCGGATCCAATTCGGCGAACCCCAACTGACCGGTGTCGCGTGAGCGGGCATCCATGTATTCCGAATATAGGCCTGGGCCGGCATTTCGACGTAGCGATAGACCAGCAGTGCGCAGGAGAACGTGGTCGTGATGAATGCGACAAAAAAGTATGCGTTATAAAAGGGAATTGGCTTGTTGAAGTACCCGAAGGCCAGGGCGATCACGATTTGAAGTGGGAAATGGATGAGGTAACTGGAATAGGTCACGCTTCCAGCTATGGCAATGACAAGTTGCATCTTCGGGCCTGCAGGGAAGTCGTTGGCGAGGCAATAAAGAAGCGTAGGGATGTAGGTGAGTAACGCAAAATGGATAAGATACTTAGGCCAAAGCATCCCACTCGTATACACCAGGATTGGCACAAGGACTGCGATGCACGCAGCCAGAATCTTGAGCCCTGTGTGATATTTGGTTTTTGAAAAGTGCTGGAGCGCTAACGCGGATAGTCCCCCGCTGTAAAAGAACGCGATGCACTCCACCACGGGCGAATCGACATTCATTTTTCTGAGAATCACACAAAGTAACAGCACGACAATATTGAGTGCCGGCGAAGTGCCGAGAAATCGAGCCGTTCCAAAAAAGAACACATAGACGAGGACCTCAACCGAGATTGACCAGATTGGGCTGTTGAAACTATATCCCCGTTCAAATCCCCAGCTACTCGCGAGGAATAGCTGCAGGAAGAAGTGCTTGGAATCGTTGCTCGGGTTTACAAAATAGAAATGATTGTAGTGAAAGTACACAAGTTGGAGCAGTGCGACAAGGAGCAGGGTGGTGATGTGTAAGGGATAGAGCCTCGAAAACCGTAGGACGAAGAATTCCTTTGCGTCAACGAGTTTGGTCGCTATGGGTGCGCTGTATTTCCAGAAAAATATGAACCCGCTGATACACCAGAACACCTGAACGCCATAAAATCCGTAATCGTATAGCCATTTGAAGGCGGGGTAGAAGGGTTGCCGTGCCGCTTCAAATTGCGTGAGACGGTACGCGACAAATGCAAAGTGCTGGTAATGCCAGATGAGAACCGCAAAAGCTGAACCAAAGCGGATCGCTTCCAGCCCCAACAATTTACTCGAACGGTTCAAGGGCATGGTTCGATTGATCCGAGATTGACGGGGTCACGGGTACCCCTTAGAAAAAAATCATTGGTTGCAGTGAAGGGATGTATCGTGGAATGCCGCATGAACCGGGTTCAACCGCGGGCACCTGATCACCAACCGCTCCGTCCTTCGGTCGGGTCTCACTGAAGAAACACGGGAGGCTCTTCACACAGGGCTTTTTATGCCATGGGTTACCCGTTCCATGGTATAGAGACTTCCCTAGTCTCCCTGTAGTATTTGATCTACTTCTTCGACTAGTTCGATCGTCGAGAGTGTTCTCGTGTTCTTAGGTGCCAGACGGAGTGGATTCCGGAAGTAGGAAGATTTCCGTGAAGTATCAGGAATCATTTTTGACATTAGATGGGCCGTCGGAGTATCTAGACACAGTAAAAATGACGCTAGAGTAGATCGCAAATGCCTGCAGTCTTAATACTCGGCATGTGTTCGCGCACAAAGGACGACCCGCTTCAGCAGAGCAGTCGGTCCTGAGCGTGATCGAACTATGGCAGGGGGAATCGGCTTTCAGGTGCCTCCTGAAGATCACGCCGGGAACACTGCACAAAAGTGTTGTTGAATACTCATCCCATAAATAGTTGGAAAAATGAGTGCGCCCGTAGCTCAGTCGGATAGAGCATCAGCCTTCTAAGCTGAGGGTCGTTGGTTCGATTCCAACCGGGCGCACCACAAAATCAATAGGTTGTGAAGCATCCCCTCCAAGGGTACTTAGACCACTCCCGGTTTTACTCCCGGTTCGCACTTCGGCCTGACTTTCTAGAGGCGAAGCAAACAAGCTGCCCTTGGCTACGGTCTCCTGCATGAAGCCGGGCGTCAGATGGCTGTACCTCGCCGTCGTTTTGATATCGCGGTGTCCTAAAAGCTGCTGCACGCCGTAGAGACTCGCGCCGGATAATACCCGCCGGGTGGCTGCCGTATGCCTCAGGGAATGCCAGCTTGCGCCAACGATTCCGGCTCGCCGTAGCGCTGGGTCAAAGTGCCATCTGACAAATGAGCGTGCGTCCAGGGGTTTGAGAGGGTCTTTTGCGGGAAATACGAAAGGGGACTTCGTGAATGAATCCCACCCGGAGAGTAGCGCGCATACCCCGTCGGTCAATGGCACATAACGGCTTTTCGAACCTTTGGGCATCGGTAAGTTCAGTACCCGATTATCCATGTCGATCTGCGACCATCGTAGATTAAACTGTTCCGATCGCCGTAACCCCGTTTCAATCGCAAATGCGACCATTTCCCAAACTCGCGGCTCCATCAAGTCGCGGAGGCGAGCAATTTCGTCGTCAGTTAGAAACCGGGTTTTGATGGCTTCTGGAAAGAATTTCACGCCGCTCATAGGGTTGCGGTCAATCTTGCCGTCATTCACCGCCAGCGTGAGCACATGTCTTAGATAGGAGAAATATCTATTGATAGTCGGTGGAGCCTTGCGCCTGGTTCCGTTAGCCTTCTTCAAGTCGTAACGTGCCTTCAGCTGTGCCTGAATCCGTCGTAAGTCTTCAGTAGAGATGTCCCGCAGGGTTCGCTTCCCTAACAACAGTGACCAAAACCTGCCATACCGTCGTGAGTTGGCGACGCTTCGATTGGAACAACCCTCAAGATGGCGAGCAATCCACGCTCGCAATGTGACCTGTTTGGTCTTCTTATACTTCTCTGGGAAGTAGGTTTCTTCACGGGCCTCGGCCTTGAGTCGGCCATACAGCGCTTTCGCTTGGGTCTTGTTGGTGGCACGGAACCATTTTTCCCGGCCGTTCATGATAAGCCGTACCCACCACTTCCCGGATCCCGCGGGCTTTTCGACGAGGCCTCTATCCTTTCCCGTTTTTCTTGCCACGGTGGCTCTCCTTTCGCTCCCCGGTCTTCTGGGCCTCGCGCCACTTTCTCGCCGCGACTCGGTTCTGGCAGCGCGGCTGGCAGTATACCTGGTCCCTCCGGATCGCTAAATAGATCTTGGCGCATTCCGGGCAGCGACGAATGTAGTCCCCGGACTGGGCCAGGAGGTGGAGAAAGCGGTATTCAAACTCCTTGGCCTTGCGTTTCGCGACCACGATGATCGTCCCGGTCTCATCAGAGAACCCGCCGGGGGACACCACGACCAGCGTCATCTGGGGAAAGGTGAAGGCGGTGTATCCCTCGTGCCAATAGCGCTCTAACTGTTCCAGGACGGCAGCCTGAATGTCCTGGGCTTCTTTGCGGCTGGGAATCGTCTGATAGTTCTCTGCATTGGGTACCCCTTCTACGCTCCACCCGCTTTCGGGGGCCACCATCCCGCCGTATCGGTCTCCCGTCTCATCGACAAAGGCCGCGACTTCAAACGCTACCAACGTCCATTCGGTCGGGGTCAGGGCCTCTAGGTCCGTTTGCAGGAACCTGAGTACCCATCCGACGGCGCCGTCCGCCATCGTGCGGATGCGCTCGATGGCTTTCTGGTACTCCTGTTGGAATTCCTGTTTGGCTTTCCTCTGTGCGCTCATGCCTTCGGCTCCTTTCTCATGCCAAACCCTCTCCGTCTTCCTTATCCCAACACCACTGAAAAAAGTGTCGTGCTGAAGGGCTGTCTCCACCTGAATTTGTTTGGCAAGTGTACCTCCGCCTTGCTAATGGCTGTCAAGAGCAATCACGCCTAAAAATATATAAGCGTGATCTTTTCACAATCACTTTCTCTAAGGAGGTGCCTGATGGTCAGTACAAAATTGATCACCATTCGAGAAGCGGCGAACCGGTTAGGGCTCAAGGAAAGCACGATCAGGAAATACATCCTGAAACGGCAGATCGCCTATGTGAAGCCGTCGGTGCGCGCCGTGCGGATTCCTATCGAGGAATTGGAGAGGATCTTGTCTGCCGGCCTTCGTCCGGCCATTCCTCAAGCCGAGGCTGCCCGATGAGCCGCTGGAAGGAGTTTCGGCGGGAGCCAGTCGCCGGGGAATGGACGAGAAAGCAGAAACGGGGTTATCACCGGGTCCGGTCGCTGCTCTGGTTCTGGGAGTGCCACCAGTTCCAAGTGCTGTGGGTGACACTCTCGACGGCAGAAGGCGGGGATGCGGAGAAGCTGACCTACCACCACAAGCAACTGCGTCAACGGATTGAACGGCAGCTGGGTTTTGAAGGTTTGGAGTATTACCAGGTCCGGACAGAAGAAGGGCATGGTGTCCTCCATATCTTCTGGGCTTGGCGGGTGCCGGACGGGGAACGCGCCCGGCGCTTCTGGATCTCCCAGGAATGGCTCTCGTCGCAATGGCAGGCCCTCCACGGGGCTCCGGTCGTCTGGATTAAGGCGTATCAGCCCAGCCATCGTTCCCGGAACCGTCTGAGCCGCTATGTCATCAGCCAATATGTCCAGGATCAATGTGGCTACGTGAATATGTGCTGGTCCTGGAAGCGGTCGCTTGGCTTTCCCATCAGTCGACTGTGGGAAGAGATGAGACACCAATGGTCCACCCGGAACGCGTATCGTCGGATCAGAGGTGAGATCGAAATCCCGCGCATTGTCTTTATCAAGACCTGGGAGGATCTGCTCTCGGGACATCCCATTTGGTTCTGCGGCACGATTTTGCAATTGGTATTGGGAAAGGGGCTCGTCTATCAGGAGGTGTGAGGATGATCTGGCATCGATGCGATCTGAAGCTCCCGAGTCTATTTGGGCCGACCTGTTGCGGACGGGAAGCGACCACCTATGATCGTGCGCGCAAAGCATGGCTCTGTCCTGAACATACGAAGGAACGGCTGTGCGAGTTCTGTCAATTTGAACGGGCGTGGGTGCGGTTTTGTTATAGGGAGCATGACGTCACATGTGAAATCTGGCTCTGTATCGACTGTGCGGGACTGACGGGGCGACGGTGAAACACTCTAATCTATTTCTCCCTGTCACCCGTCCACTATCCCTCACGGGTGGGAGGGAACGATGCTCCTTCCTTACACAAGGCGGCGATGCGTCAGCTTGGCCGCCATTCTGTTGGATCGTTGCTTACAAAGACAGAGTAGAGAAAAGAAATACTGAAACCATGGGGAGATTGGTCATGCGAAGAGTCCGCCCAACGAGGCCGCCCGGCCGTTCCGGACCACTGGACCGGACGGCCGGGGGGATCGGGGGCGCAGCCCCCGCTTCACTTGATCTATATGGTCAAAGTAGTCTCGCGGCCCTTCTAGTCCAATATGGCCATCGGGTTTTACATAGAATATACTAGGGGGCCAGTTTCGCTACATATTCGATTGTGTGGCTTCAGCCCGGAGTCGACTGATGATTATTCCGTTTCGTTCGCATGCTGTTAAGACAGCGAGATTTGCCAAGCTACTTACACGTCCCAAGCTTTATGCCTGGTTAGTGACTAAGGGGTATTTCCCTGAACCGTATGTGTTACCCCCATGCTTTGCAGTTACGAAATTTCCCAAATATGGTAAGCGATATTTCAAACATTCCAAGAGCAGTTACAAACCTAAGATTACAGATCTGCAGGATGTTCACTTTCCCAAGACTGACCTCGCGGACCGTACATTCGGAATAATGGATCCGGAAATTCATTCGGACATAGCACATATAATTACTAGCAATTGGAAACATTTCCTAAAATCCATTTTTCATACTGACATAAAGGTGTGTTGCTACAGCTTCCCCGTACCCATCGATGTGCGCAGCCCAGGCGATATAGGGAAGCTTCGTAGTGGCAGAATGATTTACGAGTACATCGAAATGACGGAAAACGATGTTGCTTCCGAAGCATACAAGTACAAAGTTCTCATTAAGACGGATATCAAAAACTTCTATGCCTCGATATACACGCACAGTATTCCATGGGCATTGCATGGAAAACGATTCATCCGCAAGGGGGCGAATAGATATGATCACAGTTTGTACGGCAACCGGCTGGACAAGCTTTTCCAAAACGCGAACGATGGTTGCACCAATGGTATACCAGTTGGTCCTGTGGTTTCGGATCTGATCTCCGAATTAGTTCTTTCAGGTGTGGACAGGTTACTTTCTAAATCCCTTGACGTAGACGTGACCGTTGTAAGATTCAAAGACGACTATTGGATCTTGGGTAAGACCGATGATGCTGCACGGAATACTTTGAAAGAGCTCCAGCGATCTTTAAAAGAATACAAGCTTCAATTAAACGAGGAAAAAACAAAAGTATATGAGTTACCGGACGGAATCTTTAGAAGGTGGGTCTCGGAATATCACGCTATAAATCCTAATCCCAAGCGGTTTTACTCCTTTAAGAGGTTTAAAGAAGTATGTCTTTCAGTGATAAATATTGATCGTAAAGATCCTGGGACTGGAATCATTGATCGGTTTCTTTCCGATATCACCACTAGGCACCACAAGCTTCGAGTTGAGCTTAGCAAAAAAACACTACCCAAAGTTATCAGTCTATTGCTAATGCTGGGCAAAGCTCGCGTTAAGGCCTTCCCTCGGGTTCTCGCGATCATAGAACAGATATTGAAAACGCCGTTTGGTTTTCACCACGAGGAAGATATCGCCAGCTATCTGGGAAGCCTTCTCGCCGAACTCTGCAGGCGAAAGTCGGATAACAGGTATCTCATTATGTGGGTTGTATATTTTGCGCGGGCCAATAAACTCCACAGCGCTTTGAAGGGGCGTTATAAGTTCGTTGATCCTATAGTGAGAGCTACTTACACCAGCCGATTTAACCTGTTTAAATCGGCATCTGATTTTAGTGTCTTCGAATCAGTAGCCAAATCATCAAAAAGAATAACGATGTTGAAACATCTGGATGTTTTTAGGCCCCAATGATCACGTCCCAGGAATCGTACATAGATGCTAACGAGCATACTTATTCTTAAGTTGCTAATCCCGGAGGATTTGTACTAGCCCCCCATCCATGTTGGTGGCTTCTACGGTCAGTAAATGAGCCTGATTATAGCTAGGATTGTCGAAGACGAGATTCGTATTATCAGCGATTCAAAGATCACTAATCCAACTGCTATCCGTTCATGGCCAATGACTGATGCGCTTAAAGCACTAGTGCTTCGTCCTGACCTGTGTGTGTGTTTTGCAGGAAATGTTAGAAAGGCTGAGAAGGCGTTGGAATGGGTGAGGAAAGAGCTGCAAACTGAGGATTACGACCTGTCTGCCATCCTTCAATTGTTGGTGCGCGCAAGTGTAGATGGAGAATCAGGAATACCTATCACAGACTTCATAGTCGCAACACTACGGTCCAACATATCCATCCATATGATCAAGGATGGCCGCCTTGAGTCCAATGTAAGAACTGCATGGATTGGTGATTATGATGCGTTTTGCGCGTTTCAAGAGTACTGCAACAGCCCGGATGTCTCTCGGTTGAGCCTGGCCGAATATCCTGAGGAGCTAAAGAAGTATGTGACGGTAACAAATATGACGGAAGCCTTCAGAAGGGTACTGTCGGATAGCAGATTTCCAAGCGTCGATAATTTTCTGATTTCTGTAACCTCGCGACCGGCTGGTGCAACAGGTTTCGCTTATCTGGCAAGCGCAAATATGGAGGCACCAGGCACATCGGCGCAAGGTGGGTATAGCTATTCCATACTGCCTTCAAAATGTTCTGGGATTGCCGTCATAGGTTTGTATTTTAATCAGGGGCAGTTCGGAGCCTTGATCTATCCTCAGAAATATGAAGATCCAATTATTTATCCTCGGATGACGATGGTAGAGTTTATTAAGAAGGTTATGGATGAACACAACATTGACTTATGGCGTTTTGGATTTGAGGGAGACGGTAGCCACTGAAACGTTTCATGCCACTCAGGACTACTCCATCCCAATGCTCCGATTCTCGCTAACTCTCCGTGCTTTAAATTAGAAAGTGCCCTCCTAGGATAAGTATTGTTCTGATCACGGTTCAAGGTCAAATTTTGTCATAACTGGTCATAAGCGAGTCCGAGCTCAGGTGGCCACTTTCTCTTTATATCTCCTAGACTAGCGCTGTAAATCGCAGTCAGTCGTAATTTGGGCCTTTCGAATAAGTACATCGCCTGCGATGCGCCGGTCTTCGCGCAGAAGGCCAAGGGCTAGGTCTCTGCGGTGGCTCACCTCTGAAGCAGGAGGAATCCCTTTCAAAGAAAACCAAGGACGGGAAGGCAAGCTGAATCACTTGCCTTCCCAAGCGGTCATGAATTTGGCGATCCGGTGGGACACCCAGACCGGCAAGTCATGAGTGCGTAAGGTCACGGTAGGTCATGGAGGCACATGCCGATACAAGGGAACCCCCCAACCATCGAACCCTTTTTACCCTAAATGGTCTAGCTAAATGTCCAACTTTGAACTGGCCCCCATTTTTGGGGGGAATTTCACACTCGGGTATGTGGTGCGCATCGCCGGCCCAGGGGTAGAGGTCGTGGAGGGAGTTGTTTTATTGGGATCGGGTGAAAAGTTTGGTGGAAGCGGATGTTTGTGAAAGAAGGATGCCAATATGCAGGCCGACTTAGGGCCGATGAATGATGAAAAGTGATTAAGGCGAATGGGTTATTTTGTTGATTCAGATTGCACTAAATATTGGGGCAGCGAGAAGGTATCTGGTTTGATCGTAATGGTCTGACGGACTAGTTCCATCAATTCCTCGCCTATGGATGTTTTCAGTTTATTAGGCGGATGCTTAAATTGCTCATCCTGCAAGCCTTTTATTGCTATGCCCACATGACCTTCTTTAAGTATCTCGCTTCGATTGAGGTTTATCAGAGAGGGCGCTAAGGGCAGATCAGTCGTTAAACCGTGTTTTTTGAGCACGCGTTCAAAGTATGGAATAATAACTCCATTGAAAAGTTCGTCGTATTTCTTCCAGCCGAAGGAATCTGCTTTAGACACTTTTATGCACGGCATTAAATCGAGCCCTCGATAAACGCTTCTGAATGCATGAAATATTTCCAGCGAAATAATTGCTCCTTGAATTGCGTCTACTTGATTTGCAGAATTTGGATTTTTACAGAAAGCAGTGACACGGAAATCTAATCCCGAATCCCATGAGCGATCATGGAACAATTCATTCCGGAAGGCTTTGAACTCTCCTAACCTTTGGAATATCCCAGACCTATAAAAATCTTCGGTAGGAATATTTAAAACCGATAGCAAAGCATTTAGTCTTGTCCCGACATCTTTTTTCTTAAGATCATCGAAACTGGAGTTCTTTGCGCAGCACGCAATTTTCAGAAGGAAATTGATGAATGCCTCTATAGAGATAAACCACATTCCGGTTGCCAGGATGGTTGTGTTTCCAGGGCTTATTACGCTATCCGATTTTTCCAGTTGTTCTATTGATTGACACGTTAGGTAGAAGGCATTGGAGCAATATTCCTGAAATGTAAGCACAGGCTTTATTTTCGGCAGAGAGCCATCTACAAATACGAACGCTGCTAGATCTCCAATGTCGTCGCTACGAAGATGTTCAAGCTTCATAAAAAGATGCCATGTTTTGGTTTTAAATCCGTTCTGAAAAGCGCGATAATGAGTGGTAAGCGGGGTCGATTTTACTCCCGGTTTTACTCCCGGTTCGCTCCCAATTTCACTCCCAATTGCCAGTCCAACCTAATCCTACTTAGTCCCACCTGCAAGGAAGATTTTTGCTTGGTTTAGCATTCGTTTAGGCGATTCAATCACACTGAATCTTTATTAATATCATTGGCTTCCGGTGGGTCTTCTAAGCTGAGGGTCGTTGGTTCGATTCCAACCGGGCGCACCATACAATCAACAAGCTTTCGATGAGCAGCAGGGCAGAAGAGGTCTGGATTTAAAGTCCTGGACGTCAGCAATTTGTCTTTCGAGAGAACAGCAATTCCCAGCTTTGGCCTTCCGTGCACGACCATTCCCCGGCTCGAAAAATCCTAGGGTAGATGTGACCCGGTGATCAGGGGTTTCCCTTGTACCGGTGGCTGCAGCTCTGACTTATGCTGGCGCTATGCACTCATGACATGCCGATCCAGAATTGTCCCGCTGTATCGCCCACGTCGTGACCGCATTCGGGAAGGCAAGTGACCGGCTTGCCTTCCCATTCCCTTCCGTCTCACCAGATTCTCATCAGCGGCCACATCCACAATGCCAGATGATGCACTGTGCCTCGTTAAAAAACTCGCTAACCTTTTGACCCACGAACTGCCGCCTCGATTGCCGCGACGTCCATCTTTCCCATCTGCATCATCGCATCGAAGGCGCGCTTGGCGATGGCTGGATCGGAATTGGTCACCGCGTTCGTCAAAACTATCGGTGTAATCTGCCAGGACACCCCCCATTTGTCTTTGCACCAGCCGCATTCGCTTTCCTCGCCGCCATTGCCGACGATCGCGTTCCAGTAACGGTCCGTTTCGGCCTGATCCGCGGTTGCGACCTGAAACGAGAAGGCTTCGTTGTGCTGAAAAGCCGGTCCGCCATTGAGTCCGAGGCAGGGAATTCCCATGACGTTAAATTCGACCGTCAGGACATCCCCTTTTTTGCCGGAAGGATAGTCCCCCGGCGCCGTATGGACCGCGCTCACGGATGAATCGGGAAACGTCTTCGCGTAAAACCGCGCCGCCTCCTCAGCATCCCGGTCATACCAAATGCAGATTGTGTTTTTTGCCGGCTTGGTCATAGCACTCTCCTGTGTGGTTCGTGATTACCGTGAATCAAATGCTCTAATAGGGTAGCCACTGTTGTTTGAGCTTGCGCAGGTCGCTTTCACTCAACCATTTCTTTTTGCCGCTGCCTGAACATCCGCGGGAAAATCCGACAACTCAAAGACCTGCCGAATCTCAATGACGTCGTCGTCCTGCGCCGGGCAGCGCTTCATCCACTCGACGACTTGTTGCTGCGAGTTGGCTTGCAGCATCCAATAGCCGCCGACCACTTCCTTGGCTTCGACAGCCGAGCCGTCGGTAACGGTGGGTGTGCCATTGGAAAATGCCACGCGCGCGCCTGTCGTCAATGGCTGCAGGCCATCCAACGAGAGCAGCGCACCGGCCTTTTTGAGTTCTTCGTTGAAGCGGCCCATCTTCGCCACCATTTCCGCATTCGGCGTGAAGTGCGCATCGGTGTTCTTGCCATGTTTCGGCTGATATACCCCTGGGATCATAAAAACTAAAAATCGCATACGATTGCTCCTTTCGTGTTCATTTCCTGCCTTCAGTTATTAGTCGTCGCCCGCCGCTAAAATCGACATTGCGGAATCTATGCGAAAAAATGGCGTGTTTCTCCTCACGGGGCAGGGGCTTGCGTCTACAGTCGTTCATCTCCGTGCGATGCGCTCCGTGCATACCTGACCATCACTCATAAGCGAATCCTAGACAACTGCCGATTTCCCTAACGGCTCATTCCTGATTGCCAGTCTCTGCTATTCCCGCTTAGTAGTAACCACGAGACATTTTCTCCTTGTTCTAGGCGAATGTAGCGGTTATCCTTCGCTCTCACTTGTTCTGAGTTACCTGCTGGTTTGATTCCAGCCGGGCGTACCACCTTCCTAATGTGTTCGTGACATGACGTTCCTTTCCCGGTATCGAATCCTCCTCCTTATACTCGGCGGCCTGGTGGCGTTTTATGCGCTGCTGGGTTTTGTTGTGGCCCCATATGCGGTGAAGACCTACGCCGTTCCCGCCCTGTCCGAGCGTCTGCGGCATCCCGTCGTCCTTGGGGATATTCGCCTCAATCCGTTCACCTTCTCCGTGGCGCTTACGGCGTTTGAAATTCAAGAGCCTGATCGAACGCCCATGCTCGGGTTTGAAGAACTCTTCGTGGATTTTGAAGTGACCTCCCTGGTTCGTTCCGTTTACCTGTTCGATGAAATCCGACTCACTCTGCCGTTCGGTCTCGTTCATCTCCAGGCCGACGGCAAGTTGAATCTGCTCGGACTGGTCCCTCCGGCTCAGGAACAGCCGAAACCACCCGAGCCGCCGGTTGAGAAATCCAAGGGGGCTTTCCCGCCGTTGGAGATCCGGTTATTGAGCATTCAGCGGGGAGTCATCGAATATCGTGATGACACGAAGAAGCGCCCGGTCACGATCGACGTGGTGCCCATCGAAATCACGGTACGCAACTTCAGCAGCCGGCGAGGGCGAGGCGAAAATGCCTATGCCTTCACGGCGGAGTTCGGGGAGGGTGAAGTACTGGCCTGGGAAGGCACGCTCCACCTCGATCCGCTTGAATCGGACGGACACGTGTCCCTCTCGCACGTCGGATTGAATACGTTTTGGCCCAGTCTGCGTGATCGATTCCGGTTCGATATCCTGAGCGGCATGCTCCTGGTCGATGCCCGGTATCACTTCGACACCAATCTGGCCCCGGTCAACCTGCAGATAACCGACGGCAAGGTCGCGTTGACGGATTTCCGACTGTCGGCGGCAGGGAGCTCGGATCCGGTTGTGACCGTGCCATCCTTTGCGCTGGATGCCATCAGCATGGACCTTTCGAAGCGGGATCTTGGCATCGGCACCGTTGCCATGACCGGCGCGGAGATTCGCGCCTGGCTCGCGCCGGACGGGGTGGTAAATTTCAAACCTCTCTTTGCGCCGGTCCAGCCGGCGTCGGAGACACCGGTGCAGCCGGAGCAACCAGCCGCAGAGGCGGGGCAACCATGGACCGTGACGGTGCAGGCCGTAGAAATCGCCAAAGCGCAGGTGGAGTTTGAAGACCGGAGTCTTGCGACGCCGGTGCAACTGGCGTTGGATGACCTGCATGTGACGCTCAAGGAATTGCGAGTACCGTTCAAGGGTTCGATGCCTGTGGCGGCCGGTTTCCGGCTCAATCAGCAGGGGACGGTTGAGAGCAAGGGCACCCTCCAGCTAGATCCCTTTCAGACTACGCTCTCGCTCAACCTGGCCCATATCGGTCTCCGGCCGTTTCAACCCTATCTTGATCGAACGGTGCAGCTGGAGATCGTGGATGGTGAGGTCGAGTTGCACGGGGATCTTGTGTACCGGAGCCGGCACGATTCAGAGCCGATGCTTCGCTATACAGGGCAGGCGGGGATAAACAATCTGCATCTAGCCGATCAGGTCTCGAGTAAAGAGTTTCTTGGCTGGACGGCGCTGGGTCTGAGCAAGGTGGCACTGGACGTGGCGCCGACCACCGTGAAGATCGGCGAGATCGCGTTTCGTGACCCGGCCATGCGATTGGTAGTGGCCAAAGACGGGACCACTAACCTTTCGCGTGCCCTGAAAGCTCCAGACAGGGGAGCGGCGGCAGCTCCTGCGCCGAAGGCCGCGGAGGCGGATCCAACTGCAAAGGCGGCAGCCCCCACGCCGGTTGAGATCGCGGTCGTGCGGCTCTCCAACCTTTCCGCAACCTTCGTGGACGAGTCTATTGCCCCAATTGTCAGCACGGGGATCCAGGACCTCAGCGGCACCATCAAGGGTTTGTCATCCAGGCAGGTGGCGAAGGCGGAGGTGGCGTTGGCCGGCAAGGTGGATGAGGTGGCGCCGCTCAAGATCCAAGGGCAGATCAATCCGCTCAGCGACGAGGCCTATACGCATCTGACGTTTCTGTTCCAGGGCGTAGACTTGTCGGCGGTGTCTCCCTATGCGGGCAAGTATGTCGGGTATCCGATCACCAAGGGGAAACTGTCGCTTGACCTGATGTATCAAGTGTCGAAGAAGCAGTTGGTCGGGGAGAATAAGCTGATGGTGGATCAGCTGACGTTCGGAGAAAAGACCGACAGTCCGGATGCCACGAGTCTGCCTGTTCGCCTGGCGGTAGGCCTGTTGAAAGACCGGCGAGGCCGGATCGATATCGATATGCCGGTGCGAGGAGATTTGAACGAACCGGATTTTCGTTACGGCCGGGTGGTCTTGAACGCGCTGGTCAATCTGCTTACCAAAGTCGTCACGTCTCCATTTTCAGCATTAGGCGGGCTTGTCGGTGGCGGTGGGGATGATTTGCAGTTCATTGAATTTCAAGCCGGCAGTGAGGCCCTGGAGTCAGCGGAACAACGCAAACTCGAGTCGATGGCCAAGGCTCTGCAGGAACGGCCGGCACTGCGGGTGGATGTCACGGGTATGGCCGACCCTGCAGTGGACCGCGAGGCCCTGGCGCTGCAGAAGATTACGGCCGAAGTGCAGCGGCGGTTTACCCACGGCGGCACCAAGAATATGCAAACCGTCCCGTCTCCCTCGCGCGAGTTCGAACTCCTCAGTGACCTCTATGCGGAGAAACTGGGCAAGCAGCCGATGAAGCGGGAGGAACTGCCCGGAGGCAAATCCGTCGAGCGGGTGTTGACGGCCGAAGAATTGCGGCAGCAACTCGCTCCCGCGATGGTCGTCGAGGATTCGGAGTTGCGCCTGCTGGCGCAGGAGCGTGCGAAAGGGATTCGTGAATACCTGATCGAGCAGGGCCGGTTGCCGGATGAGCGCGTATTTCTGGTTGAGGCGGAACTCGCAGCGTCAGAAGGAAAAGCGATCCGGGTCCATCTGAACTTGACGGGGAGTTGATCGTCCGGGTCGGCTAGGGCTTGGGCTGGTACCGCATCCGCGTGCCGTGGAGAAGCGAGAGTTCGATCTCGCTTGCGGTCAGTTCGACCGGAAAGTAGGCTCCGGAGATTTTCGCCGCATTGATGCTGGCGCCTTCCAGTTTGGCTTTGCGGAAATCAATGCCTCGAAGATCCGCCTGCCGGAAGTAACATTCGCTGAAATCCAGCCCGTCGACTTCGAGACCGCGTAAATCCAGGCCGCGCAGGTCGCACCGTGTCAGGTCCACCTGTTCGCCCGAAGCCCGTTTGACATTGAATTCTTTGATGCACCCTTCGCGGAGCAGACGGTACATGGGATCGTTCGAGATCTTCAGTCCGGTCGCAGGCGGTCTCGTGTTTTCCATGAGGTCTCCTCGGGCACCTGGCTTTCTTATCGGAGGCAGGAGCCAAAACTTGAGGGGCCGCCGGTCTTTTTCGCCTTCGCCGCGCCCGGGACCCCTCTAGGACAGCTTCCTGCTTGCACCCTGCTCTTCAGAAACGGTACTCTTAACCAGCTTCTGGGCGCTCATGTGCCGTGTTGCTCATCACATTTGACCGAATTTTCAAGGAGGAAGCCATGGGATTACGATTGGGCGATGACGCCCCAAACTTTACAGCAGAAACGACGGACGGGACTGTCAACTTTCATGAATGGCTGGGGAACGGGTGGGGGATTTTGTTTTCCCATCCCAAGGACTATACCCCGGTGTGCACGACCGAATTGGGCTACATGGCCAGAATCAAGGGTGAGTTCGACAAGCGTGGAGTCAAAATTCTGGCGATCAGTGTGGACCCGCTGGATTCTCATCGCGGCTGGATGAAGGATATCAACGAAACGCAGAACTGCACGGTGACCTATCCCATCATTGCCGACCCCGAGAAGAAGGTGGCCAACCTGTACGATATGATCCACCCGAATTCTCTGGATAGCATGACCGTGCGATCGGTGTTTGTGATCGGGCCGGACAAGAAGATCAAGCTGATGCTCACCTATCCGGCGTCTTGCGGAAGAAATTTCGATGAATTGCTGCGGGTCGTCGATTCCCTGCAGTTGACCGCGAAGTATAAGGTGGCGACCCCGGTGAACTGGAAAGACGGGCAGGATTGCATCATTACCCCGGCGGTGAACGATGCCGAAGCCAAGACCCTGTTCCCCAAGGGGTTCAAGTCAGTGAAACCGTATCTGCGATTGACTCCGCAACCCAATAAGTAGAGACAGTTTCTTCTGCGCGCAGAGCAAGAGGAGTCGGCCATCCGGTCGGCTCCTCTTGTCGTATGAGTGGCAGGTGTCCGCGACTCATACGTGCCTCACGTAACCGCACCGGCCAGAGGGCTTCTTCTCCTGATCGCACTCCTAGTGGAATGTCATACCATAGCTGGCTCCCACTCATCTGGTGGGGCTACACCTCGGTGCGCCAGACGTAATGAAGGGAAAAATTCATTGAAGTGCTACGTCAGGGGAGTCCGTCCCTGCTAGGCAGGTCAACGGGGATCTGAGGGTGCTGAAAGTAGAACGGGGAGCCGACCTTGGCCGGCTCCCCGCTCTGCGTGAAAAACGCGTGGAGGACAGATTATTCGGGCAGCAAAGATCTCCGGCGTGCCCATACCAGGGCTGCCAATCCACTGCCGAATAGAAGGACGGCCGCAGGTGCCGGTACGGCTTGCGGCTCACCATAGATGAAATCATCCATCGCGACAAAATCAAAGCCATCCAAATTTGAGAGGGCGGCATTTCCGGCGGTAATTCTCACGCGGTTAATGATGGCCTGCTCCAAGGAGACACCCAGAAACGAGAGGCTCGTAGCGCCCGGCGTGTTGAGGACGGTTTGTTTGGACAGCAGATTGTTATTCATGTCAAAGAACTCGACTGTGGTCGGGCCGGACAAATCCACATCGGTGAAGACGGATCCGAATCCGCGCACATTGGCGGCCTGCGTAGTCCCGGGAACAAAGAATTTCACGTCGACAATGTTGCTGTCGATAGCGGTAAACAGCTTCTGCGAACTGAACACGGAAAAGCTTGAGGGAAACGAAGGATTGATGCTGCCGAACCGCTCCGGGGTTCCGGCGACGCCGGAGTTCGCACTCACCTTGAACCCTGTTCCCGGTGTCTCAAACACAGCTCCGCGTGCTGAATTGGAGTTGAAGAAATTTCCGGGAAGATTATTCGGATCGGAGAAGTTGGCGGGAACTCCATCCCAGTTGATTTCGCGGCGACCGCTGGCAGCCGTGCCGCCCACACCGTTATTCGATCCGAGATCCGCTCTGAAGCCCTCAACGGAACCCTGAATCGAGGCGGCATTCGGACCGGAGGACGAGTAAACGGCGATGGCTGAAGCCGAGAGTGGCGCGGAACACAGAACACCGGTCGCCATCAAAAGGGTTAGCAATCGTGGGCTGATCATAAGACGAATCCTCCGTAAAATGAATTCATACGTAGGCACCACATGTAGTGGAAGTACGCACGCATGTCAACAGGTTATCGGGCAATTTCTGCCTGGTTACGCAAAAATCGTATTCTGTACTACAAGCGATGGACGTGGCTGTGTCAGGGGTGGACAGTTGTCGCGCAATGAGGCGCCTGCGTGGAATGTGTGAGAGGGCTGTCAGTACGGCGCGAGGGTGAGGCTTCTCTAGAAGTACTGAAGAGAGGGCGCGGGAGAAATTGGTTATATGAGGAGTAAGCCCGCTTGTCGGGTACGTTGCCAGGCTGCGGTCCTGGCGAATCGATCGAATCCGCGTGAGCCGGTACCGGGAAAGTGCAGACGGGCCTCGGCAATACGTGGATAGTCGTGGCTAGTCCGCTGAGGAGAGGGCGTCGAGTCCTGCAAGAGGGTGAGCAACCACTCGACCTGGTCTGGTGAGAGGCTGATTGTGAAATCTTCCGTCTTGGTCGGCAGGATGACTCTGATTCGCGCACCTCGCATAGCTGCGACCACGGGACGCCCACCGATCCAAACACAACGTCGCTCGGCACTGAGCGGCGCTTGGGGGACATCGGCGAGCGCCTGTCTAAGCCAGGCCCTCGGTACACGGGATGGTTTGACGGAATGGGAAAACCAGCGTTGTACCGGAACGGTTAATCCTGCTTGTTCAATGTAGTTCAGAACAGCCGTGCGGAGACCTTCGCCAAGCCAGGCCGGGCAGGTGGCATTGGGGTCGGCATGACGGAGATCGTTTTCGGCAAATCCCCTGAAAACAGGTCCGAGAATAGTGATGCCTTCCCTCGACGGGTTGAGGCCAATCGGACTATGGGCGGTAGCCGTGAATTTATGCCAGAAGGCGGATTGCAGAAGATTGTGCGCAAACAGTTGTCGCACACGTTCCAGCGAATCCACCGTGTCTGGGATGGTCTCGCCGGGTAAACCATACATCAAGTAGGCGTGGACCAGGATACCGGCCTGGCGAAATGCTGCGGCGACCCTGGCCGTTTGATCCACGGTAATTCCTTTTTTCATCTGCTCGAGCAGGCGATCCGAGGCCGCTTCAAGCCCGGCGGTAAGGGCGATGCAGCCGGATGCCGCCAAGAGCTTCGCCAGGTCCGGCGAGAAGGCCTCCTCAAATCGAATATTGCCCCACCAGGAGATCGTCCGGCCTGTTTCCAGCAGGCGAAGGGCCAACGCCTTCAGCGCGGCCGGCGGCGCCGCCTCGTCGACGAAATGAAAACCGCGTTGCCCGGTTTCCTGAGTGAGAGATTCGATCTGCCGGATCAGGATGTCGGTCGGCGTCATTTCATAGCGTGCGATGTAGCTCAAGCCGACATCGCAGAAGGTGCACTGCTTCCAATAGCAGCCGTGTGCAACGGTCAGTTTGTTCCAGTGGCCTTCCGACCAGAGGCGGTGCATCGGGTTGAGGCTGTCGAGGATGGACACGTATTGACCCAATGGGAGTCCGGCATAGGTGGGTGTGCCCAGTTCGTGCATGGGGATGTCTGGCTCGGTACTGCCATTCTGATACAGCACTCGCCCGTGGCCCAGCACAAAGGTCCGGCGGAGCATGGTTTGAGGTCGTCCTCCCGCCAGGAAGTCGAGCAGGCAAAGGAAGGGACGTTCACCGTCGTCGAGCGTGACGTAGTCCACGAATTGAAACAGCCGGGGTTCGTTCAATCGGCGCAGTTCGGTATTGACATACCCTCCGCCCAGGACGACGGCGGTATTCGGTTGTCGTGCCTTGATCGCCTGCGCGATTCTCAATGCGCCAAAGAGATTGCCGGGAAAGGGGACGGTGAGGCCAACAACGTCAGGCCTGGTGCGAGCGAGATGCGGCCACAATGACTCCAGCAACATCTCGTCGGTGAGGTTTAAGGGGCGAGCCAACGCTGCCTCAATCTGATCGAAGGAGGAGGTTGTCTGCATGATCTGTTCGGCGTACCGATTCAGATATAAGTGCGGCGCAATCGTTTCGTGGAAAAGGTCTGTCAGGTCTTCAATGTAAAGCGTGGCACGATGCCGGGCGGTGTCGGACGGTGAGGAGGTGACGTGTCCTGCGTCGGGGCGGTGGCCGACGGCAAAGCGGGGACCTTCGGGAAGAAATCCGGGGCGGGCGAGGTGAGTCGCCAGCATGGGATCCTTTCCTTGAAGAAAGGCAATGACTGGTTCGATGGTCGCGAGGTAGCTGTCTTCGAGCGCCAAGAACTGCTGCACCTCGCCGCGCCAGGGAGCATCAGCCTGCTTGATGCGGCGAAACGCCTCCTGCAGTCCGGCTCGTGAGAAGAGGCGCAGAATCATTTCGAGCCCAAGATCGGCCTGGTCCGCAGAATATCCCCTGGAACGCAGGAAGCCGGTGAGATAGGCCGTCGCAGGATAGGGTGTATTCAACTGCGTGAGGGGGGGAATGATGAGGAGGACACGCGGTTTGGCCATGCCTCGGAAATACCATACTGCGCGGCATGGCTGCCAGCCGTCTGGCCGATTGCGTGGCTTGGGTGTGCTTCAGGCTGTGCGCATGGTGGATTGAATGAAATAACCGGTCCACCGTTTCAGTCGGAAATAGTCCACGATGGGGCGAGGTAGTTCCTCGCGAGGCATTGCCCGAAGGATGGTGAGAGCCGGCTCTGCCAGAAGATCAACGGTGTGAGGTTGTTCGGGCGGAACCTGATGGTAAATGAGCACGAGCGGCTTCAAACGATTCTGGAAGTTAATGTTCAGGACGAGGCCGAATGACCCGTCAGACAGGGAAACCACCGTTCCTGGCGGATATACGCCCAACGTGTGGATCAGGGCCACCACGACGTCAGTTGAAAACTGCTGTTTCTGATGTTTGAACATGGTGGCCAGTGCCTCGGCCGGTGAAAGCGCTTCCTCGGCATACAAACTGTTGACCAGGGTGTCGTAGTGATCAACGGCACTGACGATTCTCGTGGGCAATGAAATCTGGTCTCCTTTAATTTTTTCAGGATACCCGGAACCATCGAGCCGTTCATGGTGACTGCGGATGACGTCAAGCACCTCCTCGGGAAATCCCGGGTAGTTTCGCAGCATCTCCACGCCGAGGTACGGATGCAGTTGGTACTTCACATTTTCCGCTTCGGAACGGCGCGCGCGGGTCTCCAGGATGTGCTTTGGTAAGCGTTGTTCTCCGATATCGAGCAACAGCCCTGCCATGCCGATCATCTGCATGGCATCCTGATCGATGTCAAATTGTTGCGCGACCATCATGGACAGAGTTGCCACATTTAAGGCGTGAAGGACTGTGGCGTTGCCGACATCTTCCGGGTCCAGGGCGCTGGCCACTGTGCCGGCGGCTTCGGTGTTGGTGAGCAGGGTACTGAGTCCACTGATCATGGACTCTGCCGAGCGCATTCCTTCCTCGGAGCCGGTCGAGAGATCTTTCATCATCTGCGAGCTCGTTCCGAGCAGCTGTCGATAGGTCTCGGAGGCGAGTTCAACCGCCTGATGATAATCGCCGTGGGTTGGGAGGTCCTCGTCTGCCGGCGGTGTCTGCTTCGAAGAAGCGGCTTCCTCCAGAGCTGTGTCCGCCTCTGTCTCTTGAGCCGTGGTTGTGGCTGGAGCTTCTTCAACGGGAGACCCTTCCGCGTCGATCTCCAGATCCGATTCCCGCGGATAGACCAGCACCGTGTTCAGACCAAGCCCCTTAATCGTGACGATTTGGCTTTCAGAGGTGAGTTTGAACGTTCGCCGGGGAAAGGGATGTTTAAACCAGGAGCAATTCAGATCGACGTACATGCCCACGCGAAGGGCGTTGGGACTGAGCACCATCGTGTCGGACTTGTCGAGGGTTCTTGACTCGTCGGATGTTTTGACTACGGCCATTGATTGTCTATGTGGGCGAAGATTTTGGACGTACCTAGGAACATTGAACTATGGCCTGTATCGGAGCGGGACCTATGAAACTTGACGAAATAGTGGAAAGCACAATGCTTTATTCCAGTGATCTTCGCGAGATCAATCTGTCTGCAAAGCCGGATTACGCCGAAAGCGTTGTGGTGAGAGTGCTTGATCAATGTTCGTAAATATATTACGAATCAAGTGGTTACATCTCATATATGAACAGATAAAGTAGGTATGAAATTATGTGTCGTGGTTCCTTTCCAGGCAATCAATAAATTCCCGGCAGGCCGTGCGGATCTGTGTTGGGTCCCGCCGCAAGTCGCTACCGAGAATGAAGACCACGTCCTGACCGTACAGGGAAATCATTTCTGAAATTCGCGACGAATTCATTCTGCCTGCAGCGGTCGGAAAGATGGGGTGGCAGGAGCCAAGTTTTTCCCGGCAGAGGCGGGCAATACCACGGCAATCTTCCTCGGAGATCGGATAGTTCAATCCGAAGGTGGGGTAAATGGAGACGTCTGCGCCGGTCAGTCTGGGGAGCAGTCCGAAGAGAACCGCCGGTGCGATGCCGCTGTCGGGATTTACGTAATGGCTGCCGAGAAAATCCGGGTGCGCGATGAGGGGCAAGGAAGGGGAAGAGAGGCCGGCCAGAGAGGCCATGGCGTCATACCCTGTGAGGCCGGGACAGATCAGGAGGGCGCCGCCGCCGACTTCTTGCGCCAACTTGGCCCGTTCGAACAGCAGCGGCCAGGGGCCTGAAATATGTGGAGCGTACAGACAGGGTTTTCCGGTCTGTCGGGATGCTCTTTCAATCGCTTCTGCGCAACGGCTGACGCGTTCGTCAAATCGGCAAAATGGGTGATCACCTAAGCTTTGATCGTCTTTGATCAGATCCACTCCGCCCAAGGCAAATTCATAGGCCAGTGCGGCCAGTTCTTGCGGAGCAAGGCCGAGTGGCTTGAGGACTGCGCATACAAGCGGCCGTGTCGGAACGTGGAGCCTGGCTCGAAGTCCTCGTGATCCATAGCGGGCGCCGGCCAGACGGGCAAGGACTTCATCCGGCAGCAACATGTCGGTGAGGCGGACGCCGCTTTGTAAGCCACCGATGCCAAGACACATATGCAGGAGGGTACCCATGGTCCCGTCCAGGAGCTCAACGGGAAAGGTCAGGACGGCACGGTGGGCCACGGAGTTCAACGCCTCAAGGTGAACCATCCGACCCAGAAGATGATCCCGAATTGCACCCGGGGGGATGACGTGATCAGCGGCTTCTACTGTCTGATCGATACAGAGTAGCTCTGCCCGCCGGCGCGCTTCTTCATGCGAGCCTTGAATGTGATATTCCACTGAGAAACGTTGTCCAGAAAACTGGGCGTCCTGAGCCGGCATCTGTGCCTCCTTCCCCGTTGCACTTCCGGGCGGTGAGAGGGTACCGTATCCGCGCCCGATACGGTAGTGCCAGGGCATGTTCGATACGGGGGCCTATGAGGCTGTGTATCTCTGTGAGGGGACCATGGAAGAGAAGAACGATGGGTTTGGTTGGGCTCGCATCCCTGCTTTGATGGCATGCGTGATCGCTCCCATAGTGGTCGCCGGGTGGTGCGGCGCCATCGAGGCCGCTCCACGCTTAATTGACCTCACCTACACGTTCGATGAATCCACTCAGGTCTGGCCGAGCAATCCTCCCTTTCACCGGAATTCCACGGAGCGTGGCGGCACGGACACCGAAGCCTGGTATGCCACCGGGCAGGTTGTACTGTCCGAGCATGCCGGAACTCACATGGATGCGCCCATCCATTTTGCGCAGGGACAAGTGGGGATCGACGGCATTCCAGTCGAACAATTGATAGGGCCGGCGGTGGTGCTCGATGTCCGTGCTGCAGTGGGCGAAGATCGTGACTATCGTCTTTCCCTGGCGGACCTACATCGGTGGGAAGCCGCGCATGGGGCCATCCCCGCGGGTGCCATCGTCATGATGTTGACTGGTTGGGGGCTGCATTGGAGTGATCGCGAGCGGTACTTCGGGAGCGCGACACCGGATGTGCCGACGACGCTACATTTTCCCGGCTTCTCAAAAGACGTCGCGGAATTTCTGGTGGCCGAGCGGCATGTTTCCGGAATCGGGATCGATACACCCAGCATCGACTATGGACCCTCCCAGGATTTTGTCGTGCATCGGATCGTCAATGGCGCCGGACTGTATGGTCTTGAGAACATGGCCCGACTCGAGGAAGTTCCGGCTGCCGGTGCCACTCTGATCGCGCTCCCGATGAAAATCGCCGGCGGCACAGGGGCGCCGGTGCGCATTATCGCCATTGTTCCCTAGAGCGAGGAGCTATTTGTCTTTCACAAGGTGCGGATTCTGTGTGCCGCCATGAAGCAGTGCCGACTCTATAGCGACTTCAACTGCCCCTTTTGTTATGCGATGCATGAGCGTCTCCATGCGCTTGGGGTAATGGATGAGATCGCATGGCAGGGTGTGCAGCATGCACCGCACCTGCCTATGCCCATGGTGACGTGGGCCGGGCATCTGGGGGCGGAATTGAGGCAGGAAGTTGAGATGGTTCGCCGGCTCGCACCGGAACTGACCATTGCGGTGCCGAAGGGAAAACCCAATACCCGACCGGCCATTGCTGTATCGGCTCGTGCGTTGCGTGCTGATCCTCTGCGCGCCCGTGATTTCATCCGTTCGATCTATCGCTTGTTCTGGGTCGACGGTCAGGATCTGTCCGATGAAGGGCTGTTGCAACGGGAAGCGGACCGTTATGGATTGCCGGGCGCAGAGCTGGTCGGACCGATCGCTCGATCGGTGGATCAGGTGCTCAGGGACTGGGGTGACCAGTGGAGCGAGACGGAACATCAGGGGGTGCCGCTGCTTCAACGATCGGATGCACAGGTGCTGGTTGGGTTGGTCCCGATGGAGGCCCTCAAACGTTTTCTCGCGGGTGAATAGCACTCCTTCGAGTACGCACCACTGCGTATTGTTCAAGACACCTTCTACGGTTCCCTTCCCTTAGGGGCCCATCAATCTGCAGAAACCGCCTAAAGAGTTTGTCATCGATTAGCCTCATGGTATGAGTGGGCTATCGCGGACTGTTCCGCTCGTTTTCCGCACTTTACCTACAGGAGTGATCCATGAAATCAGCACCTTGGTCTCTGGCTGTCTTCATTCTGACTGGCCTGTTGTTGCAGGCACAACCTTCTGTGTCCCTGGCGGAGGATCCGGCGTCGGGATCAGCGAAGCCTTCTTCTGCCTCAGCCGAAGTCAAACAGGAGGAGTCGAAAACCGAGATCTACCTGAGTCTCTACATGCAGGGCAGTCGTCCTTTGAATCGCCCGGCTCGATTGCAGGAAGACCCGTTTACAAATACCGATGTGCAGGGCGGGTTGGGCGGTGGATTGAAAATCGGCTTCTTTCCCGCATTTGCGGGGCGGTATGTCGGCCTGGAGGCCGAATTGTCTGGTCTCGATGGGAAGGTCAATGCACCTACGGCGACGACCGGTGGTGTAACGAGAAGCGCGAATTTTCGTCTGCAGTCCATCAACGCGATGGCGAATGTGTTGCTGCGTTATCCCGGTGATGTGATCCAGCCGTACATCGGAGTCGGCGCAGGGTTATCGGGCGGGTTTGCGCGGGATCTGAATCTGCAACACAGCACCATCGGCGTGGTGCATGAAAATGCGGCCGACGGTGCCTTTGCCTATCAGTTTCTCGGCGGTCTGCGCGCGAACGTCAGTGATCGCGTATTTTTGTTCACCGAGTACAAGTACTTTGTGGCGAACTATCAATGGGAGAGTGAATTCGCAAACGGGTCGCGCGGTCCCTCATTTACGCTGAACTACCGGACCCATATTGTTGCAGGCGGTTTGGGGTTCAGTTTTTAGTCGATTCATCTGCTTCTTCTCACGCCGGATTGTTCCTCCCGGTGTCTCAACTCTCACTGCACGCTATTGCCGGACAGCCAGGCTAATCGCCTGACTGCTCTGGCAAGGCGCAGAGTCTGCTCGCGAGCGGGCTGAGGCTCGTCTCCCGGTCTTCTGTCAAGAATCAGCTAAATGAAGTCGTCGGTCGAGCGTAGGAAAGAGTCCTGCGGGTGCTTGGAGGATTTGAAGCGCAGGGTAAATTCTCGCTGGTCGCCATCGGGTGCGAGGCGAAAGGACCCTTCGGCAGTCACATGCTCCTGCGAGCGGGACTTTCCCTGTGGGAAAAGCTTGAGTCGGAACTCGCCTGCCTGTCGTTGTGACGGATCATCCTGCGGCAATGTGCCCTCGACCTCGACGTATTCCTGCAAGGTAGCCAGGGCCCGGTCGAAGAGTCCACGGAAGAGGGTGCCTGGCAATACCTGTTCGAATGATTCGAGTTGGTCCGGACGATGGAGGTCTTCATCAGGTGCGGCGATTCCATGCTCTGCACACAAAACCGGCGCGACGGCGAAGACTGTGGCGATGACCCAGGCATGCATGCACGAAGTCTATCGAGGACAAAAAAACGAGTCAAGCGTCGCAGGGAGTAGTTCAAAGGGTGTGGAAACGGAAGAGCACTGGGGCAGGCTAGCAACGCGAGAGCAGTTTCTCATTCCGGTTCCATTGAGACACCGTGCCGCTGGTATCGGTGAGTTCCATTTTATCCTGGGCCAACACTCGGATGGAGAGAGGCGGCGTCTTGCTTTGCGGGACGACCAGTCGAAACCGGTCCTGTTCCTGCTCGATGCGGCCGGTCTGCGAGGTCGCTCTGAAGAACTCGGAGACGTTGGCCGCGGTAATTGTCCAGACGAATTCTTCCTGCCGGTCGACAAACTTGGAGGAACCCTCCCATGTGCCTATCAGGGTTGGTTCGACCGCCGGAAGCCGTTTGACGGCGACCTTGCGCGGGATCGCGGTGAACGACTGCCAGAGGAGCGGATCGAATTTAGTCGGGCCTTGATTCTTGGCGAGCTTATCCCAGGTCACGCTTAAGATGCCGGTGGTGGAGAAACGGTCGCTGCCGGCGACTTTATACGTGCCATGAAGTATCTCTTGAAAAGACTCCGCCTCCCAGCGCCCCCGGTCCGCGATGATGGTGCCCGGCATGACCACGGCGGTCGTCATCGTCCAGGTGCCGCGTTCGTTCAGCGTGAGATGGCCCTTGCCGTACATCATACCGACAGGCATACAGCCGTACCATTCGCCGGCCCATTGGGAAGGCGTTGCGGTGATTCCCGGTTCCGCCGCAGTGGCCGGTGCCGTGCGAATCGGCGCGCCAAGTCTGGTTGCGGCCACCTTGGCCAGGTTCGTCACGGCTGCCTGAGGATTCGCCTGTTTTGGCGACGTGAGCGACAGGGTCACCAGGGCATCAGCCTTTAAAAATGTCAGTTGAATTCCGCCGATGGGAGATCGAAGGGTAAAGGCCCCATCGCCGACACCAGAAACCGCCTGGTGGCCGGCTTTTGATCGCTGATCCTGAAACAGGCTCTTCTTGTCCCCATCGGCTCCCGGATTCAATTCCACCATGACCGTCTCTTCCGGATTCCGTTTTGCCTGATAGAGACATTGCCGGTCATTTTTTCGAAGACCCGGCGTGACGGGCGTTCCGATGGCAAATTCCACCTCGGCCTCCGTCACGATGAGGCAGGCGTTCAGATTTGAGGTGATCACATCACTGGATTGAGAACAGCCGAACATCGAGGCCCACAGCAGGAGGGCGGAGCAGACCGGACGTATTGAGGGGAGTGAAGCCATGAGATGCGACAGTCTAGGGGCGTTCAACGACAAATTGCAAGGTGCGACCAGGCTCCCGTCGGGACAGGGGCGATCGCTCAAGCATCGAATTGGCAGCCGCGCGATCCCGCCGGAGCGCGAGAGAGAATCAGGCCGGTATGAATTTCAAGGAGACGCCGTTGATGCAATAGCGGAGTCCCGTGGGTTTGGGGCCATCGTCGAAGATATGTCCCTGATGACCGCCGCAGCGCGCGCAGTGCACTTCGACCCGCGTCATGAAAAATTTGGTGTCGGTGCGTGTCTCGACGACCTTGGGATCGATCGGTTGCCAGAAACTGGGCCAGCCGGTGCCGCTGTCGAACTTGTGCTCGGAGGAATAGGCGGGCAGGTCACAGCCGGCACAGTGGTAGACGCCGGCCTGGTGATTCTCATGGAGCGGACTCGTGAAGGCCCGTTCGGTATCTTCGTGCCGCAAGACCTGATAGGCAGCGGTCGACAGCAGTTTTTTCCACTCTTCATCGGGCTTCGTCACTTTGGCGATCGGGCCGATCTCTATTTTCGATGGCATGGACATGCTCCTTTGTGGGCCGCGGAGGTGCGCAGCAGTCGAAGAACATTTTCATCCTTACATATGTCTTTACGGAAGGGCAAGACGATTGGATGGGTGGTACGGAACGCAGAGTCGGCAACAGTGACCGGGCGAGGGACATGGCACGATGGGCGAGCCCCGGCTTCTCAGCCGGGGCCTCTTCACCCTTTAAGATGCGGTGGAAGTCGTCAGCGGTTCGTGTTTCTCCGGCGAGGAGACAGCATCCTGGTTGAATGCCGCCGGCAGGACCTCTTCGATCCGTTCGACCGGAATGACCGTGAGTTCATCGCGCACTTCTTGAGGCACTTCCTTCAAGTCCTTCTCGTTGGCCTTCGGCAGAATGATCCGCCGGATGCCGGCACGATGGGCTGCAAGCACCTTCTCCTTGATGCCGCCTACTGGAAGCACCAGACCCGTCAGGCTGATCTCGCCGGTCATCGCCGTGTCACTTCGCACCGGCTTGCCGACATAGGCAGAGGCCAACGCGGTCGCCATCGTGATACCGGCCGAAGGGCCGTCTTTGGGAATGGCGCCGGACGGGACGTGGATGTGCACGCCATTGCGCTTGAAGCGTGAGATGTCCAGCCCCATACTTTCTGCATGTGACCACAGGTAGCTGCGCGCCGCGCGAGCCGACTCCTGCATCACATCCCCCAGCTGCCCCGTGAGTGTCAACTCATGACTGCCGGGGAGCAGCGTGGTTTCAATATACAGCACATCTCCGCCCGTCGGCGTCCAGGCCATACCGGTCGCGACACCAGCCGGTAGATTCTTCCGGGCCTCTTCCGGCTGGAATCGTTCCTGCCCGAGCCATTCGTCCAGGAGTGATTGCGTGATCTCAACCGGCACGGCCGGGGAGTCCGCAGGTCGATCGGCAAAGGTCACCGCCACCTTTCTCGTAATGCGGCCCAGCATCTGTTCCAGCTGCCGCACGCCCGATTCCCTGGTGTAACGCCCGATGATATGGTCGAGCACCGTGTCGGGCATCATCACGTCTTCAGCCCGCAGTCCTGCTTCCTTCAGCCGTCGCGGCCAGAGGTAGCGCAGGGCGATTTCGCGTTTCTCCCGCTCGCTATAGCCGTTCACCCGAATGATTTCCATCCGGTCCAGCAATGGTTGCGAAAGGGTCTCCAGCGTATTGGCCGTCGTGATGAAAAACACTTTTGAGAGGTCGAACGGCAGATCGAGATAGTGGTCCCGGAACGTATGGTTTTGGGCCGGATCCAAAATCTCCAGCAAGGCCGCCGCGGGGTCGCCGCGGAAATCTCGGCCGAGCTTATCGACCTCGTCGAGCATGATCACGGGGTTGTTGACGCCGGCTCGTCGCATCGCTTGAATGATGCGTCCGGGCAGGGCGCCGACATAGGTGCGGCGATGGCCGCGCAGCTCGCCCTCGTCATGCAAACCGCCGAGGCTGAAACGCTCGAACGTGCGTCCCATGGACTTGGCGATTGATTGCCCCAGGCTTGTTTTGCCTACGCCGGGAGGCCCGACCAGGCAGAGGATCGGCGCCTTGGCGGACGGGTTCAATTTCAACACCGCCAGATGCTCCACGATCCGTTCCTTCACTTCCTTGATGCCGTAATGGTCCTCATTCAAAATATTCCGGACATGCGCGAGATCGAGGCCTTCTTCCGAGGACTTGTTCCACGGCAACTCGAGCACCAGTTCCAGATAACTCCGGATCACCTGATGTTCCGGCGAGGCGCTTGGTGTCTTCGCCAGCCTGGTCAGCTCCCGATCGGTCTCTTTTCTCACATGTTCGGGGAGATCAGCCTCCTGGATTTTCTTTCTCAGGGCAGCGACCTCGTCTTCTTCTCCGTTACTCTCGCCGAGTTCCTGCTGAATGGTCTTCAATTGTTCGCGCAGGAGGTATTCCCGTTGGGTTTTCCCGAGTTTTTCCCTCGCTTCGCTCGTGATCTTGTCACGCAACTGGAGAATCTGGACCTCGCGCGACAGCGCGGCATAGAGACCCCGCAACAGATCTGCGCGGGTGGAGGCTTCCAGCAATTGCTGTTCGCCGTCCAGCGTGAGGTTCAGCAAGGAGGCGATGCGGTAAGCCAGCACCACGGGATCCTCTTCGGTTCCCAGCGCCGCCACGGCTTCGTGCACGCCCGGAGTCTGGATCAACTTGGGCAATTCGGTGATGATGTCCAGGATCGCCCGGTGCAATGCTTCGACTTCCGTGCTCCGTTCAGCGGGAGCAGGCAATTGCTTGACCCTGGCTTGCAGGTACGGATCGGTCTGGTCGATCTTCAACAGCACGAACCGCTCCAACCCCTGAATTAAAATATTGTAGTGCCCTTCTTGCGTCCGGGCTGTTTGCTTGATGACGGCCTTCGTCCCGATCGGATAGAGATCTTCGAGCGTCGGCTGATCGTTCTGCGCATCCCGTTGGGCCACGACGAGCAAGGTTTTGTCTTCGGTCTTGAGCGCGGCTTCGACGGCGGCAATGGAACGTTCGCGTCCGACCGTCAAGGGCATCATCGTGCCGGGAAACAGCACGGTTCGCTTTAACGGGAGTATCGGCAGATGTATGAGGATGGGGCCGTTCGATTCAGTCATGTCGTCCTCCAGGGTTCTGAGGTGGTCATCACAAGGAAGATGAATCGGTTACAAGGAAGATGTTCGTTCCTGTTGATCACCGTTCTTTGAGATAGCCATGGGGACTGCGGAGTCAAGCGCCGGTGTAGATCACCCTGTTACCGGTCGATGAAGAGGCTGCCTGCATTCTCGATATAGGTCTTGCGATTGAGCCGTTCCGGTCGCGCACCGTTTCCCGGAGGAGGCACGGAGGAATAATCGTCCCGGCCTTCAAGATCAAAAAACGCGCCGATGCTGTTCCCCGAAGCTTGTCCGAGGCCATGGCTGACTGCGTACTGATCGGCGCCTCCCTCTTCAATAAAGAGGCCCCATCCGCCCAGGTCCGCCATGCCCAAACCGGTTGAGGCCGGCAGGTCATAAAAGTCACTGTCAGGCCCGCCGTCGACGGCGAGCGCCACGCTGCCGTCCCAAGCGGTGCCGCCGTTATAGAAGGGGCCCTTTGAACCGTAGCGGTCCTTGCCTTGGTAATCGAGCGTCAGGCCGACTCCGAAGTGTGCGGCAGTACCATGGCCGTACCGTGCCGCCTGGTGTTCGTCGTCGCCATTGAGGTCGAGCTTCACGCCGAGTCCGAAGAAATATCCGTGGCCTTGCGAAAAATTGGCACTGCGATACCGGTCACGACCGGCCAGATCGATCAACAGCCCCCAACCACCAGCCAGACTCAGCGCGCGCTGTGCCGGTTGCTTGCTGAAGACGCGGAGCCCCGTGCCGGTGCCGAGCCCGAAGCAATCATATTGAAACGCAGCGTCTTGAGGGCGGGCATTCGGCGCATCGGTTTCATTGTAGGCGCTGGGGTATTTTCCGCCGCATTCGTAGGTATCGTTTCCTGAGACATCGATGAGCGCGCCGACCCCCAACGGAGCGCCGAAGCCCAGTGCGTAGCCGAAGCTCGTATAGCGGTCGTCACCGCTGCGGTCCAGCAGCAGGCCGAACCCGCCGAAAGCGGCGCCCTGGGTGAATCGGCTGCCTTCGTAGACATCCTGTCCTTCTCCATCATACAGGATCCCGAGTCCCGCAAGGCCGACCCCGCCGGAGCCAGGCGCGAGACGATAGGTATCGTTGCCGCCGTGGTCGATGAGGATGCCGACCCCGCCGCGCCCCGTCGCGAGGCCGAGTGCGGCGGGCTGATAGGTGTCGTTGCCGCTGATGTCGATCACGACACTGTTGCCGAGATCGCTGTTCGGGCTTGCGCCGATGAGGCCACGGTAGATGTCGTTGCCCCCCAGATCGATGATCAACGTGGCGCCCCGGTCGAGATCATAGGTGTTCGGGCCGTGCCCGCCCACGATTACGAGGCCGTAGGAGGTTTGTTGGGCGAGGAGCACATCGCCGGTGATGCCGGGTATCGAATGGCTGATTGGTTTCCGGTCATGGAAAACGATATCCAGTTGCTGCAGAAACTTCCGGTTGCCCAGTCGTGCCAACCGCTGCGCGGCGCTGACGAGGGATGAATAGTCAACCTGCTGCATGAGGAGCGTCGCATATCGGACAGCGGCTTCGGCCTCTGCGAACTGAGCGGGTGGGGTGATCTGCGGGGTGAACTGTTCCACCAACGGACGGGCTTGTGTGAAAAGAAACTCCCGGTCCTGCGGAGAGAGATGCCGAAGGGCATGTTCGCGGTCTTGATGGGCATCCTCGAGCACTTCCATCATGAACCCCATCAAATCCTCACGGGCAAGGGTGATCGGGAAGTCGAGGGGCTTGAACGGCGTACCGGTCCGATCCATGCCTCCTTCGAGAATTTCGATCACGGCCGGCAGTCCTTCAACCCCGGATTCGGCGGCAGTCGCCGCCAGCAGACTGGCCTGCTCGATGGCCGCGAGGCCTTCCCAGGGATCAGCCATCGTGCGCAGCACCAGATCGCGTTTGAATTTTGCCACCTTGTTCGTCTGGTCAGCCAGGCTCTTGCGAACAGCCGGCAGCATGGCATTGAGGTTGTCGCGGAGGTCCGCCTCAATCGCGGGCTTGAGTCGCGCCACGATTGCCTGTTGTTGCCGGTCGACCGGATGGTCGGAGGATGGCGTGACTGCGAACAGTCGGGAGATCTGTGCGCAGCCGCCGAGCATGGTCCAGAGGCTCAGGAGTATGAGCAGCGACAGTCCTCGGTTCAGACCGCCCGGCAACTGGGTTGGCGCGAGTGGACGTTGATTATTCAAGAGAGGCACTGTCATGGGGTGGGAGGATTTTTGCGTCGCGCAAACAGTCGTCGGCCCAGGCGCGAATGTCGTGCGCCTCCAGGTAGGCGCGCATGCGACGCATCCGGGCCCGACGCTCCTCTAGCGGCATTTCCAGCGCCTGGCGAATGGAGTCGGCGACACCTTCCGGGTCGTAGGGGTTGATGACTAAGGCGTCGGTCATTTCCTCCGCTGCGCCGGCCATATGGCTCACCAGCAGCACGCCCTTTTCCTCCACTTGGCTGGCCACATATTCCTTGGCGACCAGGTTCATGCCGTCGTAGACGGAACTGACCAGCGCCAGGTCGGCCATCCGGTAATAGGCTGCCAGGGTGTCCATGCCGATGCGTCCCTCGCGGAACTCGATCGGCCGCCAGCGCGTGGCCTGGGGGCTGCCGGGATTGGAGATGGTGCCGTACCGCATATTGATCTCGTGGACCGTTTCACGGATGAGTTCGCGATAGCTCCGGTAGGCTTCGACGTCGCCACGCGTCGGCACAGCGATTTGAATGAACGTGAAATGGCCCCGGTACTGCGGGTATTGCTGAAAGAAGGCCTCGATGGCCCACAATCGCTTGAGCAAGCCTTTCGTGTAGTCGAGGCGGTCGACGCCGAGGCCGATGCGCACATTCGGCTGAAAGACATGCAGATTGCGCAGGACGTCCATGGCCCGCGTGACCTGTGGCGACTGCGCCCGTTCAGCCCAGGCCTGGTAGCTGATGCTGATCGGCCGGGCCACGAGCCGCGTGCGGTGGCCTTTGTATTCGATGTACTGGTCATCAGCCAGGACACTTGGTCCCAGAAACTCTTTGGCGCATTCAATGAAACAGTGGAGAAAGTTCCGGGTCTGGAACATGAGGAGATCGCCGGACAGCAGAGATTCGAGTAGTTCACGCCGTTCGGGCAAAATACGAAACGCGTCAGGCCCCGGCCAGGGAATGTGCCAGAAGACCGCAACCGTCTGAGCAGGCAGCGAGGCTTTGATGATGCCGGGCAGCAGGGCCAAGTGAAAATCGTGAATCCAGACAAAGCCCGATTTGTCGCGCAACTCATGGAGCACGGTTTCCCCGAAGCGGGCATTCATGGCTTGGTAGGCATGCCAGAAAGCTTTTCGATAGGCGACCCGATCGAGCGTGAGGTGGCACAGAGGCCACAGCACCTGGTTGGCGTACCCTTGGTAGCCGCCCTTTACCTCGCCGTTCTCCAGCCAGACGCGGCGCAGCCGGTAGGTCGGGGCGTCGGGGGGGACTTCGACGACCATGTCCTGATCCACCACATCACGGTCTGCCTTGCCGCTGCCCCAGGCAATCCAGGTTCCGCCGAGCCGGCGCATCATCGGATCGAGGGCCGAGATGAGCCCACCGGACGTGCGTTCCCAGATCAGCTGATTCTTCACCAGCCGGTGTTCGTACGGCTCGCGGTTTGAGACCACGATCAAGCGTGCCAGCGACAGGTCGTTCTCCGGCTGCAGGGCCTCGAGGGGAGCATGCGACGCATTCGTCATAGCGTGAAAATAGGAGCCTTTCGCCACGCTGTCAAGCACCATAAGGCATCGTCGTGCGTCGTCGTTCGCACAGGCCGATAGAAGCGGCGACTCTGCGGCAAGTACTTAACGGGCGGGCGGCGAGGAGTCATGGGGGCGCGGTTTTCGGAGACTGCCGGCCACCATCCGGAATTCGAACAGGCGGCATTCGATGGCCCCGTTGAAGAGCGGCACCCGGCGTGAAGGGGCCAGGCTCAGGAGGCCCGGTAGCTTCATGTCGGCGGTGAAAATCTGCACGGTCCAGCCGCAAAAGTGTTTCTTCAGGTGGTCGCCGAACTGAGGGTAAAACGATTGCAAGGCCTCGACCTCTCCCATACGGTGCCCGTAGGGTGGATTCGTCACGAGCAGTCCGGCCTCGGCCGGCGCCGGAAGTTGCAGCACATCTCCCTGTTGCAGAGTCACCGTTTCGGTGAGCCCGGCAAGAGCAAGATTGGCCTTAATCGAGGTAACGGCCTGCGCGCTGTGATCGGCGGCATGGATCAAGCCGGGCCTGGCGGGGATCTCCGCAGCCTGCAGTTCCACGCGAAGGTCCGTCAATGTCTGATGGTCGTAGGAGAGCAGTTTCTCGAAAGCAAACCGCCGGCCGATGCCGGGTGCGATGCGGCGAGCCATCAAGGCCGCCTCGACCACAAACGTCCCGCTTCCGCACATGGGATCGTACAGCACCGTGTCCGGCGTCCATTTGGAAAGGCGCAGGATGCCGGCCGCGAGATTTTCCCGCACCGGCGCTTCCCCTGCGGACTTACGCCAGCCACGCTTGAAGAGCGGCTCACCCGATGTATCGAGGTAGAACGTGCAGGTCGTACTGTCTAAGTAGACGGCGATCAGGATGTCCGGCGTATGGGTGTCCACGGACGGGCGTTTGCCCCTGGCATATTGGAAGCGATCGCAGACCGCATCCTTCACGCGCAGGGTGACGAAGTCCAAGCTCGTCAGCGGACAACGGTGCGCGCTCACTTTGACTTTGATACGCTGCTGGGGGGTGAACCAATCCTGCCAGCGGATGGCCTTCGCCGCATCATAGACATCGTGTTCGTCGCGGTAGGCCCCCTCGGCAATACGCAGCAGAATTCGACTGGCAATGCGGCTCTGCAGGTTGATCCGGTAACAGAGCGCCAGGGTGCCGCGAAAGGCGACACCGCCGGCCGTGGCTTTGATGTCGGCTGCGCCTAGGTCGGTGAGTTCCTCGGCAAGGACGGCTTCGAGGCCGCGCGGGCAGGGTGCAAAGAATGCTTGAATTGTGCTATCCATTTCTGTCTTTCTGTCGCAGTGATCGGGGGCCGCAATGAAGTTCTGCAGCGAGTGTGGGGCCGGGCTGTCGAAAAAAATTCCTCCCGGCGATAACCTGCCGCGGTTCGTGTGCGAGACCTGTCAGGTCATCCATTACATCAATCCGAAAATCGTTGCCGGTTGTATTCCCGAGTGGGAAGACAAGATTCTGCTTTGTCGCCGGGCAATTGAACCGCGCATCGGCCACTGGACGTTTCCCGCCGGCTTCATGGAAATCGGCGAAAGCACCGAGCAGGCGGCCATCCGCGAAACCTTCGAAGAAGCGCATGCCGAGGTGGAAATCACCTCGCTGTACGCCGTGCTGAGCCTGCCGCGGATCAGTCAGGTGCATATGGTGTTTCGCGGGACCATGCGCACGCCGGAATTCAAGCCCGGTACCGAGAGCCTGGATGTCCGACTGTTTGCGCTGGATGACATTCCCTGGGACGATCTGGCCTTTCCCGTGATCCAGGATGCGCTTGAACGCTATGTCGCAGATGTGGCCCGCGGCACCTTCTCCATGCATTTCGGCAGCGTCTTTCCCCGAATGAAATCGTAAACTGTTTCACGTCCACCGGGATGCTCAATATGTTTGTCCGGTGCGGCCGCGGCGATGCGAGGCGGCGAGGCGTACCCTGCGGTGCCGTCACGTTAGCGCATCGGTACGAGCCGGTGGGCGCCCGGTGTCCCCACAAAGCCGATGATCGTTTTCAGCGTCCCGACTAATTGCGGCTTGGCATGATCAGCCCTGGATCATTGGCGGATGGGTGGACGAAGCTGAAACGTCCGTCCCGGTAATCCACCGTCATCCCACTCGTCCGGTGCACGCTCGTCCGATCCAGTGCAACCGTCAATCCTTCGATCTGCTCCACCGCGTCATCATCTCGCGTCGCCGCTTCCAACGTAATGGAGAGAGACAGCCGTTGGGCATTTACGTCGCGCACAGCAATGCGCACAACCGGATCCTCCGGATGTTCCAGAATCAGCGCCCGCAACCGATCAACCGCTTTCTGCGTCAGCGTCAGCATGGTCATGTACCTGAGGGCCGGACGGGTGCCTGCCTGTGCTGAATGTGATGGATATCCACGAGTTGTTCAGCGCGGTCGATCGAATAGAAAATCCGCCAGTCGCCTACGGCGTATTTGTGAATGCCGGGTAAATCCGGGGCCACAGGCTCATGCCGCAAGTTCTCCACGTTGGAGGCGAGCCATTTCGTTTTGTCGAATAACCGCTGGGCCATGATGGGATCGGCAGCACTGAGGTCGGTCACCACATCGGGTCGGAAGGTAAGACGAAACCAGGGCATTGCTACCACCGCAGGCCGAGCTTGTCGGCCACTTCGTCACCGGTGAGACGTTCCGTTGAGGTGAGAGATTGCTTGAGGCGGGCGCGGACCGATTCATCCAGCGGCGCGCCAAGATCCGGATCACCGAGCAGGATGCGCAGCCGGTCATCGACCATGCCGCGAACCAATTCTTGTAATTCCGCCAGCGTCAGATTGGAAAGGGTATGTGTAGGCTCCGTCATCGCATCACCAAATAATGCCGCGAGCATACGGGGCCGGCCGCGCCAAATGCAAGAATGGCCTCTCGGTGTGGTGAGTGGTCCCCCTCACGTCCCGCACGTCGATCCGCTGGAGGACTCGCACGAGCAATCCAGACAGCCATGGACGGAACAGGTACCGCAGGCCTGTTCGATTCGGCGACGTAGCGCGGCCCTGGCTCGATGCACGCGAACCGCCGCATTTTCGGCGGTGATGCCTGACTGCTGAGCAAGATCCTTCAGTTTGCCTTCCTCCAGATCCACGATTCGCAGGGCTTCGCGATATTCCGGCTTGAGTGTCTCCAACAGGCCGGAGACGCATCGGCAGATTTCCTGCCGTAGCTCCGCTTCCGGCTCCTGCACATCCGGAAATTCCCGTTTCCAGGCTTGCATCGCTCGTTCGGTGGTGGAGCGCTGCCGATAGTGATCGATCACGGCGTTGCGGAGTACCCGATAGAACCAGGCAACGACTTTTTCGTCGTTTACGCCGGCCCCGCGCTCCAGGCCACGGGTAAAAGCCGCTTGGAGGATGTCTTCGGCCACGGCGCGAGATTCGACCCGCCGCTCCAAGAAGGCCAGGAACTCCCGGTGTCCCTTTACGAGCTGTTCGATGGCCTGGGGCGACAGTGAGGTCGTTGCGTCTGATTCTAGATTCATGGGAGCAGCTTACCAAATCGTGTACGGAACTGTAAGGTTTCAAGGGGGCCTCCGTCAGCCTCTATGACGACGTGCTTACGCGTCGGCATCACAAAGGAGTTGCACCATGACCGAAGTGAAAAAGTCGACCGCACAGAAGATCGCCAGGACGAGTTGCTGCGGAACCTGCGATTGTTCCGCCTGTTCGTGCGGGTGCCAGGCCAATGCCTGCCGTTGTGGGCAAACCAATTGCCAATGCGGTTGCCGCACTCGCACCGCCGGTCGGTAGTACGCGTAGACCCCGCCCATCGGACACCCTTGGGCGGGGTCTATGCCATCTCTAAGGCTCCCGCGATCGGACGAAGCATTGTGAGGGTGTCGCCGCTCGCGTATCATGCCCGCACAAGAGATTGAGAGTGGTGGAGCAGCCCTGCGTCATACTGTCTCTCCCGGAATGCCGCTGCTTGTGGATCTTGCCCGATTGGGGCATATATCTTTCGTGACTGATTGTCTTGAAATGACCAGGTTCGTGTTGCTGATCTGTTGCCGCGGTCATATCCTATTCGTGTATTCATCGAGCCCTGACTCCTAATGCGCTTCATCCACGCCGCAGATCTTCATATCGACAGTCCCTTGCGCGGGCTGGACCGCTACGACGGCGCGCCGGTCGAGCGGTTGCGGACGGCGACCCGGAGCGCATTCGAACGCCTGGTGGATCGGGCGCTGGCCGAACGGGTGGACTTCGTGTTGTTCGCCGGCGATATCTACGACTGCGATTGGCAGGACTTTCACACCGGCCTGTTTTTTCGTGAGCAACTGGTGCGGCTCGGGCGAGCCGGTATTCGAGTCTTCATCGTGCAAGGCAATCACGACGCACAAGGTGTGATTTCGAAGCAGTTGGTTCTGCCGCAGAACGTGACGGTCTTTTCCGCCCGGACCGCCCAGACGATCCGGATCGATGACCTGTCGGTGGCGATCCATGGCCGCAGCTTTCCGGAGCGGGCGGTGGACGAGGATCTGGTGCCGTCTTATCCCTCCCCTGTGCCCGGCTTCTTCAATATCGGCATGTTGCATACCAGCCTGACCGGCCGCGCCGGACATGACACCTACGCCCCGACGGACCTGCCGACCCTCATTCACAAAGGCTACGACTACTGGGCCCTGGGGCATGTGCATGCCAGGGAAGTGCTTGCGGAGCGGCCGCGTATTGTCTTTCCCGGCAATCTGCAAGGCCGCCATGCGAAGGAAACGGGCGCCAAGGGTTGTGAGTTGGTCACGGTGGAAGGAGGGCGGATCGAGAGCGAGTTCCTGGCGCTCGATGTGGTTCGCTGGAGTCAGCTCGCGGTGCCGCTGGACGGCCTGCAACGTCTGGATGCGCTCGGTGACGCGTTTCGTCAAGCCCTTGAGCCGCTGTTGGCAGGGGCGAAGGATCGACTGCATGCCGTGCGGGTCACGTTAACGGGAGCGACGGAACTCCATCGACTGGAAGCGAACCAGCCGGGCACGCTGGCTGCAGCGATGCACGCGGCGGCGCAGGATGTCGGCGAAGCAGAAATTTGGATCGAGCAGGTACGGCTGGATTTGTCCACACCGCTGGATCGCGCCCGCACGGCGCAGCGCCAGGATGCCGTCGGTGAACTGGTCCGTCTGGTAGATTCCATCGTAAACGATGAGGCGGAACTGCTGCGTTTGGCGCAGGCAGAACTCGGCGAGCTGCTCGGGTCCATGCCGCAGGAGGTTGCTGCCGGCGATGTGCCGAAACTCGATGATCCGACGGAACTCAAGAGCCTCATGATGGACGCGGAGGCCACGGTCTTGGCGCGCCTGACCGAATCCGGAGCGGACCTATGAAGCTGATCAAGCTTCTGCTCCAGGCGTTCGGCCCCTTCACCGGCAAAACGCTGGATTTATCCGCCGGCCCTAGCAACCTGCATGTGATTTACGGCCCCAATGAAGCGGGTAAATCGTCGGCCTTGCGGGCCATGCTGGATCTGCGTTTCGGTATTCCGCAGCGGAGCCAAGACCACTTCGTACATGCCACCGGTGATCTCCGTATCGCCGGTATCTTCACCACGCCATCCGGCGAGCGGATCGGTTTTGTTCGGCGCAAGGGCAAGGGTACGACGCTGGCCCGCCTGAATGTCGAAACGGAACAGCCTGATCCGACGCTCACCGTAGAAGCCAGACATGAACGGGAATTGACCGGGGGGCTGGAGCGAGCCGAGTTTGAAGCCATGTTCGGGCTTAACCATGCGCGGTTGCGTGAAGGCGGCAAGGTGTTGCTGAGCGGCCAGGGTGATCTGGGGTCGGCCCTGTTTGAAGCCAGCGCAGGAACCGGCGGGATCGCCGCGTTGCTCGAGGCCTTGGAGGTTGATGCGAAGAAGCTCTATAGCTCACATGGCCGGGCGCAAAATGCCGTGATCAACGAGGCGCGCCGCCGGCTGGACGAACAGCGACAGGCCTGGCGCGAGGCGCAGACGAAGCCGGCGGAGTGGCAAACGCTGAATCGCGCGCATGAGGCGGCGGCGGCCGTCCTGACGGAAGTGACCCGGACTTTGGAGACCTTGCGGCGGCGCGAGAATGAGCTGACCGAACTGCGCACGGTCGAACCCTTGCTGCGGGGGTATGACAAGGCCGCACTGTTGCTCGCATCGTTGGCGGCCACTCCCGACTTGGCTGAGCAGGCCCGTGAGGAGCGACTGGCGGCGTTGCAGGCACTGGACCATGCTGGGCGCGACCTGAAGGACGCTGAAAGCGAATTGACACGCTGCACGCTCGCACTCCAAGCCTTGGTCCTCGAACCGCTGCTGCTCGAGCATGCCGACGCCATCGAGCGGTTGGTATCGGGAGTGGCGGCTGCCGCTCGCCATCGGATCGAGGTGCAGCAACAGGAGGCTGTGATCGCCAAGCTGGATGATGATCTCGCGTTGGCGTCCATGCGATTGGCGCCGGGACGCGATCAACGGGAGCTGCTGCATGCGGTGCCGTCCGCCGCCGACCGGATTGCGCTGGACGACCACCTGGCGCAGGTAAGTCGATTAAGCGATCGGCTGGAGCACTATCGGCAGCGTGCCGAGGCGCTGGACCAGGCGTTGACAGCAGAGCAGGCGGAATCGCCGATCCCGGCCGATCCTGGTCTCAGACAGCAGCTCACGTCGGCCATTCGAGTCGCGCAATCGCTGGGCGAAGTGGCGCGGCACGCCGCTGATCTGGATCGCCAGCTGGGAGAGCTTGATCGTGTATTGGAGCAGGCGTTGTCTGACGTCGGCATGGCTTCGGACCAGGCGCTGCGGCGCGCTCACCCATTGCTGGATGCGCAAATTGCACAGACCAGGCAGGAGCTATCTGAGCTCGACGAGCAGATCAGGAAGCTGCGTGATGAACAGGACATCCTGGGACGTGATCTGGACGGACAGCGACTGCGCCTCAGGCTGCTGGCTGCGGAGGGTGAGGTGGTGACGGCGGAGACGCTGCGTCTGGCCCGTGCCCGAAGGGATGAAGGTTGGGCTGCAATTCGACTGGCCTACGTTGACGGTAAGCAGGCGATGAATCAATTGGCTCTCGGATTCGACGCGACCAAAGCTGCGCCGGATGTCTTCGAGGCGGCGGTGGGTGAGGCGGATCGACAGGCGGATCTGTTGCGCGCCGATGCCAAACGTGCTGCAGGGTTGGAAGAATGTTCCGGACGTATTGAGCAGATGGAAGCGCGCCGCGCTGAAATCGACCAACAAATCAGCTGGCTGACGGCTCAGCGGGGAGATCATCTGACCGCATGGGCGCAACGACTGAACAAGGCTGGTTTACCCGATCTTGCCCCGGAGCCGCTGCGGGAATGGCAGGGACGGCGGGCCGAGGCTCTGCAGGTGGCGGAGCGGGTCGCCCTCTTGCGCGCGGATCGTGACCGATTGCGTGAAGAGGCTGTGGCTGCGGCATCGAACATTGCCGTCGCCTTGCGGACGCTTGGCCATGTTGTCAGCGAGGAGCAGGTTGGAACTGTTCAGGCCCTGCCTGCCCTGATCGGACAGGCGCTTGAATGGGAGCGGAACGCGGTTGAAAGTGACGTTGCCTGGAGTGCCAGGAGCAAGGCGGAACAAGTGCAGCGGGCCGAGCGGAAGCAACTCGACCGTTTGATGAATGAGGTACAGACGGAATTGCAGCGTCACCAATCCGCGTTGCAGGACTGGCATGCTCGGTTGTTCTTGCCGCCGGGTACGGTTTCGGACGCCTTTAAGGTTCGACTCGATGAACTGGATAGTGTGGCCCGCCAGGCTTCCTCGTTGAGCGAGGCGCGGCAGCGTAAGGCGCAGGTGCAGGCCATCCTCGACGATTTGGCTGCGCAATCGAAAGAGGTGGCCGCGTTGGTGTCCGAGCCAGTGCCCGAGGGGGTGGAGGATTTTGCGGATCGTTTGCGCGTCCGCCTGGTGGCCGCTCGAGCCGCCGATCAGGAGCGGAACACGTTGCTACGCGATCAGCGCAAGGCAGAGGACAAGCGAGCGGGTGCTGCGTCCAAACAGGCCGTGCAGGAGGCGGTGTTGGCTGGACTTCGTGCCGCTGCCGGAGTGGTCACCACGGCGGCCTTGCCGCACTGTGAAGAAGCGGCTCTGCAGAAGCGTGAAGCGAAGAAGGCGCTGACTCAGGCGCGACGGCAGATTGAGGATGCTTCTTCGCGCTCCGAAGACGAACTCCGGCAGCTCCTTTCCGGCCGCGACACAATCACGATTGAGAGTGAGCGGGAAGAGTGCCGCGCGGAGATCACGCTCCGCGAGCAGGAACAGTCTGCTGCCCGTCGCGTTGAAGAGCAGGCGCGTTTGGCCCTGAATGCGATCGATTCCTCTGATCGTGCCGCCCTGGCCCGCGAGGCCATGGAATCCGCGGCTGCACGGTATCGCGCTGCCATCAGGCCCTGGGCCAGGCTGAAGCTGGCTCGCGCGCTGTTGCAAGAGGCGTTGAATCGCTTTCGCGAACGGGCGCAGGCTCCCATGATCACCAAGGCCTCGGCCTATTTTGCGCTGGTCACGGGCGGCGACTATGAACGATTGATCACGGACGACATCGGCGGTGAGCCGCGGTTATGCGCCTTGCGTGCTGGCGGCGCTCGCGTCACCATCGATGAAATGAGCGAAGGGACGGCGGATCAGTTGTATCTTGCGTTGCGGCTGGCGGCGCTGGATGTCAGACGGTCCGCGCATCCGCAGATGCCGCTCGTGCTCGATGACGCGCTCATCACATCCGACGACCGGCGCGCGGCCCATATCCTGCGAGCGCTGGCACGTTTTGCCGAAGGTGGCCAGGTCCTGGTCTTCACGCATCATCGCCATCTCTTGGACTTGGCCCGCGAGACGCTCGGCGAACAGGCTTTTACCGGTCACATGTTGTGACGCCGGAGTGACCAGGACCCTGTCCCTGTGGAGCAGCATCCTGGTGCGGTGAGGAAGGAGCGACCATGGAACGTCTAAAAAATAAAGTGGCGATTGTGACCGGCAGTAGCAGCGGGATCGGGAAGGCGATCGCTTTGCGCTTTGCCCAGGAGGGGGCGATGGTGGTGGTCGCGGCGCGGCGGTTTTACAAATGCGAGGAAACGGTGGCTCACATTGAAGCCGCCGGCGGCAGGGCTGTGGCGATACAGACCGATATCAGTGATGAAAGCCAGGTCGAGCAGCTCATTAACCGAACTGTTCAGGGGTATCAGCGGGTGGATATTCTGGTGAACAACGCCGGAATTTTCGGCGGTCGACGGATTGCTGAGACCAGCACCGAGGCGTTTGATGAAGTCATGCGGACGAATGTCCGGGGGACGTTTTTCTGCTGCCGGGCCGGGTTCGCGCAAATGAAAAAACAGGGCGGCGGGACGATCCTGAACATGTCGAGTGTGGCCGGGGTCCAGGCCTGGAGCGGAACCGGGACGTACAGCGCGTCGAAACATGCGATTCTCGCGTTGAGCAAATCGCTGGCGGATGAAGGGCGGCCCTACGGTATTAAGGTCAGCGCCATTTGTCCCGGCGGCGTGGCGGACGAGTTGGTGGATGCGAAGCCGGAGGCACGGGCGGGCAGTGAGAAAATAGACCCCTTCGATGTCGCCGAAACGGCCCTCTACCTCGCCTGCCTGGGTCCGCAGGCGGTGGTGCATCAAGTGGTGGTGGATCGTCTCGGCGCCGATTGGTAGTAGGCTGTTGAAAAAGTCTGCCAGCTGCGTTCTCGCTTCGATCAGAGGCTCACCGTACGAGCATAGTACGATTCGCCTCTTCACTCGCTGCGGCCTTGCTGGACAGCCTTTTTGAACAGCCTACGAGTAACGCGCAACGAAGCACGTCATTGCAGCCGGCTGGCTGTCGTCACCCTGCGCTACACCACCTTGGCGATTGAGTGCAATGGTTTGTGGTTGTGGAACAGGAGCGGCGGGCCAAGCGGCAGGATGGCCCGGCCGGTAAACGCCTGGGTCAGGCTGCCGACGGCATGATAAAAGGCCATCAACCCCACGATCAGATGTCCCCATCCCGGCAAGAGCTCGCTGATGAAATCCAGCCTGGCAAACGTCGTGGCGAGAAACGTCAGCGTAATGACGACGTGTAGCGCGCTGAGTGTGAGATTGCGATAGGCCGTCAAGTAAATCATGACGGCTGAGAAGGCCGCGTATACCAGATTGATGGGCGCATAGAGCACGGCATCGAACTGAAACGTGGAACTGGCACTCACCAGTTTGACGGTGCAGAGGGTGATCCAGAGGAATCCATACATCGTCAAGGCGGTACCGCCCAATTGTTCGTTATATCGAATGTCGGTAATGCCTGCCAGAAGTTGCACCACGCCGCCGAAGATGAGGGCGATCACCAGGGCTCCCACCATGTTTTTGTGTTGAATCCAGCCTAGTTGCGCCACACCCAGCGTCAGTGCGCCGACCGCCAGGCCGAAGAGCCCGATAGCCAGCACATCGATCCGGCGGCTTTGATTGTCTTCGTTCATCGGGCATCCCTTTGCGAGTGGTTGAGAGGACTGGCCTATAGAGGCCCCCAGGGGAGAAAGCGGTCAGTAGCATGCAAGAGCAGCCCGAAAAAAACAAGGGAGAAATGCGGAAGGCTCTGTGAGGAACGAGTCGGCGGTCTGACGATTCAGTTCTGGTCGGGTGGAGGCGGCACGTTCAACGGGGTGGCGGATGCGAGAAATGTTTGCAGCCGTTCGGATTGCACTGGCTGGACGGACAGAAAGTGCACGCCGCAAATTGAACCCCGCGTCCATCGCACTGCGGCGAGGTCCACCAGGATCGGCATTTCCTTGGGTGAAATCATGAGTCGGAGTGAAAGGTAGGTGTTCACGGGCAACTGCCGGCTGGATTCGATCCGGCAACCTTCCAACGAAAGATCCAGCAATCGTCCTTCCCCGGTCGTGTCTGAATGTGTAGAGAGTGAGACCCGATAGTGAACAGTCATAGACATGTGATCTTGTGCATCCCTGAATAAAGTGGGTGATTCCATACGGCTGACCCCTCCCGAAATTCCGCGGTGGGCAAGGTCTCGTCCGGGGTATCTACCCGTCGGCTCCCTGCTGTTAGCCCGACCGTGACAGACGGGGAGCCGGTGCGGACATCAATCGAGCCGGCGAATTGACATACCATGCCGCCAGTACGGGGCGCGATCAGGATAATGTCTCCGACCATTTGGCGGTGGGAAAATCCCTAGGGTATCGGTTCGGCCCTATCGGCCAGATCCCGTCAGCCTGAGTATTGTCCGGCTCCAGTGCCTGCAAACCGGCTTGGCAGGCCAGGTTCCGGCTGCTTGACGAGGCAGTTCAAGGGGAGTGAAGCTTAAGGGTGTCCCGGAGGTGACTATGAAACCGGGGTGACCTTCCTCCGCACGGATTTCTTCGGTTGTTATCCCTTCAGATGTCCGTTGTGCGCCCTCGCGGTTATGTTGTCGGGAGGGCGTTGTTGTTTCGTCAGCCACAAGGAGGTGTCAGTATGAGAGCCTCATTATCCATATTCCTGTTAGCGGTTGTGGGAATCGTAGTTGCTGCGGTGGCATTCGCCAATCCGGCGCTGCTCCCGCAACATCCGGGATACCCGATGGGCAAGGCGACTGACCCGGTCAACGGCCAGGCTCTCGCCAACGATTCAGGGCGTGCCAACGGCGGCGGGGAATCCGCGCTCAGCGGGGCTGCGGCATTCGGTGAACGGCATATGTCGCAGAAACTCCCGATCAACGACCAGAACCAGCGTCTGCTGGAAAAACCGGGCGCCGGCATGTTGCCGAAAGTGCAAGGCCCCAACATCGTGATCGATCCGCCGGTTAAGGAGGCGACGAAGGTGCAGGCCTCTCCGCAATAGCCTGTCGAGCCGTCTCAGACGACGGCAGGTGCTGCAAGGCATGGGCGCAATACGGCGTTCGCCCGTGCCTTGCGGCGCTTTCGGTCATTCCCCGCTCGTTTGATTTTCAGCCCACCGCCTTTTAGAATGCCGCCACGCCTCACGAATTGTTATGCCAATAAAGTCTCGCGCCCAGAAATCTCCCCGCCGCAAGAAGAAATCGTCGACACCCTCCGTCCCGCTCGTGCGCGGGCAGAAACAGCGATTTCAGAACCGCTTGTTGAAGTGGTACAAGGAGCATGGCCGCGATCTGCCCTGGCGAAGGACATCCGATCCCTATCACATCCTCGTGTCGGAAGTGATGCTCCAGCAGACGCAAGTGGATCGGGTGATTCCGAAGTACCATGAGTTTTTGGAGCGATACCCCTCGTTCGCAGATTTGGCCGGTGCGCCGGTCGCGGATGTCAAACAGACCTGGTATCCGTTGGGCTACAATATCCGTCCCGAGCGGTTGCACAGCATCGCATGTGAGACGGTGGCGCGGTACGGGGGACAGTTGCCGAGTGATGCGGAGGAGTTGCTCTCCTTCAAGGGCATCGGGCGCTATACCGCCGGGGCGATCCGTTCGTTTGCGTTCAACGAGGACGCGCCGATTCTCGACACCAACGTGATCCGCGTGCTGCACCGGGTGTTCATCGCCGAAGGTGATCCCAAGGCGCAAAAAGCCGCGCTCTGGGAACTGTCCGAAGCGTTGATTCCGCGCGGAAAAGGGTATGATTTCAACCAGGCGATCATGGACTTCGGCGCGACGGTCTGCACCGCGCGCGATCCCTATTGTCTCCTCTGCCCGATGAAGACGTTCTGCAAGACCTATCCCTTCGAGGGCAAGAAGTCGTAGTGGCGCACCGACAGCGCTTTTGGTGTATGCGTCACGGCGTAGGCGTCATGGGTCAGTATGAAGGTGATCGAGGTTGCGGCGGGTATCATTACGGACGAAGGCCGCTATTTGATCGCGCGCCGTAAGGCGGGTGCGCACCTGGGCGGCCTGTGGGAGTTTCCGGGTGGGAAACGTGAAGTAGGCGAAACACTGGAGGAATGTCTGCATCGGGAGTTATGGGAGGAACTGAACATCCGGATCGGTACCCCGACTCCTTTTCAGATCGTACGGCATGAATATCCCGAGAAGGTTGTGGAACTGCATTTCTTTTGTTGCCGGATCGAAGCCGGTGTTGCGGTCGCGCTGGACTGCGCGGAGCTTCGATGGGTCTATCCTCATGAGATGGCCGCGTTCGAGTTTCCTCCGGCCGACCAGCCGGTTATCGCGGCGCTTCAGCAGGGGAAGGTGTAGAGGCGTATGAAGGTGGTGCTGGATATCGAAACGGTGCAGGCCCCCAGAGAGGAATGGGCGCGGATCGCCGGGCGGCAGCTCACGTCGGACGAGGCCACGTTCGAGGAAACCGGCGGCGATTTGTTTGCGGTCGGGGAGGCGCAGGCGCAGCACCGAGTGGAGGATGAACTCTACGAGAAGTCTTCCTTCGACGGTACGTTCAGCAAAATCGTCTGTATCGGCTTGCTGGAGTTCACGGATAACCTTGAGCCCCGGGGGGCGATGTCCTGGTATGGCGCAAATGAACAGGAGCTGCTGCGCGGTTTCTGGAGCCACCTCGCCCAGGTGCGCCCTTCGCTGTTCATTACCCACAACGGATTGAATTTCGACCTGCCCTTCATTAAAAAGCGGTCGATCATCCACCAGGTCAAGCCCAGTATGGAGATCAATCTGGCCAAGTTTCGCGCGGAGCCGGTGTACGACACCATGGCCATCTGGAGTAACTGGGATAACCGCGGATGGGTCAAGCTGGATGTACTGGCCCGGGCGTTGAATGTTGAGAGCAAATCGGGAAGCGGGTCGCAGGTGGCCCAGATGTGGGCGGACGGGCAGGGCAAGGAGATCGCCCTCTACTGCCTGCAGGATACTTACGTGACGTATGGCTGTTACTGCCGGATGAATTTCCGGCAGCCGATATCGAGAGAGATTGTGCTGTTGAAACCCGAGTTGATCGATGTGGGTTGAGCGGGGTACGCGAACGGTCAGCGAACGGTGAGTTCGGCCTTGTTACGAGTTTCGCGTTTGGGTTGCGTCTGCTGAGTGCTTTTTACTGCTCGAAGTTCCTTGTCCTTCGTTTCCAACTGCATCCGCATCGACTCCAAGTCTCTTCGCAGGGCGCTGATTTTCGCATCCTTACGGGCCATGGCTTCCCGCGCATCCTGCAATTCCTGAAGCGTATCGCTCAATCGTTCGTCCTCGGCGGAATGCACGTTCACCGCAACTTTGTCTGTGATCGATGGTTGGACGGAGGGCTGAGTCTTGGCCGGCTGTTCCGTCGGCATGACGGCTACCGGTCGAGCGGGCATGGTCTGGACCGGTTGAGGCATCGGCGTTACTGGACTTACCGCCACCATCGGCGCCGGTTCCTGCTTTTTGGCAAACAGACTGTAGTCGATCACGAGGGACTTCATCTGCTGCCGCCCCTGGACCACAGCCGGTACTGCCTGCTCAATTTGTCCGGCGGTGGCCGGTGTGATGCTCACGAGACGCGCCGGTCTTCCGCTCCCGAACAACGTCGACTCGACCTTCGCCAGGGAGCCGTTGTGCTCGGTGAGCGTAAGATATAACCGGTCGTTCTTGACGTAAAGGGTGCCCGCGGTGGGTTCAGAGCCTGACCCTGCCGATGAGGATAGCCGGAAAGCGACCACATATTCGGGTTGCGCTTGGGACAACGCTTGGGCTAGCAGGGGAGCAAGATAGTGCACGTCCTCATCGCTGAACACTGCCATCGGCTTGCTGCCATCCACGGGCAGATTCGATAGATCCGTCTGCGCCTCCGCAATCATGACAGCTCGCAACAGGCTGTCGAGGGTAGCGGTATCAATGGAGCTGGGATGGGAGGCTTCAAATTCCCAATCGGCGACTTCTTCGAGCCGGACGGAGCCTTGCGGCTGCGTGGCGGCAGTTTGTTGAATGGAGGAGGGGGCGGAGGAGCAACCGGCGGTCATGGCTCCCAGCAGGGTCAATCCGAGGAGTCCGGAGTTCAATGCTTGCGTCAGGGAGGAGCGGGAGCCGTGAGTCAGCATGGCGGTCTTCCTTCTCGGCTGGTCGATGCGGTCGGGAACAGGGGCGGCGCGGCTTCAGGGCGAAGGCGCGGAGCGACGGTTTGGAATTACCAGATCCCCAGGCCCATCATGACGACGCCGAGGGCCATCCATCCGAAGACCCCGACGGCGATGATGGTTTCCAGGCTCATACCCGTAGGGGTTTCTTCTGCATGACTCTGGCTGATCTCTTTCTTCATGATGCGACGTCCTCTGGCTGGGTCGGTGGTTAATGAACCTGGTTTTATGCGGTTGCCAGAATGGACCAAGCAAAGGCTATGCCCTGTTTCCATAGACTTCGGAGGCGCGATTGCGCGTCCCCGTTGAGTCGATACCTGCGATGGATCTTGTGAATGAGGCGTGGCGGCACACGCTGGAAGCGATCGTCTAAGCTATTGATGTTTCAAGGCAGTGAAGTCACTCCATTGAGAGGCAGGTGGTAGCGAGCCAGCGCGCGGGACTGAAAACAGATAAGCGAAGTGATGGCAGAGCGTGTTCTGTGTTTGTCAGTCTGACGTGGGCGGGCGTCTAAATTTTGGCAACGGTTGTACAGGACTGGGCAATGTTGTCCCCTCCACCCTGCAATAAGTGAGTGCCTATCATCCTGCTGCAACCACGGTGCGGCGTGTGGAGACCGGCTTGGTCCGGGTGTCGCATTGTGGGGAGTGCGGATTCGATTCACGACAGGGTAGCACCGGGATCACGCCGCCCCATCAGCACGGCGGCACTTCCGTCGAGGATCGTAACCGGTTGGATGCTGCCGAGTGCGGCAGGGGCGTCGCTCTTGTTCCAAATCACATAGATGCCGGTATCGGTGCGGCCCATCCATTGCTCCGAGGAACGTTTCGAGTCGCCTTCGACCATTACCGGGAGGGTCCGGCCGATCAGCTCCCGATTGATGCGCGCGGTCACAGGGCGTTGCAGGTCCACCAGACGGCTGACGCGTTCACCCTTGACGGCTTCCGGTACATCGTCCGGAAATTTGCGCGCCGCAATAGTGTTTTTCCGCTCCGAATACTTGAACACATAGGCGGAGTGGTACTGCACCTCCTCCACGATGCGATAGGTATCCAGAAACTCCTCCTCGGTTTCCGAGCAGAAGCCGCAAATGATATCGGTCGTCAGAGCGATGCCGGGATGCCGGCGGCGAATCGTTGCGGCAAGGTCCAGGTATTCCTTCCGGCTGTAGGTACGATTCATCAGTTCCAGGATGCGGTCGTTGCCGGACTGCAAGGGCAGGTGGATGTGCTTGCAGATGTTCGGGTGGCTGGCGACGGCATCCAGTAAGGCAGCGGGAAAGTCCTTCGGATGGGGTGAGGTGAACCGGACCCGTTGCACTCCAGGCACTTCGGCGACGGCCAGGATCAGACGGGCGAAATCCCAATCGTCGTACCGGTAGGAGTTCACGTTTTGCCCGAGCAGCGTGATCTGGGTATGGCCGGCTTCTACCGTGGCTTCCACCTCGCGGATGATGCCCTGGGGATCACGCGAGCGTTCCCGTCCGCGGGTGTAGGGCACCACGCAGAAACTGCAAAAGTTGTCGCACCCGCGCATGATGGCAATCCAGGCGTTACAGCCGCCGTCGCGCTCGGGAAGAATGTCGTCGTAGGTTTCGTATTCCGATAGATCGACGGCCAAGCCCCGGCGGGTTACTTCCTGTTCCTCGGCGTTCAGGGCATTCGTCAGCAAGCCGGGCAGCTGCCGGTATCCGTCCGGGCCCACCAGCACATCCACGAGCGGTTGTTTTTCTGTCAGCTCTTCCTTGAGGTTTTGCGCCATACAGCCCAGCACACCGACGACCAGCGGCCGCTGTTCCTTGACGGCTTTGAGTTCGGCGAGGTGGCCGTACACCTTGTTATGCGCATTCTCACGAATGGCGCAGGTGTTCATGAGCATGACATCGGCACGCTCCCGATCCTCGGTAAATTCAAATCCCGCCTTGCGGAGCAAGGTTCGGACGAGTTCCGAATCGTACTCGTTCATCTGGCAACCGAAGGTTTCGATATGGACTGTATGGGGTTTATTGGGCTGTGTCATAGCAGTGGCCTATGCGCGGACGTGGCGGCTGGAGCGGCCAGGTGGCCATAGGCCAAGCCGTCCATCACTCCGGTGATCGTGACTGGGTGGATGGAACCGGCAGCAACGGCCTCGGCCGCGACCGCCACTCGGGTGAAATTGGACGTAGTGCCCGTGCGGAATCCGTCGCGCTCGCCCTGCTCGAACAACACGGAAACCGTGCGGCCGATGTGTCGTTGATAGAAGGCCAGCGTCTTGGTTCGGGATAGTTCGGCCAGGGTCTTGCTGCGTTGCCGGATAGTTGCAGGCGGAATCTGAGGTTTCAGGCGAACCGCTGCCGTTCCCGGTCGGGATGAATAGCTGAACACGTGAAAATATGAAAAGGGAAGTCTGGTGGCTGTCTGCATAGTGTTCTCAAATGCCTGATCATCTTCGCCGGGAAAGCCGACCATGAGATCGGTTCCCAGGCCGAGATCCGGCATCAGCTGCAGGGCCTGCTCGACCAATTCTTCATACTCCCGGACGCCATACCGTCGATTCATGGCGTGTAAGATTCCGTCGTCGCCGCTCTGTAGCGGAAGATGCAGATAGTGGCAGAGCTTTGTCGAGGCGGCCATGTGTTCCAGAAGCCTGCCGGGCACCGTGGTCGGTTCGATAGAGGAAATCCTGATCCGAGGCACTTCGGGAATAGATTCAATCTCTTTCAGCAGGGCAACCAGATCCATTCCTTGATGGGAATATTGGCCGATGTTCACGCCGGTGAGCACGAGTTCTTGATAACCGTGCGCGGCGAGATCGCGCGCTTCCCGCAACACATCCTCGGCAACGCGGCTGCGTTCACGCCCGCGCGCAAACGGAATCAGGCAGAAGCTGCACATGAAGTCGCATCCGTCCTGGATTTTCAGCAGCGCGCGGGTCGAGTCGGAATAGGCGGTGCCGGGCAGGACGAAATCTTCGCGATCGATGGTGCGGCTGTGACGGAGTTCCGGTTCCGGCTGTTTCTGGAGTTTGGCCGGGGCCGGGAGATAGTCCGGCAGATTCATTTTGAACTGAGTGCCGACGATCAGATCAATGCCGGGAACAGTCTCCAGTTGCGCGGCGCCAGTCTGCGCGTAACAGCCGGTGACGGCGACGAAGGCATGGGGCGAGTGGCGCAAGGTCTTGCGCACTGCGTAACGACAATCTTTTTCGGCATTTTCCGTAACGGAACAGGTATTCAAGACCAGCAGGTCTGTTTCCTTGCCGAACTCGACCAGCTGGTATCCCTGGCGCGTGAGGGTATCGGCCAGCATCGCAGTCTCTGACTGGCTGAGGCGGCAGCCCAATGTATGGAGTGATGCGCGCGGCATGCTGGTGGACATCGTGCGCGATTATAAGAGGTGGCGCATCGGATCGGCAAGGTGAGCGTACCGCGAAAAACGCAGGCCAAACGCTTGAACGTGCAATAGGTGGGTGGTAGCATGAACGAAATCGTTTGAGCTGTGGTGTCGGTCGGACTCTGGAACCATGACGAACCATCGCATTGTCGCTTGTGTGATCCTCCTGCTGTGCCTGCTGCTTCCGCCTGCTCAGGGTTGGTCCCTGGAGCCCCTCCCGCTCGAGCCGGATCTGAACAGTCGTCTCGACGAACTCTATGACCATGAGTCGAGAATGTTCATTATGCTGTATTCGCTGCATGGCGACGGGAAGGTCGATTACGTGACGGGCCGCCTGGTGCAGGAATACACCAGGAGCAACTATGGCAACCCGGTCTATTACACCGAGCAATATCCGCTGTTTTATTGGTGGAACCACACGATGTTCAATGACCCGGATCAGGACGGGGTGAACGGGAACGAGCGGGTCTACCAGGAGGATATTGAATTCGATATTGCGCGGTATAAGCCCTGCGTCTTCAACGGCCAGCCCTGCTAGCCCAGGCGGGTCGGAAAAGCCGCCAGCGGCGTTCTCGGTCGTGCGCCTCCTTGCAACGTACCCAGAGGGTACGCTTCAGTCGTCGCGCTCCCTGCGGCCTTGCTGGACGACTTTTCCGACCGGCCTGGCGCGCTCATAACGCTTCTTTCTCCATAGTTAATAATCTCGTACAGCATTATCTGGCACACCGATCTCTCCTCACCTCGCTCATTCAAACACCAGCACCTGACAGGGAGCTCGATGGAGCACCGCATGGGAGACGCTGCCCAGGACGAACCTGGTTATGCCCTGTCTGGCGCGTGAGCCGACCATGATCAGATCCACTCCGAGTTTCTCCGCTTCGTGGAGAATCATGGTAAGGGGAGTTCCCAGAACGCTGGCACTCCGGGTCGTATACCCCTGTGCGCGAAGTTTGCCCGCCACGTCGTCCACGAATTCCCGGGCATGGCGAAGGGCCTGCACCTCCAGCTTTTCGGCCGCACTATCGTCCACTGGCCATGGCGGGCGCGTCGGCGGGAGCACGGCTAGAAGATTGATGTTCACCGGTTCCTGAAATGGTTGTTTCCCGAGAAACCGAAGCGCGGCCTCGGCATCCGATGGGCCTTGGAGCGGTAGGAGGATCTGTTTCAAATCGCGGAGCGAGCCGTGCAAAATCAGTTTGGCGCAGAGAGCCATGCTCAAGATGCGATGAGACACGCTGCCGAGCACCCGTTCTTTTACCGGCCCCAAGCCCCTAGCTCCCATGACGATCAGATCTGCATGGTGTGCCTCGACTGCCGAGACGATCTTTTCCGCCGGTGACCCTACTTCCAGCACTTTCACCACAGGCCCGCTGTGGAGCGGGAGGAGCGATTGGATCCGCGTCAACAACTGCTCGCCATCTTCTTTCATGCTGCGTTCCAATTGCGCGTACAGTTCCTGGGCGACTTCAGGAACCATCATCGGGTAGGCGGGGCGAGGGGCATCGACTACATGCAGGAGCGTCAGCTCGTCTGCACGGCGTAAGTACTTGAGCGCTCTGACCGCTTCATACGAATGGTCGGACCCATCGACTGCGAGGAGGATCTTCATTGCCGAAACTCCTTTGTTCTGTGCGAGGCCGGGGAGAGGTAGCGTTGAAACCAGCGGAGCGCCTCTTTGGCGACCTGCTCAAGCGTACCGGGCTCCTCAAAAAGATGGCTGGCTCCCGGAATAATGATGAGGTCCTTCTGGCAGGTGAGTTGATTCATCGCCTCCTCGTTCATGCCGATGACCGGGCCATCGTCGCCGCCGACGAGCAGCAGGGTCGGTGCGGTGACGCGGCTGAGATAAGGGCCTGCGAGATCGGGCCGTCCGCCGCGTGAGACGACTGCGCCGACCGCTTGTGGCTCGCGAGCCGCTGCCTGCAGGGCTGCCCCGGCTCCCGTGCTGGCGCCGAAGTAGCCGAGTCGTAGTCCGCTGGTTTGAGCATGTGTGTGTAACCAGGCCTGGGCAAGCAGCAGGCGATCAGCCAGGAGATCGATATTGAAAATTTTCCGCTGATCGTCGGCTTCCTCCGGCGAGAGCAGATCCAGCAGTAATGTTGCGAACCCGCCCGCTTCCAGGACGCGGGCCACGAACTGGTTGCGGGGGCTGAACCGTCCGCTCCCGCTGCCGTGGGCAAAGGCAATGATGCCCCGCGGCTGTTTGGGGAGGCCGAGGATCCCGTCGAGTGCAACTCCGTCGCCGGTGATCGTAAGCTGAAAGATGCTCTCCGTATTCATGCGTGTGGTCGAATCACGTCGTCGTGATGGTGCGAACGGTCAGTGGCATTCCGTCGGGCAAAAGAATATGAGATATAGGGCGACGGCGACGCCCACGAGTAGAGCTCCAAGCAAGAGCCAATGCGTTCGAGACATAGGGCTTTCCTTTCGATCAGTCTTTGAGCAAGAGGAATGCCATCAGGGAGGTGGGGTGGAAATCCATGCGCTGTGCGCGTGGACCAGCGCCTGCACCGACTACAGCGGCATTCAGTAATCTCCGTTGACCATCCACTGTTTCGCGCCTGATCAGCCTGTTGGAATCTGTGGCGTTCCGCTACAGGGGGCTTTGTGAGGCTGTAGCAGGACACCACCGGAATGGTTCGGTAGTTGATGGTGTATGCCCAAAGGCGTATGAATCATAGGCAAACCGGGCTGTTCGCGTTGAGTTATCGGCCTGTGTTGATGGCATCGGCCTTGCTGATGATATCGAAGCGGAGTGGGGGGGAGATGTGATGGCAGATCGTTTGTTCACGAAGATTCTGGTTCCGGTGGATTTCTCGCCCTGTTCCGAAGAAGCGTTCCGGATCGCCCTATCGTTTGCGCGGTCGTATCAGGCAGAGGTGCTCCTGCTCCACGTGGTCGATACCAAGAGTCTTGACGCGCTGAATCGGCTCGGTTTGGCACCTGCTTCAGATGTCGCAAAACAGAAAAAACAGCTCCATCACTTCGCCCGTCTGAATGCTCGGGAATTGCTGGCCCGGGATGAGGCGAAGGGGATAAACATCAAACGGCTGCTCGCCGATGGCTGTCCCTTTGAGGAGATCGCGAGGACGGCGCGGGTGGAGGGGGTTGATTTGGTCGTGATGGGAAGTTATGGAGGAGCGGTGGGCGGTGTGGATAAGATCTTCTTCGGCAGCACGGCGGAGAAGGTGGTCAGGACGGCTGGTTGTCCGGTCCTGACGGTTCCGTTGCCCGTCAAACGAACGAAGGTGCGCACCAGCAAGAGTTCATCATAAGGAGGCATGGTTATGGGTGTGAAAAAGAGGGCGTCGGTTTTGAGCGGGGGGCGGGTTTGGCTGGCAGCCTGTTTTGTTTTGGCGCTCTGCTCCCAGGGCGGAGCTCAGGCGGAGCAGCGGATTGAGGTGGAGATCCGGGATTTTGCCTTCGTCACCAAGCAGATTCCCCTCCGACTGGGAGTCGCGACGGTCATCGCCATCACGAATGAGGATCAGGAACGCCACGATTTCGGTTCGACCATGTTCGACGGAATTCCGACGCGTGTCGAGTCCGGAGGGATTGTGTCGTACGGCAGGGGCATCAGCGGGATTTTTTTAGACGGGAAGAAGTCAGCGGTGGTTCGCTTCACCATGGAGCGGCCGGGGCGACATGAGTTCCGTTGTTCCATCCATCAGAACATGAAAGGCGAACTCTTGCTCTTGAATGTGGAGGCGGCCTAGGTCATGGCACCTCTGATCAAGCGTGTGCTCTTCGCGACGGATTTTTCGGCTTGCGCCGATCGTGCCATGGGTTATGCCTTGGCCCTGGCCGGCGCATGGAAGGCCGAACTTTGTGTAATGACCGTCCTTGAACTTTATCCGGGGATGGACCCGGAGTACACCGTCAATAAGATGTATCTGGACCATCTGCGTAGCGAAGCCAATCGTCAGCTGGTGTCCGTAGAGGCGCGGGCCAAGGCGGCGGGTCAGCCGATCACGACGCGTATCGAAACCGGCATTCCGAGTCAGGCCGTTCAGACGGTTGCCGAAGGAATCAGGGCGGATTTGCTGGTGGTCGGCACGCATGGACGCACCGGGCTGGACCATGTGTTGATCGGCAGCACGGCGGAGCGGGTGGTGCGGATGGCGCCCTGTCCGGTCCTCGCGGTGAAGGCCGGCAAGAACGGGGCGACCGGTGCGGCGGCGACGTCGGCCATCAAGCGAATCGTGGTTCCGATCGATCTGTCCACCTGCTCGCTGGATGCGTTGGAATATACCGTCCAGTTCGCGAACCCCCTCGGGGCCACGATCACCATCCTCCATGCCATGGAACCGGTCGCGTACGGTTTGGATTTCAGTTTGAGTCATGCGAAGGAGTGGAAGGAGCAGCGGGACTACCTGGAGAAACGCCTGAGCATACTGTCCGCCTGTCTGACTGCCCACGGCATTCAGGCCGATCATGTGCTCAAACCCGGTTTGCCGGCCGATTCGATCGCCTCCTATGTCACCCAGCAGGGGTTCGACTTGATGATCATGGGGACGCATGGGCGGCGCGGAATTTCGCATGTTCTTGTTGGAAGTATCGCCGGCGCGATGCTGCGCCATGCGCCCTGTCCGGTCCTGACGGTTCGTCAGTTCAACTTCGGCGCAGACTATCAGCGTATCGTCCCGCAGGGAAACACGTAACCGGTCCGTTCTCAGGAAGGAGTCCTCCCATGAAGCCCAAGGTGAAGAAAGCGTCTGTGGTGAAAGCACCTCCCCGGGCTGCGGTGCGGTCCGCGGCCAATCCTATCGAATTGCCCGACGGAATGTGGGAGCGCATTTCGCAGAAAGCGTTCGAGCTGTGGAAGGAGCGGGGCTCCCGCGAGGGATACGCGTTGCAGGATTGGTTGGATGCGGAAGAAGCCGTCATGGAGGAGATCCATGAAGCTCGCGAATGAGCGGGTCGCCGGGCGTTCGGTGCCGGTCACCAAGGACCTGGACAGGCTGCTGTCGAGGCTTGATCGTCTGTCCATGGCGCCGGGTTTCGCTCAGCAGCGGCGGATTGCATTCAGCCGCGCCTTGCAGGTGTACGTGGAGCTGGGGAACCAGTCGCCGCTGTCCCCGCTGCCGGAAGAGGTGGAGCTGGCGGATCTGCTGCTCTACGCCGATTTTTATCCGGAAGACGGGCAGCTGACTCTCATCGAACAATTGCGCGACGTCATCACCGAACACATCCCGGAGGAGGAACGCGTTTGGCTTGATCCGCTGAAACATTCGTACCTGGATCTGGTCGAAGTCCTGCCGGTCCAGTCCGCATCGGCTCGTCGAGGTTTGCGGTCGATCGGGAACGGTCGTTTGTATGAGATTCCCGCTGACGATATGGGGTTGGACGTGGAAAACGGGCAGGTGTTGTTCACTCGACTGGTTCGCGAGCCAGGTGATCCGGAGAGCACCCGGGCTGTCCTGGCCGGTCCGGTCTTGGTGCTGTCGGCCGAGGATGCGCGTGCGCTCTACGAAACGACGGGGGAAGAGCGCCGCGAGATGGAAGTCGTGGGCGGATCATTTGAACTGGGCGACTGGCCGGAATTCGCCAAGCGATTCGGGCATCTCCTCTTGAAAAATTTTGCGCGCATGCGGCTCTCGGCGCTGGTTGAGGCGGTGAGCGAGATCCGTTATCGGACGACCGATGGCGCGCCGTACTTTTATGTGATGGCGCTCTACGAACATCATGAATTTACGTTTATCGCGGGAAGCATGGCTGAGCTGGAAGGATGGAAGGAAGAAGCTGTGGTTTCTGCCGGTGGCCCTGTTCCTTCACGCAAGCTACGTCGATTTCTCCAGCGCCGGAATGATGATGCTTCGAAGGAGATCGCGACGGCGAGGGTGACGGTCACTGCTACGGAACTTTTCCTGGAATGTGATAACCGGGAGCGGCTTGATACGGTCAAACATAGTCTGGCCGCCGCCTTTGGTTTTTCGCTGCACTTCCGCGGTGAAGCAGTACAACCGCCCGCTCGCCAGGTTACCCAGGAGGAATTGTCTGCGGTGGAGCCGTTGACGGTCGTCGTGACGGCTGAAGAGGATCAGATCCTGGTCAGCGCGTTTCTTCAAGCGGTCTATCTGGAATGGGCCGATCGGGAGTCGCCCGTCTTAGGAGGGGAGACCCCCAGCCATGTCATGAAGACCCCTGGGGGCCGGGCGAAAGTGGCCGCCCTCATCGATGAAATGGAGCGCTGTGACTTCGGTCTCCTTCGGACCGGCGTGGCGGCGTTCGATTACAACAGGCTCCGCGCGCATGTGGGGCTTTCCTGAGGGGGAGCGTTCGTTGTGAAGGGTGGGGAGTACGGTACTACTTCTTCCTCGAAAGGCGAGCGACGAGAGGCAGGCATTCCTATGCAAGACCAGGTGAAGGAAATTCTTGCCGGCGTTCAGGGGCAGCCACCCAACATCCTCAAGACGCTGCTGGCCTTGCAGGAGCGGCTCGGGCATGTGCCGGTGGAGGCCATTTCCCAGATCGCTCACACGTTGCACACCACAACCGCGCAAGTCGCCGGGGTGCTCTCCTATTACCCCGATCTGCGAGTGACCGCTCCCGGGCGGCACCTCATCAGAGTATGTATGGGCGAATCGTGCTATGCCAACTGTTGCGGCCGGCTCTTGCGAGAACTGCAGGATCGTCTCCGTATCGATGTGGGCGAGACTACTGCCGGCGGTAGATTTACGCTCGACACCATGTCCTGTGCCGGGAACTGCGCCGTCTCTCCGACGATGATGATCGATCGCGATCTGTACGGGCGCGTGCTGCCGTCGGAGTTGGAGACGGTGCTGGAGCGATACCGGTAAGATGAGCAGCGTGACACGACTGTATTTGTCCAGTGATACCTCTGCCCGGGCCGCCGGCGCCGGCCTTCTGGCGGATGCCTGGTCCGAACGTCCCGATGTGCAACTCATTCGCACCTCCTCCCGCGGGGCGTTTTTCCTCGAGCCGATCGTGGAGCGGGATAGTCCTGCCGGGCGGGTAGCCTGGTTCAACGTCACGCCTCAAGACCTGCCCTCCATTCTGTCTGGAACCGGTGGTACAGCGGTGCAGGCCATTCCATTTTTGACGCAACAAACCAGGTTCACCTTCGCCAACTTTGGCGAGACGGAGCCACTGGCCCTGGATGAATACCAGGCGCGCGGCGGCCTGACCGGGTTGGAAGCAGCCCTTCGGATCGAGCCTGATGCCATCATCGAAGAACTGCGAATCTCGCAGTTACGCGGGCGCGGCGGGGCCGCCTTTCCCGTGTGGAACAAGTGGAAGGTCGCGCAACAGGCCAAGGCTGTAGGGAAATATGTGGTGGCCAATGCGGATGAAGGGGATGCGGGAACCTATTGTGACCGGATGATTCTGGAAGGGGATCCGTTCCGGTTGTTGGAAGGCATGTTGATTTGCGCCAGAGCCATCGGGGCCGATCGGGGTTATGTCTATTGCCGACAGGAGTATCCGGCGGCGGCGGCGATATTGCGCGCGGCCATTCAAAAAGCCGACGAGGCGGAGTTGTTGGAGTTGGACGGCGAACCGTTTCTCATCGAGGTGGTCGAGGGAGCCGGATCCTATGTCTGCGGCGAGGAGACGGCGCTCCTGGAATCGCTGGAGGGAAGGCGGGGTGTCGTGCGCGCGCGACCTCCCTATCCGGCACAGTCCGGCCTGTACGGACAACCGACGATCGTCAGCAATGTGCTGACCTTTGCGACGGTCCCCAATATTCTTTCGCGTGGCGGCGCCTGGCATGCGTCATTGGGAACTGAACAGTCCCGTGGCACCATTGCTTTGCAACTGGGCGGACGGGTGAAACATGCGGGACTGGTGGAGGTGCCATTCGGATTAAGTCTGCACCAGGTCTTGGAGCAGTTCGGCGGAGGCATGGCGCCGGGCTCGCGCTTCAAGGCCGTGCAGGTCGGTGGACCGCTGGGGAGTCTCTTCCCTGCCTCCGGGCTGGACATACCGATTTGTTATGACGCGTTTGCCAAGGCCGGCGCCGTACTGGGGCATGGCGGCATCGTCGTGTACGACCATGAGACGGATATGGTGGATCTGGCGCGGCACTTCATGGCGTTTACCGCCGACGAGTCCTGCGGTAAGTGCACGCCCTGCCGCATCGGCTCCGTGCGCGGACGCGAAATCCTCGAACGGATTCAAACCGGTAGTGGAACGGTGGATGATCTCGAGCTGCTGGACGATCTGGGCGAAACCATGAAGCTCGCCAGCCTTTGTGCGCTCGGCGGGCGCGCACCCTATCCGGTGCTGACCGCGATCGAACATTTTTCCGCCGAATTCCGGAGCAAGCTGAGATCGTGAAGGGCATCACGTTAAACGTGACACAGGAGCCTGTTGCGTGAGGCCTCTCTTGACGACCCACGAGATTCAAGGAACAGCCAGGTGAAGCTAAGCATTAATGGGCGGCTCGTGGTGGCCTCGCCGGGCGACACAGTGTATGGCGCGGCGAAGAAGGCCGGCATTGCCATTCCCGGACTCTGTACGTCGGACCACCTGGCGCCGTTCGGTTCCTGCCGGCTGTGTCTCTGCGAGGTCGAGGGTCAGAGTGGCACACCGGCCTCCTGTACGACGCCGGTACGCGAAGGCATGGTCGTTCACACGGAGAGTGAACGCCTCAACCGGCTCAGGAAACATCTCGTCGAACTGTATCTGTCCGAACAACCGGAGGGAGATCGCGCGCCGGAGTCTTTGCAGTGGTTGGGCAAGACACTGGGCCTGACGCAGGTCCGCTATCCGCAACCCTCGACCAGGATGGATACCGTCGATCGCTCCAACCCGTTTTTTACGTTCGACAATGCGGCCTGTATTTCTTGCGCCCGTTGCGTGAGGGCCTGTGATGAAATCCAGGGAACCCATGCGCTGACGATGCTGTATCGGGGCTTCGCGAGCCGGCCGGTCGCAGGCGCTGCGCCGCTGGCGGGGGAAGCCGCCGGCTTCGCGTCGTCCAATTGTGTGTCCTGCGGCGCCTGCGTAAAGGAATGCCCCACCGGCGCGCTCATCGAAAAAACCGTTCACGATGCGGGTCCGCCTGTTCGCTCGGTTCGCACCACTTGCGCCTATTGCGGAGTGGGCTGCGCCTTCGAGGCGGGTGTGCGGGATGAGCGGGTCGTACGAATGGTGCCGGCGGATGACGGGCCATCAAATCAGGGTCATGCCTGTATGAAGGGCCGATTCGGCTGGACGTACAACTATGCGCCCGACCGGCTCCGCGCGCCGTTGTTGCGGCAGGGCGACCAGTGGGTAGAGATTTCCTGGTCTGCGGCGCTCGATCGAATTGCGGACGAGTGGACCAGGATCAAGGACGCTCACGGATTGGATGCCCTGGCGACGATATCTTCGAGCCGCGGGACGAACGAAGAAAATTACCTGTTCGGCAAATTCATGCGCTGCGTGATCGGCAGCAATCATATCGACAATTGTGCCCGCGTCTGCCACAGCGCGACTGTGACCGGGATGATGGAGACACTCGGCGCGTCGGCGGCGACCAATTCCATCCGGGATTTGGACCTGGCGAAGCTGATCCTGGTGGTCGGGGCCAATCCTACCGAGTCGCATCCGGTGTTGGGTGCGCGTATCAAGCAGGCGGCGCGGCGCGGCGTGCCGTTGATCGTAGTCGATCCCCGGCGGACTGAATTGGCTCGCCTGGCCGATCTCCATCTGCAACTGCATCCCGGCACCAATGTGGCGCTGCTCAACGGGATCGGGCATGTGATTGCCAAGGAACACCTTGTCGATGCAGCGTTCGTGCGTGACCGGACCGAGGGAATCAGCGATTGGTTGAAGGTGGTGGAGGATTGCACCCCGGAGGTGACCTCGCGTCTGACCGGCGTGCCGGCGCATCTGATCACCGAAGCGGCGCGACGATACGCGAAGAGCGGCGGCTCGATGGCCGTTCACGGCTTGGGCATGACCGAACATCGCTGGGGAAGCCACGGGGTAATGGCGTTGGTGAATCTCGCACTGGCCACCGGAAACATCGGCAGACCCGGAACCGGCATCAATCCGTTGCGTGGGCAGAACAATGTACAGGGTGCGTGCGATGTGGGATCTTTGCCGACCTATTTTGCCGGCTATCAGCCGTTCGACAATCCCGAACTGGCGGCGGCGCATGTTGCGGTTACCGGTCGGCCCTTGCCCACTGCGCGGGGCATGAAGACGCCGGACATGTGGGATGCGGCGCTGGCGGGGACACTCAAGAGTCTGTGGATCATCGGGTATGACGTGGCTCAGACCGACCCGAATTTGAAAAAGGTCCATGCGGCGCTCAAGAACCTGGATTTCCTCATCGTGCAGGATTTGTTTCTCAGCGAGACGGCCAAGCTGGCGCACCTCGTGATTCCCGGCGCCTCGTTTCTGGAGAAGGACGGAACGTTCACCAATCTGGAGCGGCGCATTCAACGCATCAGAAAAGCCGTGGAGCCGCCCGAAGGTGTCCTGCCCGATTGGCAGGTGGTGTGCGAAGTCTCTGCGCGTATGGGATATCCCATGCGCTATTCGCATCCCTCCGCCATCATGGACGAGATCGCGCAGCTGGCGCCGATGTTTGCCGGAGTGTCGTTTGATCGCCTGGATGCGGCGGACGGGTTGCAGTGGCCCGTTCCCTCGAAAGAACATCCCGGCACCTCGTTGATGCACGAGCGGTCGTTCCCCAAAGGAAAGGCCAGCTTTGTGGCGGTGGACTATCTGCCGCCGGGCGAAGCGCCGACCGAGGCCTATCCGCTGGTGTTGATCACCGGCCGGGTTCTGCAACATTACAACTGTGGTGCGCAGACGAGGCGAACAGAAATCATGCAGGTGGTTGATACGGATGTGCTGGAAATCCATGCCCTCGATGCGGCGCGATTGGAACTCCACAACGGTGATCTGGTCCGGCTCGTCAGTGCGCGCGGCGAAGCGAAGCTTCCGGTAATGGTCAGTGAACGGGTGCAACCGGGCGAACTGTTCACGAGTTTTCACTTCCCGGATACCGACCTGAATGTGCTGCTGTCCTCAAGCGCAGATGAAAGCTCCAAGTGCCCCGAGTATAAAGTGTCCACGGTGCGAATCGAAAAGGTGCTGCCCAGCGGTACTGCCTCTGCCTCGATGCATGTGATGTTGATCACATGACGCCTGAACTCTCCACCCCTCCTGCCGGTTCCGTTGCCGATGCCTATCCGCCGCCGGAAATTGCAGCGCGTGTCTGCAAGCTGGGTCTGGCCAAGGTCACCACGTCTGTGCCGACGATGGTGGCGCTGGCTGTGCTGGCCGGAGCCTTCATTTCGCTGGGAGCGCTCTCTTACACGGTGACGATCACGGTCGGGAAGGATGGCCCGGCGCTGCCGTTCGGGCTTCTGCGCGTGGCCGGGGGGATCACATTCAGCCTGGGGCTGGTGCTGGTGGTCGTGGGAGGGGCCGAACTCTTTACCGGGAATAATTTGATTGCGATGGCCTGGGCCGTCGGCTGTGTGCAGACGCGTCAGGTGGTGAGGAACTGGATCTGGGTCTATCTTGGCAATCTGTTGGGCGCGGGCGGGACGGTGGTGCTGGTGTTGCTGGCCGGGGTGCACCTGCTGGGAGACGGCGCGGTGGGGGAGACGATGATCCGCATCGCGCGGAGCAAGATCGCACTCGATCCGCTGTCGGCGTTTGTCCGCGGCATTCTCTGCAATGTGTTGGTCTGTCTCGCGGTCTGGTTGTGTATGGGCGCGCGGAGCGTGGCGGATAAGATTCTGGCCATCGTGTTTCCCATCAGCGCCTTCGTGGCCTGCGGCTTCGAACATTCCGTGGCGAATATGTTTTTCCTGCCGCTGGGAATTGCCCTGGCGGCCGGAGGCGCGGCGCCGCTGTCACTGGCGGGGGCGCTGGGCAACCTGGCGCTGGTGACCCTTGGGAACATCATCGGCGGGACGGTCCTGGTCGCGCTGGTCTACTGGTTTATCTATCTCCGGACTGATTCGCCCGCAACATGATGGTCTCGGCTACGGCGGGACCTGTCACAGCAGGGGCCAGTGCCTGCGTCAACGGGCTTCCAGACCTTCTTTGATGGCCTTGGCCACATCCCCGCATTCCGTCACCACTTCGACGCGGTATTGCGGGCCGGGGCTTCGCGGCGTGCGGTTGGCGACACAGGACTCGAAGTCCTTGATCGCGCTGTTTTCGAAGGTGCGACTCCAGATTTCCGACACGCGCGTGCGCTCATCCTGTTGATGCTGGTCGATCGCCAGCCAGCCGACCAGTGCAATCCCCGCGACCAACAGAGCCATGCCGAGCAGTTTCACCGGCTTGCTGCGCAACACCTTAAGGAGAAAATACAGGGCTGCTCCGCCTACAAGAAGTGCCGCCACGACGGCGATCGCCATTTCCGTCGGCGACAGTTCGAGGTAGCGGGAATTCCACGTGAAGCCTAAGTTTGTCACGTTCATCTCATCCTCTCCCTTTGGCTTCTTATACCAGTTCAGCTATACAAAAGCCTCCCTGAAACATGCCCGGCCGAATCTGTCGAGGGAGGGCTGGGGCATTTGCGTATGCCGTATCAGCAACGACAGATTGAGTCTGCCTCGACCGTGTGCCGATCGCAAGAGAGGGAATCACGATTCTGGTGCCCTCAGCCTGTGCGGCAGTGGTATGCTGCACCTCGTGAGCTTCTAGCCCCGCTGATCGCATGAACCAGTCATCTATTCGCGCATATCTGACTCCACGCCTCGGCATCATGCTGCCGTTGGGGTTTGCCTCCGGGCTGCCGCTCGCCCTCACCGGCGGGACCCTGCAAGCCTGGCTGACCGAAGCGGGGCTGGACCTGACGACCATCGGCCTGTTCGCCTATGTCGGACTGCCTTACACGCTGAAATTTCTCTGGGCCCCGGTGATGGACCGGATTGTGCCGCCCTGGCTCGGTCGCCGGCGCGGCTGGATGATCGTGACCCAAAGCGGTCTCGCTCTCGCGCTGGCCGTGATGGCCTTGATTGGCCCTACAGAAGGCGCGCAGGTGTTCGCAGCCTTGGCATTGGCAGTCGCCTTTCTTTCCGCCTCGCAAGACATTGTCTTCGACGCCTATCGGACCGACGTCCTGAAACCGGAGGAACGGGGTTTGGGGGCCGCGACCTGGGTGATGGGGTATCGCATCGCCATGATTGCCTCGGGCTCCCTCGCATTGATTCTGGCCTCGCGCATGAGTTGGTCGGTCGCCTACCTATGTATGGCCGGCGTGATGGCGCTGGGAGTCGTGACCATTCTCATGAGTCCTGAGCCGGAGGATGCGCAGGTTGCGCCCAAGTCGATGGCGGAAGCGGTCTGGGGGCCGCTGACGGAATTTCTTGCGCGTCCCATGGCGGTGGCGCTGTTAGCCTTGATCGTGTTGTACAAACTCGGTGATGCGTTCGCCGGCGCGCTGACCACGTCATTCTTGCTGCGAGGCATGCAGTTCTCATCGGAAGACATCGGAGTCGTCCGCGCGTTCGGGATGGGCGCGACCATTCTCGGCGCGTTTATCGGCGGCGGCTTGATGCCGCGCTTGGGCCTTTTTCGCGCACTTTTTTTATTCGGAATCTTGCAGGCCCTGTCGAACCTGGCCTTTATGTGGTTGGCCTGGGCCGGGAAGAACTACACGGTGATGGCCGTTGCGGTCGGAGTGGAAAACTTCACCGGCGGCATGGGGACGGCGGCCTTCGTGGCGCTGGTGATGTCTCTTTGTAACCACCGCTATACCGCGACTCAGTTTGCGCTGCTCTCCTCCGTCGAAGCCCTCGGTCGCGTATTTCTCGGGTGGCCTGCGGCGAAACTGGTGGGCCTAGCCGGGTGGGGACCGTTTTTCTTCGTGACATTCCTGGCCGCATTGCCGGGACTGTGGCTCTTGTGGTTTCTGCGCAAGCCGGTCGCGCAACATGCGGAACTCAATTCACACCGGGGCGAAGTCGAAGCCTCCTGCTGACGGCTTTCCAAAGCTTTCTCGCGGAGCGTATCACCAGGATGGTCGAACCGGCTGTCTGGTTCTATGCTCCTAAGACTTCACTCTCCGCTGCAGAAACAAGACGAACAGCATCAGGGTCGGGAGCGGCGCCAGGGCAAAGGGCACGAGCCAGAGCAACACGTTTTTCCCGCGCACGCGGGCTTGATCGAACATCCAGATAAACACCCACACCAGCAGGCCGATATAGTTCACGGCCATCCAGCGGGTGGTGTGAATTTTCAAGCCGCTGATCGTTTCCGGCTCCCCTTGAATAAGAAAGAGTCCGATGAGCAGGACGAACCCTGCCAGCAGGCCGGTGACAAGGCGTTTACTCCACACGAACATGGTCGCTCCTTCCGTTGACGGTCGACTCGGCGCGATCGAATCGCTGCGCCGGGTCAGGGTTCCATTCCTTAGAAATCGGGCGTAAGCTAAACAGACGGGGTGTATTTGTCAAACCAGCATGGGGCTTGTGACCCGCCAATCATCATGGTTGGCGCGTGGTCGATGAAGGTGTCTGCGTGAGTACTGTGACCTTGGCCGGAGTAGTGGGGAGTTTGATGGTTGCCGTCTGGTTGGCAGCAACCAATCCGACGATGGATGGGTACCTGCATTTTGTCGAGACTCGCCTGGCGGCTGAGATCGAAAAGATGGATCAGTCCGGCCCCGGGCGCGACCGCGATCTCATCCGAGCCATTTTTCGGGCGCAAGGCCCGAAGCTCGTGGAAGGGGTTGTCCGGCCGAACACGACACGCAATAACTGGGGCTTGCTCAGTCTGTTTGAAACCAATGTGCTGGATCAACCGGTGCTGGTGCTCGGTGTAGCCGGCCACTTTGTGCCGTTACGCGGGGTCGAGGAGGCGACAGTAAAGGTCGGTCGGCTCGCTTTTTGACCTGTGCCAGCATTTTTCTCACCCCCTTGAAAAAAACCTTCCTCCACAGGCACCGGTTGGCTGTGGATAACCGTGTGAAAAGTGACAAAAACCAGCATCAAATCTAGCGGAGACGCTATCACCAGCTTATCCCCACTAATCACAGTTGTGCCACAACATTTTGTTTGACAAAAAATTGGGATCACTATATCTAGTATGCAATGCAGTCGAGAGAGTTTGCCGAAGAGAATGTAGCTCTGGATGGACAAGCCTCTTTTCCCGTCCCAACCAATACACACTTGCCGTCCGGCATCTGCACCGAACGTTAGGCACCTGTTAAGGAGGAACCAGTGAGGATTGAACGAAGATTCACCAAGCGTGGGCAGAGCCCCTATGAGGGTCTTGCGTTCGTAAAACGTTCCTCGGAGATCCGGAATCCAGACGGATCGACCGTGTTCAAGTTGGACCATATCGATATCCCGGAACATTGGACGCAATTAGCGATCGATATTCTGGCGCAAAAGTATTTCCGGAAGGCCGGCGTCCCGCAAGTCCACGAGGATGGCACGCCGGTGGTGGATGCCGCGGGCAAACCCGTGCTGGGCGGCGAGCGTGATTCCCGCCAGGTGTTCAACCGGTTGGCCGGTTGCTGGACCTTCTGGGGCAAGAATCACGGCTATTTCAAAACGCCGGAAGATGCCACCGCCTTCCACGACGAGATGTGCTACATGCTGGCCTATCAAATGGCCGCTCCCAACAGCCCGCAGTGGTTTAACACCGGGCTGCACTATGCCTACGGACTGTCGGGGCCGGCGCAGGGCCACTTCTACGTCGATCCGAAATTGGGCGAGGTGGTGCGGGCGACGAACGCCTTCGAGCATCCGCAGCCCCATGCCTGTTTTATCCAGTCAATTGAAGACGATCTGGTTAATGAGAACGGCATCATGGACCTGTGGGTGCGTGAAGCACGCCTCTTCAAGTACGGGTCCGGCACCGGCACCAATTTCTCGCGGTTGCGCGGCGACGGCGAATCCCTGTCGGGCGGCGGGCGTTCCTCCGGCCTGATGTCGTTCCTGAAAATCGGCGATCGCGCCGCCGGGGCGATCAAGTCGGGCGGCACCACCAGGCGCGCGGCCAAGATGGTCTGCCTGGATCTCGACCATCCGGATATCGAAGAGTTCATCGATTGGAAAGTCGTCGAAGAGCAGAAGGTGGCCGCCATGGTTACCGGCTCCAAGATTTGTGCACAACGGCTTAATGCCGTGCTCAAGGCCTGCCAGTTAGTCGATGCGCAGGGACTGGCTCATGTCGAACTGGATATGAAACAGAACCAGGTGTTGCGCGAGGCCGTGACGGCGGCCCGGCGCGACATGGTGCCGGAAGCGTATATCCACCGCATGTTCGACTATGCAAAGCAGGGCTACACCCATTTCGTGTTCCACGAGTACGACACCAATTGGGACGGCAAGGCCTACCAGACCGTCTCGGGACAGAACTCCAACAACAGCGTGCGTATTCCGAACGGCTTTTTCGATGCGTTGGAGCGAGACGGCGATTGGGAATTGCGCCGCCGGATCGACGGCAAGGTCAGCAGGACGATCAAGGCCCGGGACCTCTGGGACAAGATCGCCTGGGCAGCCTGGATTTGCGCCGATCCCGGCACGCAGTACGATACGACGATCAATGAATGGCACACCTGCCCGGAAGACGGGCGCATCAACGCCTCCAATCCCTGTTCCGAATATATGTTCCTGGACGACACGGCCTGCAACCTGGCCTCGTTGAACCTCGCCAAGTTTTTTAACGCGGAAGGGGAGTTCGATCTGGATTCCTTCCGGCATGCCGTGCGTTTGTGGACTGTGGCCTTGGAGATCAGCGTGTTGATGGCCTCGTTCCCCAGCCGCGCGATTGCGCAGAAGAGTTATGAGTATCGGACGCTCGGATTGGGCTACGCCAATCTCGGCACCATCCTCATGAAACAGAGCATTCCCTATGATTCGCAGAAGGCGACGGCGATTTGCGGCGCGATCACGGCGATCATGACCGGCGAGTCCTATGCGACCTCGGCGGAAATGGCGGCGGAGATCGGCCCCTTTCCCGGGTACAACCGGAATCGGGAGTCGATGTTGCGCGTCATCCGGAATCACCGCCGGGCGGCCTACAGCGCACCCCATGAGGAATATGAAGACCTGACGATTCTGCCGACGTCCATTCAGCCGGAGCATTGTCCGCCGGCCATGTTGCTGGCAGCCCGGCGCGCCTGGGATCGGGCGTTGGAGTTAGGCACGGCGTACGGTTTCCGCAATGCGCAGGTGACCGTCATCGCGCCGACCGGCACGATCGGCCTGGTCATGGATTGCGACACGACCGGCATCGAACCGGATTTTGCGCTGGTGAAGTTCAAGAAGCTGGCGGGCGGGGGCTACTTCAAGATCATCAACCAGAGTCTGCCGCCGGCGCTGCAAGCGCTCGGGTATACAGACGCTCAGATTCGCGATATCGGCGCCTATTGCGCGGGCCATCAAACGTTGAAAGGCGCGCCCTTCATCAACCATGAGGTGCTGCGTCAAAAGGGCTTCGACGATGCGGCGCTGGAACGGCTGGAAGGATCGTTGGCGCAGGCATTTGAAATCCAGTTCGTGTTCAACAAGTACACCTTGGGCGAAGATTTCTGCCGGCAGAAACTCGGCATCAGCGACGCGCAGTTGGCGGATCCGACGTTCAACATGCTCAAGACCCTGGGCTTCACCCAGGAAGATGTGGCGGCGGCGAATGACTATTGCTGCGGCACGATGACCGTGGAAGGCGCCCCGCATCTCAAGCTGGAGCATTTGCCCATCTTCGATTGCGCTAACCGTTGCGGCAGGATCGGTCAGCGGTATATCGCGGTCGATGCGCACATTCGCATGATGGCGGCGGCCCAACCGTTCATCAGCGGCGCGATCAGCAAGACCATCAATATGCCGGCTGACGCCACCTTGGACGACGTGAAGGCGGCGTACCTGTTCGCGTGGAAGAGCATGGTCAAGGCGGTGGCGCTCTATCGCGATGGGTCGAAGCTGAGCCAACCGTTGAATGCGTCATCCGATAGCGGCAAGGGCGTAGAGGCGGCACCCAGCGTGGCCACCGTGGCAGAAAAAGTCGCCGAACGCGTGCTGGTTCGTTATCTCCATAAGCGGCGGTCACTTCCTGCACGTCGTAGCGGGTACACGCAGAAAGCCATCATCGGCGGGCACAAACTCTATTTGCGCACCGGCGAATACGAAGACGGAACGCTGGGCGAAATTTTCCTCGACATGCACAAGGAAGGCGCAGCCTTCCGCAGCTTGATGAACAATTTCGCTATCGCGATTTCTCTCGGCCTGCAGCATGGCGTGCCGCTGGAAGAGTTCGTTGAAGCCTTTGTGTTTACCCGCTTCGAGCCGAACGGACCGGTGAAACTCAATGACCGCATCAAGATGGCCACATCGATCATCGACTACATCTTCCGCGAACTCGCGATCACGTATCTTGAGCGGACCGATCTGTCGCAGGTGCGTGAAGAGGACCTGCGCATGGATTCGATGAAGAAGGATGAGCAGGATCCGGAATGCGTGGATGAAGAAGCGGACATGACCGCGCTCGCCAAGTCGTCGATTCTCACCGAACATCTGCCTGTGCGACGGAACGGCATGAACGGCGGAAACGGTCACACGCAGAGAGCGGGCAACGGCAACGTGGCGCATAAGGTGGAACTCAAGCGCGAAACGTTGACCGTGACCTCGGTGCGCCAGGAAGCCAAAGAAAAGGGCTACGAAGGCGACCCCTGCCAGAATTGCAAACAGTTCACCCTGGTGCGGAACGGGACCTGCCTGAAGTGCATGAGTTGCGGAGAAACCAGCGGGTGCTCGTAGTATCCTGACGATACCAGCATCGTGACGATTCAACCGACGGGGATGCAGACTCTGCATCCCCGTCGATGTTTGGGCTCCTCAATAGATTTCTTCTGCCGCCTTCTGCTACAGGCTGCCCGCCGCTACTGTAGCGCCTCTCCACTAGTGTAATGACCTGATTTGTAGCGCAGATAGATAAAGCCTTCACATTCAGCTCGTCCTCTCGATCACTGCTCAGGCATTCCCTTTGCTCACGCTCAGAGTTGGGACCTTCCGGGGCCGACGCTGGAGATTCGGCACGGTGGCCATCACTGGTGCGTATTCACCCAGAGGTGCAACATGACTGCGGATAGTACAAAGACCATCACGTTGAGCGTGATCAAGGCGGACATCGGCGGATTCGTCGGGCATTCGGCGATCCATCCGGCCTTGATCGAGTGTGCGCAGGAGAAACTCACGGCGGCTCAGACCAGTGGCTTACTGGTGGATTTTCACGTATCGGCCTGCGGGGATGACCTGCAGTTGATCATGACGCATCGACATGGTGTGGACCACGAGCCGATTCACCATCTCGCCTGGGACACGTTCGAAGCCGGCACCGCGGTGGCCAAGGATCTTCACCTCTATGGCGCGGGGCAGGATCTACTGGCCGATGCGTTCAGTGGTAATGTCAGGGGGCAGGGGCCTGGCGTGGCCGAAATGGAGTTCGTGGAGCGGAAATCCGATCCGGTGCTGATATTCATGGCGGACAAGACGTCGGCCGGGGCCTGGAATCTCCCGCTGTACAAAATGTTTGCCGATCCGTTTACCACGGCAGGCTTGGTCATCGCGCCGACGCTGCACCAGGGATTTCGATTCGAAGTGCACGATATCTACGCCCACAAGAAGATCTCGTTTGATTGCCCGGAAGAACTCTATGACATGTTGATGTTCATCGGGTCTCCCGGAAAATATACGATCAAATATGTGTTCTCGCGGGCGGACGGGACGATTGCGGCGGCCTCGTCCACGGAGCGTCTCTCGTTGATTGCAGGGAAGTATGTGGGGAAGGATGATCCGGTCATGATCGTGCGCGCACAACAGAATTTTCCGGCGGTGGGTGAAGTGCTGGATCCGTTCCGGTATCCCTGGATCATTGAAGGGTGGATGCGCGGCTCGCATTACGGACCACTGATGCCGGTCTCGGTCAAGCAGGCGACACCGACCCGGTTCGATGGTCCGCCGCGTGTGGCCTGCCTGGGATTCCAACTGGCCGATGGCCGATTGATCGGGCCCCGGGATATGTTCGACGATCCGTCGTATGACGAAGCGCGGCGTGATGCGAATCGCATTGCCGACGTGCTGCGCATGCACGGTCCCTTTGAACCACATCGGTTGCCGCTCGAGGATATGGAATATACGACGATGCCGCAGATCATGAAGAAACTGGAAGGCCGCTGGGCGCAGGTGTAGGGGCGGAAGAGGATGTTGATGGCGGAGGTCGATCGGCAGAAAGTCGCCGGTGAGTGGCGGGCGAGGGGCTTCAGTTGTGATCTTTGGGTTGATCCGCCCGGGCAAGTATGGGAGGATTACCGCCATGCGACCGATGAGTTAGTCATGCCGGTCGTAGGCTGGTTGGAACTGGAGTTTGGGGGACAGTCGTTCAGGCCCGCTCCAGGTGAGGAGGTTCTCATTCCGGCCGGAGTGTCCCATACGGTCAGAAACATCGGTGGGACGACTGCTCAATGGCTCTACGGGTACAGGCGGAATCACACAGGCTGATAGACTGACTCAGCAAAGGGAGAAGAGCCGATGCCGACAACGACGCAATTTGTGGTGAGTGGACAGAGCAAGCCCGGTGTGCTGGCCTCAGTGGCGGCCGTGCTGGGAGCCGCAGGAGTTAACATCAAGGCCTTTTCCGCGCCTGAAGTAACGGGGCCGGGAAAACTGCGACTGATCGTGGCGGATGTCGATGCCGCGCGGATCGCGCTCAGAAAATCCAAGATCAAGTTCCGCGAGGAGACCGCCCTGATTCTGAGCCTGGAGAATAAGCCCGGCGCGTTGAAGCAGGTGGCCGATTCGCTCACCAGGGCTCGCATCAATGTGAAGTGCGGCTATTGCACGCCGTCGCGGGAGGGCAAACGCGCCATTGTGGTGCTGACCGTCTCAAACACCACCAAAGCGCTCGGGGTGTTGCGCACCCATTCACTCGACGAATTCTAATCCGCCTCATGCCGGGGGAGAAGAGGACCAGCTCAAGCCGTCTTCTTCTCCCCCTGTTCGTTCTGCTCCTGACTACATGGCTCAATGGTTGCTCCGGCTGGAGTCCGGTGCGCCCCTCCTATCCGCCCGGATATCCCCTGGGTTTCGTAGAGCGGGGGAGCGCATCCTGGTACGGGCCTGGTTTTCACGGCAATCGCACAGCGAATGGAGAAGTGTACGACATGCACAAGCTCACGGCAGCGCATCGGACGCTGCCGCTGGGTTCCGTCGCGGTCGTACGGTCGTTGACCACCGGCAGGCAGGTGACGGTGCGAATCAATGATCGAGGCCCGTTTGCGCGGGGAAGAATTCTGGACCTCTCGCTGGCCGGCGCACAGGCAGTAGGAATGGTCGGGCGCGGTACGGACGAGATCGAACTACGGGTGATCAGTTACCAGGGCCGGGCCGGTGAGATGGGCATATTGCGGGTGCAGGTCGGCTCCTTTGCCGACCCCGCCAATGCGCAAGCCCTGGTGGAACGGTTGAGGAATGCCTATCCCGGTTCCAGGGCCGTCGCAGTCGATCTGCCGGACGGACGCCGCTATCGGGTCTATGCCGGTCAGTTCCAGACGGAAGCCGCAGCGGAGCAGGCCGCCGTGCACCTGAAACGCGCGCTGGATACGGATCCGTTTATCGTTCGGGATGACAGCCCGGCGCCGAGTACGGGGAGTCCATGAGGGGGCCGGGCATGGCAAATGGGCTAAGCGGCTGATATCCTGATCTTTTGCCGCCAGCATGGAATCGTCGTAAGGCTTGATGCGTCCCTCTACCTATGCTAATTGTAGTATGCAATGGATGATAGTGACCCGAGAGGCTCCATTCTGGTTCTCCTCTCACGACATCGGGCAAGTCTTGCAGTTCGGACCCTGGGCTTCGAGCTGATCCAAGGATCCATCTTTCACTCTCACATATTAGTGCCGTACCTTTAGCCTCGATAGGTCGTATGGACATTATCGTATTGATCGTGCTCATTTTGTTGTCGGCGGTCATCTCCGTCGTGGAGGTGGGGTTCTATTCCGTCAACGACACGAAACTCAGGGCACTGGCTGACACGGGCAGCAAACGGGCGGAGATGGCGTTGCATTTGCGGACCGATCCGCAACGCCTCCTGTTGACCATCCTGGTAGGCGATCGTCTGGTCGACACGGCGACGGCGTCACTGGCGACGATCATTGCCTTGAACCGGTTCGGAGGGCAGGGGCTCGAGGGAGTGCTTGGCGAGGCCTTCGCGGTGCTGGTCGGTATTCTCACCTTCGTCCTCTTAGTGTTCGCCGATCTTGTGCCCAAGACCCTGGCAGCCAAATATTCAGTTCCCGTTGTGCTGAACATGGCCTATCCCGCCTATGCGGCGCAGCAGGTGCTTACTCCGATCATGTTCTTCGTCGTGCCGTTGATCTACAAGCTTACCGGCGGCAAGGGGCTCAATGTGCCCTTCGTCACCGAAGAAGAGCTCAAGATCATGCTGGACCAGAGCAGCAAGAGCGGCGCGATCGAAGCCCAGGAAGTGAAGATGATCAAGAACGTCTTCCAGCTGAAGGACATCACGGCGGAAGATTGCATGACCCCGCGCATCTATATGTTCTCGCTCGACTGCAATCAGTATTTACGCGAGGCGAAGGAGCTGCTGTTCAAATCAAAGTACTCCCGTATCCCGCTATACGAAGGCACGCTGGATAACATCATCGGTATTCTCTACAAGACCAAGGCATTGACCGCGCTGGCCCAGGGCCATACGGAGATGAAGCTGCGTGACATCGCGCAGCCGGCCCTGTTCATTCCGCATACGAAATCCGCAGACGATCTCATGAAGCAATTCCAGTTGGATAAACGCCACATGGCGATCGTGGTGAATGAGTTCGGCGGAGTGATGGGACTGGTCACCCTGGAAGATTTGCTGGAGGAGGTGGTCGGCGAAATCGTCGATGAGACGGACATCACCGAAGAATTGATCAAACGCATCGGGAAGAACCAGATCCTGGTGCATGGACGCACCGAAGTCCGGAAGGTTAACGACTTCCTGAAGGTGGATTTAGGCGATGATGCGGTGACGATCAGCGGCCTGGTTCAACACGAGTTGGGCCGGATTCCCAAGGTCGGCGAGGAAGTGCATATTGCTAACTGCCGCCTGGTCATTCATGAGGCGGATCCGCGCGTCATCAAGAGCGTGCAAATCTACAAAGAAGACAAGCACCCCACGCTGCACGACCAGCAAGTCGAAGAGCATGTGCCTGTCACGCAGGCGTCACTAGAGCGGTAAACTCCGCTTCCGTTAGAATCTGCACCCCGAGCTTCTGCGCTTGATCGAGTTTCGATCCCGGATCGGTTCCCGCCACGACGTACGACGTTTTCTTGCTCACACTCGACGAGACCAGCCCGCCCTGTTGCTCGACCATCTGTTTGGCCTGATCACGGCTGTAGCCCGCCAGGCCGCCGGTGAAAACGAACGTCTTACCGGCTAGCGATTGGCTGGCTGGGGTTGCCTCAGTTTCCGGGGGAGCGACCATGAGGCCTCGATCGATCAGTCGGTCAATCACATCCCGGTTCCTCGCTTCACTGAAGAACGAGGTCAGGCTGGCGGAGATCTCAGGGCCGATTTCACGCACCTGCAGAAACTCTTCCTGCGTGGCTGCCATCAATCGGGCCAGAGTCCCGAACTGTTTCGCCAGCACACGAGCGATATGTTGCCCCACCTGCCGGATGCCCAGCCCCATCAGCAGCCGCTCCAGCGAGACGGCCTTGCTGCGTTCAATTGATTCCATGAGCAGGGTGGCCGACCGGTCGGCGAACCCTTCCAGGGTCAGCAACTGCTCTTTGGTGAGGCTGTACAAATCGGCCAGGTCGCGGACCATTCCGGCCTCGACCAGTTGCGCGACCGTTTTCTTCCCCAATCCTTCGATGTTCAGCGCGCTCTTCGAGGCGAAGTGTTCGATGGCCCCCTTTAACTGAGCCACGCAGACGGTCTGCCCGGTGCAGTAGAAATAGGCCCCTTCGCGGGCCACGGCAGATCCACAGACCGGGCAATGGTCCGGCATCACGAACGGCTCCTGCCGCGATTCTCCGGGAACCGGGACCCGTTCGGCGATGGCGGGAATCACGTCCCCGGCGCGCTCCACCTTCACGGTATCACCGATACGGACGTCTTTCCGCGCGACCTCATCCGCATTGTGCAGCGTAGCGCGGCTGATCGTGACGCCTCCGACTTCCACTGGCTTGAGGAGCGCCAGCGGCGTCAGTGTGCCGGTGCGCCCCACCGAGACGGCGATATCCTGGATGACCGTGATTTCTTTTCGTGGTGCAAACTTGTAGGCGATGGCCCAGCGGGGGCTACGGGACTTGCTCCCGAGTTGATCCTGCCAATCGCGACGATCGAGTTTGACCACCACCCCGTCGATCTCGAACGGAAGACTGTCCCGCATGGCATCGGTGTCTTGCTGGAATGAAAGGACTTCCTCGATCGACTGGCAACGCCGCCGGTGTTCCGGTACCGGGAGTCCCCAGGCGGCAAGCGCTTCCAGCTCGTCCCAATGTGTGGCGGGGGCTTGGCCTGCCAGGGCCATGATGTCGTAACAGGTCAATGTCAGTGGGCGGGAGGCGGTAATGCGGCTGTCCAACTGTCGCAACGATCCTGCCGCCGCATTGCGTGGATTGGCAAAGGCTTCTTCCCCTCGCTCCGTCATCCGCCGATTCAGAATCTGAAATTCATCCAGCCGCATGTACACTTCGCCGCGCACGACCAGGTGTGACGGCGGAGCCGCATTGCCACTGAGCTGCAAGGGCAGGGAGCGGATCGTGCGCAGATTGATCGTGACGTCTTCGCCGACCCTGCCATCTCCTCTGGTCGCGCCACGCACGAACCGGCCTTGATCGTAGACCAGTTCGACCGACAGGCCGTCGAACTTCGGTTCCGCCGTGTAGACGATGTGCCCGGTTTCGAGTTCACGTTTCATGCGCTGGTCGAATGCGAGGACATCCTCGTGATCGGTGATGGAATCGAGGCTCAACATCGGTTTTTCGTGAGGAACTTTGCTCAACTCGTCCAGTGGCGGCGCGCCGACACGTTGCGTGGGCGAGTCGCTGGTGAGCAGATCGGGATGCGCGGTTTCAAGCTCGACGAGTTCGCGGAAAAGCCGGTCGTACTCGGCATCGGAGATCTCCGGCCGATCCTTCGTGTAATACAGGTGATCGTGGTGCCGGATTTCCCGTCGGAGGGCCGCGATTCGTTCTTCGGGTGTGCTGTGGGGCATAGGCTGATTACTCACGGATGAATTGCGCGGCAAAACTACGAATCTCCTGTCCGTTCAACACATGGAAGCGTCGCAAGCGGTCGATCATTTGTCCCGAGAAGCGGCTCAACGGAATCGGCACCAGACGCCGGCCGAACTGTTTGGCAATCTGCCGCCAGCGGGCCTTGGGCGGCACCGGTGTCACCAGGGCCAGGTGTGCCTCACGAGAATGGACGGCACCGGCGGCGATCAATCGTTCTTCGAGGGTTGTGGCGAATCCAAGGGCGTCATCCGTCCAAATATCGGGGATCGGACGGGGCGGGAAGATAAATAGCGCGCCCCCGTAGCGGGATTGTCCGATGCCCGGTGCAACCATGTTGTTCAGGAACGGAGTGGCGTAGAAGCAGAGTGTGGATTCCTGCGCATGTTCGGCATACCAGGTGGCCTGCCAGCTGTATTGTTCGGCATCGGCCGGGGTATCGAAGAGAAAAATCACCGTATCAACGTTCCCGCGGGCCGGCGGAATTTCTTTGACGTACAATTCCAGCCGTTTCGGGCGCCCGGGCTTAGAGCGTTGATGCCAGTGCCGCAGGCTTTCCCGGATGTCGATGCCGTCTTTCATCGACGTCGTAAATTTTTCGCTCTTAGCCAGGTCTGCACCGATGATGGCTTTCGCTTGCTCGCGCACGTGGGTGTGAAAACTTTCGATCTTCGAATCTTCCGGCGGCCAGGAGCATTGCCGATTGGGATTCCAAAGATAGGACCACCGTTGGCTCGTGCGACGCGGCGGGCGGGGACGGAGGGAGAGCGACCGCCAGGTCACGGGGGCACCCTGCAACCGGTTCGTGGCGCGCACGATCTGTTCATCGGGCATGGAAAATTGTCCAAGACCCGCCGACAGCTGCGGCAGGTGGCTGCCTTCGATCTCCTGGTAGGAGTAGCTCTTGGCCGTTTCGAGGAGCCGGATCGCAAAGTCGTCCCCGGCCATCTGTTTGGCGGCGAGGACCAGGGTGTACAGGTCGGGCGTGAGCCGGCGGTCGAGCAGCGCATGGTTCCGCACATACTGCAGATACAATTGCAGCAACTGCGGCGTGACCCAGGTGGGGACGCTCTGCCCCTCCTCATCGTGAGCGGTTTGCCAGCGGGTGCGGGTTTCCAGCAGGAGTTCCTTGATCCCGTCTATGGAAAGGTGGCGGTCTGAATGAACAGTGGCCCGGCGGCGCTCATAGAGCTCCGTGAGGAACGGCAATTCGCCCAGGACGAAATACAGTGATGCCGGATCGACGAGATACTGTTCGGGCCGGCGCACGCTCCTGTCCGGTTCCTGATAGTCAGCCCGATGTTGATATGCCTGGCGAATCCAAGGCCAGTCGGCGAAGTGGCACAGGCAGAGGATGTGCTCGTACTCTAGTTCCAACTGATGAAGTTGGAAGGCCATCCAGGCGATGCGCGACGCCTGCTGCGAGCCTTCGGGAGGCGCAGTGAGCGTCGGCACCATGGCGGCGGCGAAGGCGGCATAGGGCAGACGCTTGAGGGCGTAGGCATCGGGTGACACGAAGGGGATCGGTTCGACCACGGCTGTTTCGCGATCGATATAGGCTCTGTAGATGCCTTCTCCGATGGCGACGCGAATCCCCATGATGACGGGTTGGCAGGGATCGACCGGCACATAGTTCACCGTCGCGCCGGTTTCCGAATCAGGCTCTTGCTGCACGATCACGCTGATCTTGGGCAGGTCGACGACGGCCTCTTCAAGGGGCCGCTCAAAGGAGGGAGGGAGCGGAACGGCCAGGCAATCGAAGCGGCGGTCTGTCAGCCGGTCGCGCACTTCCTGGGCGACATCGCCGCTGCCGTGCAGGAGTGGAAACAGTTCAATGCGCGGCGAGAGGCGGAAGACGGAGTCGGAGGTGGAAGATGGCACTGCCATTATCGGCCGGGGTGTAGAGGGTCATCGCTTCCAAAGAAGAAATCCCCCAGCCCCTGCGGCAGGGCCTGGTCGCCCAGGGCGCGTTTTCGCCTACGTGACTGGGTCGGCAGGTCGAGCGCTTCCTCGCCGAGCACCTTGATGAGGGATTCCCGCCAGGCGGCATCCGCCGACAGCGGATGGGTCGGATCCTGTGCGCGCCGTTTCAGAGCATATTGCAGGAGATGAATGCCGTCACGCACGGAATATTCGAGGCTGAGCTGGTGTGCTTCCTGAAGAAACTCAACGGTCATGGCCAGCATCTCCGCCGGCGCGAAGGGCAGGTGATACTGCAGGATTGCCAGCTCGTCTTCCCGCGCGGGAAATCCCATGCCTAACGTCGGTTGTAGGCGCGACAGAATATAGTCGGGCACCTCATAGGTCGAGGCGTCTTCGTTCATCGTGACGCAGCAGCGGAAGTCGGCATGGGCCTTGATCAGAATGCCGGCGATGATGGATTCCACGCAGCGACGGTGATCCAGCAGTGAAGCCAGGGAGGCCCAGCTCTTTTCGTTCATCCGGTTGCCTTCGTCGAGCACGCAGATGCTGCCGGTCAGGACGGCCGTAATCAAGGGTGAGGCGTGGTAGGTGATCGTGCCGGACTCCGCCAGCACGGGAGTGATCAATAGATCTTCCGGCCGCGTATCCGCGGTGCACTGAAACACATAGAGATCCTGTTTGCGTTCGCGGGCGCCGGCCATCGCCAGCGTGGTTTTGCCGATACCCGGTTGCCCCGTGATGCGAGGGGAGAGCGGGAGGTCGCGTTCATCGATCACGAGCCAGCAGGCCAACAGCTGTTTGAGAATTTCCCGGTTCCCGATCCATTCCTGGCCCATGGTCATGGGTTGCGCCAGGTGCAGGGTGATCCCGTCGATGGAAATGGTTCGGGACGCAGTCGGTTGTGGGCTGGGTGACATGGTCTTTCGTGCCGGTGATTGGATAGAATGGACGGAACGGAATTCTTGGGCGAACGGTAGCATAGGGGCGGGGAGAGGGTCAAACGCCGTGCCCGCCCATTTCACTTTGACTTTCGCTGCCTTGGACCGTATTCTACGCTCTTTCGGAGGCTGCGAATCGAAAGCGGACGCGCCAGGAGATTCTCTCCTCAAGGGCATACATGTGCCTCTCATTGATAGGGCCGCAACGAAGGAGCGACATGATGAGTGAACGACAGGGACGGATGAGACGCGCGGTAGTGGTTCCCATCGGTCTGCTGATACTGAGCAGCCTGGGGGTGAGCGGCTGTGTAATGTCCGAAAAATATGAGGCGGAGAAGGCACGCAGTCTGAATTTCCAGCGATTGCTGGCGCAGGAAGAAAAACGCAGCGCGGAACTGGATAACGAAGTGAAGCGCGGCAAGCGTGAACTCAGCGAATATGAAGCCCGGAATCGCGAATTAGGCGCGCAGGTGGAGGCGGTGCGTCAGCAGGCGGCGCAGATTCAGGAAGAGGCCCAGGCGATGAAAGAAGCCAGCCTCTTGGAGAAGCGGGCGCACGAGGACATGAAGCGCCTGACGACCATTCCCTCCAAAGCCAAGAAGGCCGTGCCGCCGGCGAAGAAGGATTTTGCCGCCGCCGTCGATGAAGCGTTGAAGACGGAGGTGCCGTCGGACTTAAACCTGGAGCCGGCAAAGGGTGCGGTCACGGATCTCATGGGGCAGGGTGAGGCTGCTTTGGAATCGGGCATGACGGCAGCGTCATCCTTGACCGGTACGACCCACACGGTACGCCCCGGTGAGACCCTCTATCGCATCGGGCAGAAGTACCACGTTGCACCGGATCAATTACGCAAGTGGAATAATCTGAAAGACAACACCGTGGGAGTCGGCCAAAAGCTGATCGTCAGCAAGCCGTAAGGCCCCAAGCAGTACCATCGATATGGCCAAACAACAGTACTCACTCACCCTGGATGAGTTTCGAAGCCTGGCGGCGGAAGGCAACTTGATTCCGTTGTACCGGGAGATTCTGGCGGACTATGAGACGCCGGTGTCGGCGTTCGCCAAGATCGACCAGGGCCCGACCGCCTACCTGCTGGAGAGTGTCGCCGGTGGAGAAAATTGGGCGCGGTATTCCTTTTTGGGCAGCGGCTCTTCCGCCGTGATCCATGAAGAAAAGGGTGATTTGGTCCTGACGCGCGGGAAGAAGCGGCTCAAGATTCAGAGCCGGGGCAATCCGCTGGAGCGTGTGCGTGAGTTGATGGAGGAGTATCGGCCGGTGACGGTCCCCGGCTTGCCGCGATTTGTGGGCGGCGCGGTCGGGTACTTGAGCTACGACGTGGTGCGGACCTTCGAAGAGTTGCCTTCTCTTCGTAAAGACACGCTGGGATTGCCGGAAGTTGCCTTTCTCCTGACCGACACGCTGCTGATTTTCGACAACGTCTCACAAAAGATCAAAGTGGTCGCCAACGCCTATCTGAAATCCGCGCACGAACGCGACATTCGCGAGGCGTACCGGCATGCCACGGCGCGAATCGAGAAAATGATCGCCCGCTTGAAACGACCGGTACGCCAGCCGCGCCAGAAGCGCCGCCGGAAGCCGATCACGTTCACGCCCAACATGAACAGGGCAGATTTTGAGAAGATGGTCACACGGACCAAGGAGTACATTCGCGCGGGTGACATCGTCCAGGCCGTCTTGTCGCAGCGGTGGGAGACGCAGATTCACACGACGCCATTTCAGTTGTACCGCGCGCTGCGGGTCGTCAATCCCTCTCCCTACATGTACTACTTACGTGTGGCCGGAGTGGAATTGGTGGGTTCGTCGCCCGAAACGTTGGTGCGTTGCGAAGACGGACAGATTTCATTGCGCCCGATCGCTGGCACACGTCGCCGAGGCAAAAGCCCAGAGGAAGATCAGGAACTCGCACGGGCCCTCTTGGCCGATGAAAAAGAACGGGCTGAGCACGTGATGCTGGTCGATCTGGGTCGGAACGACGTGGGCCGTGTCGCCGCCCGGGGTTCGGTGAAGGTGGATTCACTGATGCAGGTCGAACGGTATTCGCATGTCATGCATATCGTCTCGCAGGTGACGGGCCAACTGGAAAAGAAAAAATCCGTGTACGACGTGACACGTGCCTGTTTCCCTGCCGGAACCGTCTCAGGGGCGCCAAAAATTCGCGCCATGCAGATCATCGAAGAGTTGGAGCCGACGCGGCGCGGGCCCTATGCCGGAGCGGTAGGGTATTTCGGGTTTTCCGGCAATATGGACATGTGCATCAATATCCGCACCGTGGTGATCAAAGGCCGGCAGGCGTACATTCAAGCCGGTGCCGGTATCGTTGCGGATTCGGTTCCCGAACATGAGTACGAAGAGACCTGCAATAAAGCCCGGGCGATGATGAAGGCTATCGAACTCGCCGAGCAGGGATTGGAATAAGTACGTGAAAGGTAAAGCGTGACGCGCGGGACCGGTGGCCGGACGAAATACACGTTACGAACGACGAGCAGTGAGTGGTTCCTATGTTGTTGATGATCGATAATTACGACTCCTTTACCTACAACCTCGTCCAGTATTTCGGCGAGTTGGGGGAAGATGTGGTCGTGTACCGGAACGACAAGATCTCAATTGCCGAGATGGAGGCCTTGAAGCCGCGTCGGCTGGTCATTTCGCCCGGCCCCTGTACGCCGACCGAAGCGGGCGTTTCGGTGGAGGCGATCCGCTATTTCGGAGGAAAGCTGCCGTTGCTGGGTGTCTGCCTCGGCCATCAATCTCTTGCGGTCGCCTTCGGCGGAGAAGTCATCCGCGCCGAGCGCCTCATGCACGGCAAGACCTCGATGGTCCGCCATGACGGCCGTACGATCTTTCGCAATCTGCCGAATCCGTTCGAAGCCACCCGCTATCATTCTCTCATCGTGAACCGTAAAACGCTGCCCGATTGTTTTGAAATCAGCGCGGAAACCGCCGAAGGCGAAATCATGGGCATGCGGCATAAGCAGCTGGGCATCGAAGGGGTGCAATTCCATCCGGAATCGATTCTTACTACCGCCGGCAAGGAGCTGCTGCGCAACTTCCTCAAGTTGTAGCCGCGATACCCGGCGCCGCCTACCATCGGTTCGCACCATGATCAAAGACGCGATCAACAAACTGGCCGAGCGGGCCGACCTGACCGAGCAGGACGCTGAGACGGTCATGGGCGAGATCATGGACGGGACCGCCACCTCCGCCCAGATCGCCGGGTATCTCATGGGTTTGCGCATGAAGGGCGAGACGGTGGCAGAGATTGCCGGATCGGTCTTGGCGATGCGCGCTCGAGCGACCAAAATCCGCGTCAAAGATTCTCAGGTGCTGGATACCTGCGGCACCGGGGGCGATCGGGCCCATACGTTCAACATTTCGACGACGGCGGCATTTGTCGTGGCGGGGGCCGGCCTGACGGTCGCGAAACACGGCAATCGGTCGGTGTCGTCCAAGTGCGGCAGCGCCGATGTGCTGGCGGCATTGGGCGTGGCGATCGACCTTCCGCCCGAGAAGGTTGCCGATTGCGTCAACGAGGTGGGCATCGGATTTCTCTTCGCCCCGCTGTACCACAGCGCCATGAAACATTGCGCCCAGCCCCGGCAGGAATTGGGGATCCGCACGCTGTTGAATATTCTCGGTCCTCTGACCAATCCGGCAGGAGCGCGTCTTCAAGTTGTCGGTGTCTTCGATGCCAGTCTGACAGAGCTGCTGGCCAAGGTGTTGCTCCACCTGGGAGCGCAACATTGTTTTGTCGTGCATGGCATGGACGGGCTGGACGAGATCACCGTCACGGACCGCACCAGAATTTCGGAGGGCAAGGCCGGCGTGGTGTCGAGTTACACCATCGATCCATCCGAGTTCGGGCTCCAGCGTGTGCGGCCGAAGGACCTGCTCGGCGGAAGTGCGGAAGACAACGCGGCCATCACGCGAGACATTTTCCGGGGACGCAAGGGGCCCAAGCGCGACATCGTCTGTCTCAATGCGGCGCCTGCTCTCGTGGCCGGACGCAAGGCGAAAACCCTGCAAGAGGGGTTTGAACTGGCTCAGCGAATTGTCGATACGGGTGCGGCCATGGAGAAGCTGGATCAACTCATCGCATATACCAAGAAGGCCTCGTGACATCGTGATTCTCGATCGTATCCTCGAACATAAGAAAGCCGAAATTCGCCACAAGAACAGCCGCGGGTACCTGGCCGACCTGAAGACCAGAATCCGTGACGCCGGGCCAACCCTAGGTTTCGCCGTCACCCTTGATGCGCGGCGTACACCGACCAGACCGGCGATCATCGCGGAGGTCAAAAAAGCCTCACCGAGCCTGGGACTGCTGCGCCCGGAGTTCGAGCAGCGATTTGAGCCCGTCACCATCGCCCAGGCCTATCGCGAGCATGGAGCCGCGGCCGTCTCGGTGTTGACCGACAAGGATTTTTTTCAAGGCGACCTGACGTACCTAGCCGATGTGAAGAGCAAGGTCGGCCTCCCTGCGCTGAACAAAGAATTCATGGTCGCGGACATTCAATTTTACGAAGCCCGGGCCTATGGCGCCGATGCGGTGTTATTGATCGTGGCCGGGTTGGAGAAGCGTCAGCTGATCGATTTCTCGGCGCTGGCGAGGGAATTATCGCTGGACGTTCTGGTGGAGACCCATCATGAACGGGAGCTCGACATTGTGCTCGAATGGCTGCCTGATGTGCGGTTGATCGGCATCAACAATCGCGACCTCAAGACCTTTTCGACGGATCTTGGCGTGACGCTTCGCCTGGCGAAACGGATCCCCGCGGGCAAGCTGATCGTGAGCGAGAGCGGAATTCACAAACGGGACGATGTCGTGCGGCTCGTGGAAGCCGGGGTGCATGCCATGCTGATCGGCGAGTCGTTGATCAGGGCACAGGACATCGGGGCCAAGATTCGGGAACTCCTGGGCGACGAATCGACAAAGGAGAAATCATGAAGACACTCCTCTCACTCAGTCTGATGGCGGCCGTGCTGACGCTGGCTGGCTGCGTGAATCAGGAGATTCATGAGTACTCTCCCAAGTGGGATTCCTGGATGGGCAGCAGTAAGGACGATCGCATCAAGGAGATGGGCATCCCCACCCGCTGCCATTCGTTCAAGGATGGGGGAGAAGTGTGCGAGTGGTCAGTTCCTCAGCAGGATGGGCGGCAGGATCTGATCGGACTGACCTTCAATTCCAAGGGCCAAGCCTGCCAATGGTCCTATCGCGGGTTCTACGGGATGCAGAAAAGCAAGACGAGTTGCTGACGTCATGAGCGTGAAGATCAAGATTTGCGGACTGACGAATGCCGAAGATGCGGCCGTGGCCGTGGAAGCCGGCGCCGATGCGGTCGGGTTCGTGTTTCATAAGAAGAGCCCTCGTTGCGCAGAAACGGCGGCGGTGAAGGCGATCGTGAAGGAGCTGCCCCCGTTTGTATTGCCCATCGGCGTCTTCGTCAACGAGGATGCCACAGTCGTGCGTGATGTGATGGATAGCTGCGGTCTGGCCCTTGCGCAACTGCACGGCGATGAGACGGCGGCCTACTGCGAAACGCTGGGTCGGCCGGTGCTCAAGGCGATACGTCTCCGTGACCGGCGGTCATTTCTCGCCCTTGCCGAGTTTCAGGGCCGAGCCGGCGTGCGGGGATTTTTGGTGGATGCGTTTTCGCCCGACGCCTATGGAGGCACGGGGCAGGTGGCGGATTGGTCACTGGCTGCGGAGGCGGCAGCGGTAGCCCGCATCCTCTTGGCCGGCGGGTTGACGCCGGTGAACGTCGCACAAGCCATCGAACAAGTTCGGCCGTACGGCGTCGACGTCAGCAGCGGCGTCGAGGCCAGCCCCGGTAAGAAAGATCCAGCGAAGGTCTGGGCCTTTGTAGAGGCAGTCAAACGTGTCTTGCGATAGACCAGCCTGCGAACGATGCTGGCAGACCTTTTCCGCATCCTGTTATACTTTCTTTTTCACGATTAGCTGAAGGAAGACACATGGCGATACCAGATCGACATGGGCGGTTCGGAGCCTACGGCGGGCGCTATGTGCCCGAGACTCTCATGCCTGCCTTGCTGGAGTTGGAAGAGGTCTACCAACGCACGCGCAAGGACAGAAGTTTTCAGGCCGAACTCAAACATTATCTGAAGGAATATGTCGGGCGACCGACGCCGCTGTATTTCGCTCAACGCCTGACGAAGCGGCTGGGCGGGGCGAAAATTTATCTGAAGCGCGAAGATCTCTGCCATACGGGGGCCCACAAGATCAACAATGCGATCGGGCAGGCCTTGCTTGCCCGGCGTATGAAGAAGCCGCGTCTCATCGCCGAAACCGGCGCGGGCCAGCACGGCGTGGCGACGGCGACGGTGGCCGCCATGTTCGGCCTCGAATGCGAAATCTATATGGGTACGGAAGACATGCAGCGGCAGGCGCTGAACGTGTTCCGGATGCGGCTCCTCGGTTCCAAAGTGACGGGGGTGGACGCGGGAAGCCGGACGTTGAAGGATGCCATCAGCGAAGCGATGCGGGATTGGACGACCAACGTGCGGACGACGCACTATGTCCTCGGCTCGGTCCTCGGCGCGCATCCCTATCCGATGATGATTCGTGACTTTCAAGCGGTCATCGGGCGTGAGGCCCGCAAACAGATCCTGGCTGCGGAGGGACGGCTGCCAGATTGTTTGATCGCCTGCGTCGGCGGCGGCAGCAATGCCATGGGGCTGTTTCACGCCTTTGTTCCGGACAAAAAAGTGAGAATGGTCGGAGTGGAAGCAGGTGGGCTCGGGGTGGCAAGCGGGAAACATGCGGCCAGATTTGCCGGCGGTCGTCCCGGGGTGCTCCAGGGAACCATGACCTATCTGCTGCAGGATGAGAACGGGCAGGTCAATCTCACCCATTCCGTCTCGGCCGGGTTGGACTATGCGGCGGTGGGACCCGAGCACAGTTATCACAAGGAAACCGACCGTGCCGAGTACACGTCCGCGACGGACGATGAAGCCTTGGCCGCCTTCGACCTGCTCGCGCGGGAAGAGGGCATTATGCCGGCGTTGGAAAGTGCTCACGCCATTGCCGAGGTGGTGAAGTGCGCACCGAAAATGAAGAAGAATCAAATCCTGGTGGTGAACCTGTCCGGGCGGGGCGATAAGGATGTGCAGCAGGTAGCCAGAATCAAAGGCGTGACTCTGTAGCAGGATGTTGAACCGGGCCGCCAGCTGCGCTCTCGCGGCGGTCAGAGGTTCGATGTACGCTCCTTAGTACGCCTCACCTCTTTCCTTGCTGCGGCCTTGCTGAACGGCCCGGTTGAACATCCTGCAGAGAAGAATCTCGCTGGATAGATGAGAGACAAGGGTATATCGACATGAATCGTTTAGATCAGACGTTCGGGCGGTTGAAGGCGAAGGGGGAGAAGGCGCTCATCACCTATATCATGGCCGGTGATCCCTCATTGCAGGAGACCGAGCAATTGGTGCTTGAGTTGGAGCAGGCCGGGGCCGACATTATTGAATTGGGTGTGCCCTTTTCAGACCCCATCGCAGACGGTCCTGTGATTCAACAGGCGGCTGAGCGCGGCCTTCAAAGCGGCACTTCTCTTCGTAAGATTCTCGAGTCGGTCCGTCACCTGCGCACCTCGACGCAAATCCCCATCGTCTTGATGGCCTACTACAACAACATCCACGCCTTTGGGGAAGCGGATTTCTGTGGAAAGGCTGTCGAAGCAGGTGTGGATGGACTGATCGTGCCGGACATGCCACCTGATGAAGCGGGGCCCCTGCGCGGTCCGGCGGATGCGGCCGGCCTTCATCTGATCTTCCTGTTGGCCCCGACCAGCACCGCCTCGCGCCGCGCCTATGTGTCAAAGGAGTCCGGCGGATTTGTCTATTATGTTTCCATCACAGGCATTACTGGGGCTAAACTGAACGACATGGCGGGCGTGCGTGACAACGTCGCCAAGATCAAGAAGCACACCAAGACACCCGTTGCCGTAGGATTCGGCGTGGCAACTCCCGAAGATGCCGCGCGGGTCGCTGAAGTCGCCGATGGCGTCATTGTCGGCAGCGCGATTGTCCGTCGGGTTGGAGAGCATGGGCAGGATGGCCGTCTCGTTCAGGAAGTGGGCGCGTTCGTTCGTTCCCTCAAGGCCGCGATGCAGCCTGCGTAGTCGCTTCGTTCCGTCATCCTCCCGCTCGTCTTCCATTCGTCTCGAACCACCTCAGAGGGGCGCATTTTCTTGGCGTCCTCTCACCCGGGCCTTCATGGCCGGAACTCGTCCGCTCGCTCCCTGCAGCAGCATACTCAAGAACATCATGCAGAACGGTCCCGTTCTGCCGTGCAACGATTGCTTGTTCACATGAGGAGATGCCATGGCCGTAGCTCGTCGTAAGGTCAGCCGAACCACTCGCAAAACGACATCCAAGAATACGTCCGTCGCCCCGCGCCGGAAAGCCACGCCGCGCAAAGCGGCCCCCATGGGGGAGGATCGCCTGCTTCGCACGCTCCAACAGGGGTTGTTTAATACGCTTTCCAGTTCAGAGGGCGAAGGGCGATCACCTATCGGAGTGTCTGCGGTCTTTGTACAATTGTTTCTGCAGTTGACCAAGGTCCAGGCCGTGGCTGTGTATGTGCGCGATGAGCAGACTCGCGAGATGACCTGTCTGGCTGAAGCCGGCAGCAGCGATCCGGCCCTGGCGGAGCCGTGGCACGAGGGGTTGAGCAAGGCGGAACAGAACTCTCCCATCATCAGCGGTGACTTGCATGGCATTCGGTTACATCGGATCGGCCGCCTGGACGGGGTGGTGATATTCCGGACGGGTAAGTCTCAGCGTGTACCGTCTCGAAAGCTCTTGTCGTTGTTGACGGCGGTGGAGCCATGGTTGGCGGTTCTGCTGGACCATGCCCGATTGACGGTCAAATACGCGGCGAAGATTCTTCGCATTCAGCATATGGAGCAGGTGAGCGACATCCTGAACTCCAGCCTGGCCGAGGAGGAGAAACTGCGACGGGCATTGGATGCGGCGGTTCGACTCGTTGAGGCGGAGGCGGGTGCGCTGTTTTTGGGTTCTTCGGACGGGACGTTGAAACTGTCCGCCATCGGTGGTGAACGCGCCGCGGGACTGAGGGCGCTGCAATCGACGATCGCGGCAGGAGTGCATCGCACGGGGCAGGCTGTCCTGATCACTCAGGGGCGTCAGGATGCTCGATTGGTTGCGGGCCAGGGATGGCAGGCTGCGCTCACGGTCGCGTCGCTCGTGTCTGTGCCGGTCCGTATGGGGGCCCAGGCGGTCGGGGTGCTGGAAGTCGTGAATCGGCGCAGCGGCAAGCCCTTCAGCAATTGGGACGTGCTCGAACTGGCGAGTCTCTCAAATCAATTCGGCCTGGCGATCGACAATCTGCGAAGAGGAGCGGGAGGAGGCAGGGGATGAGGGAAATCCAGTCAGCCTAGCGTTTTTCAGGGGGCATGTACTTGATCATGTCTCCGGCCAGTTTCGTGGCCAGATCTTTCATGTCCGGGCGGATGAACAAATAACTTTCTTGTATCTGGTGGCGCGCCTTCCAGACGATGGCGCCGTTCACGGCATCGACCAACCGCATGCTCAGGCCCACGCGGGCTATGTTATCGCCTTCCTCCCGCGTGTACTCCCAGGCATTCACCTTGACGACCAGCAGGGAATCGGCGCCCAGAGCATGGCCAATTTTGATCGCGGAATTCTTATCGGACTGGCCGGTCGTTTCCATGCGTGAGAAGTAGGTGACAAGCGCATCGAAGGCGTCTTTCGTCGTTTGGAACGTATCGGTCACCTGATCGGGCGGCACGACCTTCTCAACCCGGCGGCTCTTGATCAGGACTTTTGCCACTACTTCCTCGACGTCTTCACGGGCGCTGTCATAGGTTCCCGAGATCGGGAGAATGGCCATGGTTTTGGGGTAAAACCCTCGCGCGGCCGGGCCTTCCCACATCTCCTGCAAGCCTCCGCAGCCGGCCAGCAGTCCAGACATCACAAGACAAAGAACAACGCTGATGGTGGAGAGTGTGTGTCGTGTCATGGTTCGTACAGCAAGTGTAGCAGATTGATTCAGTGCCGAATGCGACCTTAGAAGGTCAAGGCGATAGATCCTGAGGCCAGGGCAGCCTGGTCCCTAAAATCATACCCGCCGGCGATATCGATGCGCAAGGCTAGGATGCGAAATCCAAAGCCTGCAGTCGGGATAAACGGCGTTTTGGCATCCTGCATATTTTTGAATGCGCCGAGCCGGAAGGACAGCAGTTCCGACAGGATCGTCTGCTCTGCGCCGAGGCTCAACACCTGGCTGTGGACGCCGGGGGTGAGCGTGTTGTTCTTGGTGATGTCCACATCCGCAGTGAGCGTCAGGGAGTTGTACGGGTTGACGGCGATTCCGGTTCTGACCTGGGGCAGCAATTTGAACTTATCGCCGTTCGGCGCATCGAAGGTCGGTGCATTGATGTCCTTTGCCACGATACCCATACGTAACCAGGATGAAGGGCGGAACATCGCTCCCACGTCAATGCCGAGGGCGGTCGAAATCTTGGCGCGTCCGATGTCCTCGAAGACTTTCACGTCGTCGCTCGCGCCGCGGATATTGGTGGCGCCGGTATAGGCTGCGCCCTGGATGACCTTGCCGGTGACGCCGATGGAAAACATGCGATCCATGAACGCATAGGCATAGGACAGCGCGGCTTGCCGGACTTCCAACCCGTTCATGGCGAACTGCCCGTTGACGGTCAGGTTCGTGCCGTTATTCGTAAAGCCGACCGGGCCCCGTAGAAATCCGCCGGCGGTGGCGACATCCGACACGTTGAATCCCAACGCATGTTCGCCGAAGTTGCCCTTGACGTAGAGGCCCCCGGAGGCCGCTGCCGTCAGGTTGGTGCCAGGCCTGTTCATGCGATCGATTTGCTGTTGGAGGCGGGCAATGTTACCGGCCGACGTGTCGTTCAAATTTATATTGTTGATGTCTTTCAGGGTGTCGAACACGTCGCCGCGATCGACGACCTGGCCGCCGCCTTGAATACGCATATCGAATTTCTTGCTCATCGCCATTCCGGCAGGATTCCAGTAGGTGGCAAGAGAGTCCGTGGTCGTCGCGACTCCGGCCCCGCCCATGCCCATTTGGCGTGACCCGACGAAAACAAACTCGACCGCTGTTGCCTGGAGCGGTACGAGCATGATGAGCAGAAAGGCCGTGAAGCGAATAGAGGGTTGGACGAAGGTCTTCATAAAATCAGTCGAACTCCGGGCTCGGAGGATTCAATGGCGCAGTCTACGAAAAGATGCTCAAGCCGTCAAGAAGTCACTCTCGGTCGGGAATCTCTACGGGGCCCGGCCTATGACGAGATGATCATGCCGTCCTGCATGGACACAATGCGATCGGCCTGTGCTGAAAGTTTGTCATTGTGTGTGACGATGACAAAGGTAGTGCCCCGTGACCGATTCAGTTGGCGGAGCAGCGCGAAGAGCGCGTCGCCGGTGTGGGTATCGAGATTCCCGGTTGGTTCATCCGCCAGCACCAGATCCGGTTGCTGCATCAGGGCGCGGGCAACGGAGACGCGTTGCTGTTCGCCGCCGGACAGTTCGCCCGGTTTGTGGTGGAGCCGATCTCCCAGACCAACCTCGCTCAGGAGCTTCGTTGCCTCACCCACGACATCGGCCATCTCCCGCTTTTGAATCATGGCCGGCAGACAGGCGTTTTCGAGTGCTGTGAATTCCGGCAGCAGGTGATGAAACTGGAAGACGAATCCCACCCGTTTGTTCCGGAACTCCGCCTGCTGCTGCTCGGTGAGCTGGAAAAGATTCTGGCCGTCAAACGAGACCGTGCCTTTCGTGGGGCGATCCAGGGTGCCGAGAATTTGAAGCAGCGTGCTCTTGCCCGCTCCGGATGCGCCGACGATGGCGATAAGTTCGCCCCGTTGGATGTGCAGGTTGATGTTGTTCAGCACCACCAATTCCCGCCCGCCCATCGGAAACGTTTTGTACAGGTCGACGACGTCAATCATACAGTTCGTGATCGGGTGAATGTTCCCACCGTCATTCATATCGCAGCGCGGCAGCCGGGTCGAGCTTCGCGGCCTGGAGCGACGGATAGAGTGTTGCGGCAAAACTGATCACAATAGCCGACCCTGCGACGAGCAACACATCCGATCCCAGCACATGGACCGGGATGCGCGAGATGTAGTACACGGTCGGATCGAAGGTCCAGAAGGTTTGAATCAGCCAGAGAAACGCGTATCCGAGCGGCACACCGATGGCTGCGCCCGAACAGCCGATGATCAGGCCATTCAGCATGAAAATACGCATGATGCCCTTGCGGGTGGCGCCCATCGCTTTGAGGATCGCAATCTCGCGTTGTTTCTCCGTCACGATCATGGTGAGGGTGCTCACGATATTGAACGAGGCGACGATCGTGATCAGCACCAGCAGCAGGAACATCATCGTCTTCTCCAGCTTCAGGGCCGAGAACAGGTTGCGGTTCATCTGCATCCAGTCTCTCGCCCAGAAAGCGAAGCCAAGCTGTTGTTCGATCGACCGGGCGACGTCGGCCGCCCGGAAGACATCCGCGACTTTCACCTCGATGCCTGTAACGGTGGCGCCCATGTTAAAGAACTTTTGAGCCTCCGCCAGTTCAATGTAGGCGAGGGAGGAATCGTATTCGTACATGCCGGATTGGAAAATGCCGACGACGACGAATTGCCGGATCTTCGGCGTCATGCTGGCGCCCGTCACAGGCCCGACCGGAGAGACCACGTTCAGGGTGTCGCCGGGAAAGGCGCCCAGCCGCATCGACAATTCTTTGCCGAGGATGATGCCCGGACGCATGGCGGTATCGGGGCCGTTCGGTTCACGTTCTTTCTCGGGGAGGACAACTTTGATGGAATGTGAAAGGTCATCGAGGTTCCCGTTGACGAGATTGTGGGCTAACTCGGTGACGGTGCCTTCGCGTGCCGGATCGATCCCGCGCAGGATAATGCCCTGGACTCCTGATGGAGAGGTCAGGAGCACTTGGCGGAAGATGAATGGCGTGGCGGCAACCACCTCTGGAACGCCGGCTACTTTCTTCACCTGTTCCTCGTAATCGACCATGGATTCTTTCATGCGGTCGTTTACGAGGATGTGCGCGGTCGTGCCGAGGATCTTGGCCTGCACGTCCTCCTTGAAGCCGGTCATGATGCCGACAGTCCCGATCAACGCCGCGACGCCCAGCGTAATGCCGACGATCGACACGATCGTATTGAAGGAGATGGTGCGGTTGCGCCGTTTGGCGCGCAGGTAGCGCAGGCCGATGAAAATTTCGTAGGGAAGCGCCATGTCTACTTTTCAGGCCTGAGCTGCGGGAAGAGGACGACATCCCGGATGGAGGCCTGATTCGTGAAGAGCATGACGAGACGGTCGATGCCGATGCCTTCACCGGCGGTCGGCGGCATGCCGTATTCGAGGGCGCGCAGGAAATCCTCGTCGACGCGATGGGCTTCTTCGTCGCCGGCCGCATGTTGTGCGGCCTGGGCCTCGAAGCGCTCGCGCTGATCGAGCGGATCGTTCAACTCGGAAAAGGCGTTGGCAATCTCGCGTCCCGCAATATAGAGCTCGAACCGGTCGGTCAGGGATGGATCGGAATCCTTCCGGCGGGCGAGCGGAGAAATTTCGATCGGATAGTCGGTGATGAACGTCGGCTGCTGGAGTTTCGGCTCGACGGTTTCTTCGAAGATCTCGTTCAGAATATTGACGAGTGACTCCTTGGGAGAGACTTCGACGCCGAGCCGTTGGGCTGTGGCGAGGGCTTCGTCGCGATTCGTGAGGACGGACGGCGGCAGGCCGTTCACTTCCAGGATGGACTGGTGGTAAGACCACCGGCGCCATGGCGAGCTCAAATTGATTTGCGCGCCTTGATACTCGATGGTCGTCGTGCCGAGGATGTCCTGCGCCAGCCGGCTGAACAGCTCCTCGGTCAGCACGATGAGGTCGTGGTAGTCGGCGTAGGAGACGTAGAACTCCAGCATGGTGAACTCGGGATTGTGAATCGTCGAGATGCCTTCGTTCCGGAAGTTGCGGTTGATTTCGAATACGCGGGGAAAGCCGCCGACGATCAGCCGTTTGAGATAAAGTTCCGGCGCGATGCGGAGATACAGTTCGGCGCCCAGGGCGTTGTGATGGGTGACGAAGGGCTTCGCGGCCGCGCCGCCGGGAATGGGATGCATCATCGGCGTTTCAACTTCGAGGAAGCCTCGTTCGATGAGAAATGCGCGAATCCCGGACACGATGCGGCTGCGCAGTGAGAAAATCTGGTGCACCTGCGGGTTGGCGATCAGATCGACATACCGCTGGCGATATCGGGTTTCCACGTCAGTGAGTCCGTGCCATTTCTCTGGCAAGGGGCGGAGGGCTTTACTGAGAAAGGTGAGGGTCTTCGCCTCGACGGTGAATTCGTTGGTCTTGGTGCGAAAGAGAATGCCCGTTACACCGATCCAGTCTCCGAGATCCAGGCCTTCGGAAATCTGATGGGCCTGCTCACCCAGCGTATCCTTTTTGAGGTAGACCTGCAGGCGATCCGATCCGTCTTGCAGCACCGCGAAGGCGGCTTTGCCGAAGCGCCGCAAGCCCACGATACGGCCGGCGATGGTACAGCCGATCTGTTCCTGCTCCAGCACCTCTTTGGTTTTCTCACCGTGGAGACGCGTGAGCTGTCCTGCGCGGTCCTTGACTTCGAAGCGCGTGCCATAGGGCGCCACACCGAGCTGACGAAGGTGATCGAGTTTCTTGATGCGTTGTTGGCGTTGATCGTTTAATTCATCCATTGATGGGGTCTCTCGTCGTTCGTATCTCGTGGGTCGCGCGCGACGCGTCACGGGATAGGTGTCCTAATCTATAAATCGTCGTCTTTCATGGCGACCGGCTCGGGAGCCTTGCCGCCGGTCATCTTTCTCTGGAGATAGGCCTCGATGAATCCGTCTAAATCGCCGTCCATTACAGCAGACACCTGGCCGACTTCGTGTCCCGTCCGGTGGTCTTTGACCATTTGATAGGGTTGGAAGACGTAGGAGCGGATCTGGCTGCCCCAGGCGATGTCTTTCTTCTCGCCGACGATCGCGTTGAACTCGGCTTCCTTCTTGCGCTGTTCCACTTCAAACAGACGGGCTCTCAGAATTTTCATGGCCCCGTTACGATTTTGGAGCTGGGACCGTTCGTTTTGGCATTGCACCACGATGCCTGTGGGAATGTGAGTGATGCGAATCGCCGTTTCCACCTTATTCACGTTCTGCCCGCCGGCGCCACCGGCCCGGAAGGTGTCGACGCGGAGATCCTTGTCCTCGATCACCACCTGCACATCGTCGTCGAGTTCGGGATAGACGAACACCGAGGCGAAGGACGTATGCCGTCGTTTGTTCGCGTCGAACGGGGAGATTCGCACGAGACGATGGACCCCGGCTTCGGCTTTCAAGTAGCCATAGGCGTAGGGGCCGGTCACTGACAACGTCGCGCTCTTGATACCCGCCTCATCGCCGCCCTGCAAATCCAATGTCTCGACCTTGAATCCCTTTTGCTCGGCCCACCGCACATACATGCGGAGGAGCATTTGCGCCCAGTCTTGTGATTCGGTGCCTCCGGCGCCGGGATGGATGGCAAAGATGGCGTTGTTGGCATCCAGCTCGCCCGAGAGCAGCAACTCGATGCGGAACTGCGCGACGGCTTTTTCGAACGGGCCGAGTTCGGCCGTGAGTTCCTGTTCCAGTCCGGCGTCACCAGACTCCAGCGCCAGTTCCAGGAGCGCCTCGATGTCGCTCTGGCGCCGTTCGGTGTCCCGCCAGCGGGACAATTCGCGATCCAGCGCGGCCTTGCGCCGGTTCACCTTGGCAGCAGCCTGCGTATCTTTCCAAAAATCCGGCTGGGAGGTTTTAACGTCGATGTCGTTGAGTTCAGCAGTCATCCGAGCCAGGTCAAAGATGCCCCCGTAGCTGAGCCAACTGTTCACCGAGGGTTCGCACACGGGTCCGGACATCATCCAACATGGCACGGTCCTTTCTCTCTCAGGCTGGTCGCCCGGCAGGTTCTCCACCGGCTGGCTCTGTATCGTGCGAGAAGTAGCCGGTCAGGCACAAAAGCGCGATGAGTATAGCACAGGCATACGCAAAGAGATCACCGTATTGGGAGTAAAAGGTCTGCTGGTGACTCACCGGAATCGTTCCGCGCAAGGCATCCTGAGTAAAGATGGGTGACTGTTGCAGGACGCGCCCATAGGGGTCGATGAACCCGGAGATCCCGGTATTGGCCGCCCGTGCGAATGCGACATGATTCTCCACGGCGCGAAAGACCACCATCCCAAAATGTTGATAGGGCGCGGACGAAGGACCGAACCAGGCGTCGTTCGTCACCGTGACCATGAAATCCGCCCCGTTGGCCGCAAACTGACGCACCAAGTTGGGGAAGATCACTTCGTAACAAATGACCACGCCGAACTTCAGATGGAAATCCGCGTTCGTGGCCGCAGCAGCCAGCGGCGGGGTCTTCTCATGGGGTTTGAACATCAATAACGTCGAGCCGGGACCGGCTTCGAAGTCACCGATTCCTTCGACGAGCTTGTCGAGGAAAAACAGGAGTGAGTTGTGGAACGGAATGTACTCGCCGAATGGAACCAGATGTTGTTTGTCGTAGCGACCGAGGATCTGACCGTCCGTCGCAAGTAGGTACGCGCTGTTGAGTAAGAACGGTTTTCCGTCGGGATGTCGCCGCAGCGCCGGACTGCCAAACAACAGCGGGGCTCCGGCACGGTGCGCCATGTCGTTCACGACGGCGCGGTACTGCGGTTCCATTTCGAAGACGAAGGGCGTGGCAGCTTCCGGCCACACGATGAGATCAAGGTTCTCTCCCAGCGCGGCGGTAAGGCGATCGTACCGAGACATGGTTTCCTGGCGGAAAGCCACATCCCATTTTTGGGCCTGCTCGACGTTGGGTTGGACGACTCCCACAGACAGCATGCGAGGGCTGACATGTTGGGCAGCAGACAGGACGCTTGTGCCATAAAACAGGGCTACACCGAATCCCGCCGCAGCCGCAACCGAGGAAGGCCAAGGGAACGAACGAATCTGGAAACCGCGGTAGGCTTTGAAACTCCAGATCAATGTTTCCGCGAGGGCGGCGTTGACCAGCACCAGGAGAAACGAGACGCCATAGACGCCGAAGTGGTCGGCAAACTGAATGATGGAGAGCCATTGATATTGGGAATAGCCGAACAGCGCCCATGGCAATCCGGACAGAAAATAGGTGCGGATGAGTTCCAGCGTCACCCATAAAAAGGGCGCCGGCAGAAATCCGAGTGTCGGGAAGGCCGTCCTGATCCACGAAAGCGCACCGGCATACACAGCCAGGTAGAGGCCGAGATAGACCGTGAGTAAGAGCATGACCAGCGTGGCGATCGGGAACGGTACTTTGCCGTAGACGTTCATGGCGGTGATGACCCAGAACATGGCGCCGGTAAAGGCGAGTGTTCCGGCGAGCCAGCCTACGCGGAAGGCGCGACGTGGCGAGACATATTCGACGGCAATATGCAGGGGGACCAGGGCGAACCAGGCCACGATGCCGAGGTCGAATGCCGGAAATGAGAGGGGGTAAAGAAAACCGCTCGCGCAGGCAAGCAGGATGAGGCGTGCGCGGGAGATGGTCATTCACGCTAACTTAACGAAAGCGTTGAGTAGATTCAACCATCCTCTTCGGGCTGTCGATTCCGCGGCAGCGGGTTACTGTTCCACTCTTGTGCAGGCTGATGTGACGGCCGTCCGAGCGGCGAACTGGGTCGCCCTTGCTGGTAGGTGGGGGCAGGGGTGTGTGGCCGGGGAGTGGCCATCCCTTTCGGATGGAGTGGTAGGAGAGGCGCAGGCGTCAGGAGATTCGGCGGCCTCGGCGTTCCAAAGGGGGTAACCGTGCCCGCAGTGGCACCGTGGGGCGAACTGAAGCTGTGAGAGGGGAGACCTGATCCAAGCTGCGTCGAGCCTTTATTGCCGTGTGCATCAGAATACAGGGCGTCGCCGTTACCTAACGGGGACAATGTACCGGTGGTCCCGCCCGATTGTTGAAGGAGCATTGGCTGTGCATCCGCATTGGAGATCGGATCGGTAGCCCACCAGATGGCGAGGAGCACCACCAGAGCAACGGTTGGCATAGCCGACCTCCATCTAAAGAACCATCTGCTGACATCCTACCAGATGCTCATGGCCTTCTCTGGAACAGAGGGGTTGTATCGCATGCTGAACTACGATAGCCGGCAACCCGCGCCGGGCCTCAACTTTTCCCGTATTGACCGGTTTTTTTTCGAAGCGTAGACTGTATTCATCGCTTCAGTACCACCCTTTCTGCAGGTGGTCGAATGGTCCTCCGTGGCAAACATGACCGCGGCATTGACCAAGACAGTCTTGTCCCGTCCCCTCCATTCGGTTCTGTTCACCTTCGACATATCGCGGTAGGTACCTTCGGCATGCGCTCCGAGCCTTCGTCGGCCGAGGGAATACATTCGCGTGGCGCAGGTATCACCTTTCTCAAAGGAGGCCTGTTGATGCAAAGACGATTAAGTCCCCGTGCGGTTCTGCTCCCGGCGTGCCGGCATCCTGCCTGTTTGCCACGCGCCGGCTTACCTGAGGCAGGAAGGAGGGCGCCATGGGACGCAAATATGACCTCGTTGATGTTATGGCAGCCATAGGATTGGTTGCCACGCTATTCGGAGGCTACTTACTAGTCACGGCTGCTGATGGCTTTTGGCAGGCCCCGATTGCTCCGACCATGCAGGCCACTATCGTCGCCAGTGATCCATCCGCAGGCATGCAGTATCTGCAGCCTGTGCTAGGGCAGGCCATCGTGCAAGATTTGTTGCTCGATCGGGAGGCCGGCTCGGCATTGTCGGCTTCTGCCATGGAACTCAATCGTGCGGTCAGTGAATCAGAGCTGATGTCCACTACGCTGCTGAGTCCGCTTGTATTGGCCGAATTGCACGCGTTCGGGCAGGAGGCTGATCATCGCGCTCGGATGCAGTATGTGATGGGCAAGGCGGTCGTCAATCAGACCCGGCGTGGAATTTCGAGCGGAATTCTCTCAGCTGACCAATATGCCGGCGACTTCAACACCAATCTGATCAGGACAGCCGAGTTGACCGGACAGCGCATGCATGACCAATTCGAGGCGACGAGACAGGCGGCCATTGGCCGGTCGATCGTCGACGCGATCCAGGATGAGGATCGGATGACCTCGGCGGTCCAGGAGCGAATCGGGCGAGCTGTCGTTCAGGTGACGCAAGCCCAGGAAAACTATGCTGAGGCCAAGGCTGATCGGCAGATTCAGCTTGCCAGTGCGACGGTTGCGGCTATGCGAACCGATGCGTTGATGGATCGGTTGGCGCTGTTGGAAAACATGTCGGCCGAGCGAACAGTGGTTGCGAACCACAGGAGCGCGAGCGCGGACGTGTCTCGCGGATCCCTGATACTGGCTTGCGTGGGGCTGATTGCCTTGTTCGTGGGCGGGCTCGCGTTCAGCAGCCGGAAGGGCGAGGTGGAGAGCATCCCCCTGTGGAAGCTGGAGACGCTACTGCAACTGCACCGGTCGGGACGATAACGGATCACCCTGGGAATCGATGGGCGATTCCCAGGGTTTCAGAGGAGGTCGACTATGTCGTGGGAAAACTGGGCTGTGGCTATCGGGCTCGGCGCGCTCCTCATGATGTTCTTCGCGTTGATGGAGATGTTTTTCGCCGCGCCGCGGCATCCATTGGATCATTCACAGCACAAATAACGCTTAGTTCAGGCAGGACCAAAGGCCCGGCAACATCACTTTGGCCATAGCCTTGAGTTCGGATTCCGACTGCGGGGGAACACCGGACAGGGCGATGCCGAAATCATGACCTTTTGACCAGCGTACGGTCGCTCGACGAATCAGCATGGGCGCCTCAGGTGTCGCCTGAATCACGATGACCACCAGCTCCATGCCGACGGTGACGGCTTCTTTCCCGCGAACACGCCCCCCGGCGATATTGAAGTCTTCGGTCACGCCGATGGTTTGAAAGGCGCCATTCGAATAGTAGATCGGGTACTGCACGGGAATGCGCCTGGCCCCACGTTCGCGATACGCAGCGTTCATTTCAACCCCGTTCCTTTCGTCCGATGATGCAGGTTCATGCTTCGCGCCCGAACAGATCGCTTTGACAGATTGAGCTCGCTCTGCTGCCACAGCAGAAGCGCGGCGGCGATCATGCCGCCCAGCAGGTCATTCCAGATATCGTGGAGGGAAGCTTCTCGTCCTGGTGCCGTGCCTTGCATCACTTCCGTCCAGAGTCCGAATACGGCTGTAACCAGGATTCCGACCGATGCCGCGTGGATGACCGGCCAGCCTCGACGGCGAAATCCCCACATCACCATCCACCCCAACAGGCCATAGGCCGGCACATGGGCCCAATCGCGCCAACTCCCGGGCACGAGCTCAATGAGCGAACCTCCTACTCCGGTTCCCGGAGCAGCTACGGCAAGAATAACCAATAGCAACATGTAGCTGAGGGTGACTGCGGCGGCGAACAGCATATGAGGAGTACTCTCCGGTGAATTCGTGACTCAACGGAGAGTACTGTGCTGGGAACGGAAACCACTATCGGGCATTCGGTCGTGTCGGTAGTGCTTTGGAGGGGAAACGGGAGAGCAGTCTCAGGAGATATCGAGGATGGAGAGAGTGAGTCCGCGTTGAGCGGTCAGGTTTTTTTCTCCGGCTTCTGGTGGTGCCAGTCTTTCGGCGAGGCCGAGTGGGACTGATAGGCCTGGCCGAATCCTAGAACCAGATGGGCATCTTGCATCTGTAGCTCCCACAAGGCGAAGTCGCCAAAACCAAACATCATGTGTGATCGGGGGAATTTGGTCAGGTAGCGTTCTTTCACCTTGTCATACGTGTCGTGGGTCGGGGGCAGAACGGCGGCAGTCCCTTGCAAGTTAAGGCGCTGCAAGGATGATGGATTCTTTTCCGGTCCATCCGGTTCAGCAATAAATAGGCTGACGCGGGGATCTTCGAGGAGATGCTGGGTATGTAACGCCAGCCTGCTGAGGTGGAGATAGACGCGGGACCAGTCTTCTCCGAGCACATAGGTGGCATGTGAGCCGAAGGGGTGACCGTTCCTCACGGTCAACAATACGCCGGTTCGCGCCTGGGCGATAAGCGTATCGCAAGCGGTCTGTACGGAGTCGTTCGGCATGGCATCCGGCATCGGCATACAGTCACCTCCACTGAGAACATTGTAGCTGCGTCTGGGCAATTGTCCAGCCATCCGAGAATGGCAGGCTGGACGTTGTTGCGACGATTCCTGCAGATCCCGCTTTGCCTCAGGCATGAACGCAGGATAAGATGGGGCAGGTGATTGGGTGCACGGCTACGAGAAGAAGGGGGACGCAGACGATGAGACACATGCAATGGGGGTTGGCGCTGGTGGGAATCTGTGTCGCGATCGGGCTCACCGGTTGCGGTGGAAAACAGGCCGAGATTAAAGAAGACCGCTTGACCGTCGGGCGCGTACAGGGCGAGGTCAAAGTCGGGATGTCCGCGGCGCAGGTGGCAGAACTCCTGGGATCGCCGAACATTGTCACCACGGACGACAAGCGTCGCGAAGTGTGGATCTACGACAAAGTGTCGACGGATCGTGTGGACACGTCCAGTTCATCCTACGCAGGGCTGATTATCCTCGGCGCGAATTCCAGCGACCACTCTAGCTCGCAACGTCAGCGCACGCTGACCATCATCATCAAGTATGACGAAGACAAGAAGGTCAGAGACTTTGCCTATAATTCCACACAATTCTGAACGGCGTTGTCCGATGGGTCTGCGGCGTTCCGCGCTTCTCATCGCGGGCCTGACTCTGTCTGCATTGGTGACCGGTTGCGCCCAGCGGACGCAGCCGGCGGAGTTTTTTCAGCTCTCACCTGAAAGCAGTGCCAACCGGGCCATGCAAACCCGGCTTTTTGACACGGGGGCCGATCACGAATTGTTGTCGGCCTCGGCCGCAGCGTTACAGGATCTGGGGTTTCAGGTCGAGGAGAGCGTGCGCGAAGTGGGCTTTCTGCGGGCGGCGAAAGAGCGAAGCGCGCGTGAATATGGCCAGTATCGCAACCGCTTTCTTGTCTGGCTCCTGTCGCTCGGTCACCTGGTCATGCCGATCGACCTGCATCAAAAAATTGCGGCGACGATCGTGACGCGCCCGATGAATGAGGACCATGCGCGGCAGGAAGTCCGTATCATGTTCTATCGGGTCGTATGGAAAGGCGATGGGCAGGCCGATCGCAACTACATCCCACCCGGTGAACAAAAAATGGAAATGATTCGAGATCCCGAGATTTATCAGCAATTTTTCGCGAAGCTCTCCAAATCCGTATTCTTGGAGCCGCATTCGATTTAAGTACGAGGACTCATGAATTGGACACAGACCGTCCGGGCTCTGATGATGGTAGCGGGGATGGCAACGCTGCACGGTTGTGTTGCGCCGGAGCCACGGCAGGAACTCTTCGCGCCGACCGATGCGCAGATGAAAATCCGGAGCGCGCAAAGCCGGACATTTGAGGTGAAGGATCACACGGTCGCGATGCGCGGCGTGATCGCAGCCTTGCAGGATCTGGGTTTCATCATCGAGCGCGCCAACGAACCGCTGGGATTGGTCACGGCGGCTCGTTTTGCCGAACCGAACTACTATGATGTGCTGGGCGTGACGGTGACGGTGCGACTGCAGGAAGCAGGCAAGACCATGATTCGAGCCAATGCGATTTACAACAGCAAGCCGATCGAGGACCCCAAGGTCTATCAGAACTTCTTCGCGGCGGTGGAGCGCTCATTGTTTCTGGTGAAGGACTAGCGGTGTCCGACTTCTCTTCGGTCAGACTCGTTCGATGCGGGTGGTCGGGCAGCCGAGCATTCATGGCCTGTCTCGTCTTGCAGACCGTGCTCGCAGTTGCTGGTTGTTCGCCCTATGAGTGGCGCCATGAGAACCAGTGGGACTCGCGCGATCAGATCTGGCTTTCAGAGGCAAGCCAGGTCAAAGTGCGGGCCGCGCAGAGCCGGGTGTTCGACACGGCCGACCGTCTCAAGACCATACAGGCTGTCGTTTCTACCTGTCAGGATTTGGGGTTTGCCGTCGAAGTGTTGGACGAAACGTTGGGCATTGTTTCGGCGAAAAAGTTTGATGACTACGAGCCGACGCGATTGGGTGAACCGTCCTACCATCTGTATCGGGACGACGGCTTGCTGATCTTGACCCGGCAGTTCCGCAGCTGGGGCCCGTTCTATCACCGCAGCAACCTGATTCGTCTTACGGTCACGGTTCGCCCGCGCGGGGAGACACAGTTGGTCGTGCGAGCCAGCGCGCAATACTACTTGAAGGCCATCGAATCGCCAGAACCCTACCAGCAGTTTTTTCGCACCTTGGAGCAGGCGCTGTTCATTCAGGCGAATGCCATTTCGTAGAGACACGGCGAACCGACTCACTGTATAGATGGTGCGGGCTGGAAGGTGTACGTAGTGCGAGCCGGCTCAGGTGTTATCGTCGCGATTCGCTTACGGCAGGTTTGTGGGCTCCGTTCAACATGCCAGGTGCTAAAATCGGATCGAGATTGAAGGCCACGCTGATTCGAGGTGCCGTCCCGCGATAGGTCGTCACGGCATGGAAGAGCCAGCCGGGAAACAGGAGGCATTGTCCGGACGCCGGTGCATAAGAAATGCTGGTCCCGGCATCGTGTAACTCCGTCATGCTGTATTGCAGATACGGCGCGAGCATGCGTGGCAGGCAGCCGCGCGGATCATAAATTTGTAACTCTCCGCCCTTGTTCTGCGTCGAGCACACCTCTCCCACATCAACATAGTACACACCGGCCCAAAAGCTGCCGGGATGGGAATGTGCCGAGTTGGCGCCGCCATTGCGCTGCACGTTAGCCCAGACTTCCACGACGTCCCAGTCTGGTCGCCCGTGGCCATGATCGCAACGCTGGGACAGGGTGGTGACTTGTTTCGCTACTTCCATGACTGGAGCAAACAGGTCTCGCAACGGCTCACCCGCCCATTCGAGCATGGAGAGGTCGTGCGGAGAAGACCAGCCGACTACCTCGGCATCCCGATGAGTTGGAATGGAGGATTCACGTTCAAGAATCAATGCGGAGAGCTTGGCATTGATTCGTTCGTGGTCAGCGGGAGTGAATACCAGCAGAGGCGTGGAGAAGAGGGGGGTGATTTGGATCTCGATCTCGGTCGGCATGGATGTGTCCCATACTGCTCTACGACCGCGGATGGGTGCACGGTATCTCCCGGTTACAACGCAAGTCAACCTAGATGTTTACCCAGGGGGCTCGCGGGATGGAGATGGCAACCGAGAGCCGGGAGGGGAGCACATCTGCCAATCAGGAGCAGGGATAGCGCCAGGGTCATAGGGCCCCGCTTGACAGTGCTTTGCCAGGGGCCTAGCCTGAGGTGGCCGAAGTCTCGTCCACTATTCAACCAGGGAGGCTATCATGTCTGTTGCGCGTGTGACGGAAATCATTGCCGCATCCCCGAAGAGTTTTGACGATGCGATCCATACCGGCATTGCTCGTGCGAATAAAACGCTGCAAAATGTGAAGAGCGCGTGGATTGAGGATCAGAAGGTGGATATCGAAGACGGGAAGATCACGCAGTATCGCGTGGCGTTAAAAGTGACGTTTGTGCTGAAGGACTAAGGGAGCATCATGAAAAATGTCGAGATGACCGTCGAGGGTACCCTGTTGACCATCAAGGTCGATTTATCGAAGGAGTTCGGTCCGTCGGCGTCGGGGAAGACCACCATCATCGCTTCGACCGAGGGGAATGTCACGATTCCGGGCCGGGAAGAAAAAATCGGCCTGAACGTTTACCGAAAAAAGTAGCGAATGGGTGGACGAAGCAGTCTGCTGCCGTGAGCAGTAGGCTGCGACCGGCGAGATTGGACTAGGAGTGCTGAGTCTACGTCATGCCGAGGGAACAGGTCGCTGGATTCTTGTCGTCAAAAAGAGGACAATGCTGGTCAGCGTAGTAGAACGGTCGTACGAGGACTTCCCTGGTTTCGTTGGCCGCCATGCTCATGACCCAGCCCAGTGCTGCCGAACCTCCTCTTCCCACGATCCTCATCGTAGACGACGATCCCGACATCGCGCTCGTGTTGAAAGATCTCCTGGAACACGCCGGATATCTTGTGCAGGTTGCCGCCACGGGCGCGGACGCCGTGGCCAGAGTGAAAGGGGATTCCATCTCGGCGGTGTTGCTCGACTTGATGTTGCCGGATATGGATGGTCTCTCGGTCCTGGCCCTTCTGAAAAAAGTCGACCCGGCGCTGCCGGTGATCATGCTGACCGCATTTGTGGAGGTGGCGAAGAAACATGCGTCGCTGACGGAAGGCGCCTTTGGCTATCTCACAAAACCCTATGATGGCGAAGAATTAAAGGCCCTGGTCAAACGGGCAGTCGGTGTGAAGCACCTGTCCCTCGAAGCGGCGTCGGCCAGGCAAGCGTTGACGGCCAGCGAAGAACGGTTTCGCGAGGTGGTGCAGACTGCTCCTGACGCGATTGTGCTTGCGGATGGGGAGGGCGACATTCTGACCTGGAACGGTGCGGCGGAGCGCCTGTTCGGGTATGCAGCGGAAGAAGTCCTGGAGCGATCCCTGACGATGATCATGCCGGAACGCTACCGCAGCAACCATCAACGGGCCTTGGAGCGTGTGCGCACAACGGGCGATCTGCGTTTGAAGGGCACCGTTGTCACCATGCACGGCTTGCATAAAGACGGCCGGGAGTTTCCGATTGAAATGTCCCTGAGCAGTTGGATGTCCGGCGGCACCCGTGTCCATTGCGGCATTGTGCGGGATATCACGGCACGGAAAGTAGCGGAGGCGCGGTTGCTGCAACAGCAGATCGAACAGCAGGTTCTGCTCGATCTGATCCCTGCCATGGTCTGGTATAAGGATGCGCACAATCGCATTCTGCGGGCCAACCGTCGTGCGGCTGCGTCTATCGGGAAAACCGTGGCGGAGATCGAAGGGCGGTCGACGGATGAATTTTATCCGGAGGAAGCCGAACGGTATCATCACGATGATCTGGAAGTGATCGTCTCGGGCCGACCGAAGCTCGGCATTATCGAGCCGTATCACACGGGGGTGGGTGAGAAACGCTGGGTACAGACCGACAAAGTGCCCTATCAGGATGCGCAGGGGCACGTGCTGGGTGTGCTGGTCTTTGCGCAGGATATCACGGAGCAGAAACGAAGCGAATCTGCGCTCCGCGAAAGTGAAGACGTGCTGCGCGCCGTGATGGAGGCGGCGGTCAACGGTATCATGGTAGTCGACGCCGCGCGGAGAATTATGTTTGCCAATATGGAAGTTGAACGGCAATTCGGCTATGCAGCCGGCGAACTGCCGGGGCAATTGTGTGAGCGGATGATCCCCGGGCTGTTGACTGCCGGCTGGTCAGACCGGCCGGCGGCTGCCTGTGTGCCATCGAAGGGAAACGTCATGAGCCGGAGTCAGACCGTTGTCGGTGTGCGCAAAAACGGCACAGAGTTTCACGTGACGATCACCTGTACACCGTTGATGACCGCAAACGGCATGCATGTGGTGGTGGCCACCGACCCCGCGGGCGGGTCTGCATGAACCTTCGCTTCGCCTTTATCATTCTGGTGCTGGCTTTCATCGGGCTCTTGCTCGTGATCGGCGTCCTTACGGCGGTTCGTTGGCTGAGAATCCATTATCCTGAACGTGCCAATGCCATCCTTGCGGGAGTGTGCGTCATGATTGCCGGAGCCGTGGTGATGACGATCGTCGAGATACAGGATCAGCCGGTGTTTCGGCCGCATGATCTCATCACACTCCAGGAACCGGTGGTGGCGCGAACCATACCTGTCGATCGTGGTGCGGGCAGCGGGACCTGCGTGGTCGATCTTCACGAACATCTGGGTGTCCTGGAAGTCGAGGTCGAGCGGGGCGCGCTGAAGGCACGGGTAGAAAGCAACAATACGTCCGCGCCGGTTTTTTGCCCCATCGGCACGGAACTGCGCATCGATCTGACATGGCTCCATCGCGTGACCGTGACGCGTCGACAAACGCAGGTGAGCGGGTCGTAACGTCGACGGTGCACGCTCTTGACTCACCGGCGTGGAGAGGCCTATCGTGTTCTCGTGGGGGGAGTTAACGCCCCGGGGGAATATGTACAAAAAGGGGATTGAGTGTTGAGGATGGTGTGCATGCCCAGCTTGCTCTGGGAAGCCTGAAGTCCTCCCGAGATCTCCGCCGTATCTACCTCTCCTCGGTAGGTGCGTCCTCCTCCCACCCAAACATCATCTTCGTGTGTCACTCTCCAACCGCACCCGTTCAACGTCTCAGTTCTGCGACAGCCCGCCTCGTCTTGTATCGCCGACGAGAATCCCCTCAAGGCTTGACTCTCCGGGTCGTTCCCTGTAAACGACGAGGAGGATACGTATCGCGCCCAGTGACTGTGCCGCGCCGTTCCGCTGTGAATCCCTTGCTTGAGAGGTTGAATGGCCACCAAGACATCATCGCCACGTGCCGGGTCTTCCACATCCGCGTCCTCATCCGAATCCCCCGACTCTGAATCGGCCGCCTCACGAAAAAAACCTTCTGCAGCCGAGAAGGCCACGCACGCGGTCACGGCGGTGGAAATGGGCGCGCGTCAGCGTGAGATTTCCGTATCCGAATTTTTTACGAAAAATCGCCATCTCTTAGGCTTCGATAATCCCCGCAAAGCATTGTTGACCTGCGTGAAAGAAGCCGTCGACAACTCGTTGGATGCCTGCGAGGAAGCGGGCATCCTGCCTGACGTGACGGTGAAACTGGAAGTCGTAACAAGCGGCGCGGCGCCGGTTGCACCAAGTCAGGCCACGCGCTTTCGCATCACGGTCACCGACAATGGGCCGGGCATTGTCCGCCAGCAGATTCCCCGTGTCTTTGCCAAATTGCTTTATGGGTCAAAGTTTCATCGCATGCGGATGAGTCGCGGCCAGCAGGGTATCGGTATTTCCGCGGCCGGCATGTACGGCCAGCTCACGACCGGTAAGCCGGTGAAAGTGATCTCCCGCACCGGGCCACGTGCGGCGGCGCATTACTTCGAAGTGCAAATCGACACGAAAAAGAACGAGCCGCTGGTGCATGAGAATAAGCAGATCGAATGGCACCAGCCGCAAGGCACCGAGGTCACGCTGGAGGTCGACGGGCGCTATCAAAAGGGGCGCGCCTCGGTGGATGAATGGCTGGAACAGACATCCATCGCGAACCCGCACGTGCGTCTGACGTATCAAACGCCGGAAGGGGAGACGAAAGACTATCCCCGCACCTATCACGAGCTGCCGCCCTCGCCGAAGGAGATTAAACCGCATCCCTATGGCATCGAGTTCGGGGCGCTGCTGAAGATGCTCCAGGATACGAAGAGCCATACCGTGGCGGCATTTCTGGCGAGCGACTTTTGCCGTGTGTCACCCGCACTGGCGGACGAGATCTGCAAGGCGGCAAAAGTCTCGCCCAATACCAAGCCCCGCGACGTGAAGGCTCAGGCGGCGGAAACTCTGTACAAAACGATTCAGACGACCAAAATCATGGCGCCGCCGACGAACTGCATTTCGCCCATCGGCGAGAAGGCGATTCTCTCGGGGTTGTACAAACAGATCAAAGGTGAGTTTTACACGGCGGTCAGTCGGCCGCCGGCCGTGTATCGGGGCTATCCCTTCGTCATCGAAGCTGGGTTGGCATTCGGAAAGGGGCCTGAAGAGGCGGTGAAGCCGCAGCAGGCGGCGGTGCCCCTGGCGGAAGGTGAAGACCAGGGCAACGATACCGAGCAGGCGCGGGTGATCCGATATGCGAACCGGGTGCCCTTGCTCTACCAGCAGTCGGCCTGCGCGACCTTCAAGGCCGTGCTGAGCACGACCTGGCGCAACTATGGCGTGAGCCAGTCGCGCGGGGCGCTGCCCGCCGGACCGATGGTGATTTTTGTGCACATGGCCTCGGTCTGGGTGCCGTTCACCAGCGAGTCGAAAGAAGCGATTGCGGACTACGACGAAATTCAAAAGGAAATCACCCTGGCTCTGCGCGAGGCCGGCCGCCGACTGGGCATTTTCCTGCGGAGACGGGAGAGGGCCGCGAGCGAATTCCGACGGCGCAATATTTTTGAGCTCTACATCGAAGAAGTCGTGGCGGCCTGCAACCGATTGAAGGGCGGCAATCTTCCCACCGAAAAATTGAAGGAACAGCTGCACAAGATCGCCAGTTCGCGGACGGGCGGCCTCAAAACCGATGAGGCTCTCGGGAAAACCGGAGCGGGCCCTGAAGGTCTGCCGCATTCCATCATTGTGACGGCTGAAGGCATTGAGGGCGAGACCGAGATTGCAGAGCAGGTTCCCGCGACGGCAGCCGCCTCGGCAAGCTCGGCGTCGGCTGAGCCGGTCCCAAAAACAAAGACTCGCGCGAAAGGCACAAGGGCTGCGAAGACTGTGGTGGCTGCTCCGAAGGGTAAAACCGACAGTCCTGTGAAGGGAAAAGTCGGACAGCAGGAGTTGTTTATCACCGCATCGGCAACCGGAAAGAAGGCGCCGATTCGCAAGACCACATCCAAGGCGGCGACCGCCACCCGCAAAAGGAAGTAGGGCAGGTTATGGCACAGGCGAAACCGAAAAAGAATGGCGCAGTGGCAAAAAAACTTGTGGGCATGGCCGATGTCGTCATCTCGGCGGCGCAACGGGCCAAAGACCCGACGTTTGAAATTCCGATTCGCGCCTTGTCGAACGTGTCGTTCAATCCTCGCAAGGGATTGATCGAGATGGGCGACAAGAAGCAATCCCGCACGTTTTTTAACGTCGGCATGGCCAAGAAGTTCATGCAGACCATGCTGGTGGCTGATGCGCTGGCTGAACTGCAGCAGGCCGATCTGACCACGTCGCTGAGGGAAATCTACTATCGGACCAAGCATACGATTCAAGATTCCCACGAAAACACGTTCGACACGCAGGACGAGTCCGATCCGATCATCGAGGATCTGGAAGTGTCGCTCACCGCCCTGCGCGAAGAGCTTCATGTGCGGGCGGAAAACAGCGGCAGCATCGTCGGGCCGGTGGTTTTCGGCGACGATGGCGACCGGGTCGACTGCGCCAAGCTGGGCAAGGGGGGATATTCCGTGCCCTCGATCGTGGAACCCGAGTATCTGGAGATCCGCCGCTGCACGGCCGATTTTCTCCTGCTGGTCGAAAAAGGCACCCAGTGGAACCGCCTGTCGGAAGATAAATTCTGGCGCCGATACAATTGTGTGCTACTGACGGGAAACGGGCAGCCTCCGCGCGGGGTTCGGCGCCTTGCGCGCCGCCTGCACGAAGAGCATAAGTTACCGGTCTATGTCCTGGTGGACAACGATCCCTGGGGGTACTACATTTACTCCGTAGTGAAGCAAGGTTCGATCAATCTCGCGTTCGAGAGCCAGCGTATGGCGATTCCGAAGGCAAAGTTCATCGGTCTCTCCAGCGCCGACCCGGAACGATATGAATTGCCGCGCAACGTGGGCATCAAGCTGAACGAAAAGGACATCACCCGCGCCAAGGAACTCTTGAACTATCAGTGGTTCCAGAAGCCGGCCTGGCAGCAGGAAATCAAACGCATGCTCACGAGCGGGCTGAAGTACGAATTGGACGCGCTGGCGAACAAAGACTTTCAGTACCTCACCAAGAAGTATCTGCCGCGTAAGTTGAAAGAAAAAGATTGGCTGGACTAGCCGGGTGCTGAGGGGGCGAGATGACGCGACATAGCCGACAGGGGTGGGCAGTTCCGGTGAAGCTGACGAGAGCAGGACTCTGCGCCGCCTTGCTTCTCGCACCATCCCTGGGGATTGCGCAGACCTCGCCGCCGCAGTCGAATCAGTCGAATTCACCGAACCAGCCCGGGCAAAATCTGCAATCTCCGGGAACCATCCCGATTCCCAACCCCTTTGCGCAGCAGTCGGCCATCTCCTCGACGGCATCGGGCGCCAGTGCGCCGCAGAGCAACACCATCCCTTCCAGCCAAGGCAAAACGTTCGGCACGATCGGCCAGGGGTTGCCCGGTATGACCGGCGGACCGGCGCTCACGGCTCCAATGGGATCGCAAGACCCGTCGTCTCGGTACATGCGGCCCACGATCATCCCGCCGCTCTTCTGCGATCCTGCGATCAATATTCCCTGTTAGCGGAAAACGATTCAGAGACCGGTCGGTTCTGAGGCGCAGGCACGGTGGTGGCCTGACTAGGAATTGCGCCGGGATGCGGACGGTTCGACGCGGATCGTTCCGGTCGGCGTCATCGCGCCCTGCGGGTCGTCGGCGTCGAGCCAGACGTTGAAGCGGATCGTGGCGGGTTTCGAAAAGCAGAGACTGACCGATTGCAGGGGGGCAATGGTGACGGTATCCTGCACGACTCCGAATTCCTTGAATCCCTTGTCGCATGCGATGAGCGTGGGGTCGCTCTGTTCGAGCATGCGCAATCGGACCGGGTGAGGATTCAGATTTTGCCAACGGATTTCATCGCCGATCTGCGCGATGAGATGGCGCGGCGCGATTTCCGCCCGGATATTGAAATAGCGTACGGCTCCCGTGAGACGAGTTGTGGAGGGCGTGCTGCAGCCGGTGATGAAGGCGACTGATTGCAGGGCAAGAAACAGTGCGATGATGTAGCGCATGCGCGATCCTACAAAAACGGAACGGCAGTTCTCTACTAGGATTGTTACCAGGCTCAGTGAGGCTGATGGTACCTGTCAACCCGATGGGCTCTCTCCCGTTGTCGTAAAGAGCAACAGTGGTACCGCGGAGGATGCGCGCGTATGAGTCTGACCTTCGATGAAGCTCGTCATCTCTTGTCGCGGACGGGATTCGGCGGAACCCCGGAAGAAATTCGACGGCTTATGCTCTTGGACCGGCGTCCCGCCGTCGCGCAGCTGCTGGCGATTCCTGCGAATAAGGCTCTCACTCCGCCACCTTCCTGGATTCACAGGCTTCCCCCGCTGCCGCATGTGCGCAAGTTCTGGGGCGAACGAGAACGAAAAGCCTTTCACGAAGAACTGAAGACGCAGGGACATGACCTCAAGGTCTGGTGGTACCGGGAACTCATCACCACGCGTCATCCGCTGCTGGAACGCATGACGCTGTTCTGGCACAACCATTTCACCTCCAGTTTGCATAAGGTGCGGTGGCCGGCCTACCTGCATCAGCAGAACGTGCTGTTGCGGCTCTACGCGCTGGGTTCATTTCGCCGGTTGCTGCAGGCCATCGCGAAGAATCCGGCCATGCTGCTCTATCTCGATACGCAGACCAACCAAAGCGAACATCCCAACGAAAACTTTGCCCGTGAGTTATTCGAGCTGTTCACCTTGGGCGAAGGGCACTATACCGAACAGGACATCAAGCAGGCCGCACGGGCCTTTACCGGGTGGCACCTCGATCACCGCTCCGGGGCGTTCCGCGTCGACATGCGCCATCATGACGACGGACAGAAAGAGGTATTCGGCAAGCAGGGGCGTTTCGACGGAGATGATATTCTTCTGCTCACGTTGGAGCAGCCTCAGGTGGCCCGCTATCTGGTCGGCAAACTCTGGCGCGAATTCATCTCAGATCAACCTGATCCGGTGGAAGTCGAGCGTCTGGCCGACTCATTCAGGCGGAAGAATTACGAGATCGCCGATGTGCTGAGCGATCTGCTCCTGACCCCGCATTTCTGGGCGCCGGAGAATCGAGGTGTTCTGATCAAGTCGCCGGTTGAACTGATCGTGGGGACCACGCGGCTATTCAATCTTCCGATCGATGACTCGGTGCAACAGATCGGGTATGCCCGCCGATTGGGGCAGGATCTCTTTGATCCTCCCAACGTGAAAGGCTGGCCTGGCGGCACGCGATGGATCACTACCTCAACCCTGCTCGATCGAACGCAGTTGCTGCATCGGGCCATTCGCGGTCATGAGATGGGACATCCCCACGGCACGGCCGACATGAGTCAGGTGCAGGGCGCGAGCTGGCTTGCGACGGAGCCCTGGGACGTGGTGCAAGCGACGCTGCTGCCACTGGCTCCTGTGCAGCCAGTGGCAGCAGGGGAGGAGCGTGGGCAGGCGGTGCGCCACCTGGTGTTAGATGCGGTTTACCAATTGAAATGAGGCCGTGATGACGACGAGTGGAGTGTCTCGACGCACATGTTTACAAGCGGCCATGGCGCTACCGTTCCTTTTATTGCGTCCGGCCTGGTCGTTGCGCGCGTGGGCGGCGGAAGCGAATGCTGTGACTGCGGGCTCCCGCAATCGCGACCGGATCCTGCTCCTGGTGGAATTGCATGGCGGAAACGACGGCCTGAATACGTTCATCCCTTACGAAGATGCAGCCTACTATCGGGCGCGACCGCAGCTGGCAATTCCGCGCGATCAGGTCCGGCAGCTCACCCCGCGATTCGGCCTTCACCCGGCGCTGTCTCCATTGATGCCCCTCTGGGAAGGGAAGGAACTGGCGTGGGTGCAGGGGATCGGGTATCCCAGGCCGAACCGGTCACATTTTCGTTCCATCGAAATTTGGGATACGGCCTCGGATAGCGAACAGGTGCTGGACAAGGGATGGCTCACGGGACTGTTTGAGCAGTTTCCATTGCCGGAACGGTTTACGGCTGAGGGCATTCTATTAGGCAAGGGAGATGCCGGGCCATTGAGTGGTGGCAAGGCACGCACCATTGCGTTGCATGATCCCGCGCAGTTTCTCCATCAGGCCGCCGCTGTCGCGCCACTGTCTGTGTCTACGACGAACCGCGCACTGGCCCATATTCTGGAGGTTCGGCGCGAAATCTCTCAGGCGGCGATGGATCTACAGGGACGAATACAGCAGGCCCCGCATCTGTCGATCGACTTTCCCGCCAATAAATTCGGCAAACAGCTCGAGGTGGCGGCGAGGCTGATCGCTGCGCAGGTTCCCGTCTCTGTCATCAAGGTGACTCAAGGCAGTTTTGATACGCATGCCGGCCAACTGGCTGCCCACCAGCGGTTGCTGGAAGAATTGGCCCAAGGGCTAGTGGCCTTCCGTGCTGCGATGGACCAGCTGGGGCTATGGAAAGAGGTGTTAGTGATGACCTATTCAGAATTCGGCCGCCGGGTCGCAGAGAACGCCAGCCATGGCACCGACCATGGCACGGCCGCCCCGCATCTGCTCATGGGCGGACGGGTGAAGGGTGGTCTGTATGGTACCTCTCCTTCACTCACCGATCTGCAGCAGGGTGATCTGAAACATACGCTGGACTATCGAAGTCTCTACGCGACCGTGTGTGAAAAGTGGTGGGGGCTGCCGGCTGTTTCATTCGGCACAGGACGCTATCCGGCAGTAGATTGCCTCGCCGGGTGAGGCGGGACTTGATTTCATACCGCATTCTTCCTATCCTGCTGCCCTCTGAAAGGAAGGTGACGTCATGGTGAGTCATATAATGCGAACCGGGTTGGTCGCTGCACTGTTGTTGTCGATGACATTGTTGGCGGGAATGGGCACGTCGATCCAGGCTGAAGAAGCCGGGGCGTCGAGCCGGTCGCCTATGACTCAAACGCCAGCGGGCCACAGCGGTGCGTTGCAGCAGACCCAGGCTCCGGTCGAACCGTCGTTGCCGCTTCTGATGGCCGAAGGGTCCAACTCCTGCGAAATCGTATCCTGCGGGATGGGTATCAAGCAGACCTGCCAGATCACGTGCCCGGCAGACAAGACTCCCAAATGCACCTGTGATTGCGAGCGGAGTTTCGGCCCGATGTGTATGGACTACAAGGCAAACTGTCGCTGCGAATAGCGAGCGACCGGCCGGTTACTCACTGTCCGGCGAAGAAGATTCCGATCCACCCACCGTCAGGCTTTGTCCCGGCACGCGGTATTGCTCTCCTGCCCAAGCTCCCAAATCGATCAACTGGCAGCGCTCGGAACAAAATGGACGCCAGGGATTGTCCTGCCAGGTGGTAGGTAGATGACATTCAGGGCAGCGGCTGGGGGAAGATTTCGCAGGGGACAAGGTATCTACCTTCTGTCTGCTGTGGTTGATGAAGACTCTAGCACTCTTGTGCCGAAGGCGGCAAATAACTCCCCGGTCAAATAGGCTGTCTGCTCTCCATCCCGCCAGTGCTTGCGCCGCATGTAGTCGTTGAGCAGGCGTCCGCCAGCGGTGCGATGGACATGAGGCTGCGCCACGTTCATCCGATACCGTTCAATGGCTCCGGCGACGCGGCTGATAAACACAATCGTGCCGTCGTGCTCCACTGTCTCCACAATGCCGACATGGGTCAGCGGATCATTGACCAGGCCGTCCCCGTTGAAGTCCCAGGTATTGTCGAAGAACACCAGGTCGCCTGCATGGACGACCGGACCGCGGTGGAGCCGGCCGTGTTTCCGCACATGGCTATAAATCAGGCCCACGCCGTTGGTCCTGCCGTCGGCGCTGCCTCCTTCGTAGAGATCGATACCGTGGGCAAGGTAGATGGCCCGGGTCACACCGGCACAGTCATAGCTGATGCGGCGCCCCTGGCTCTCAATCGTCTTGGCGCCCACCAGGTTCACGGCAGTGCGCACAATCGCTTGTCGGCCCGGATCAGCCTGGGTGGTGTGGCAACAATCAGGGATGGGAGTCACGGCTTGCCGAACGCCCTGTGACGACGGGGCGGCGCAAGCACTAATCGCCGTGGCGAGGGCTAAGCTGGACAATGAGCGGACAAGGATCGACATACTGATTAAGTATAGCTGGTCCTCAGCGCGATGCAGGGCAGGGCAATGTCCATTTCCGCATCCCGTCACGCACCGGCGCTGGAAAACACTTGCTTAATCAATGCCTGCGCATCCTCCTGAATTTGCCGGAGATGGGCCTGGCCCTTAAAGCTTTCCGCATAAAGTTTATATACATCTTCCGTCCCGCTCGGGCGCGCGGCAAACCAGCCGTTGGCGCTGGTGACTTTGAGTCCGCCGATCGAAGCCTTGTTGCCGGGCGCTTCCGTCAACATGGCCGTGATCGGCTCACCCGCAAGTTCACGACTTTGGACCTGCTGCGGCGAGAACTTTTGCAGCGCGGCTTTCTGTGCCCGCGTGGCCGGAGCATCGATCCGCTCATAGACCGGTTCACCGAGTTGCGCCGTTAATTCCCTATACAACTGCGCCGGGTCTTTCCCCGTGACCGCCAGCATCTCCGCCGCGAGTAGATCCATGATGATGCCGTCTTTATCGGTGACCCAGGTGGTCCCGTCGAGGCGGAGAAATGCCGCGCCCGCGCTTTCTTCGCCCCCGAATCCCAGCGAGCCATCGCTGAGGCCCGGCACGAACCACTTGAACCCCACCGGCACTTCAACTAGCCGGCGCCGGAGCGAAAGGGCCACACGATCGATGATGCTGCTGCTGACGGCGGTCTTCCCGATTCCTGCGTCGGCCTTCCAGCCGGGACGATGGGTGAACAGGTAGGAGATGGCGGCGGCGAGGTAGTGGTTGGGGTTCATCAGGCCGCCCCGTGGCGTCACGATGCCATGGCGATCGGTATCGGTGTCGTTTCCGAACGCGAGATCGAACCGGTCTTTTAATTTGATCAGTGAGGCCATGGCATGGGGGGAGGAGCAGTCCATGCGGATCTTGCCGTCCCAATCCAGCGTCATGAAGCGAAACGTCGAATCGACGGACTCGTTGACGATCTGCAGATCCAGCCCGTACCGCTCCGCCAGGGGACGCCAGTAGGCCACGGCTGCGCCGCCCATGGGATCCACGCCCAGGCGCAGCTTGGCCGCCTTGATGTGATCGAGATCGACCACATTGGCAAGGTCTGCGATATAGGCGCCGACGAAATCGTGGCGCGCAGTGGAGGCCGCTTTCAGCGCCTGTTCATACGGAATCCGCTTCACGCCCTGTAACTTTGCAGCCAGCAGTTCATTGGCACGATTCTCGATGGCCTTCGTCACCTCGGTGTCGGCCGGGCCGCCGTGCGGCGGGTTGTACTTGAAGCCGCCGTCTTCCGGCGGATTGTGCGAGGGCGTGACGATGATGCCATCGGCGAAACCGGAGGTGCGTCCCCGGTTCGTGGTCAGAATCGCATGGGAAATGACCGGCGTGGGCGTATAGCCGTCCTGCCGATCCAGCCGGACCTGTACACCGTTTGCCGCCAGCACTTCCAACGCGGTGCGCTGCGCGGGGGCGGAGAGTGCGTGGGTGTCTTTCCCGATGAAGAGGGGACCGGACGTTCCGGATGCAGCCCGGTACTCACAGATCGCCTGGGTGATGGCCAGAATGTGCGCCTCGTTAAAAGTTCGCCGGAGGGACGAGCCGCGATGTCCGCTGGTGCCGAAACTTACGCGTTGCTGCGGATCCGACGGATCAGGGCTCTCCGCATAGTAGGCCTGTTCGAGTTGGGTGAGATTCACTAACTGTTCCGGTTGAGCCGGTTGACCGGCGCGGGGATGGTGAGCCATGGTCTCCTCAGTGTGAATGATGATGAGTGGACGAGTGCCAGGTCTGGCCTCGCCCAGTATATACGGCTCGATCTCGATTGTCAGGCGCGCGGTTGGTTGCGTGCTTGTCGGCTCGGGTGTTAAGATCCGCTCACGTTAAGGAGAGGGGTTGACCATGCCGAATATCACCTTGTTGCATTCACCGACCTGCGGAGCCTGTCCTTCGGCGAAACGCCTGTGGAAGGAACTCAGGGTAAAGTATAGCTTTAGCTATCGCGAGGTCGACATCACGACCCCGGACGGCCAGGAACTGGCGAACCGACATTCAGTCCGGGCGGTGCCCGCGACGATTATCGACGGCCGGCTGACCTTCGTGGGAGTGCCGCCTCGTCAGAGCGCCGAAAAAGCGCTGCAGCTGAAGATGAAACCGCAGGGCGCGTGAGATCGGAGAGATATGACCGTTCCCGATGACGATGATTTTGAACTGCCGATTCTTCCCATGATCGACAAGGGGCCACCGCCTGAATGCGGTACCTGCGGCGATCCGATGAAATTCATCGACGGCGATTGGGCCTGTGTCGATTGCAACGGCGAATTGCTCGGACCGGAAACCGGCTAGCCGATCGCCAGGTGCGTTGCCCCTCACGCGTGAAGCGCCGGGGGGCGGGCAGCTGATCGCTCCCGTCCTCCGCTTCACGCCTCACGATTAACGCCCACGGTCTCCATGCTCCGCCTCGTTACCGGCCCGTTCCATCCCACGCTCGAATCCCAACTGGTTCAGGATCTCCGTGCTCTCAAATCCCGTGATCCGCAGGCTGCGCTCGCACTCATTGTGCCATCCGATCAGTTGCGTCGTTCGCTCAAGCGGCTGCTGATTGTGGAGCAGGGGCTTGCCCTGCTCAATGTGCATATCCTCTCCTTTCACCAGCTGGCCTTGCATCTCGATCGCGAACGTCGCGCCGGTGGAACGCCCGGTTCGGAGCGGCAGATTGAGCTGGTGACCGATGTGTTCTTCGAGCACCTGTTGCAGCACCTCGGGCAGCGTCATGTCCCGCAGACCGAGGCCCTCCGGTTGTCGCATCTGCCGCCTGGAGCCTGGCCTGCCCTCTGGGCAAGCCTGCGTGACCTGAAGGATGCGACCGTGGATTCAGCCGTGGCCTTGCGCGCGGTAGAGGAGGGACAGTTCGCGCCAGAAGACGAGGCGAAGCTCAAGGGATTATTTACCTTATATGCGGCCGTTCGGGAGGGGAGTGCCGCGCTTGGTGTCGGGTCTCCGGACGACCTGGCCGCACTCGTGACTGAATCTGTACCGGTCTCACCCTTCCTTCGCGCCCTCACGGGGCTTTGGTATTACGGGTCCTACGATCTGACGCAGACCCAGCTGACGCTCCTGGAAACCCTGGCTGCAACCCTTCCGGTCACGGTGTATTTCCCGATGGGCGATCAGCCGGCCTATGGTTTCGCACGACAATTCCTCGAACGACATCTGTATCCGCTTGCCGGAACGGCCGATGCGTCTGTTCCTGGCGTAGGCCATGCCACTGTGCCGCTTGATGAAATAGTCCATGTATCGGTTGAAGTACGAAATGCGGCGGGGATCGACGATGAGTTGACGCTGGTCTGCAAACAGATCCTGACGTTGGTTGAAACCAATGGCTACCGGTTCGACGATATCGGGGTCGCGGGACGCACCCTCGCGCCGTATCAATCGGCACTCAGGCGGATCTTCGACCAGCATCGCATTCCGTTTGTGTCCAGTGCAGCCTTGCCGCTGTTGCAGGAACCGGCGGTGAAGACGCTGCTGCACTTGGCCCGCTTGAAGGGAAGCGGGTTACATCGTCCGGCCATGCTGGAGGTCATCACCTCGCCCTGGAACCGCCGGCTGGCGGCGTCGGGTGGCGGCGTTCCACCACGCCCGGATCTCTGGCGATTGGCGGTGCAAGCCTTGGGCATCACCCGAGGCGAGGAGGAATGGCGGCGGCTGGCTCAGCTAGGACGTCTCGAGTCCTGGGCGGCGGAAGAAGATGACGCCTTCAGCGAGGAGCTTGGCGCGCTTTCGATCGACGGTCCCCAGCTCCGGTTGCTCTGGGGTTGTCTCTCACCGTTGATCGACGATGTGAAACGATTGCCGGAATCCGGCGGGTACGGCACGTTGACGGAGGCCTTCTGTGCCCTCGCTGAAGAACATCTCACCATGGTCCTGGATGCGTCCGCGTCCGTTGAAGCCGCGGCGCAGTGGGATGAGGCCCATGACATGAACCAGGCGCTCGCCGGAGTGTTCACCCAACTACGTGCGTTGGATCGGCTTGAGGTCCGCATCACCTGGCAGGAATGGACTGAGACGTTCGTGGAACTCCTTGAACGGACGACGTGCGCGCTGGCGCCGGCTTCCCATCATGGCGTGCAGGTTCTGGATGCGATGGCAGCGCGTGGAGTAGGTTTCCGTGCGCTCTTTATCATTGGCATGAACGAGAAGTTGTTTCCCCGGTTCATTCACGAAGATGGCTTCTTGCGCGATCGCCATCGACTGATCCTGAATGAAACCCTCGGCTACAAGATCGATCAGAAGTTGCAAGGGTACGGAGAAGAGGCCTTACTGTTCGAGTTGCTGCGGGCCTCTGCCCGGGAACGTCTGTACCTGTCCTATCAGCGAGCCGATGCAGCCGGGCGTCCGTTGGCACCTTCTGGTTATCTCGATGCCATCGACGCGGTGCCGCGTCTTGCGGACAAGGATTCACAGTTTGCCCTGCCGCGTCGCTGGCAGGATCGCGCGGGGCTGCCTCTATTCATTCCGCCGCTGTTGACGAGGGAAGAGCTCACCGTGAACAGCGTTTTGCAGGGGCGCGATGTATCGGCCCTATTAGCGGCGATGGGACGCGATGGCTCATTGTTTTCTCACGGGCTGGCTGCGCAGGGCCTGATCGAAAGCGGTCTGCCGGCGTTGAATGGCTATGACGGCATGTTGGCAGATGCAACGACGCACTGGGACCGTATCAGCACCGGCGGATTCTCGCCGACGGCCCTCGAAGCCTACGCTCGTTGCCCCTTTCAATATTTTTCCGCGCAGGTGCTTGATCTCGAAGCAGTGCGGCAGACGCCGTCGATGGAATTGTCCCCGCAGGCCATGGGGCAACTCTGCCACGACGCGTTGCGGCTCTGTTACCTGGGGTTGATACGGCTGGGCTGGCCCACGGCTCCCATGTCTACAGGTGGCATCGCGATGGAGGTGCGCCAGTCCGTCACGCAAGCTTTTGCCACCTACGCGATGACGCACGGTACCGGCTATGCCCTTACGTGGGAATTGGCCCAAGAGACGGTGCGTCGAGTGGTCGAAGCGACGGTGCTGTCTGATCGCGAGGCAGTAGCAGCCTCGGGGTTCGTTCCGGTGGAATGTGAAATCGATGCGATGGGAACCCTGCCGGATGGGACCGGAGGAGGCACGGTGCCTCTACGTGGACGATGGGATCGCGTTGACCGGCATCCGGCATCGGGCGGACTGCGAGTGATCGATTACAAGTATCGGGCAAACGATCGGGTGGAGGCCAAGGATCGCCAACTCCTGCAAGCGGCGCTACGCGCGCAGCGCTTGCAGCCCCCGCTCTACACGCTGATGGCCATGGCTAAGGCTGGCGAAAAAGTGGACAGTCCCTTGCCCGAGCAGGTGGAGTTTGTATACCTCCTGCCGCAAGGCACGCCGGCCGTTGAGCGCGCCTCATTTGCGGCCTCTGCCTGGCAGGGATCGTCTGGCCCGTTGTTAAGCCGGACGCTGCAGGTGTTGATCGATGGAATTCGTGCCGGACAACACGTCATTGTGCCTGACGCCTATTGCACCCATTGTGAGTTTTCGACGGCGTGCCGCCGTGCCCATCAGCCCAGCTGGTGGCGGGCGTACCGATCTTCGCAAGCCAGAACCTTACGCGAGGTGCGGACGCAGAAGGTGGCGCGTGACTGAACTGATGCAGGTACCGGATCAAGCGGCGCGGGAAGCCGCGGCGACGACATTCGACCGTAACGTCGTCGTGATCGCCGGAGCGGGAACCGGCAAGACCACGTTGCTCGTCAATCGGCTCCTGTACCTTCTGATGCGCCGGTCGGACCCGTTGGACCTCTCGCGTATCGTGGCGTTGACGTTCACCAATAAGGCGGCCACGGAAATGAAACTCCGGTTGCGCGAGCGGCTGCGATCGTTGGTGACTCTCGAAAGTCGCGACAATCCTGCGGCCGGCAGCGGAACGGTTTCCATCGCGGACCTGCGTGCGCGGTACGGTTGGACGACCGACGAAATCCTAGCCCGTGCCGAAGCCGCGCTTCGTGATGTCGAAAAGGCGCAGATCGGCACACTGCATAGTTTTGCCGCCCATCTGCTGCGGCTGTATCCGATCGAAGCCGGTGTCAGCCCGACGTTCCAAACCGATGAAGACGGGTCGCACTTCGAAGAGCACTTCACCGACGAGTGGGAGCTCTGGCTGGACCACGAGCTCGGGCCGGCCGGACCGGATCACGAGCGTTGGCGGACACTCCTTGCCGCATTCGGTCTCGAAGACCTGCGTGAGTTGGCGTATAGCCTGCACAGCGACCTGATTGACCTGGATGGACTGCGGAAGCAGATGGCCGAGAGCCGCCTCAACGAAGGACTGCATGGTTGGTTTCTGGCCAGGCAGGTGCAGGCAAGCAATCTTTTGGATCGGTACGATCGACCGAAGCGGCGCAAGATCGAGTTGATGTTGGCGGCAATCGGCGAACTGTTCGGCCTCCTGGTAGAGGATGGGTTGGCTGGTCTCGGCGCGCTCCCGACGGAATCTCACGAGGTGCTCGCCAAAGACCTTGGCGCCGCGCCGACCGGCTGGGCGGAAGAAGACTTTATCGAGGCCGAATCATTGCAGCGAATCGCCAAGCGGCTGCTCAAAGTCGATCATGAATTGCTCAGGCAGTTGCTCGATGTGCTGGCGCCGTTTGTTCAGACGGTCCGGAAATCGTTCTTGGACTCCGGCTGGCTTACGTTCGACGGGTTGGTCGGCAAAGCCCGCACCTTGCTTCGCAACTATCCGGCTATTCGTGAGCAGCTGAAGCGCGACTATCGTGCCTTACTGGTCGATGAATTTCAGGATACCGATCCGGTGCAGTACGAAATCGTGTTGTATTTGGCTGAACGGCTCGGCGAACAGTCTGGGTCCTGGCGTGAGACGGAACTGGAGTCGGGCAAGTTGTTCATCGTCGGCGATCCGAAGCAGTCCATTTACGCGTTTCGCCGCGCCGATATCGAAGCGTTCGATCATGTCGTCGAACGGATGGAACGCAGCGGTGCGTTGCGGTGCGAGCTCGCGACGAATTTTCGCAGCGATGCGCAGGTGCTCGATCTGGTCAACGGCGTGTTTAATACGTTGCTGGTGGCGCAACCTGCAATTCAACCTCCGAACGTGCCGCTGACCGTGCAACCGAATCGATCCAGTCAGTTTCGGAATGCCGGCGTGGAACTCCGGCTGGTCGCGTCCGAAGAAGAAGATGATTTGGATTCCGCCGCCGCGACCCGGGTGGAGGCGGAGCACATTGCGCTCATGCTCTCCCGGTTGCTGGGTCCGACTGAAACAGGGGCCGTCGCTACGGGACCTGAAACCGGATTACGTCCCGGCCATGTCGCGCTACTCTTCCGGAAATTGACGCAGGCCGAACAGTATCTGGACGCACTCAGGCGGCATGACATTCGTTACATCATCGACGGGGAGAAACATTTCTATCGCCGGCAGGAAGTCATCGATCTGGTGAACATTCTCCGGTGCATCGAGAATCCCTATGATCGTATCGCCCTGGTAGGAGTCCTCCGGTCGTCCTTGGGCGGCCTGCCGGATTCCGCTCTGGTGAGTCTGCAGGAGTTGCAGGCGCTGGACTATCGCGAAGCCGGCCGGCTCATCGGATGGTCCAGTCCCCATGCCGAGCCACTTCGACGATTGTATGCGGCACTGGCCAAATTGCATGGGCAGGCAACGCGTTGTCCGTTACCTGAGGCCGTTGAGCTGGTGTTTCATCAACTCCCGCTACTTGAACTGGCCGCAGCTTCTCTCCATGGGGAACAGGCGGTGGCGAATCTGCTGAAGGTGCGGCAGATGGCGGCAGACCTGGCCGACCGACCGAACCTTACGCTGAACGGGTTCGTCGAGCTGATGCTGGAGCGACTCGCCGAGCAACCGGACGAGGCAGAGAGCGCGTTGTCGGAGGACACGCTTGATGCCGTGCGGGTGTTGACCATTCATAAGGCCAAAGGGTTGGAGTTCCCGTTGGTGATCCTGGCCGGGTTGCACCATGGAGACGGGGCCGGGCGTGGTCCTGCGAAACCTCTCATCTGGCATGACTGGTCGACCGGTGTGCAGGGACTCGACTTCGGGGACCGTTGCACAGTGGGTGCGGTGCTGGTGGCCGAGAAGGCGCGCACGAGAGAACAGGCTGAACGACGACGGTTGTTTTATGTCGGAATGACCCGCGCGCGCGAATGCCTGGTGCTGTCGGGAGCCTTGCCGAAGCGCCGGGTACGGGGCGCCTTGCTGGATCTTTTGGAGCAGGCGGCCGGAGCGGAACTGGGCGTGGGCGACCAAGAGCATATTCCTATCGGCGGCATCGGCCTGCGGCAAACCATCCTCAAGGGTGACGACCGCCCACCTGCCAGGCCTCGAGAACAGCCGAAGGTGCTGGAGGACAGCGTCATCGATCAAACATTCTCCGATCGCTGGGCTGAGCGAGATCGCGTGTGGGAGGAACAGCGGGCAGAGCCCCTTCTGGTCTCGCCTACGGACTTTCTTCGGAAGACGGAACGTCAGCCGGATCAACAATCGGGACAGGTGCGGCGCCCGGCTTCAGGGAAAACGGTAGGGACGATCGTGCATCGACTCCTGCAATACTGGGATTTCGGCGCTGAAGTCGAACCGCAAGTGGTGGCGATTACCCGCGCATCTCTTGCGTTGCACGACCTGGAGGAGGCGGCAGGGCAGGCCTTCGTCGAGGAGGTTCACGCACTGCTGCGGACTTTTGCGAGATCGCCTGCCTATGATCGCCTGCGGCAGGCGACGGTGATCGGACGGGAGGTACCGTTTCTCATGCCCTGGAACGGAGGCAGGCAGATTCTTGAAGGCGTCATCGACCTGGTCTATCGTCTCGACGGACAGGTCTGGATTGCTGACTACAAGACGGATATGATCCCGCTCGATCAGGTTGCGGTCAGAGCAGAAACATATCGGGAACAGGCGCGGTTATATCAGGCGGCGGTCGCGCAGTCGTTGGGAGAACCGGTCGCGGGATTTGAGTTCATTTTTCTACGGCATGGGGTGGCGGTTCCGGGCTGAGTCAAAGGAGGCGGCATGAAACGTCTGGGGTGGTTGGTGATGGCGATGGTGACCATCGTCGGGTGTGCGGGGCCGCGCAAGGCAGAGATCCGGCCGCTCCACGCGCCGACGGGAACCAGCGCGGCGGTGAGCCAGCAATTGGAGCAGGGCAATCAGTTGCTCGTGAAAGGGGATTGGGGCGGAGCGCGAGAGATCTATGTGGCGACAATCCGGGCCGATCAGCAGCTGGCGGAAGCGCACTATAATCTAGCCTTGGCGCTGGAGAAACTCGGCGAGAAGGCGGAAGCGCGGAAACACTATGTCGCCGCGGCCAACCTGGCCCCCGGAAACAAGGTCATCTGGGATGCCCCGCCGCTGAGAAAATACGAGAGTGAACTCACCCTGGATAAGAAATCCTGGATGGATCCCAATCCCAAGTAGCCGATCTGCTGCAATGGCTTCGGTTAGAGGGAGGCGGCCGAACTTGAATCTGACCGGAGCGGACGCTTTCGCTGGGAGGCGATGGCGAGGATGACTGCCCCCGCGACGATCATGGGAATGCTGAGCATCTGGCCCATCGAAATCGTGCCGACAATGAATCCGATCTGCGCATCCGGCTCGCGAAAGAACTCCACCACGATCCGGCAGAGCCCGTAGCCCATCAAGAAAGCCCCGAAGACGGTGCCGGACGGCGGCAGACGGCGGGTAATCAGCCAGAGTACCGTAAACAGCAGCAGTCCTTCCAAAAACGCTTCATACAGTTGCGAAGGATGGCGGCAGACCATGCCGCCGGCCGGGAACGCCATGCACCAGTCCACATCGGTGGGGCGGCCGTAAAGTTCGCCGTTGATGAAATTGCCAATTCGCCCCAGTCCAAGGCCCACTGGGGTCACACCGGCGGCCAGGTCGGCAATGGTGAGAACGGTCATGCCTTGCCGTTTCGCGAACAGGATCAACGCCACGATGGTTCCGATGAGCCCGCCATGGAACGACATGCCGCCTTCCCATACCGCGAAGATCTTGAGGGGATTCTCAAGGTAATAGGACAGGTTGTAGAAGAGCACGTAGCCCAACCGGCCGCCGGCAAAAACGCCGACCGCCGCATAGACGATCATGTCATAGACCTGATCCTTGTTCAGGGGCAGCTTCTGTGCCCTGGCCCGTGCCTCGATGATGAAGTAGGCCAGGGTGAGTCCGATGAGATACATCAGCCCATACCAGCGGAACTGCAGAGGGCCCAGTCGGAGAAATACCGGATCAATATCGGGATAGGGGATGGCGTGCAACCAGGGCAACATAGAAGGACTCCACATAGTTTCGCGATCTTATGTGAGCGGGGTCTACATTGCAAGGCAAGCTGCGAGGCCGCGCCAGACAAGGCTCGCGAGGCCTTGATGAGTTTTCCCTACGCAGACCTGTCGCTTTTCTGAAACGGTTGTCTCCTGCCATTGTCCACAAAACAGCACCCTTTATGAGACGGCACTAACCTCCTTTTCGTGAATCCTGCAAATAGGCCGCGAATCCGCGCGAGGGGGCTGTGGCACGGTTGATGCTGTATGGATGAGTAGCTACTCGCCGGAGTCAGTGAACCGTAAACCTTGTTGTACTAAAGGGAGGAAGTCACGATGTCTACCAAGGGGCGTGAAGCAGCCAAGATTGCAGCGATCATCGGTGGCGGGGCGGTGGTGGGCGCGGCGTTGGGGATTCTGTTGGCGCCGAAGTCCGGGGCGGAAACGCGGCGGGATGTCGCCCGGTACGCCAAGAAAGCCCAGCTTCAGGCGACTCGGTTCAGCCGCTCGGTGAAGACCGGCGTGTCGACCATGGTGGAACGCAGTAAGGCCCTGGTGAAGAGGGACGACCATAAAGAAGCCGCGTAGCAGGCCGTTGATAAAGGCAGCGGCGGCCCGAAGAGGCCCCACGTACGTCAAGCGTACGCGTCGCCTCTCCGCTGGCTGAGGCCTTGCTGGACAGCGTGCGATTCCGAAATGAAGGTCCTGCAACGGCCTGTCTCGTGAGGGACAGGCCGTTTGCACATGTAAAGATGTTAGTGCCGGCAGCTTGACCCTCCGGAACCTGGGTGTTAGATTTCGCCGCGACGGTTTTGTGTTGCGGGAGTGGTGGAATCGGCAGACACCCAGGACTTAAAATCCTGTGTCCGCAAGGGCGTACGGGTTCAAGTCCCGTCTCCCGCACCAGAAAACTTTCCACCTGCATGCGGCCCACCTCCGCTCGATGTTAGCGGGATTCTCCTCTGGAGCGCACTCATTGCAAGTGTGCTCCGATCGTTAATCATCTTCTCTCGCGGATCACTGAGTCATCAGTGGACCGATTGATTTGAACATGAGGGTGACACGAACGACAGGGCTTGATCAGCGTCTATCTGTGCTGAAGCGAGACGACAGTCAATCGTCACAAACGGCAAAGACGCGGGACGAGCCCGTCATTGAGCAGAAGTGAAAGGCTGGTGCGCTACAGCCCGCGCACTGATCGGATGGGCTTCTGGTAGTTTTGGTCGTCGGTGCCCAGGTCGTCATGGCAGATCCGGGAGTCGGTCGATGCCTTGACCTTATCAATGATGTTCCGTGACACGAGCACCTGTTTGAGCAAGTCGGGTGTGGGAAAGCTGTCCATCACGACGGCGGGGCAGACCAGGAGGGTGCGTTCGACGACGTTGTTGAGCATGATTTTGTATCTCGTATCGGCAAGCGGATCTCTCCTCGGTAACACGGTCTCCACGACGTAGGGGGCCTTGAATTCGGCCTCCAGAAACTCCTTGATGACTTGTACCTTCCGGCGCGCGTAGTCGTCTGTCACGGTCGATCGTCCTTTCAGAATCCGTCCCTGTCGGCCGTTACTGGCGGCAGGTGAAACAGCGGTTGTTGTTTCTCGTCTCTTCTGTCACAGTCCCGCACGGGATGGCTGATATTAAGAGAAAAAAAGACTGAAAACCAGAGGCTTGCAAGGGACTCGGCTCATGTGTTCGCAGATTTGGTCGGGAGTGGATGCATCCCGACGTGAACGTCTCGTACTGTTTCCTTCCTGGTTTCCCCTTCTGAATCCAGATGGTACTACCTGGTCGGCACACGCATCCAGGGCCTGTTTGGGCGTCTGATATACTTGCCATAGTTAACCATGGCACCGTACGTTTGACGTGCTTCGGCGGGAGATTGAAGGATGGTACAACGCACCGCAGAGGTCACCGTGCAGCAAGATGAGTGTTCAGGAGCAGCGGGCGATTCTGGCAGACCAGCTCTGTCTCCAGAACAGGTGCCTTTGGGAGATCCCAACACGCTCCCTTGTCCGATCCACAAATGTGTCGGCTTGCTCAAGGTCAACCTCGCTGACTACGACTTGCGGACCGGGTTGGACTCGTTGGTGTGCGCGAAATGCGGCCATCGAGGTTTTCGTTCGCGAGAAGGCGTCATTCCCTTGTTTCGCGGGGGGCATGAATTCAAATTCAGTTACGGGCCTTCCACACGTACGCTTACGGTCGTGCTGAGCTCTGCCTCCGTTAATTTGTGGGGCACGCACGGGGTGAACGAAGAGCAACTTGCGAAGCTTGCGATAGAGTGGACTCTATTGTGCGGCAATACGAAGAAGCCGGTACATTTGGGGATTCCAGCCGAGGAATTCGCCGACTTCTACCTCTACTTCTGCAGAAAGTAGCGCTGTCGCATCTAACCATAAACACGACTTGTTCTCACCCGCCCGGTGGTTCTTCCCTAACTCTCCCTAGCATGTGTCAGTGATTCGATGCCTGCGTGACTGCCGGCTCGGTTACCATTTTCCGAGCCAGTTCCGGCATCCGGCGTAATACGACGCAATGGCGATGGCGAGGACGAAGAGTACCTGCATGACGTGCTGCACCAGCACGCTCGGGTCGATGGTGCGGGTTACGAAGAGCACGCCCGCGGCGATCAGCGTTACGACGAAGGTGGTGCGTTTCGGGCAGAGACTGCCGTCACGTTTGCTCTGCGCCGCCAGCAGAATCCACACACAGGCCCAGCCGATCGCTCCCACGACGAGGGCAGCGGCGAGATCGGTCATGCCGACCATCAGGCTGCTGAGCCCCAATTCCATTTTCGGGCGGCGCGGAAGTTCGATCCGGATGCGATAGAGCTCGCCGACCGAGAGCGCCAGCCAGATCAGCAGGATGCCGAGCACAAAACTGCCCCGGCCCATCTCTTCCGAGAACAGACGCTTGCGCGGCGCGGCGCCGGCAGTGGACTTGATCGGGAAGCCTTCGAAGTGCGGGGTGAAGTCGTAGCCGCATTCGCAGTACTGCGCGGCATCGGGGTTCGCCAAGAGACAGCGGGGACATTCAAGCGGGATTGGTTTGCTCATTTCCCATCGACACTCGTGTTAGAATCGCGGGCCGTGCCTCTGTCTGCGGAGGTAGCTCTCAGGAGGACCCTATGTCGCGATCGACGCGCTCGTTCCAGTTTGCGTTTCTCGGGGCTTTGTTTGCAGCCACCGCCGTGGCCGCCGGCGCGTTCGGCGCCCATGCGCTCAAAGCGATCCTGGATCCACCTATGCTCGCCGTCTATGAAACAGCGGCGCGGTACCAAATGTATCATGCGCTCGGCCTCTTTGTCGTAGCCTGGTTGGGGCGTGAAACGGAAAGCCCGTTGACGATCAAGGCCGGCTGGTTGTTCTGCGCCGGGATTCTGTTGTTCAGCGGAAGTTTGTATCTCGTAGCGCTGGCCGGGATCAAGTGGATGGGCGTGCTGACTCCCTTGGGCGGACTGTCGTTTATCAGCGGATGGATCTGCGTCGCCTGGACTGCCTGGTGCGCCGATCGTACTCAGTGATGCTGGCGCCGCGGTGACAGCGATTTGTTCCCGCCTTCATTGAAGCAGGTTGCGGTCCGCTTGCCGGTAATCGATCCCCAGCCGCCAGCTGTATTCACGAACGTGCCTTCCAGGCGCTGACCCTCTCCCGAAAACAGCAGGCTGTCTTCCTGCACGCCGGCTCTGGTTTCCCATCGCAGATACACACTGTCGCCGAGAACGATGATTTCCGCGGGACTGGTAGCTGAGACGGCTCCGGGCGGGGCGAAGATGACGGCCGTTTTTTCTTCACGATGGTTTTGATGGTTGTGAATCGACCATTGCCACGTGCCGCATAAGCGCACGAGACCGCGCTGCTGTCGCACCTGGTCTTTCCAATTGTAAATCCGGAACCATTCGCGGTGCACGGTGTCCATGGCCCAGGCTTCGATCTGGGCCGCGGTTCCGCCCAAGAGAGGGGCGGCATCCTCCGTGGGTGCCTCCTTGGTCAACGTCGAAAGCCGGCGTAGGGCTGGTTCCAGCATTGTGTTTTCGCTGAACCAGACGGTTTGAGCGTCGAGTTGCTTTTGCAGCGCTTCTCTCTGCTCAGGCGTGCTGTTTGCTCCAAGGTCTTTGGTCGTCTGTGCCAGTTGCCAGGCGGCCAGCCCGCGCACCAGTTCATTGACCGATCTGGTCAGATCGCCGATGAGCAGTTCCTTGTTCATGGCGGGAGTGAGCCCTTTAGCCCCGACGGTCATAGCCGCATCGTTGAGCCCCAACTGCGGGCCGATTACGGTTTTGAACAGGGTCAGCGCATCGCCCTGCGCCGGAAGCGCCGACAGTGGCCCGGCATTCGTACGCGCCACCTCCTGGAAGGCAGGCAGGCGATTGGCCAGGGTTGGCTGGGCCGGAGATGCTGGCTCTTCAGCGCGCACCGCAGCCGGGGCGGTGAACATGGTCGTCAGGCAGCAGGCAATGAGCAGGGTGTGGACAGTATGAATCGGCATGAGTGAGACGGCTTTCTCCATGTGCGGAACGAGCGGGATAGCAACAGTGGCGGCAATCAGCGGCATTCGGGACCGCTTGCCGCCCTGATCTATGTCGCCCAGACGTTGGTTAGGTTCCTTGGAAACAGGTCTTGAGGAATGCCACGGTGGCGTCCCAGGCCTGTGCGGTGGCCTCGGCATTGTACCCGGCCTGTCTGGTCTCGTCGCAGAATGCGTGGGTGGTGCCGGGATACGTCTTGATCTCAATGCGTTTGCCCTGGCCGGCCGCGGCCCGCAGCAGGTCCGCATCGTTCTGGGTGGCCCAGGTGTCCTGTTCGGCTTGGTGATAGAGCAAGGGGCTCATCATGTTGTTCAATTGGTCGGGTGCGGATACTTTTCCATAATAGGCGACGGCTGCCCGCAGGCGTTTGCGCTGGCAAGCGAACCGGATGGCCAGGGTCGCACCCAGGCCGAACCCGACGACGCCATGAATATTCCGCTTGGTGCGTTCGGTGGTGTTGAGATATTCGCAGCAGGTGTTGATGTCCTGGAGAAGGAGTGGCTCGTTGCACTTGGCCGCCAGCGCTTCCGCCACTTCGGCATTGGCCGTGACCATGCCCCCGAGCCGACCGTATAACTTCGGGATGATGACCCCATAGCCTTCACAGGCCAGCCGGGCGCCCAGGGCCGTGATCTGAGAATTCATGCCCCACCAGTCATGCAACAGCACAATCCCGGGGTAGGTCACTTTGTCCTGCGGCCAGAATTGGATGCATTCCACATGCACATCTTTGCTGACCCGCGTGCGGATGTAGGGATCCACCATCGCATCCGTTGCCGTAGGAATCGCCATGCCACTCGGAAAGCGAGCCGTGCCGGTTCCAATCTGATCCAGGGAAAATGGGGCTGTCTGCGTAGTCATGGGCGATCGGGTCCTTTCTCGATTGGCGTCTGCGTCCAGCGGGTAGTCGGTTGGTACTATAGGGAGCCAATTTGGGGATTGTCAATCGAGGCGGGGACGGGCGGACAAGTGATATTGACCCTTTGTCATGAGGCCGGTAGAGTCGCGCCAACGATGTCTCCGCAACCACGTACCCCACTCGGAATCGGTTTGATCGGGCTCGGCCATCATGGGAGCCGATATGCCAGACATCTCGTGCAGGATCTGACTGACGCGCGTTTGGTGGCTGTCAGCCGCCGGCGGGTAGAAAACAACGGTTTGCCAGCCGCACCGACAGTGCCCTGCTATGCCGACTATCACGAGTTGATTGCGGACCCCCGTGTGGAAGCCGTGGTGGTCGTGACGCCGCCGGCCCTCAACCGGGAGATCTGCGAGGCCGTGGCGCAGGCAAAGAAAGCGCTCTTGGTGGAAAAGCCGCTAGCGACCACAGCGGAAGACGCGCGTGCCATTGCGCAGGCGGCGACAAAAAGCGGGCAGGTCATGATGACCGCGCAAACACTGCGCTTCGACGCCGCGGTGACCGCATTACGCGAACGGCAGGCCCAGGTCGGCACTTTGCAGTATCTCAGTCTGGCGAGTCGCATGGAGCCGCACGGAATGAGTGAGGAGGGGCGGGGATTCAGCGGGCGCGGCTGTTTACTCGAGACCGGGATTCACCTCCTGGATCTCGTTCGACTGTTGACCGGGGAAGACATTCACCGGGTCTCCTGCGAGATGGACCTGGTGCCTCCGGAGGGCGCGGAGCGAAGGATTCTAGGCCGTCTGACGACCGGGAGCGGGTTGCTCTGTCTGTTAGATGTGTCCCGGGTGACCTCGGGTCGAGTCGGACGGGTCGAGTTGATCGGCAACGAGGGGCAGCTTTCGGCGGATTGGTGCGGGCAGCGGGTGGTCCAGGTCTCGGCGCGGCATGGTGCCGGGGATTGGCCGACTGTGGCGGAACCGACCGTGCTCCGCACCTTGCGTGCATTCGTGCGATCCGTGCGCGACGGGTTGCCGCCTCCAATTACGATTGAAGACGGCAAGCGTGCGGTTGAAATCGCCGAGGCCTGTTATGCCTCCGCCCGTCAGAATGGGCGCGAGGTGGTCGTCGACTACCGTTGACTTAGGTTTCGGCGACGATGTGGGTATCGGTCTCTTCGACGCCTTCGATGGCGTGAATGCGCGTAATCACAACGTCGGACAACGCCCGCTCATCCGCCACATTGATAAACACGAAAATGTCCGGTTGGCCGAAGCAGGCGTGGATCTGCTCTACGCCGGCAATGCTCTTGAGTGCGGTGAGCACGGACTTGCCTTTGCCTGCCTTGACCTTAATAAGAATGTACGCTTTCGTTGCCATGATGCCTCCTCGGGCTGCAGTTCGTGAAAAAACGCGATCGCTGTCACTGGTTCGCTGTTAGATAGACCCTCACTCCGATTTGGCCCCGGGCATCTCCCGGCGACGCTGGGCATAGACCTCCTGAAAGGTTTTGCCCTGGGTAGAAAACGCGCGGCTACTCTGTTGGTATAACTCCGCAAGAATGTCGAAATCTTGCTTTCCGATATTAAACTCCCGCAGCCCGTCACTGAGACCATCAGTGCCCCAGGCCGTTTCGATTTGCCCGGCCGTGATCACGGCATTGAAGGTGTCCGCCGACCAGCCGCTCTGTCGAAATGATTCCTCAACCTCCTCGGCACGGGGGCCGAGTGTGGTGCGATGGGCTTCGGTAAAAAATTGCCGGATCGCCGGATGATTGCTTTTGAGAAACGCGGACTGGAACTGGATGACGGCCTTGATGATTCTGTTGGCTTGAGGCGTACCCTCCGGCGGCAGGATCCCTGCGTCTTCAAAGGTGGCCAGCATCGCCATGACCGAACCGATATAGACCGAGGAGGTTCGCGCCGGCTGGGCCACCGTTCTCATCACGGGCATTGCCTCTGTAACCGGAGGCTGACTCAAGACTGGACCGGGGACAAGCGGCGCCAGGGAAATCAGCGCCATGAATACGAACCGTCGCCTGGTCCGCCTGCGAGCCGCGCTCCCTAACGCTCCGGACGACACAACCTTGCTGGAGGGGGAGAATTCACGGCATGGGCGGTCACGTGGGATCGGCATGGCGGCATTATACAGAAGCGGCGCAGGGCACGCTACCGCGGGTAGACAGGCCGGCTATGGGCAGCGTCGGCGATTGAATTTAATTCGTTCAACTGCCTATAATCCGGCCACTGGTGCGGGTTTGCAGTCTTTTCACGTTCGTCTGACTCTCGACTCGACTGATAGCGTTCTGGGGGAACTGTGCTGGCCAATGTCTTGAGTGCCGCGATTGTAGGAGTCGATGCGCACCTGGTGGACGTGGAAGTCGACATTTCCGCCGGTCTGCCTCAGTTCTCTATTGTCGGGCTTCCCGATGCCACGGTGCGTGAGAGTCGTGATCGTGTCCGTGCCGCCCTCAAAAATAGCGGTTTCCAATTCCCTGTCAAAAAAGTCACCGTCAACCTGGCTCCGGCGAACATTAAGAAAGAAGGCGCGGGTCTGGATCTGGCTATCGCCCTGGGCATCCTGGCGGCGGAAGACGTCATTCCTTCCGAAGCGGTGAAGGGCCATGTGTTTGTGGGTGAGTTGTCGTTGGATGGGCGTTTGAAGCCTATCCCTGGCGCCCTGTCGATCGGCGTGGTCTGTCGCCATCGTCACCGGATTCTGGCCCCGGCTGAGAATGCCGAAGAGGCGGCGCTGGCCGAGGGAGCGGAAGTATTTCCCATTCATACGCTTCCGCAGGCGGTGGAGTTTTTGCGCGGCGCCCAGACAATTCTTCCGCTGTCATTCGCGCAGGACCGGTCTGCCAATTCTAGGCTGTCCGAAGATGAAGACTTTGCCGACGTGAAAGGGCAGGCGCATGCAAAACGGGCGTTGGAGGTAGCTGCCGCCGGTGGACACAATCTCCTGATGATGGGCCCGCCGGGCGCCGGGAAGACCATGTTGGCCCGCCGCCTTCCGGGTATTCTGCCGTGGTTGGCGCAGGAGGAAGCACTGGAGACGAGTCGCATCCACAGTGTGGTCGGGCAACTCTCCCGAGAGCAGCCATTGATGCGCCGCCGTCCATTTCGCGCCCCGCACCACAGTATTTCAGAAGCCGGCCTCATCGGTGGCGGAACCATGCCGCGTCCCGGCGAGGTTTCCCTGGCTCACAACGGCGTATTGTTTCTGGACGAGGCCGGAGAGTTCGGGCGGGCCACGCTCGACGGGTTGAGACAGCCGCTGGAGGACGGCCATGTCACGGTGACACGCGCCAGCGGCTCCTTGAAATTTCCGGCCCGCTTTATGCTGGTGGCCGCCATGAATCCCTGTCCCTGCGGGTATTACGGCGACCGTACAAGAGACTGTGTTTGTAGCGTCGCCCAGGTGCGGCGATATCGAGGCCGCTTGTCCGGTCCGCTGCTGGATCGTCTGGACCTCCAGATCGAGGTGCCGGCCGTGCCGATTCGCGCATTAGGTGACGATGCGACAACCACCGATTCCTCAGCAACGATCAGGACGAGGGTGATGGCGGCGCGGGCACGCCAGGCGGAGCGGTATCGACGCGACGGCATTTACACGAATGCCCAATTGAAACCGCGCCACCTGAAGCAGTATTGTGCATTGGATATCCAGGGGCGGGACCTGCTGGAACAGGCTATGGCCCGACTGGGGTTTTCGGCCCGCGCGCACGGGCGTATTCTCCGGGTGGCGCGCACTATTGCCGACTTGGCTGAGTCTGGTAGTATCGGTCCGGCCCATCTGGCCGAGGCCATTCAGTACCGAAGTTTCGATCGTCGAGTAGAGTTGTGAAGGAATCTCCCGTCCTCCATACTGCGCGTGTCTTTGCCTGGTGGTTCATCGTCGGTGCGACCATGGCATTGGCTGTTATCCTCCTCCAGGGAGGCATCCGTGAGGCCATGCAGGCGCAAGGGTCGGTGTGGGAACTCAAGCTGGTTGAATTCCTCACGACCATTCTGGGCGGCGGACTCTTAGGCGGGTGTATCGCGCTAATTTTGGACCGTATCAAGAAATCGTGACGGGCATCTCCGGATGCCGGGCAGCATAAAGGAGTCGTGACAATGGATATTGAAGTCGGTTCCAATCTGTATCGGAATTCAAATGGCATCATTGATATCGAAGGCGTGCCGCAGTTTGAAGTCGCCATTAAGGAACCGGCGCGGGCGCTGCTCGTCAACTTCGCGTTATTCGATGAGGTGGGCCGTATGATGGCGAAGGTGGTCGACAGCAATCTCACGTTCAACGAGCGCCGCGCGTATCAGCTGGCCAAGAGTCCGACCAGCGTGTCGCTCAAGCACGAAGAGTCGGGGACCGTGGTCTTTACGCTGGAATTGCGCGACGGGAATCGCGTGGTGTTCAGCAAGGGGTCATTTCATACGATCAAGGGGCATCGTCTCGATGTGTCACAAACGGAGTGGCGGATCGATAAGAAACACTTCAGCGGCAAGGAAACGGACACGAAGGGAGGGGCGGTCTTTCTGGGATAACCGCCCCCGGATCTTCGTCGCTTTGTTGTGCCCGACAGGTTGATTAGACAGCAACCGTTGGGATGATGACAACCTGCCCGTCCTTCAGATCCACTACAGCCGTATCTCCATCCCGCAGCTCACCCTTGATCAGCTGGCGCGCCATCGGGGTTTCAATTTCCTGCTGGATCAGACGCTTCAGCGGTCTCGCGCCATAGACCGGATCGTACCCGCGCCGGCCGAGATCCTGTAGCGCGTCCGGCGTCACGGTCAGCGTGATCCGCCGCTCCACCAGCCGGGCTCTCAAGCGTTCCAGCTGGATCTCCACGATCTTCGCAAGGTGCTCGTTTCCGAGAGCGTGGAACACCACAATCTCATCGACCCGATTTAGAAATTCCGGCCTGAAGTGGGCCCGTAGTTCACCGGTCACCTGCGCCTTCATCGTTTCATAGGAGGCGCCGGCCTGCTGTGCTTCCAGGATATGCTGACTGCCGATGTTCGAGGTCATGATCAACACCGTGTTTTTAAAATCCACGGTTCGCCCCTGTGAATCGGTCAGCCGGCCGTCGTCGAGCACCTGCAGCAGAATATTAAAGACGTCGTGATGCGCCTTTTCGATTTCATCGAAGAGAATGACGGAGAACGGGTGCCGGCGTACGGCCTCGGTGAGCTGCCCGCCTTCTTCATACCCTACATAGCCGGGAGGGGCACCGATCAACCGGGCCACCGTGTGCTTTTCCATATATTCCGACATATCGATCCGGATGAGGTTCGACTCGTCATCGAAGAGTGTCACCGAGAGTGCACGGGCCAATTCGGTTTTGCCGACACCGGTCGGTCCCAGAAATAGAAACGAACCGATCGGCCGGTTGGGGTCTTTGATGCCTGAACGGGCCCGCAACACGGCATCGGCCACTGCCGTGACGGCCTGTTCTTGTCCCACGACGCGCTTGTGGAGAAGTTCGTCTAATTTGAGGAGTTTTTCCATTTCCCCTTCGACGAGTCGCGTGACGGGGATGCCGGTCCAGCGGCTGACCACCGCGGCAATATCCTCCTCGTCTACTTCTTCCTTCAGCAGGCGGGTTTCGTTTTGTTTTTTGCCGAGGGATTGCTGCTCCAGTTCGAGTTCTCGTTCGAGCCTGGGCAACTCGCCGTAACGCAGCTCGGCGACCTTGTTCAAATCATACGCCCGCTCGGATTGCTCGATTTTGTGTTTCACTTCTTCAATCTGCTGGCGGATTTTTCTGAGCTTGCTGACAGAATTCTTCTCTGATTCCCACCGTGTCTTCAGCGCCTGCAGATCGCGATTCTTCTCCGTCAGTTCCTTTTCGATCGATTGCAGCCGTGCCTTGCTGCCAGGATCGGTTTCCTTTTTGAGCGCCTCTCGTTCAATCTCAAGCTGCAACACTTTACGCGAGACTTCATCGAGCTCAGCCGGCAAACTGTCGATTTCGGTGCGGAGGCGCGCCGCGGATTCGTCCACGAGATCGATGGCTTTATCCGGCAGAAACCGATCGCCGATATATCGATTCGACAATTTGGCTGCCGCGACGAGGGCGGCGTCTTTGATGCGCACGCCATGGTGGACTTCATACCGTTCCTTCAGGCCGCGTAAGATGGAAATGGTATCTTCGACGCTCGGTTGGTCCACCAGCACCGTTTGGAACCGGCGCTCCAGCGCGGCGTCCTTTTCGATGTGTTTGCGATATTCGTCGAGGGTCGTGGCGCCGATGAGGTGCATTTCGCCACGGGCCAGCATTGGCTTGAGGAGATTTGCTGCATCCATTGCGCCTTCTGCGGCGCCCGCGCCCACTACCGTGTGAAGTTCGTCGATGAAGAGCAGCACTTGCCCCTGCGCTGATTGAACTTCCTTGAGAACGGCCTTCAAACGTTCTTCGAATTCTCCGCGAAATTTCGCCCCGGCGACGAGCGCGCCCATATCCAGAACGACGACCCGCTTCTGCTTGAGTCCTTCCGGCACGTCA
>VOPR01000004.1 GCA_009594995.1 Nitrospira sp. | reverse complement strand
GTCGGCGCGGGACTCGGCGATTCCGTGGCCCTGCTCACCGACGGACGGTTCTCGGGAGCCACCCACGGCTTGATGGCCGGCCACGTCTCCCCTGAAGCCGTCAGGGGTGGTCCGATCGCCGCCGTAAAGACCGGCGATATCATCACGTTCGACATCGCAAAGCGACGGCTGGATGTCAGCGTCACTCAAAAGGAACTGGCCTCGCGCCTGAAGAAGGTGAAACACCCGGCACCACGTTACATTTCGGGCGTGATGGGGAAATATGCCCGCCACGTTTCCTCCGCCTCGGAAGGTGCGGTGACCAACTAGCCATGGTATCCCTGCTTCGGTGGAGTCTCGCGGCAACGATGTTCGTTGTCGCCTGCTTCACCGAAGCAGGCCTTCCCGCTGCAGCGGCAGGTCCCTCTGAGGCACCCTGTACCGACTGGCAGAGCCGCCATCCGGAATGGATCTGGTGCGATGATTTTGAGATCGATCGGCTGAGCAGTTACTTCGAGTACGACATTCGGCATGGCCGCTTTGTCCGTGAAGCCGGATCGGGAGTCGGCTCCTCCACCGGCATGCGCGCAGAATATCTGCCTGGTGATGCGCACGGAGGCTCTCTCCACCTGGCATTCGGCAAAACCCCCAGCGCCTACATGAAACCGGTCGATGCCGGAACGGCCACCTACCGCGACATTTATTGGCGCTTCGATCTGCGACTTCAACCGGGCTGGACCGGGGGAGGGGCCGACAAACTGACGCGAGCGACCATTCTCTCCAGCGACCGCTTTGCTCAAGCAGCGATCGGCCATCTATGGAGCGGGGCGCGTCCAGACTCAGACCCTGAACGGCTCTATCTCGATCCCGCATCCGGAACGGACAAGTTCGGCACTCTGCGTACCACCACCTACAATGACTTCCCGCGCTTGCGATGGCTCGGGGCGGCGGGCGGCCACACCCCGTTGTTCAATCAGGCCAACATTGGAAAGTGGTTCTGCATCGAAGTACACATGAAGCTGAATAACCGCCATGCCGCGGACGGCGTCCTCGAATATTGGATCGATGGCCAGTTGGAGGCGCAACGGGAAGGACTGGATTGGATCGGCGACTATCATGACTATGGCATCAATGCCGTGTATCTGGAACAATATTGGACGTCGGTGCCATTTACGCAGGCACAACAGCGCTATTGGGACAACTTTGTGGTGTCCACCGCCCGCATCGGGTGCGCAGGCTGAGATCATCAGGGTGCGTCTAGCCTTGACGTGCAGTACCGATAATTTAACCGTTTCTTGATCCGCGGCATCGCGCACCTGAGGTACACTCTCGACCCACTCGTTATGTCATCGCGGCACCACACGTCAGAGAGCCAACCGCCAACGGTGACACCCAAGGTGTCGACCGGACGCCCGGTCACGGCCGATCTCTCCCGGCCGGAATGGTTCATCAATCGTGAACTGAGCGTCCTGGAGTTCAACCGTCGCGTACTCGATCTGGCCAAGGATCAGAAGGTCCCCCTGCTGGAACGATTGAAGTATCTCTGCATCGTCAGTTCCAATCTGGATGAATTTTTCGAAGTTCGGGTCGCCGGACTGAAAGAACAGGTCACTCACGGAGTCGAGCAGCGGGGAGCCGACGGTCTCACGCCATCGGAACTCCTGGCGCGGATCGCCCTGCTTACCCATCAGTTGGTGCAGGAGCAATACGTCGTCCTGAATCAATCCCTCATCCCGAAACTGGCCGAGGAACGCATCCGGTTTCTCAAGCGAGCGGACTGGATGCCGTCGCACATTCGCTGGATGCGCCGCTTCTTCTCGCGCGAATTGCTTCCCCTCCTGAGTCCCGTCGGGCTGGATCCCGCGCATCCCTTCCCGAAATTGCTCAACAAGAGTCTCAATTTTCTGGTGACGCTCGAAGGCACCGATGCCTTTGGCCGCCCCAATGGCACGGCGATCGTGCAGGTCCCACGCTCCCTCCCGCGCGTGATTCACCTGCCGGTGCGCAACGCGGCCTGGCCACACGATTTTGCTTTCCTGTCGTCGGTCATCCATGCCTTTGTGCACCAGCTCTTCCCCGGCATGCATGTCACCGGTTGTTACCAGTTTCGCGTCACGCGCAACAGCAATCTGTTCGTCGATGAAGAAGACGTGGACGACCTTCGTCGCGCCTTGGAGGGTCAACTGCCCGACCGGCGCTTCGGCGACGAGGTGCGGCTTGAGGTGGCCGACAACTGCCCGCCGGATCTGGTCTACTTCCTGCGCGAGCAATTCCATCTCGATTCACGCGACATCTATCAATGCCACGGGCCGGTGAACCTGCATCGATTGATGGCCGTACCTGACCTTGTCGATCGGCCTGATTTGAAATTTCAGCCGTTCACACCCAGCGTGCCGACAACTCCGGTGCCGAGCGAGGATTGGTTCGATGCGATCCGCCAGGGTGACATCCTGTTGCATCATCCGTATCAGTCGTTTGCGCCGGTCACGGAGTTCCTTCGGCAGGCCGCAACAGACCCGCACGTGCTGACCATCAAGCAAACCCTCTATCGGACCGGGGCTGATTCAGCCATCGTGCAATCCCTGGTGGATGCCGCGCGCGGAGGAAAAGAAGTCACCGTGGTGATCGAACTGCGTGCCCGGTTCGACGAAGAAGCCAACATTGAGCTGGCCCACGATCTGGAGGAAGCCGGCGCCCACGTGGTGTACGGCGTGGTGGGGCTTAAGACACATGCGAAAATGAGCCTCGTGCTCCGGCGTGAAGGCCGGCTCTTGCGCAGCTATACCCATCTCGGCACCGGCAACTATCACGCTCGTAATGCACGGCTCTATACCGATTTCGGACTGCTCACCTGCGACGCGGCAATCGGACGGGATGTGCGGACGGTGTTTCAGCAACTGACCTCCCTGGGACAGCCGGGACGGCTCAAGCATTTGCTGCAATCGCCGTTTACGTTGCATACGACCTTGCTGAAGTGGATCGCCCGTGAAACCGACCGCGCCAAGCAGGGTAAGCCTGCGCACATCATCGCCAAGATGAACGCGCTCCTGGAGCCGCAGATCATTCGCGCGCTCTACAAGGCCTCTCAAGCCGGCGTCAAAATCGATCTGATCGTCCGTGGACCGTGCGCCTTACGGCCCGGCATCGCCGGCCTTTCGGAACATATCCGCGTGCGGTCCATCATCGGACGATTTCTCGAGCACAGCCGAATTTTCTATTTCCTCAACGACGGCGACGACAGGGTTTTTCTCTCGAGCGCCGACTGGATGGATCGAAACTTTTTTCGACGGATCGAAGTCGCGTTTCCGGTTCTGGATCCGGCACTCCGCCGGCGCGTCATCGAGGAAGGTCTCCGTCCCTACCTGGAAGACAATACCCACGCCTGGATTCTCCATCGCGACGGAACCTACCGGCGGCAAACGCCAGGGCGAAGAGCCGCACGTTCGGCTCAACAGTGGCTCATGAACACGCTCGTGACGTAACAGCGTCGCCGCTGATCCGGTGGCTCTCCTTGCACGTTTAACCCCGTCTTAACCCGCTCCTTATCTGGCTGTCGCTTCAGATCTGTAGCCTGGGACCGCAATACTCACTCATACGATGAGGAGGCGGTCATGAGCGTCGCACACGTCGTCCGGTCCCGTTCACGTCACCGTGCATTCCGATCCATTCGCCGGCAACTGCTCCATAGTCAGCGCACACTTCTGCTCCAAGCCACGACCTGTGGGCCGCCATCGACAGCTTCCGAACTTCCCGCCGACGTCCTCGACTTAGCTACCAGCGAACGCGATGTGGGGATTGAGGACCTCATGAAACAGCGCGCCTATCTCAAGTTGCAACAAGTCGAGCGCGCACTCTCTCGCATCGAAGATGCCTCGTATGGCATGTGCCATCTGTGCCGGATCGACATTCCCCTGCCTCGTCTCCGCGCGCAACCGGATGCCACCCTGTGCGTGGATTGTAAGGCTGAGTGTGAAGATCGTGCCCGGTTGCGTATCGGGGCATAACCTGATCACGAACCGCTATCGGCCCGTCAGGGCGCTGCACTCAGCAGGGATTGGGAGTTGAGCTGCGCCAACCTCTCCGCACCTCCTCTCCAGGGCTGTTCCCCTCTTCTGAGCCGGAGCGGGACAGCCCCCCCTATTCACTCAGCTTGACGATGAGCCGGATACCACAGGACAGACAGTTCCGACCATGATGCCGGACCGAAAACAGGATGGATTCAGGACCGGGGGGTTGTGGATCGGTGACGAAAAACGCGCACATGAGTTACGACCGAGCAACGAATGCCGCAGAAATCTGCTCCTGCCGACCCCACCACACAAGTCACGGATCGGCTGGCCACGCCACTCCGACTCACGCCATGAAGACACAGGGTCTCTTACAACGCATCAGCGGACAAGCGGTCGAGTCGTTCGCTGATGCACGCCGGACAGAGTACCGCTTGAGGCCGGCGAGTCACCGGCACAGATGAAAGATCGGTTCTGCACTCCCGGCAGGTGCCACTGCCCCTGGGCAAACCGTGGCGAAGCGACAAGATATCTTGACGGCGGGAACGGGATCGATAGGCATGAAGCCCTCCCTGTACAAGTCGCATGCTGTGCCTCCTGGTTTAGCGGTGATGCTACAAGGAGCAGCCTACAGATTGAAGATCACAGGGACTTCCGGAGCAGGTAAACGTTTTGTTAACAGCGGGGGGCTGACGCCTGGAGAGCGCTTGCGCCGGGATGCGGGTGGAGATCCGGGGCTATTTGCAGAAGTATTGATTCAGGCGCTCGCGGAGGGCGGTGGCCGCGCACCGCGCGAGCGGTGCACGGGATTCCATTCACATGCGTTTCCGGCTCACCGCGCGGACGTTCGATGCCGTTCGATGACAGGGGCCCAGGATGCTTCCAGGTCCCGCTTGGCAGTTGCGAGAAAACGGGTTTCAGCCTCCGCATCCCGACTCCCCTGTTTTATGCTGACCGTGTGAACGGCAAAATAGGCCGGTGTCCCGAGTATCTGAAGGTCGGCGATGACTTGAGCCAGCGGCTTCCCCCAGAATGCCTCGAAGTAATGCTCCTGCACCCCATCGGCCGCCTTTTCCTGCAGCACCATCGTGGAGGCGCCGACCTCGTACTCCCCCATGAAATGAATGCCGCCCGGAGTGACGGTCGTGTCGCTTTGTTTCACCACCGCCTTCGGCAGCAGAAACAGGGTCACCTCCCGCACCTTCCCGAAGCCTTTTTCCGATGTACTGAATGCCACCGCTGCATAGCGGCCGGGTGGCACATTCTGCACATACACGGTCCCGCCTCCCCCGCTTCCCGGAGGTGGCGCCACGATGCTCGTCGGAATGAGTGTCGTCCCTTCGAATAGGTCGCGATCATTCTCGACTTTCACCAGATACAATCGATCTTCTGTATTGGGCACCCAGGCAGGACTCTTGAGCGTAATCCCGATGACGGCGCTCTGCTGATCAACCGGCTTCGTGATATGAACCGGGGAGACAAACTCACCGGCAAGACGTTGAAACTGTTTCTTCGGAGGTTTGCTCACACAAGCCGCGCTCGTCAGAACAGCAACCGCCGCCATCGCGATGATCAGTCGATTCATAGATGTCCCTCGGGTAGAAGCGATCCAATTGGCGGCCCCAGTGTAGGAGATTATACGGCACGCCTCAATAGATACTTACGAAGGGGGCCCCTTGGCCCTGGCAATGTGCCACCGCAATGACGATTGGTACTTATGGGGTTGTTGAGAGTAGGTGAAAGAGAGGGTCGAAGGAGAACACCGTTCTATATAACACTGAACGCTCTACGGCACCGGGGAGACCGGGGCGAGAGGAACATCCGCGGCAGTCTTGCCCTGGCTCTGACTCTCCAATGAGAGGCGTTTCAACACACTCTTGGCCCGCTCTTCCAAGCGCTCGGCCTCACCGGACCGTTGCCGCCGTCTCAGCAGGGACGCGTAATTCTTCAACGTCTTCACATAGGCTTCACGATCATAGCCGACCGCCTGCTCGTAGATCACCAAAGCCTGCTTGTACAAATCCTCGGACTGCTCCAACTTGTTTTGCGACTGGTAGAGCGACGCCAGATTCTTGAGTTCGCCAGCCACTTGAGGATTGTCGGCGCCTTGCTGCTTCTCTCGAATCGCAATCGCCTGCTGAAAGAGCGGCTCTGCCTGCGAATAGAGCCCCTGCAGCTCATACAGTTGCCCTAACCGGCTCATCGCCTCAGCGGTGTCCACGTGGTCGCTCCCGATCGACTTCCGGAAGATGCTGACAGCACGCTGATACAACACCTCAGCCTGCGGATATTGATTCTGCGCCCGATAGGTATCGGCCAGGTTCTCCAGATTCCTGGCCACGATCGGGTGATTCGGGCCAAAAGCCTTCTCATGAATGGTGAGGGCGCGCTGGTAGAGCGGCATAGCGCGGGCATGTTGCCCCTGTGCCTGGTACATTTTGGCCAGGTTGTCGCGCGTGATCGCGGTCAGGCTATGTTCCGGGCCGAGCTGTTTTTCAAGAATTGCCAACGCCCGCTGCAACACCGGCTCTGCATCTGAGAACCGCCGCTGATCCTGATATACCACCGCGATGTTGTTGAGGCTCTCTGCCGTTTTGTTGTGATCCGGACCGAATACCTTCTCGCGGATTTCTTTAGCACGTTGGTGAAGCGCCTCCGCCTGTGTAAAGAGTCCCTGCAATCGATAGAGCTCGCCCAGATCCGTTAAACTTGCCGCGGTCTCGGCCTGGGTCGGACCGTAGACCCGTTCCCTGATTGCCAGGGCTTCCTGAAAGAGTGCCTCGGCTCGTGGGTACCGGCCCAACTCACGATTCACTTCGCCCAATTGACTTAAGGTATCCGCAAGCCGCTTACCTTGCGGATCGAGAACTTCCGCCTCTTTACGCGCAGCCACGAACGACTCTTCGGCATGCGTATAATCGCCCGAGCGCATGGCGCTATTTCCCTCATCCATGGCTGAACGCCAGCGGTGATCCTCCGCGCAACCTGAAAAAAGGCCAACACAGGCCAGACCGATGGTGAGCACCCGGGCATTCGATCGCATGTTCATGACAATGTAACTCTTCGGTGGTGAGGCTATTACTGTTCGGAGACTAACTCTGCTCGCACAATACCATTAAGACTTACCCCCTCTGACGGCCCAAATCAACCCCGAGGAAACAACTTTTTCCACCGTCTTGGGATCAGTCTATTTATCAGACACTTAGCCACGCCGACTCGACAAAATAATTTCGCCCCCAGACGCTATAGTCACGTCAGGCGACCAGACTCACGGAGAAGAATGCAACCATTATCGTTTGTCAGAATGGGGATCGACCAGAGGAGCGAGCTTGGCAATTCCAGAGGTTTCATAGGGTAAGACGCTGAAGACTTTGGCGACATCGATCGCCGGCTTCCCGGGGCGCAACACTTTTTGGGCTAATGTGGCAAGCCAGGAGAGCGGCACCAGGACGAACCTGGGCAACCAGAATACGCTGAGGTCCGGATTGGCCTGCCGGAGACGATCCAGCAACTCTCGTTTGGTCGGCGATACCGGATCGAGCAGGTTCAGCGGACTCGGTGTTTTGTCCCACGCATCCGTCATCCAGCCGAGAAATCGACCTGCGAATCCGACATCCACGACACCGAGACGATCACCTGCCGAGCCGACGGCGACGAAAATATTACCCAATCGCTTGCCGAGACGGCCAGGCGGATCGAAATCACGATAGTCAACCAATGCTCCGGGACGAATGACCTTCACGGACACACCCAGCTCTGTTCCGAGTTGCACCGCCAAACGTTCCGATTCCAACTTGCCCCACACGTAGGGCCCTGAACCTTTGCTGTCCGGTTCCAAGGGATGATTGTCTGGAATCGGTTGCCCAGTCCCCTGGGCCAGCACAGCAAGACTGCTGACATGAACGAAGTGCGTAATGCCTGCTCTAGCCGCGCCTCGCAGCATATGCTCTGTCGCGTCCAGCGAGTTACGCTGATGCTCCGGCCAGCCGCCGGCGGTTTCCGCCGCCGCATGAATGACCGTATCCACGCCTTTAAAGAGATGAGCGGCGGCTTCTGTCGCGACATCGGCGACCACGTATTCTGCCCCGGCAATTCGCTCCCAGGGAGACGGCTCGCGCCGCGCCACCACACGAACGGGGCGACCGCGTGACAACAACGCTCGCACGATTTCCTTCCCCAAAAAGCCGGTTCCGCCGGTCACCAATACGCCTCGACTCTCGACCGGTCGCGGTGCCGCCGCTGCCAGAGCCTTGGCCTCTCCGACCTTGAGCGCCTTCGCGACCCGTTCGCAGATACGCACCGTCTCCAGCAAACTCTCCGGAGACAGGGGCGACGGGCTGCCGGTGCGGGCAGACTCATAAAAGGCGGAAAAGAGCTCGGCCAACCCGGGATAACTCCGCTGACTCTTCAGGAATCGACTCGCCATCGCAGAGGTGGTGCCGGTCAGCAACTGCCAGGCCTGCCGGTAGGGCGCAAATAACTTATCAATGCCGGAGGACCCTGGGCCGATGGCCCGTTGCGTTGTGCTCCGGACATAGTCGGCAAAGAGCGATCCGTTCCGTCCAATCACCCGCAGGTAACTCTCGACGGGGCGCCCCTCCAGCGTCACGATCAATGTGCCTGTGACGCCGCCACGGCGCACCAGCGCATGCACCGTCCCGGCCTGACTGACTTCCATCGACAACAGTTCCGTGCGGCCTTCTCCTGCCTGCTCCAACACCTGGAGCAGCAGATAGACCGGATGCGGAAGAATGTCGAGCAACTGGTGGTCGGCGCGAAGTACTTTGCGGCCGCCCGGCGCATGGCGAACGGTCCGGAATGAGAAATAGCTCTCCACATGGACGACCCGGCCGATTGAGGGCAAATACCGGGTCAACACCCGCGTGGGTGGTTCATAGAGCAGCTGATGGCCGGCACAGACGCGAAGGCCTTTTGCGCTCGCGTCGTCCAGGATCTGCTGCGCGTCCTCCACCGACTCGGTAAAAGGCTTTTCCACATAAATGTGGCACCCGGCCTTGAGTGCCATACGTGCCAGCGGAGCATGGGAGGCCGGTGGGGTGATGATGTGGACGACGTTGAGCCGTTCTGAAGCAAACAACTCTTCTGGCGTCTTGAAACAACCGATGCCCGGCACGATATCGCGCATGGCGGCCAGGGCCGCATCAGACGGGTCCGCCACCGCAACTAGCTGTACGCCGGGACATCGTAAGATGGCACGGGCATGGTGCTGCGCGTGACGGCCTGCGCCGATGAGCGCAATCCGCAACGGACTTGAAGATGGAGTAGTCGGGTTAGAGTTCGTCACAAGTAGTCTGCGAGTGTGCAGTGCTACTATAGTCTATTCCTGCGCGTGGGTGAAGCCTTCTTGAAAATTTGTGCACGACGGCGAAGGCTCACGGAGTGAAGGTATGAACATCGCCCATCCGCGATCGAGCCGCGTGAGCATATCCGTGGCGCGCCGTGACACAGTTCCCTACTTGTGTCTGCCGTCGCAGGGAAAACACTGGTCCATACATTCCGGACAGAGCCCGCCGTTGAACTGAATCGCCGAGCGCTCGGCAATGAATGTGGCCAGATCGTACCACTCACCGGATTGATCGGGAACACGTTTGCACCAGGAGCAGAGATTGATAATTCCTTGCGGCCTTCCGAGACGCTCCTCCATTCTCCACGTCGCCTCATCCCGCTCGCCCGAACGTTCCAACCCCTGTCCGCCCGGGGCAATTTCGTGGAACACTACCACCGCCCCCAGCACCACGCCGCCGTCATCCACGACCGGCGCCACGCTGCCGCGAATCGTCCGCCGCCTCCCATCCCTGGAAACCAGCGTCGCACCGTCGATGGTCACGAGACGCACCTCTGTCATGGCCAGCTTGGCAGGGTTTTCCAATTCTTGCACCGGCGCAGCCTCCTCACAGGCCATGAGCGCTGTGACGCTCATGCCGGCCGCGTCATCCTGCGTCCACCCGGTGAACTCTTCGGCTGCGGGATTCATATAGGTCACCCGCCCGCCCCGATCCGTCGTGACAATCCCGTCGCCGATGCATCGCACCGTGGTGGCAATCCATCGTAATCGTTCGCGCATGTGGCGATCATGTTGCGCGCGATGAAGCGCCAATTCGATCGTGGTGCGCAATTCGTTCGCCTGATAGGGCTTCAGCATGTAGCCCGCCGGGGACGTGATCTTGGCCCGCTCCAGCGTATGGCTGTCGGCATAGGCCGTCAGGTAAATGACCGGCACATCCTGGCTTCGCTGGATTTGAAGGGCGGTTTCAACGCCGTCCATCTTTCCCTTCAAGACGATGTCCATCAAGATCAAATCGGGATGCGTGTCGCCGGCTTTTCGGATCGCCTCTTCCCCTGAGGTCGCCGTGGCTGGCACGCGATAGCCCAATCGTTGCAGGCTCATCTGAATATCTTTCGCCACAACGGGTTCATCTTCCACGATTAAGATGCTGGCTGGTTCCATGGTGTTCATACCCTTTCTGAATATTGCAGTTGTTGGAAGCGGATCCGCCATTCCGTGCCGGCACCGCTTCTGAGTTCCGTACTGCCATCCAATTTTTCGGCTAATAGCGTCACCAATTCCAATCCCAATGAATCAGGATTGTTCAGCACCCCGTCCGTGGGAATGCCGATACCGTCATCGCTTACACAGAGGGTAAACGTCCCGTCGACGTGATCCAGCAGATCGATATGCACCGTCCCGCCCTTGTGATCGACAAACGCATGTTTCAAGCAGTTGGATACCAGTTCATCGATGATCAGGCCGCAGGTCAGGCCGGTATCGATATCAAACTCGACATCATCCACATTCAGCTCGAGCGTAATGAGGCTCGGATCGACGCCGTACGAGCGGAACAGATGGCCGGTCACGGTGCGGATGTAGTCGCCCATCTTGATATGCGAAAGATCACTGGAGCGATGCAGCGTCTCGTGGAGCAGCGCAATCGAGGTGATACGGACCTGGCACTCCCTGAACAACTGATTGACCACCGGATCCTTGATAGAAGCCGATTGGAGATTCAGCAAGCTGGAGATCACCTGCAGATTGTTTTTCACTCGATGGTGCACTTCCCTCAAGAGGCTTTCCTTCTCTTTCAGCATTCGACGGAGCTGATCTTCCATGTCTTTGCGCTCGGTGAGATCCATGCAGGTGCCGATATATCCGCCGAATCGTCCGTCCTCGTCGAAGAGGGGGACACCGGTATCGATAATCCATCGATACTCTCCGTCATGCCGCCGCAAGCGGTATTCCAGGGAAAACGGCTGCTCCGATTTAAATGCATCCAGATACGATTTGCGGCAACGCTCCAAATCGTCGGCGTGAATGCCGGTAAACCAATTGTCACCGATCTCCTCCTGCATCGTGCGCCCGGTAAACTCCAGCCACCGTTTGTTGATGAACGTGATATGGGTATCCGGCCCCGCCATCCACACCATAACCGGAGCCGTATCGGCCATCATGCGAAACCGGGCCTCGCTCTCGCGCAACGCCGCCTCAATGCGCTTCTTCACGGTGACATCACGCGCAATGGCCGACGCACCCATCACGCAGCCGTCTGAATCCTTGACCGGGGAAATCGTCAGAGACACATCGATGCGATCCCCCTGCTTGCGGCGTTGCACCATTTCTACGTTGCGGACATGCTCGCCCCTGGCGATACGATCCAACATCGTGGGCACTTCATCCAGGCGATTGGGGGGACAGAGTACGGAGATCGGCCTCCCGAGGACCTCCTCGGCGCTATACCCGTAGACTCGTTCGGCGCCCAGATTCCAGCTTTGAATCACGCCGGTCAGCGTCATACCGACAATGGCATCATCGGACGATTTCACAATGGCCACTAACTCGGAGACCGCCTCGGCCCTAAGCACTTCCAGCTCCTGATTTGCAGCGGCCAGATCGGCCGTCCGTTCCTGTACCTGCTGCTCAATATCTTCATTGATACGTAACAACTCTGCTTCGTCCCGCTGGCGACGCAAGCACAGCAACGCGGTTACCCAGATCACCATCAATGCAAACGCCCGATTCATCGCGCTGACCCAGGTCAACGCAAACAGGGGACTGTGAAATAGATCAAGAATCGTGACGAAGGATGCAATCGCAGCTACCCAGAATGTAATGCGTGAATGAGGAATCCGAGAGGCGATCAGGACGGGCACTACGTAGAGCGTCGTGATTGTCAGACCCAGAGGGAGCCACCAATCGATGGCGCCAATCACCGCAATCAATGCCAGCGCCACGCCTAAAATCGAATAACTGCTGCGGGACATGCCAAGGAAGAATGATGAAGGAATTGTCATAATTGTAACGACGCCGATTCCAGTGCCTATTTGTCTAGGAGCAATCCCTATGCCTCCTCTCCCCGTCTCCGTGGCAGCGCTCATGGGGATTACGTCAGGCTCCCTGCGAATCCCAGCATATGATCCCAGGGCGAAGCCTGCCAGGCCTTGCCCCACGCCGCCTCGCGGGATCCTGCGATCCACAGAAGGCCGTGCCACGCTGCCGGAATCGCGGCGTGCGCACCCCAGTCCATTCGCATCAAAAAAACGCCCCGACAGGCTCAGGTGTACACCACCGCCTCATGGATGTTCAGACTTGAACGACACGTCCGGAAGCGGGCTGTCGTCGATTCAACGACTGGCACCGCTCACGCGCGCCGGCACTGAGTCTGATACGGCTGCTTCGAACGAGTGCATGTAGACAAAGAGAATCGCAACGGCTGCGCGCACCGCGGGCGCGGCCAAATCGGCGTGCAGGGGAAACGAGGGTGCTTGGATGTCCTAAAGCCGGACAGCCCCGCAGCATGGCGGGCGTCCGGCACCGAAGGGTGATAGAGGTGCTAGCGCTTGCGGTAGAAGGAGGCGATCATCTGCACGACATATTGAAGTTGCTCATCCGAGAGTTCGGCGTAGATCGGAATCGACAGCACTTCTTCGGCGGCACGTTCCGATTGCGGAAATGCCCCCTTCTGATAACCGAGGTCGCGATAACAGTTTTGCAGATGCAGGGGCAAGGGATAATACACTTCCGTGCCCACGCCCTGATCTTTCAGATAACTCCGCAACTCGTCGCGCTTCTGAACGCGTAGCGTGAATTGATTGAAGACATGGAAGTTGTCGGCATGTACGACGGGCAGGGTTACACGATCGGTCAGTTTCGCCTCAGTGAACAACTGCACGTATCGCGCGGCATTCCGGCGACGACCTTCCGCCCACTGATCCAGCCGTTTGAGTTTTACCAGCAACACGGCCGCCTGCAAGGCATCCAGCCGGCTGTTGATACCAATCGCTTCGTGCACATACCGCACGCGGCTGCCGTGAACCCGTAACATGGCGATGGATTCCGCCAACGCCTTGTCGTTCGTGGTCACCATACCGGCATCCCCGAACCCGCCCAGATTCTTCGACGGGAAGAAGCTGAAACAGGCGACATCACCCAACACACCGGCTCGTCGTCCGTTCTGCGCGGCGCCGATTGCCTGGCAGGCATCTTCAATCACACCGATTTTGTGGCGACGGGCGATCCCGTTAATGGCTCCCATATCCGCGCATTGGCCGAACAGGTGCACGGGAATAATCGCCTTGGTTCGTGCCGTAATGGCCCGCTCAAGCAGAGTCGGATCCATATTGAAATCGTCCGGGCGAATATCGATGAAGACCGGTTTGGCGCCCAGCCGGGAAATCGCCCCCGCTGTCGCAAAGAAGGTAAACGGTACGGTGACCACTTCATCGCCCGCCTTGACCCCTAACGCCATCAGCGCTAGCAACAACGCGTCACTTCCGGAGGCGACCCCCACGGCATGAGCGCTACCGGCGTAGGCCGCCACCGCCTGTTCCAGTGCGACCACGCGCGGGCCGAGGATAAAGCCCTGCTCATCGCAGGTCGCTTCAATCGCGGCCAGGATTTCACTGCGCATGGATTGGTACTGGGCTTTCAAATCAAGCAGCGGAATATTCATCGTCCCCCCCGGCTCCCTCTTTACAATCGATTGGGCTGCAACTTCATCATATCTTCTGCCGGTCGCCTGGCATGCAGGAGATACGTATAGAGCGACTGGTACTGTTTGACGGTCTCCTGAATCGTAAACTCCTCCGGCAGTTCCTGTGGGCCATTCCTCAGATCCGCGCGTAGCCGCTCATCTCCCAGAATCTGGCACACCCGTCCGGCCATGGCCCGCACGTCTCCGGCCGGACACAGCGTCCCTTGAATGCCTTCCACGATCGCCTCTGCAGCGCCGCCCACCCGGGTGGCCACGATCGGGATGCGGCTGGCTCTGGCTTCCAGAATCGCACAGGGCAACCCTTCCCATCGGGAGGTCAACACAAAGACGTCGAATGCCTTCAACAATGAGGCCACATCCCGGCGCCACCCGAGCAGGGTCACGCGTTCCCGGAGCCCCTCCGCCTCTAACATCGCTTCGATCTGCGGCCTCATGGCGCCGTCGCCGACAAGCACGCATTTTGCGGCAGGCACACGCTGACACACGAGCGCGGCAACGCGGATAAAATCTTCGGGAGCTTTTTGCGGTTTCAAACACGAGACCGTTCCCACGAGCAGTTGATCAGGCCCGACCCCCAGCATGGCGCGGAGACGATCACGCTCCGTGACATCAATCCGGCCTGCGAACGCCGCTGGATCGATTCCGGGCCTCACCACCGACACCTTCGACGCGGTGAAGAGTCCCCACTCAATCCCCTGACGCCGGTCGGCTTGTGAGACTGCAATCCAATGGGTGGTGACGCGACCGACGACCCACTCAAGCGCAATCAACCCTCGCTGTAACCAGAAGGGCTGGGCAGGCGTCACACCATATCCGTGTATCGTGTGCAAGATACAGGGAACCCCGGCGAGCCAGGCGGCCAACCGCCCTAGGATACCAGCTTTTGAACTGTGGGTGTGCACAATCTTTGGCCGAAGACGTCGGAACGTGGCGACCAGATCCCACAGGGCGCGCAGATCTTGGAGCGGACGAATCTCTCGAATGAGCGACGGAATCAGGCGGACCTCGACGCCTTCGAGCGCAGCCGCTTCGCCGGTCAGCAGCCCGCCGTCTCCCGCGATCAGCACCGGGCGAAATCGTCGGCGATCGAGGTTCGACACCACGCGCATTGCCACTTCTTGCGCACCGCCCAGTTCCAGCTTGGTAATGACGTGACAGACTATATCCATAATGTTGACGCGCTCAGGCCGCGGCCCTCATTCGCAGCCGCATGGCAACCTGCTGCCCCTGGGCAATCGCATCTTCCATCGAGGTGTGCTCCCACAATCCATACCTCCCGATTGACGAAATGCCGCGCCGCTCCAATTCGGTCAGCAATTCCTTCACGGCACGGCCGCGGTACCGGTCGAACAACACATAGGCATAATGCAAATCCTTCACGTCCGACATCACCAGCTCATCGGACGATCGCAGCACTCCCGCCTGCTCCAATCCGTCACGGACGCGTTCAATCAGAGCAGCTTCCGACTCCTGCTCGGTCGGCCGATGAGATATTTCCACATACAGTGAACTGCAGCCTGGCTGCCCCATCGACGGAGAAAAATTCATCGGAAAACCCGCGCGATAGAATGGATACCGGTGCTCGGGAAAATAGATCCAGTGTTTATCGGAGATGCCTTCGCGCGCCACCGCAAGGTTCACGTTATACACAGAGACCCATCGCAGCGACTCGGCCAACTCCCGCATCGACGGCGGAAGGTCCACACAACGCCGCACCAGCTCCGGCAAGGGGATCGTCGAAATGACGCGCTCGTACTCCTCTGTGCGTTCGCCATGAGCACCCCGGAATACCGCGCGACGCCGCCCTGTCTCAATTTCGACTAACTCGGAATCGTACGACAGGTTCTCCACCGAGGGCAGGAACGATTCCGGCAACACCTTGATGCCACCGCTGGCCGGATACTGGAACGATGGGTTATAGCCGAACGCCTTGTCCTTAATGCCCAGGGCTCCGCTGACGACATCCTTCACATCCGGCTTAGGCACCAGCCATGAGACCCAGTCAGATGTGAGTTCATCGAGCGGCACCTGCCACAGCTTTTCATTGAACGGCACCATGAAATGTTTCGCGATCCCCTCGCCCAGACTCTCAATGATCCATTGTTTGAATGACCGATTTTCAGTCGGAGGCTTCGACGCGGATTCCGAGAGCGTCGCGATGAAACCCAACAGGCACTCACGCACCACCTCAGGGGGCAATCCATACGTATTGACCTGGAACGGATACTCCGTGTAGGTGTCGTGAGAATAGACATAGGATTTTCGCGCATGCCGCTGTAACTGGTTGGGCAGCAGGCTTTCCACCAGTGCCTTGATCGCCGTCTGGCGAAAATGCAGCAGGTGCCCGGTATAGTCAAAGGTAAACCCGTCTTTGACGTACGACCGGCAAAGGCCTCCAACTTCACGCTCCCGCTCCAAAATCTTGTACGGGAGTCCGCGCAAGTGATAGGCCGCGCTGAGCCCAGCCAATCCCGCCCCGACGATCACAATCATAATGCGCCGGTCCTTTCTGTCGAACGTACGGGGACTGCCTCAGAGCTCACAGCGACGATCCCGTTGGACACGTTCACACGCGTCAACGCAACGGCCGCACCGGCCAAACACAGGAGGGTCACCCCACTCAACACCAGAGCAAGATCCTGGGGCACGGCCATGACCAGCAACCCGATTCCTCCCAGCACCGCCGCGCCAAGATAGCTAAACAGGACAACCTGCGTGACCGACAGGCCCCAATGTCGCAAGCGAATCGCAATGTGATCAGGGCTGCCGAGGAACACGGGCAACCCGCGCAGGAATCGGATGTACATTACAAACAGCGTGTCGAAAATCGGCATGCCCAGGATGAGCACAGGAGTCAGCAGCGATACGGAATGGCCTTGGGTGTATTTGCCGATCATCGACAGCGCTCCCAGCATGAGTCCGATGAACATGGCCCCGGAGTCACCCATGTAGATGGACGCCGGCCGCCAATTGTATCGAAGGAAGCCAAGCAGGCTCCCGATGAGCGCCGCCAGCATGAACGCGATCGCCTGATCCCCGTTCAGAATCGCCACCACACAGAGAAATGCGGCACTGATGACGCCCACACCGGCCGACAACCCGTCCATGATGTCCAGCAGGTTGAAGGCATTGATGATGCCAACCATCCAGAACACCGTCAGCACGATATCGACCCAATCCGGCAAGGAGGCGATTTCGATGCGAATGCCGCTCTTGATCAGCACGAACACCGCCAGGAACTGGCCTGCGAGTTTGGTCCCCGGCGACAACACCCCGAAATCGTCGATCAACCCCAGCATGACGATCAATGTCCCAGCGAGGACGATACCGAGCACGTCCTGCCTGAACTCGAAGGTAAATGCCAAACTCACGAGAAAGGAGAGATAGATCGCCAATCCCCCCAGGTAGGGGACCGGTTCGCGCTGATGCTTCAGGCGGCCATCCGGACTGTCGACAATGCCGAATTTTAATGCGGCGCGACGCGCGATCGGCACGCCGTAGATCGAGAGGAGCATCGCGACCACAAATGTGAGCGTGAGCAGAATCATCTGGCTCCTGTCGAACGACGCTGGCCCGACACGGGGCTGCGCACGGCCCTATGTGCCGCATCGAGGCGTTCACTCTGCGCAAAGGTGCGATACACGTCCACCAGCCGTGGACCCCACACCGCCAGGGAATACCGCTCCTCCACGGTCCGACGCCCGGCCTGCCCCATTCGAGCACGCAACTGCGGCTGCCGGCAGAGTGCCTCCAGGCGCTCGTACCACTCCTGTTCGGTGGCCGCGAGAAATCCGTTCTGTCCATCCATAATAATGTCGCGATTCACTCCGACGGGAGACGCCACTGAAGGCACCCCCACCGCAAGGTACTGCAAGAGCTTCAGTCCGCACTTGCCCCGGGCCCATTCGGTGTCCTCAAGCGGCATCACCCCGATCGTGGCATCCTGCAGGTCCGCCACTTCGCGTTGAAAATCCCAGGGTCTGAATTCGATCTCGACACCCGGCATGTGCGGCGGCTGTGAACAGACCACACGGAGTGTGAGGCGAAACCTGGACTGCAACGCGCGGAGAGCCGGCGCCAACACACCCAGATATTTCAGGTTGTACGCCAGGCCTATCCACACAATCGTGATGGCGGCGGAGCGCTCGTCAGATGAACCAGTGGATTTCATCGGAACCGGCTTGAATCGCTCGGTATCGACTACCGTGGGAACGATACAGACCCGGGGGGAGAACTGCTTGGCATAGGCGGCAAGCCGGTCGTTGCCAACGATGGCGCCTGTCACCATTGAGAGCAGCGCCGGCATTTTCTTCTGATGCCCGGGAGTCAGGTAGATGGCATCATCCATTTCGACCGCCACCCGGTATCGACACCACCGCAGCAGCCGTTCAGCCAGCGGGGGCGCGTAGGGAAAGAGCTGCCCCTCGATCACGATCAGATCCCGTTTGCCCAGCAACAACAGCGCCCAGAGTCGTTTGAGAAAACAAGCGAACACATAGGGAATCTTGAGAAACACCCGCAACACGGATGATCGCACTGAAAGGATCGAGAAATAAGTCTCCCCGAACAGCGGGTCCACACGACAGTCGATCCCGGCCGCCTGAAAGTGGGGCAGGAATTGAAAGATGCGATAGCGGCTGCTGGGGCCGATGCTCGAGCTTTTCGAGAAATACGTGACCGTCATTGCACGTGTTTCTGCCTTGTTGTGTTGCAATATCCGCCGGTTGCGCGCGCACGACCGACTGCTCAAATAGTACCGGAGTTCTCAGGCAAGGATAGGTTTTTCGCTGTTTTTGACGAGGGAAACAAGCGGGGAAATATTACGGTCACTGCGCCCTGAGGCAATGATACAGGGAAGCGTTATGAAACTTGCTGGTGGGCTCGGGACATCAGAGACCTAGGACCTTAGGAATTAAGCATTTGCTTTATTCCCTCTCTCGCATTTGAGCGAAAGCCAGCTCGCCATTCGGAACAGGCCGCTATTGAAAGACGTTCGGGGCTCCCATCCAAGCGCAGCTCGAATTTTCGAAATATCCAACACATTGCTGGGAACATCAAAGCTCCGCCCAGGAGAAAATGCACACGCAATTCTACGACCAAGCATAGTCTCTATTGCGATAACCACATCTCTAAGACTTTTCCCCTCGCCACTTCCTACATTGAACAATCGATGTTCCCCGGTATAGGTTGCGATTTTTATGAATGCATCAATAACATCCCCGACATAGATATAGTCTCGGACCACTGAGCCGTCGCCCCAAATCTCTATCTTTTCGTTCCTCAGAGCTTTATCCAAAAATACACTGACCACACCTTGAGAGCCGGTCGGCTTCTGACGTTCCCCAAACGGATTAGCCAAACGCAGGATACAATAGTCCAGCCCAGTCATGGCGTGATGAAGACACAAATATTTTTCGGCCATCAGCTTGCTGATACCATAGGCACAAAGGGGTTGAGTAGGATGGCTTTCTGAAATCGGAATCCTCTCTGGAATACCGTATACAGTTCCGCCGGAAGATGCGAATATCACTTTTTTGACCTTTTTTTGGGATGCCACTTCAAGAAGGCGCAGCGTCCCCAGCACGTTAGTTTCCACGTCATAAATGGGGTTACCATTTGACGATTTCGGCAATGTGGTCCACGCAAGATGGAAGAGGATGTCACAGCCTGATATCGCGGCCGATAAGTCGTCGTGGTTAACAAAGTCTCCTTCATACCATTCAACAGAGTCCGGACATTGCACCCCTTCAAACCGTTGCAGATTTGGCCGATCCAATACTCTCACCGCATAGCCTTGGGCCAAGAGTCCAATCGCAAGATGAGACCCTAAGAAACCGCCACCTCCGATAATTAGACAGCGCATCGAACCTCACGCTTCTGCCGCACAATGTCCGCATAAACTTGCGTGAGTTCCTTTGCGTAGTCAGAGATTGACTTCGGTTTGTTTGCCCTGGATAGCTGCCAAACGCGTTCCCTATTGCGTGCGAGCTGCGCAATGATCGATGCCAGTTCTGAGACGGCCCCTGGAGAAAATAATAGTCCATTGTCATTGTGCCGTACTACCTCCGACATACCTCCAAGATTTGAGGCGATTACCGGGCATCCTGCGGCCTGAGCTGAATAGATAACCAGCGGGGTATTCTCATACCAAATTGATGGAACGACCAATACATCGAGCGATGCCAATATCGCTCCGATTTGGCTATTGGGAAACGTGCCGCAAAATTCGATTCGACTATCGCCTTCGGCAACCTGTTTCAGTTCTCGCACATAAGTTGGGAATTGTCCCGCGTCACCATACACTTTCAACTCTATCGCCTCGCTTTGAGGCAACGACCGAATGGCTTCGATCAGGACGTGTGCCCCTTTGTGCTTGTAAAGAGTTCCGATAAAACCAAGCCGCAGACACCTTTCATTGCCTCTGAATACCCTCTCCGTATACGAGTGCGAAAGATCAATTCCATAGGGACTAACCACCATGTTGTCAGACACATATCCATTCTGTTTGAGTGTACGCTCCAAGATCCGAGAGGGAACGAGAACTCTATCGATTTTCCTGAAGCAATTCCTTAGGAACTCAGACCGGTGAACCAAGGCCTGGATATGGGAGATGGGGCCTTTCGAAACACGGGGCATTCGCCTTACGGCCTGAACTGCGCCCGCAACAAGCCAATCCGGGGCAATTGAAAAAACAGAGTCGATCGACCGGGGCTGACTGAGCGACACAATGTGCCGAAGACAATTGACACTGTTCACGTCGGGCCCGGTACATAGGGAATTGTTAGGCAGGAGCAACTGAATCGTCGGGCACACCAGCCAGAAATCGGTTGGCGTCATGACCGTGGGGACACCGAGTCTGTAGCAGGCGTCAACCATTGAAGCAGACATGCGAAGCATATGAAAAAAATGCACAACATCAGGACGCACACGCTTCAGATAGCCTGTGAAATACTCTCCAAAGAAAGTATTGTTGTGCTCTGCCTCCGCGATATTCTCTTGTTGCCCCATGGGCACCCGGTGGTGATAGAACCGCTCAACCCGGAAGCCGCAGTACTCATAGGAATCGAATCTCTCCTCGTCCCGCAATGGTCTCTTTGTGTGAAACCCAGCAAAGATGGTCACCTCGTGCCCTTGCCGCCGTAGTTCTTTCGCAGTATCAAGCGTGAGGGTCTCAGTCCCGCCCGTAGAATCAGGGTAGAACTGATGGACCGTGAGCAGAAGCTTCATGGCTCAATTTGTCCTTGGCGAATGGTCCCGATTGGAGCACATCTCTCAACACGCTGGTGGTGCCTGAAACCCGGCCTACGTTCCTGGCTGGGCCAGGACAGCCACGCCCCCACACAGCCTCAAAACTTTTCTCTCAACCCTAAGAATCAATCGTCTCACCTCCTCGGCCTAAGCACAACGATATCCTGAAAGTCATGTAGGGCTCCTCTCCGGTAATCCATCACCTCGAACCATTGGGTCCAATGCTCGAGAATGTATGTTTCCGGAATGAATGTAATGCCATATTGAAAAGGCAGGTTGGATACGCACCGTCCCATTGCTCTCGATAGCCATCGCCGAAGTGTATTGGCAGAAGCTGTGAGGTGTCCGTGCTGCAAAATGAATGCATGCTTGCCCTGCGAAAATAACTGCCTCGCTTTCTCAAAAAGCTCTCCATCCACCGCAATCATTTCCCGAATTGAAGCTTCATTGATAGCTCGCTCCAACGCGCGAGCACCGTGGACCGTAAGAAACAGAACACCCTCCGAGGCACAAATCCGTCGAAGCTCGGCAAGGAACTCGTCCTGACTCTTCTCGGTGAGATGAGTAAATACTGAGATCGACACAATCGCATCAAACTCCTTATCTCTATAGGGCAACGGCGGGTTGACTGATGTTCTTATCACATCAACGTAGGGCAGATTCTGACGTACCCACTTCACGTGGCGCGCATCAACATCGCAGGCCGATACCTTATGAGGATGCCCCTTGAGCATCCGGGTCAATCTCCCACAGCCGCAGCCGAAGTCAAGAATCCTTCTGTATTCTGAAAATGCTTTCGTCGACGCTTCTGAGAGGGCACGGTAGAACTCCGCCCCGTGACTGGCAAAATCCTGCTCGCGGTTAAGCCCGGATACGTTATGCATCAAATCTCGCGGGGGAAACGGGGCGACATATTTCCTTAACGTCTCATTCTCGAACACGCCAGTTTTGTTGATCCACGTCCAGTCCTTAATGGGAAGTTGGCAGCCCGGACTAAAATCACCGATGTTCACATCACACCTGCTTCCTTATAAATTTCGACAACATCTTGGACCATCATCCGAGTCGTCCTGGGATAGTCTGTCGTCACCGACATCTTCTGCAAGAGGCTTGGCTCATCAAGTATCCTCCGAAGCACTCTCTCAAGCTCATCAACATTCCCTCGTTGAAACCGATACCCATTCTTGCCTTCTTCGACGAACTCCGTTAGACCTGCAACGTCGGACACAATGACCGGCGTATGACTCGCCAAGGCACATAGTAGAATCAGTGGACTATTCTCGTGCCATTGAGAGGGGATAACAATGAAATCCATTTCGGACAGCACGTTCGCCATAGCATCTTTTGGGAAAACGCCTCGAAAGAGCACCTCTCGCTTCTCCGCGACCTTTCTCAGGTTATCCATATAACCGGGGGCTTGGTCTGTTGGGCCAAACACGTGCAACTCGGCACTTCCCCTCGGTAGTCGGCAAAATGCTTCGACTAGAACGTCTACACCTTTATGACTGGCAATCTGCCCAATAAATCCAAACCGAACAGGCCCATTCGCTCCCCTCCGCAACTTTACGCTTCGAGGGAGATCTACACCGAATCGGCTCACATGGATCGGCACGCGTAGCCCGTTCGCAACATAGGCATTCTTGAGAAATTCTGTAGGAGCTATCACGGCTCGGTATTTCGAATAGCGAGCCGTCAAAATGTCAGGACGTTCCCGAATGTCGCTTATAGCCTCCGCAATTTCTTTCGAGCAGCCACCATCCATACTTACAAGCGAGACGAGCAGCGATCCGGCAAGCTTAGCCCAGCGAGCTGAACCAGCCCATCGCCCGAGAAGAGACGCCTCCCCACCACCACTCCGAGCCCGGAGATAACAGGCACTACAGTTAGACCGTTCCTGGTTCGGTCCTTCGCAAAGAGACCCATCAGCAGCCACTAATTTATTAGTGAAACAAAATCCAAAAAAATCCGTGAGCGTGGCTACCGCTACCAAATTCAGCTCGGCAACGACATCCAACAGAACTGCGGTGTGATTGATCAGATGTGTGACATGGACTATGTCCGGATTGATCTCACGCAGAACGTCCCTGAGTAGATCCTGCAAGGCAACCTGATAGTAGGTATCTTTAATCCGACGGTGACCAAAAAAATTCTTATCGATACAATACACTGGAACATCGCCATATTTGTAGGTAGAAAGCATGCGTCCAGCCGTCGGCTCACCGGGAAAGATTGCCGTGACCACGATCGGCTGATGCCCCAATGCCAACAAATTTCTTGCAAGCTCCAGAGTGTATGTTTCTGTCCCGTAAAAATGATCGGGAAAGAAACAATGGACAAAGAGTGCCACTCTCATCGCGGTAACCTCAAGAGCTTTGCGTACAATTCTCGATAAGACTCAATCATGGCTTCAACCGAAAATTTATACTGTGCACGTTGCTTGTTGGCAAGGCCAATCGAGGAAGACTTAGCGGGATCTCGCAGCAAGTTTATGATCATATCGGCCAGGCGGTCGTCATTTCCCGGCGGAGCTAGCCATTCACGCGTCCCAAGAATTTCTGCGAGCCCCCCTACGTCATACCCAACAACTGGAATTCCATAGTTCATTGCCAGCACACTCACATGGCCGAAGCTCTCCTTCCAGACCGGCGCGACAAAGACACCCATTTCTTCATAAAGCGGAGGAAGCTCTTCATAGGACACATAGCCCGTAAATCGAAATGCTTTCGAGACCCCAGCGCGCCGCACAGCTTTTTGGTATGTACGCAGTAAAGTGCCACCACCAACGATTAGCACCTTTGTGCTCGGCCTACGCATTACAACCTTAATAAACACCTCGATGGCTTGTGGCGATAACTTATCCTCCTCAAGCCTATACACCATGCCAATGCAATCCTGTGGTGCAGCCTCACTGTTCGTCCTTCGAAACAGACCCAAATTGCTCCCAGGATAAATGACGAGGCTCTTCCTATCTCTTCGTCCAAATGCTTCCAGCACATAATCACTGACATATACATAGCGGGAAATTGAGCCTCCCCAGTAGGGAGTTACCGGCGTATTGACATTCTCAATAATTTGGCATCCGAATTTGTTCGCAGCGCTCAACACGGCATCGTACCAGGCCTTATCTGTCTCTCCCCAATAGTGCACGTGGAAAAGGTGCGGCCTAAAGGTACACAGGTAACCAAACACGCGCTCTTCCAAATCATCTGCGTAGGACAATTCATGTTCATGGATGACCGCTCCTGTGTAACTCGGCGGATCAGGCTGAAAACTCGTAATGATCTCCTGCTCATATTGGTGGCCCAGTCGCTCAATTAGATCGACGACTAAACGAGAAGATCCTCCGATATTAAAATTCGCAATGGCATGAACCACCTTTGGGCGGCTCCTCTCTATCGGATGCATGATCTGTACTTGATATGATTTGCATTGAGGGGCAGGAAGGCCCTCTGGGACACACCACTGCCTGACTCTCGCAGTTACCCTGCCAAGCCGCCGTACAAGAGCAGATGCAACCACCTCCATTATTCGCCCAACGACAGTCGACACTTCACGGGGCGAGCCAGCTTTGGCGCGTAATGCCCGTCGTAGTCGGAGGAGTCTCGGCCCGAGAAGTGTCAGCAGTTCTCGCTCTTTGACCGCGAGCTGTTCCTGCAGTGAGAAAATGTGCTCGTGCGCCTTGTAGTATTCAAATTGCAGATGACTGAATCGCTTCTCATTCGCAATCAACGCGGCAACGTGATCAACGGATGAGTCGAGATAGCACATCTCGTGAACTTCCCGAATCGGTTCATCTGAGCAAATGGCCACATATGCCAGAGGGAGGCATGGATCCCTTACTGTCACTGGAGGCGCGGCCGGGCCACAGAATGTAAGCGGCATGTGTGGAGTTTGATCGGATCCGATACTCACACTGGGACGTATCCACTGTTTCAACAGGAGAACGTGACTAAAAGACAGTTTGAGTAAATGGAGGAATTGCCGCTCCGTCATTTCGCGAAGATGAAACGGGTTCTCGCCGTAATTTTGAGTAACGTCAGGGTTTGGCGTGGAAATAATGAGTTGCCCGCCGGGCGTGAGCATCCTGCGGCACTGACGGATCACCTCAATTTGAGTTGTTTCGTTGACATGCTCGATCATTTCAAAGCACGTGATGACATCAAATGAGTGATCGGGTAAGCTCATCCCCAAATCTGACCGCTTCTCGAACGAGAGACGAGGGTTATGGTGGTGATGCCTGGCCCAATCCAGCGCTGTATCGTCAATATCTAACCCAACAACACTGTCGGCGACTTCTGCAAGAAGTGCTGTCCCATATCCCGTACCACACCCAAAATCTAAAACCTTGGTCCCCGCAACTCGATGCTTCGCGAATTGGTATCTGGGGAGGTGCTCATATTCTGCTACTCTTGACCACGTCCCCGGCACGTACCGCTCCTGCATAAACGATTTAAAATTACTGCCCTCTGCCTTACATAACAGCCCTGCCGACGCTGCAAGACTGCTATTCAAGGCCGAATACTCGTCTTCATACTTACTCCTCCCCGAACCTTCCAGAGGAAAGAGGCCAGCTATCTCCACTTTTGCAAAATGCAGACTCGTCAAGAATGCGTGCAATGCTTCAGCCGAATAGTAAACCAGGTGAGACGGTGGATGACGGTACGTCCAACCCGCAGGATCCGCGACGGCCGCAGAAGATCTGGCGTTAGGGGTCGTAATTACGACTTTCGTCCGAGGACCGATTGCGCCCTTACTGAAGAGCGCATAGAACAATTCAAAGGGATCGGGAAGATGTTCAATTACGTCGAACAAGACGATAAGATCAAACTCATGGGCGACGAGGTTTTCCAAACAATCTACGACAAAAAGCGCATTTCCGTGCCGCAGTTTCGTAACTCGGCGCGCATGATCGGACACCTCTACTCCAAAACATTTCCATCCCCGTTGAGCGGCCATTGCCAAGTGACTTCCATAGCCACATCCGATGTCCAGCACAGATCGTCCAACCGCACTCCCCTCAAATTCATCTAACAATTGTGCGAATAGGCCTAATATGGGCTCCGTCTGAGCATCATAGTCGCAATATCCTCCACACTCACCTCCCTCAAACCAGTCCTCACGGTCATACAGCGATTTCAGTGTATGCGGCGAAGGCATCGGCCATACAAAATCTATCCTAGAGGTCGGGCAGCGCCAAATCGTGTAGCCCTCAATGGAACAGAGAAACTTAGATTCGGTGGAGCGACACATTGGACAAAGAGGACGACCATCTTCAGACAGAGCAAAGCGGCCGACACCCATTTACGATATCCTCCCGCTGTCTCCCGACCACCGAGGCTGCACTTGAAGACCGCTCTTTTTTTTTGCCAGACACATCCACAACAGCGTATCTTCTTGGTCCTGACACATTCGGTCCAACCGAAGTGCCAAACGATTCACAGCCTTGATAATGATTTTCCGTTGGATGCCGTGCTCCACGAGATGATTCAAGAATATTTGCCCTATTAACGCATACACTCCTCCGCAGGCCATGATGCTTCCGACCTCAAAGCCATGGCGAGATAGGCATTCCCGAATCCCGTACCGAGTAAATCGCCAATAGTCATGAGGAGCCTCGTGATGCCGCCATTGCATAGGAGCGGTGAGAATCAACACACCGCCGGGCCTCGCAAGACGTTGGCACTCGGCTAGATAGAAATTAAAATCAGGTACATGCTCAAGAGTTTGCGTTGAGAGAATCGTGTCCACACTCTCGCTTGATAGGGGCAACGGTTGCTCTGGCTCAACTTGAATATCAATTTTTGTCCCAGCAGCAGCGGCAACATCCGCACCGATGTACTTTGTTATGTTAGGTTCAAACAATGCCCGGTAGGGTTGTCCGCCACAGCCGTAGTCCAGCAGAATCCCTTTGGCCTGTGGCAATGCTTGCTCCTCTAGCCATGCGTGCAAGTAACTAAGAACAATGTAATGGTGACTGTCGCTGGCAAGACGCATATCCCTCGTCCGCAGAATTCCACCAGGAGCATCTTGAAGATCAGATCCCATTGTTATTGCTACTCGGCTCACCATGGACCCACCTACAGGGGAGCACCACCTTCCCCCACGTTGGGAAATTCGAGCGAACTGAAAATGACACCGTCAGTTCTGTGAGTGCATAGCATACGCAGAGATCCTTAGAATATGCGCCAAAGGCAACTCGATAATCACCAGGGGCAAGACAGTTGGGAGTCAAGATGAAGCGACCAGTATGGATGCCGCCCGAAGGCAGAGTCGGCCACCAAACGTTCTCCTCGTAGCTCGTCTGCCCGATGACAAGATCTCCGTCCGCGCGATAAATACTAACAGCGAATACAACTGCCTCAAGCGATTGAGCGGCGAACAAGGTGAATTTGAACCCAATGTCTTGATGCGGATAATAGATCGGCGTCTCGTTCGCACAATAACCATCCAGACCAACCTCGACAAATTTGGCCGCGCTGTTTTCCTGCTGTGCCACAATGTTGCCCTGAATGTCTTGAGAAAGCGGAAGACGTCCATTAATTTTTGTGGCTGAGACACAATACTCCTGGCATATGGCAATCGGGTTGCCAATCGAAATAAGTCGCCCGCTATCCAGCCATATCGCCCGATCACAGACTATCTGGAGGGTGCTCAAGTCGTGCGAGACAAACAAGATAGTCACGCCCTGAGCACGAAGAGCCAAGATACGCTCCATGCATTTATTTCGAAATTCAAAATCACCGACACTGAGCGCTTCATCGACAATCAGCACATCAGGGGCAGCATGAACAGCCACAGCAACCGCCAGCCGGACAAACATGCCACTCGAATAGGTTCTTACCGGCTGGGCGATCGAGGCCCCGATATCGGCGAACGCCAGGATATCATCCAACTGTCCGTCGATGTCTGCTTTCGACAGACCAAGCAAAGACGCGTTCAGAAACACATTTTCCAGGCCGGTAAAATCCGGATGAAAGCCTGCTCCCAGTTCAAGCAGCGCCGCAACACGGCCATCGATATCTACGGTTCCGCCGGTCGGACTCAAGGTGCCCACGATCAACTGCAACAGCGTGGACTTCCCCGATCCGTTCCGACCAATGATACCCAGTGTCTCCCCCTTCTTCACCTCGAAGGAAACATTCTCGATTGCATGGACCTCTCGATAATACGGAGCCGGTTCGCGCCCGAGACACTTCCGTACTGCAGACAGGAGCCACTGCTTCCCCCTGTCGCTCGGACGCTCGTACAGCCGGTAAGTTTTCGAGAGATTGTGAGTGCGGATGGCCCAATCAGAGGACATCACCAAACGCCTTCCGTGTCTTCTGAAACCACAGGAGCCCAACCCACGCGACCAGATAGCTGCACACACAATAGCCCACGATGCCAATCCAGAAGGGGGACTTGCCCCAGATGAGCATGTCCTGAGCTTGGGTGATGAGGAAGGTGAGCGGGTTCGCATAAATTAAGACTCGATAGGAATCAGGAAAAACCGAGACCGGATAAAACACCGGCGAGAGGAACAGCATGACGGTGGTGACAGGTCCACTCGCGTGGCCGAGGTCCCGCAAAAACACACCGGCGGAGGAGAGAACCCAGGATATACCAATCGTCATTAGGGCCAGTGGCAGAAGCAGGAGGGGAATCAACAACATCGTCCAATGCAGCGAGTGGTGGTGGAAACCGTAAAAGACGATCAACACGAGCGCACTGATAATCGCGTGAAAGAGCGCCGCCCCCAGTGAGCTCCAGGCCAATATTTCCAAGGGAAAGACAATCTTTTTCACGTAGTTGCTATGATTCACGACCAGGTAAGGCGCACGCTGAATACATTCAGCAAACAATGCATGGACGATCAGCCCCGAGAACAGTAGCAGGCCGAAATCCAGCGCGCTTTCGCCTTCTCGCCCCCATCGCAGGCCAAAGGCACCCCGAAATACCAGCGTGTAGACCGCAAGCATCAACAGCGGATGCAGAAACGCCCACAGCACCCCCAAAAACGATCCTCGATACCGGCTCACGATTTCGCGCCTGGTCAATTGACGGATCAAGCTCCAGTGGGCGCGGATACTGGTGAAAACGATCAGAGGAGAGGAACCGTATTGCCGGGAGAGCATGAACTAGCCTTTAGCTGAGCGCGTCACGCGCAGGACTCACGAGGGTTTACGTCGCTCGTGTCGAAGAGTGCCCTGAAAGCTGAGCCATCACGACGGTGCTCAGAAATCCCTCTGCTGAAAGACCAAGCAGGCACCGGTGATTAAAACCCCGGCGTACATCACCCCATAGAGCGACGCAAGCATCACATACTCCGGCGCGGCCACGATCCCCACCGCAGCCTGGCCCTTGATATTCAGCATCTCGAGATTGGGACAGAGATAATAGAGCAGATCCACCAGGCCCTTGATCGGCCCGCTGTCGCTTCCGGCCACCGCGGTCCGCAAGTCGGCCGTCAGATGACCGATCACATAAAGCCCCAGCGTGAAGATGGCACTCAACGTCGTCGACGTGAAGGTCGAGAAAAAGAGCGCAATGGCCGTCACCACCAGAATCTCCACGAAGATCAATGCGACGGCCTGAAATAGAGACGGCTGAATCGGCACATGGTTAAGCCAGAGGGTCAGAAGAAATACAGCCAGCATGATGGCCATATTCACGAAAAGCGTCAGTGCCAAGCCGAGGTACTTGCCCATGATGAATGAAGCGCGACTGATGGGCCTCGCCATGATGGTGTAGATCGTGCGCCGTTCGATCTCCTTATTGACCAGACTGATCCCGACGAACACGGCGATGATGACACCAATCAGGTTGATGGCCGCCAACCCCATGTCGGCGATCACTTTGTGATGTTCAGTAATCGACAGGTCCGCCAGTAACACGGACAGTCCGATGAGCAGACCCGCGAACAACACCAGGTTGTAAAGGATCTTGTCGCGCAAACTCTCGCGAAATGCATTCAAGGCAATGACGCCGATCGCCCCCATCACGACGCCCTCCCGCTAGTCATATGCGGCAACGGCCGCGAGGCCTCGTGCGTGGCCTCCTGAAAAAACAGATCTTCCAACGACGCTTTGTGAGGAGTCACTGACAGGAGTTTTCCTCCCTGCCGACGAATCTCTCCCACAAGCGCATCCACCGCATCCGGGCTTGGCAGGACGATCAGACACTGTTGCCCTTGCTGCAATACGCGAGTAGCTAACGAGTGAATGAAGGCATTCCCGTCGACCTTGAGTTGTTGACAGACCACCTCTACCGACTGCGTATGATCCTGGCGGACGAGTTCATCGACACGCCCGCTGGCGACGAGACGGCCTTTCATCACAATGCCGACCCGATCACAAATCATCTCCACGTCGTGCAAAATGTGCGTGCTGAAAAAGACCGTCTTGCCGCAATCGCGCAGGCTCAGGATCAGGTCGCGTACCTGTTTGCGTCCGACCGGGTCCAAGCCGGTCATCGGCTCATCCAGGATGATCAATTCAGGGTCATGAATCAGCGCCTGCGCCAAGCCGACACGCTGCAACATTCCTTTGGAGAATTTACGCAACTGCCGCGTCCGTGCCTCCGCAAGCCCGACGAGGCCCAGGAGGTCCGTCACTCGCTGAGTGATGGCCGAGCGGTCGAGGCCTGCCAATTGGCCATAAAACCCGAGAAACTCCTCGGCAGTGAGATAATCGTAGAAATAGGGAGACTCCGGCAGAAAGCCGATTCGCCGCCGCGTGGCCACATCACCGGCCGGCTGCCCCAGTAGGAAGGCGCTGCCGCTCGTCGGACGAACAAGGCCCAACAAGATTTTCAACGTGGTGGTCTTTCCCGCTCCATTCGGTCCGAGAAAGCCGAAAATCTCCCCTCGGCCGACATTGAGAGACAACCCGTCCAACGCAACGAACGGCGGTCGTCCCGGCCAACCGGATGGGTAGGATTTGGTCAAATTCTCTGTGACGATATCATCCACGGCACTCCTCCATCCTCACTGTACGGAAGGCAGCGGGGCTACCATCGAACCGGCCGCTGTCTGGGACTGCGTCGCAGATCCCAACCGGCACGCCACTTTCTCGTGTATGCGAATCCGCTCACGGGTTGAGGAAGCGTTGACAGCTCCGGTCAGGCCGTTGATTTCATAGTGTCCGCCCAACGGATCCACCGGCAGTCCGGTGATGATGCCATGCAGCAGAAGATCGTCCAGCTTCGCCGGAGCCTGCCCATACCGTGTTCGGTAGCGATTGATGCTGTCTTCGAGAAAGCGCAAATCCTGTTCCTGTACGACTTCTTTCATTCGCCGAAGCAATGCCTCTCGCACCCGTTCATCCGTGACGCTTCGCGAAAAGCGATCCAGGAACTCCAGCGCTGCGGAGGTATCCCCGCTCTCCACCGTCATGCGGGCGGCCAATTGAGGGAGATACGCAGGGGCACCGGGCACCCGCGCCGCCATCCGAAAAAACACCCCGCCCCCCGCCGGATCACACCGCTCATAGTAAGAAATGTAGCCGGCCAGGAACGGCAGTTGCCAAACGGCTGGATTGTGCCGAATGCCTTTGTTCAAGATGGCCACACCTTCTTCGTGTCGTCCGACCAACACGCCGAGAAAGAGCCCGGTGGCCTGATAGGGCGGAACGAACGTCGGATCCAGATCCGTCAACACGTCGACGGCATGGTAGGTCCAGGTATAGCCCAGCTGTGTATCGCGCTTCGCGCCGATGTGCTGAACCGCCTGGAGCCAGATAAGATCGGCGACGATCTGCCGATACCCAAGCACCGCCAGTTTCAAGTATTCCCCCTTGGGGAGGTAGGCCAGTTGTTCGGCTCGTGCTACTGCGGTTCGCTCTTGGTCGAGCACGTGGAGAAGTCCCGAGGCAGTAACCAGGCATATCACTCCGCAAAGGATCTGACCGGCGATCCGCTTCGCGGTTGATGTGGTCGGTCTGGACATCATCCGGCCACTTCCCTTTCATGCAAGGCTGCACGCAGAGGTGCAACATCCACATTCAAGAAGGCCTGGTCGATACTGGTCTTGCTCCATTGTTGGTATCGTGCCTGTCGCGATTGAATCTCCTGCAACTCATTCTTTGCGTCGTCAACGTGCCCTTGATCCATCCACAACCGAGCAAGGAACGCGCGGGCCGGTAGAAAATTCGGCTCCAATCGCTCCGCTTCCCTTGCTTGCTGCTCGGCCTCCGCACGCTCCCCCAGCATCCAGTGCAGACGAGCCTGTTCGTAACGGTAGGGAGCGGAATAGGGTGCGAGTTGGAGCGCGCGTTCATACACGCGTAGCGCGGCACGCAACCACTCTTTCCGCTGCTCAAGGGAGTCGGTACTCACTGCTGGCGGCTGTGCCGCTGAGAGATACAGTTGTGCCAGAAGTCCCAACAATCGACTGTCTAACGGATTCAATTCGATCGCAGTCTTGAATTCTGCATGCGCGAGTCGAAACGGCTCCTGCTCACGGGTTGTTTCAAACGCTCTCGCATAAACCGAGCCGAGCCCGTGATGGTACAGCGACTTTCCCGAATCCCACGCGATGGCCGTGTGCAGTCCCTGAATGGCCTCGGCCGTCTCTCCAGCCATCGCCCGGCGTGAGGCTGCGTCAAACGCCATCCAGGCCACACCAAGTCGAGTCACTTCCACACCGGCCACCAGTACGAGACATGCCGCACCGATTCCCCACGCCACTCGTGATCGAATCGCAACGACATGCATGACATCCGTGCCCCTGATCGTGAGTCGTCCGGCTGCAACGATGAGCCCGGCACAGAGCACGAATAACAGCGCCAGAGCCGATTCACGCAAACTGGAATCGAGCGCAGCGTGAGCAAGAAGTGCGAGGCCGCCGCCACCAACGCCGAGAATCAGGCTTCGTTGCCGGCGGGACAGCCGTTCCTGAAGCACACGCCTGAGTTCTCGCCCCATCATGAACACACCGACGGCAACGACTATCACCGCACCGATTCCCATCTCGACACCGAGTTGAAGGTAGTCGTTGTGAGGCGTCTGCGCGACCTTGCCATACCGTGCAATCTCCCCTTCAACCGGGAATGCATAGCGGGGATAGGTGTATTGATAGAGTCCGAGTCCTATCCCGAATGGATGCTCGGCCATTTGAGTGAGCGCGCCTTGCCACATCTGCCAGCGCGCATACGACACGGGGTTCTGCTGATGTTCCGCCTGTACTCGTTCCCGTAACGGCGTGGGAAGAAGGAGACCGGCCACCACCAAACACACCAGACCACTACCGGCCAGCTTCCAGCCATATCGTGCACTCAGGATAAACACCGAGGCCACCAGCACCACAATCATCCCGCCGCGCGATTGGGTCAGGAGTACGGCGAGGAACAGACCGCATAGTGATGCAGCGATGCTGAACCACCAAAGCATCGGCGGTAGCGATGGCCGGGACCATGCCGCCTTGCCTCGATATCCATAGACGGCGACACTCAGGAGTATCGCCCAACTGACCGCAAGGTATCCGGCAAGAAAGTTGGGGTTAAAGAACGTGCCAGCAGGTCTCACGACATTCCAGACGAGGCCTTGGAAGATGGCCAAGGCAGCTTCACCGACTCCCATCAGGATAACCATCACCGTCAGTGTATGAACATGCTCCCATCGGTCCACAAAAGAGACAAGCAAATAGAAAAACATCGCATACCCAATGATCATCAGCAGCCACTGCCGGCTGGGATGAGCATAGGGGGAGAAGATCGTCGCGATCAGCGCGAGGGCCAGGAACGCCGCGACCACGTAGCTGACCGACAACACGGGCACGGCCAGACGCCCGTTCCGAATACTGAGCGCCAGCGCGCCGCCAGCCCAGGCGAGAATCACCAGACGAATGATCATCTGCGCAACATGCGTGGTGCCTCCCTCCTGGAGCGGGGAGAAGATCACAAGCGCACCGATCACGACCAATGGAATGGAAAACAGGTTATTCATGGATGTCTGTTGCGTACGCCCGCTCATCGCTTACTCCTGCTTTATCAGAGAGCCGCGATTTGGCAAAGCGAATTTGAAGTCCTTGGCACGAGGCAGAGAAGCGTGCTGGTCGAGCGTGAGATGAATCGGGGGCAAATGAACGAGCCGTCAGCTGAAACTAAAACGGGGGAGGAACATGGTTCCTCCCCCGGATGTAAGAACCCAACTACTAATCGTTAACCGATCACATCGTCGATATCAGCTGTAGTGAGTCCATTCTTGAGATCATTCACGTGCCAGCTGTCGATCGTCGCGTCATTGTCAATGCTGGCCACCGCCGTGGCGGTAAAACCAACTGAGCCTGCCGCTGTACTTGCAAGTGAAGGTACAACAGTGTTATCGAGAGCTGGCGTGCAAGGCGCAGGAGCACCGCACGAAATCTGGTCATAGTTCGCCGCGGGATAAATCGTTCCACCAGACCCTGCGGCACCGCCATTCACCGGGCTCCGGTACGTATACCGATTGGTCGTGCCGGCGAGCGCATAGCCGATCTCAGCGAAACTTCCATAGCGCGAGTTTTCGCTGAGGTAGGCCGTCTCCGCCACGAAGATCGCGCCCAGGTTCGTCTTGGCTTCCGACTGGCGCGACTTGGCTTGGTAGCGCAAGAAGTTCGGAATGGCGATGGCCGCCAAGATACCGATAATCGCCACGACGATCATCAACTCAATCAACGTAAAACCTTTCTGACCCTTCACTTGCTTCAACATACTTCCTCCCTTTCCTATTGTTGCCACTTCATCCGACACGTTCTTCATGCCTGTCTCTTCTTCGTGAACAGCTCTTTCAAGCCTTGCAGATCTTGGGAATAGCAGGTTCTATGCCCAACACCTCCTTCCTGTAGTTTCTTGTCATTCTGTCTATCTTCCAATTACTTATGCTTGGGACTGATTCGCTTCCTGTGTCGCCTGCCTGCGCCCGATTCCTTTTTCTGTCATTAGGTGACAAGTTTTGGCGCCACCGTCGACAGCACACTCAGCTCGTCACATCGTTCGGGTCAGCAGCGCTCAACCCTTGCTTGGCATCGTTGACATACCAGCCATCATGGATGGCATCGCGATCGAGATCTGCAGCGGCAGTTGCCGTAAATCCCGCTGATGAGGTCGTGGCAATTCCCGCGAGTCCTGTGTAGCTGATCGCACTCACTGCAGGATTCTCCGTCTGAATGGTGTCGCAGCTAGACGCTGGGCCACAAAGATTGCCCCCATTCGGCCCAAGCCCAGCCCCCAGTCCTAGACCCGTTCGGTAGGTGTAACGGTTCGTCCCACCCCCGGTCACGGCAAAGCCAACATCCGTAAAATTTCCAAACTCTTTCCGTTCCGTAAAAAACGACATCTCGGCAACAAAAATTCCTGCCAGATTGGTTCGTGCTTCAGCCTGCATCGCCTGCGCCCGGTATCGAAGGAAGTTCGGAATCGCGAAGGCAGCGAGAACTCCCACAATGACCACTACGACCATGAGTTCGATCAGCGTGAACCCTGTTTGCTTCGATACAGTCACCATGGGGCTCGATCGCTCATGACATCGACGGCCATCTCTATGCTCATCTGCTCTACCTCGTGCGCTCAAGACATGCCGTGTATAAGCAGGCCTTGTGCCACAACAGAGGCTCCCGCTGACCATCCTCATAACCTGCTGTGAAAGCTGGACATTTCAGATTATCACTCGGCCCGTGATGACTTTGGAGCAGTGCCATGGGCTGAACTCGCTGCGGAAAGTGCCAAAAATTGACTGAATCGAACAGTCACGGCGCGTTGTCCCGTCGAAAAGGCACGGCCGCGCCCGGACACCCAGATGGCTACCTACCAATCAAAGGGATCGATCGAATGGAGATGGCGGAATGCCGAACGGGAAGCCGCACGGAGAGGGCACGGCCCAAGGTTCTCTTGTGGGGAAGCAGGGAATTACTGAGATGGAGGCGTCGCTTTACGCTCGGTGACGCGGCGGATGGCTTGGCGGATTCGTTCTTCCTTGGCAGGATCGCCCAAGCCCAGGTCACGAAATCGCTGCATCAACTTGTCATTGGAAGGGTCAAGTTCGAGAGAATGCAGGAGAGCCTCTCGGCCATCCGAAAGGTGTTGCTGCTTCAGATGAATTTCGCCCAGATGTTCATAAATCACGGGATCATCGCCGACCAACGCCACCGCACGCTTCATTTCAGCCATGGCTTCGGCCAATAACCCCTTTTTGAAAAAGGCCCAGGCCAAGCTGTCAACGTAGTACCCGTTGGTCGGTCTCAGCGCAACGGCCTGCTTGGTCAACGCGATCGCTTCCTCGATCTTCACGCCGCGTTCCGCATAGCTATATCCGAGGTAGTTCATCGCATCGGCGTGGTGCGGATCCAATGTGAGAGTGGTTTCCATGGACTTCACCACATCGTCAAATCGATTCAATTTGTCATACGCCGTCCCGGCGTTGAAATGCAGATCCGCATTGTCTGGATTGTGACGAATTCCTTCCAGGAACGCCTGGAGAGACGGCTCATATTGTTCGACCTGAAAATGCGACAGCCCTAACACGATATGCGCTTCCGGTTGCTTCGGATTCAACCGGCTGGCCTCACGGAGATGCTGGATCGCTTCGGGATACTGCTTGGTCCGATAGAGCAAGACGCCTAAATGCAAATGCCCTTCGAAATAGGACGGCTCCAGCGTGAGATTGTGGCGGTACGCCTCTATCGCGTGAGCATAATCCTTGGTCTCTTCGTAGAGATACCCCAAATAGTCGCGCACCTTGAGCTCGGCCGGACGCACGGTCAGGATCTGATTCAATTGCTGAATGGCCTTGGGGTAATTCTTTTGCTCCCCATACACCAGTCCCATCCGGAGCTGCGCATCGAGGTCGGAGGGGTCCTCCGCCAGCATTTCCTGCAACTCCCGCAACGCTTCGTCATATTGCTTCGCCGACACTTGCAGGCGAATGAGATGATGCCGGATTTCTCGATTCTTCGGATTCACGCCTTGTAGGTAGCGGCGATAAATATCGATCGCCTTCGCGCGGTCCTGCTTGGCCTCATAGACAGACCCCAAAGCGACGTAGGCGGGTTCAAACGCAGGATTCAGCGTCACCGCCTGTTCGAAATGCGTCGTCGCCTTGTCGAAATCCCTGGCCTCGACACCGATTCGGCCTAAGTAGTAGTACCCCACTGCCGAATCCGGGCTGACCTTAATCCCGGAACGAATCGTGTCCTCGGCCTCAACATATTGCTTCTGGTTGGCTAACAGCAGCCCTTTGGCAAAAAAATGCTCGCTGCGTTGTGGCTCCTGCTCGATGGCACGATTGAACAGCCGTAACGCTTTGTCCGGCTTTCCTGCGGCGGCATACATCCCCCCGATTTGGCCGAGCATCTGCGCATCTAAACCCGGAACATCCGCGACTTCGTCGGCAAATTTGACCGCAGCCGGTACATCACCGGCCGTAAAGTAGAGGACCGCTAACCGGGCCTTGAGGTAATTCGACGAGGGGTCTGTTTGCAGGGCCAGCTGATACTCTTTGATGGCCTGCTCGGTCTCCTGCTCCAACTCGGCCTGATAGCCCAGCAGGAAATGATAGGAGGCGCGCGAATCAGACGCGGGAGGCATCGTGCGAGAGATCTGCGGTGCGACCGTCGGAACCACAGGCGGAGCGGAGCGGGCCGGCGGAGTGCTCTGACACGCGGCGGTCACACATAGGAGCGAGGTCAGCAAAACGGCCGCCGCTCTCACGCTGACATGTCCCGGTAGGATGCGGGCCTGTCCACGCCCTTCACTCAATCGTTGCACAATTCATCCGCTCAATCTGCAGGGGGAATGTTCGGGGTACAGGAAACGATGCGGAATTATACCGGCCCGTGAAAGAACGCGTCAAACACTCTCACGCGTCTCGAGATTCTCAAACTTGGCGAACCGATCGTGGAAGAACAAATCGCGTTTTCCAATCGGACCATTGCGATGTTTGCTGACTAAAATCTCAGCGATGCCCTTCCGTTCAGTGTTCGGCTCGTAGACTTCTTCCCGATAGATAAACATCACGACGTCAGCGTCCTGCTCGATGGCACCGCTTTCACGCAAGTCGGCCAACATCGGTACCGGCGGTTTTCGAGCCTCGACGGCCCGGCTCAACTGCGACAAGGCAATGACGGGAACGTTCAGCTCTTTGGCAAGACTCTTTAAGGAACGGGAGATGTCGGAAATTTCCTGCTGCCGCGACTCGGAATCGCTCTTTCCCTGCATGAGCTGCAGGTAGTCCACGATCAGCAAATCGAGGCCCTTTTCGGCCTTGAGCCGTCTGGCCTTTCCGCGCATTTGCTGCACGGTCACCGCTCCGGAGTCATCGATAAAGATCGGGGCCTGCTCAAGCTTGCCGGCCGCCTCGGCCAATCTCCACCAGTCTTCCTTTTGCAGTCTGCCGGTCCGGAGCGCATGCGAATCGACACGGGCCTCGGAACTCAACATGCGCAGCACCAATTGCGGCTTGGACATTTCGAGGCTGAAAATCCCCACCACGGCTTTGGCATGCAGTGCGGCATGTTGCGCCATGCCCAGGGCCAGGCTGGTCTTACCCATACTCGGTCGTCCGGCCACAATGATCAAATCCGACGGTTGCAAGCCGGCAGTCAGATCATCCAAATCGATGTAGCCGGTCGGCACTCCGGTGACACGTTCCTTCCGCTTGGACAACTTATCCACGACATCAAGGCTTTCCTTGATGATCAGGTTGACCTGGGTAAACGAGCGATCGAGCTTTCCTTGGGCGAGACTGAAGACCGAGCGTTCAGCAAAGTCGAGCAACTCGTCGACCGCGGCCGTGCCGTCGTATCCGCGGGTGACAACTTCTGTCGAGGTTTCAATCAGGCCCCGCAGCAACGCTTTGTCTCGAACAATCTTACTGTGATAGCGGATGTTTGCGGCTGTAGGCACCACCTGAACGAGTTCGGCCAGATACGCCGATCCACCTACCGCATCAAGCTCGGAGCGGCCCTTCAGGCATTCCGTCAGCGTGATCTGATCGATGACTTCGCCACGATCGGACAGTTCCAACATGGCCTGATAGATCTTGCGGTGCGCCGTCCGGTAAAACTCCTGATCCGTCAGGACTTCCATCGCCTTGGCCATCGCCGTGTTGTCCAGCAAGATTGCGCCTAATACCGACTGTTCGGCCTCGAGGTTTTGCGGGGGAAGTCGGGGCGCCGTGAGGTCAACGGCAGAGAGCGATTTCATGCCCGGCTCCGTTTCTGCCGGGTTGCGGAGGAAGCCCGTTTGGAGCTGCGTGTGGTAGATGCGGCAGGAGAAGCGGGCGTAACAGGATCCACGGAGGAATCAATGGCTCGAAATACCCGGTCAACATCGAGGGCAAACCCCGTGGATGCGGCCGTACGGCCGAACCGGCCCATCAGATGATCGTAGCGACCGCCTCCGCCCAGCTCCGCCCCGATACCCGGCGCGAAGACGTCGAAGACGATGCCGTCATAGTATTCAAAACCTCGGAACTCGCCCAGATCAATCAGCACTGCTTGTTGTCCCGGCGAAACCAGGCGTTCATACACCTGCTCGAGTCGATCGAGTGGCTTCAACAGCGTGCGATCACGTCCCACTAATTTTCGCCCTCGCGCCAACACTTCGGGACCGCCACATAGTTCCAGAACCTCAAGAATGACCCGCCCGATCGATCGGGGCACACCCTCCCGAAGCAACAACTCTTCAAGCAAGGGAATGTCTTTGCGTGCAGCCGCTTGCTCCACACGCTTCTGCCCATCATCCGAGAGACCGGATTTGACGAGCAGAGCGGTAAAAAAACCTACATGGCCGACGGCGACCTTAAATGATGAGAGGCCCACTTGGTTCAAGCATTCGAGCAGAAGGGTCAGCACCTCCGCATCTCCCGCCACTCCATCAACCCCGATGAGCTCAGCCCCGACTTGAAAAATTTCCCGGTCGCGGCCCGCATGCTCGCGCTCGTATCGAAACACCGAGGTGCGATAGCACAAGCGCAGTGGGAGCCGTGCACCCATCATCCCCATCGCGACGGTTCTGGCGATCTGTGCGGTTGCATCCGGTCGCAGCACCATCAAGCGGCCCGTCGTCCGATCGACCAACTGATAGCACTTTTCGAGGAGTTCCGATTCAAGACCCGGCGCGAGCACGTCCAGATACTCGAACATGGGGAGGATAATTTCTTCGTAGCCCCCGCGCGCAAGCACGGCAAGCAGCGTCTGTTCAAGATGCCGGATACGTCGAGCAGCCGCAGGAAGGATGGTGCTCATTCCGACCGGAATGAGCGACCGTTCCCGACCAGCCACCAGAGGCGTGGAGGAAGCAGAGGCCTTCAACGAAAGGGAGCCCATGATCGACTGCCGGGCAATCTACAGACCTTTCGACAGGTCCGCGACTTTGACGGAAAGGATGTGCTTGCTGTTCGTAATCTGCTGGAGCACCGGCGCAGGCAGAGGCGCATCGAGACCAAAAATCAACAGGGCTTTGCCGCCACGTTCCTCACGTGAACACTGCATGCGCGCGATATTGATATTGTGGTCGCCGAGAATATGCCCGACCGTGCCGATCACACCAGGGCGATCCTCATTCAGGATCAACAGCAAATGGTTGTCCGGCACCACTTCGACCTTGAACTGATCGATCTCAATGATGCGCGGGTCTTTGCGGTGATACAGCGTTCCGGCCACCTGATGGGATTTTTTCCCCGCCTCGACACGCACCCGAATCACACTGGTAAAGTCGCCGGCATCGTTGATCTTCACTTCCTTGACCTCGATGCCGCGCTCCTTGGCGACGACCGGCGCATTCACATAATTGATGGGATCTTCGAGGATGGGCGTCAGGAGCCCCTTCAGCACGGCGATCGTCAACGGCGCCACATTCAATCCGGCGACTTGCCCACTGTACTCGACGGTCAGCCGTTCTAAGCCGCCCTCCAGCAACTGGGCTTGCAACAATCCCACACGCTCTCCGAGCGAGAGGTAGGGCTGGAGCTGCGGCAACAGCTCCGGTGACACGGAGGGGATGTTGACCGCGCCGCGAGCGATCCCTTTCGTAAAGTACTCGACGATCTGCTCGGCGATTCCGATGGCCACATTTTCCTGCGCTTCAGTCGTGGACGCACCGATGTGCGGAGAACAAATGAAATTGTCGAGCGCCAGGAGAGGGTTATCCGGCTTCACCGGTTCGTCCTCAAACACGTCGAATGCCGCAGCGGCAACTTTCTTGGACTTGAGCGCCTCGCAGAGGTCCCCTTCATGAACAATTCCGCCTCGGGCACAGTTGGCGATCATCACACCCGTTTTCATTTTGGCGATGGCCTGCGCATTGATGAGGGCCTTGGTTTCCGGGGTCAGAGGAGTATGTACCGAGATGACATCGGCCCTACGAAACAACTCATCCAATTCGACGATAGTCACGCCCATCTTCTGTGCACGCTCGGGCGCCAAATAAGGATCGTACGCCATCACCTGCATGCCGACACCCTGGGCGAGCTTGGTGAGATACCCACCGATTTGTCCGACACCTACGATGCCCAGCACCTTGTTGTACAACTCCACGCCCATGAACTTCTCTTTTTCCCACTTTCCACCCTTGGTCGAGGCGGTCGCTTGCGGGATACGCCGCGACATGGAAAAAATCATGGCCATGGTATGTTCAGCGGTGGTCACCGTGTTCCCACCCGGCGTATTCATGACCACGATACCGCGACGGGTTGCGGCGGGCGTATCGACGTTGTCCAGACCGGAACCGGCCCGGCCGACCACTTTCAAACGATCAGCCGCCGCGATGAGTTCTGCCGTGACTTTCGTCCCGGATCGGACGATCAGGCCATCCGCATCCTTGATCTCCTTCAGCAGTTCCTCTTTGGGCAACTTGGTTTTCACCACGACCGTAAAGCCGGCCTTCTCCAACACCTCTACACCCTGCTTCGAAAGACTGTCGCTGACCAAGATTTTCATTGTCGTGGCGCCTTACCTGAAGGTGAGTCTATGACTTCCCCATAATAATTTCTTGAGCTTTCGCAACTCCGCTACCAAGCTTCACGGGATACCCCAGCCCCTTGATGACCATCTCCACTGCGGCCAGGGCCGTGATGACGTCAAAGCTATCGATGTAACCCATATGCGAGATACGGAAGATCTTTCCCTTGAGATGGTCCTGACCACCCGCAGCCGTCATACCGTACTGGGTCCGCAAATTCTTGTAGACCGCCTGACCATCCACTCCTTCCGGAGCCACAATGGCCGTCAAGGCATCGCTTGGGCGTTCCTTCGGGAAAATGGCCAGACCGGCTGCTTTCACGCCTTCGCGCATGGCCGTCGCCAGCATCGCATGCCGGGCGAAGACGGCCTCCAACCCCTCAGCCTTGAGGATGTTCATCACTTCCTTCAAGCCCAAAATAAGGGAGACGGCCGGTGTATACGCAGTTGTACTTTTCTGTTGATTTTCGCGCTCCCGCTTGAAATTGAAATAGAACGCGGCATTTTTCGCTTTGTCGGCCAAGCGCCAGGCCTTTTCACTCACACTGGCGAAGGCCAAGCCCGGAGGCAGCATCAACGCCTTCTGCGATCCGGTGATGACCACATCGAGGCCCCAATCATCCGTCTTCAGGTCGAGCACTCCCAGGGCGGTAATCGCATCCACCACGAGGATGGTGTCCTCATACTGCTTGACGATTTCGGCCAGCGTTTTAACATCGTGGGCTACAGCTGTAGAAGTTTCGCTCGCCTGCACGTATACGGCCTTGATCGACGGATCCTTCTTCAGGGCGTCGGCGACGGCTTGCGGGTCGATGGCATGTCCCCATTCAACCTTTAATTCGGTCACTTGCGCGCCAAACGTCTTACACAGTTTCGTCCACCGCTCACCGAACTTGCCGCCGTTGATCGTCAGCGCTTTATCACCAGGGGAGAGGAAATTCGAAACGGATCCTTCCATGCCGCCGGTACCGGATGCCGCGAGGATCAAGACATCATTCCGCGTCTGGAAGAGCCACTTCAGGTCCTCACGAACCTCGGCGAACAATTTATCGAACTCGGGGGCCCGGTGATGAATCATCGGTCTGGCCATGGCCAGCAGCACCTCCGGTGGAACAGGGGTGGGGCCTGGTGCCAGCAAATACCGTTTGAGCATGGGACGATCCTCCTCGCTGTACCGAACGAACAATGTCAGGGATTTAGAAGGGGCGTACGCTACCATAGCCCCCCGGAGGTGTCAAGGTAAGGAGCCCTGAAGATGCTTATCATTTCAGCGAGTTCACTGCAGCGAGTGAACGTTTGCCTTCGGACGGTTCGCGCGGGAGCCAAGTTGTCATCGCGCTAAGCCCGTACGAAACCGGTGACTCAACTCCCTCAATTTCTTGACAAGTTGTACCCTCATCGATAGGCTACCTTTTGAGAATCAGCAACCTTTCATTCCCTGAACAGTCTGGTGGGTAACCTTATGCATGCACGATCTTCCGGGGCTGGCGTTCCCTCTTTGTCGCTTCTTTCCCTGTGCCTGCTCTCACTCACCTGGCCGGGCATGGCAAGGGCGGAATCGCCGACTCCGATGCAAGTCGACCAGGCATTGACCACCGAGGCTGCTCCGCAAGACGTTCCCTCCCCCGTTCAGGAACCTGAATACATATTAGACGAGGAAGATCGCACCGCAGCCGCAGAGAGTGAGGCTGCCGAGGCTCCGGCGTCCGTCGCCAGCGAGCCCTCCACGGAGGTTCCGCCGGCAGAAGCACTGCTTCAACTCAAACCTCTCAGCGGCACCACCGCAAGATTTGCGGACCTGCTCACCCCTCCGGCAGAAGTCATCCAGGAAGCGAACGCCGAACAGGGGCAGGAATCGGAGAATGCCTCTGAGTACAATGTACCTATCGTACTCGACCCCTCCGTGCAGGGTCACATTCGCTTCTTCAATGTGTCTATCCGCAACCGATTCGAGCAGTGGCTCATTCGCCTCAGCCACTATCGTCCGCTGGTCGATAGCATCTTCACCGAATTCCAGCTCCCGAGCGATCTGATCTATCTGTCTTTGGTCGAAAGTGGATTCAATCCCCACGCCTATTCACGGGCACGGGCAGCCGGCCCCTGGCAATTCATGAAGGGCACCGCCAAGGTCTATGGCCTGCGAGTGGATAGCTATGTCGATGAGCGCCGCGACCCCGTGAAGTCGACGGTGGCGGCCGCACGCTACCTCCGTGACCTCTACGACTTGTTCGGCACCTGGCCGCTTGCCATGGCCGCCTACAATGCCGGAGAGGGCAAGGTGATGCGGGCTCTGCATACGGCGCAAGCGGAGAGCTTTTCAGACATCGCAAAAACCAGGCTCATTCGGCGCGAAACAAAGGAATACGTGCCTCGCTTCATGGCCGCCACCATTATCGCCAAAAACCCGGATCGTTATGGGTTTCCGCAGAACGACGTCCGGCCGCATCAATTTGAAGAAGTGGTTGTACGCCGCCCCATCCACTTCAAAGCCATCGCCAATGTGACCGGGATTTCGTATCAGGAATTGAAGGTGCTCAACCCGGAATTACGGCGCGATGCCACGCCTCCGGATGATCCCGAGTATCACCTGAAGGTTCCGGTCGGCACCAGGGAGAAAGTCGAACAGCTGCTGGAGCGGGCACCGACCCACAAGTTTCCGCCACTGCCAATGCCGGTTCAGGTCAAAGGCCGACATTTCAAGAGCGAGACGGATTCCGGACATTGGTATCGTGTCCGCGTCGGCGACTCCCTTGAGAAAATCGCTAAGCGCTTCAACATTTCCGTCAAGACGCTCAAATCCAACAACAACCTGACTGGCCCCACCATCAAGGCAGGGAGCCGCCTGGTCATCGCGAACTAGCGACGGACCCTGCCCGCTCATTCTAGGGAAACAGCTATTACGGCTTTTTCTTGGAGGAGGACGCAGCAGACTTGCCGGACGAGGACTTGGCAGGCTGCTCAGGCTGAGGAGTGGGCGCACTCGCCGCCGGTGCTGGTGCGGCCGCCGGGCTCTCCGGAGACTTCTTCACTTCCAACACCTTCACCCGAACCGCTGCTTCGCTGGTAAAGGGCGAGTTGGGATAATTCTTCATCAGGTCCTGGTAATGCGCGAGGGCACCCTCGGGGCGAGACTGCGACTCCTCGATTTTTGCCAGCTCGAACAGCACATGGTCCTTATTGAGGGCGCCAGGGATTTCAAGAATGCCCATGAACGCCTTCACGGCCTGATCACGATCACCCTTCACCAAATAGGCATAGGCCAACCGCTGCTGCACCAGCCCCAGGAGTGAGGTATTGGAGCTATACAGCAACATGAAGCGTTTATACGTTTCGATCCCCGCGTCGACCTCATTGGCCAACACCTGAGCATTCCCCAGGTGAAAGAGGGCAAGTGGTGCGACAGGACTTCGCGGATACTGATCGACCACCTGCTTATAGAGGGTAATGGCCTGGGAAAGCTGTTCGTGGCTCTTCTTCGGATCGTCGGCCGGCCGATTCAGATAGTGCAGCGTCGCTTCCTGATCGAGTTCCCGTGCTTTCAGTGTGGATTGATAGTCGTACCACATCACCCCGGCGACGACCGCCCCTGCAACCAGTACGACCCCTAGCCCGACGATCACCGCGCGTCGCTGTTCCTGCAAGAGGTGCAGGAACCGATCAACGCCGGTCAACAGATGGGCTTCATCGAGCGGGTCAACTTTTGCGGGCACCCTGATGCGATAACTCATAGTCGCACAATCGTCTCGGTTTGGAAAAAGAAGCGGTCGTTTCTTAGAGCCTCGCGCCTTATACTAGGGAGCACTCAGGCTTGTCAAATATTCAGCCGCTCTAAGAGCCCAGGCAGCCATGTTCAAGCAACATCTCCAAAAACTAGGAGACCAACATCTCCTTCGCCGGCTTCGAACCATCGCCTCGGCGACAGGACCGACGGTCATCCTCGAGGGCCGCGAAGTCATTCTGCTCTCATCGAATAATTACCTCGGCCTTGCCACGCATCCGACGGTCGTGGAAGCAGCCATCGCCGCGACACGCCGATACGGCGGCGGGTCTGGGGCCGCACGCCTTGTCTGCGGCACCCTGACGCCCCATGAGGCACTCGAAACCGCCCTCGCACGGTTCAAGGGCACGGAGGCGGCGCTCACGTTTGCCGCCGGGTACCTGGCCAACATCGGTGTAATACCCGCCCTCATCGGGAAAGACGGACTCATCCTCGCCGACCGCCTTTGCCACGCCAGCCTGATCGACGGCTGCCGTCTGAGCGGGGCCACCTTTCGTGTCTATCACCATCGCGACATGAATCATTTGGAGCAACTGCTGGCCCGCCGAACCTCGGGCAAACCGACCCTCATCGTAACCGACGGGATTTTCAGTATGGATGGGGATATTGCCCCGATGAAGGATATCGCGCAGTTGGCAGAACGTTACGGCGCCACCATCTATGTCGACGACGCCCACGGCACGGGTATTCTGGGGCCTACCGGCCGCGGGACCCTCGAACATTGTGGGGTCGAATCGCGCGTCCCCTATCATATGGGGACGTTAAGCAAAGCCATCGGGAGCGCCGGAGGGTACCTGGCCGGCTCCGCTGCCTTCATCGCGTATCTGGTCAACACTTGCCGCGCCTTTACCTATACAACCGCCCCTCCACCGGCCACGGCGGCTGCGGCTACCGCCGCCATCCAGGTCATCGAGCAGGAACCGGACCGGCGCGCCCGCTTGTGGCAGAATCGCGAACGTCTTGCACAAGGGCTCACTCGGCTCGGATTCCGGCTCGCCGCATCGGAAAGCCCGATCCTGCCGATTATCGTTGGCGATCCCGATCGCGCCATGAACCTGGCACAAGCCCTCATTGACCAGGGCGTCTATGCGCCTGCCATTCGCCCCCCGACGGTTCCGCCCGCGACCAGCCGGATTCGACTCACCATCACAGCCGATCACACCGATGAACAGATTGACCAGGCATTGGCGGGACTCGAACGGGCCGGTCGCACACTCAATCTAATCTGACCCAACGGTACCAAGCGGACGCCTCGGTCAGTGCCTCAAACGCAACTGCACGTGGCTATTTTCGCCTCGTCTCTTCTGGATATTTTCTTGCTTTCTCACTTCCCTATGGCATGATCGAATGTATTCAGCGTGCCGTGATCATCCACCCATCACTACACACGTTTATCCGCCTATACTTTCACTCAATGGAGCGACCCGATGATTGACATCTCAAAACTGTTGACCTTTGGCGTCCAGCAAGGTGCCTCAGACTGTCACATCAGCGCCGGCGAACCGCCGATGATCCGCCTGCATGGCGACCTCAAGAAACTCGATCATCCGCCCCTGACCCAGGACGAAACGCACGCGCTCATCTATGACATGATGAGTGATGCGCAGCGCAAAAATTTCGAAGAACACCGTGAATGCGACTTCTCGTTCGACCTCGGCGACATCGCCCGGTTTCGTGTGAACGTCTTCGTTCAGGGACGTGGATTGGGAGCCGTCTTCCGGACCATTCCGACGGAAATTCTTCCCCTCGAAAAACTCGGCATGCCGCCCATTCTTCGGCAGCTCTGCGACCGTGAGAAGGGCCTGATCCTGGTCACCGGCCCAACCGGGTCCGGAAAATCCACCACGCTCGCCGGCATGATCGACTATCTAAACAACACCTTCGAAGGACACATTCTCACCATCGAAGACCCGGTGGAATTTGTGCACAAATCCAAAAAATGCCTGGTCAACCAGCGGGAACTGGGCGTACACACGCTCTCCTTCGCCAATGCGCTTCGCGCCGCGCTTCGCGAAGACCCTGACATTATTCTCGTCGGCGAAATGCGAGATCTCGATACCATTCAGTTGGCGTTAACCGCCGCCGAAACCGGGCACTTGGTCTTTGCGACTCTGCACACCTCCAGTGCCCCGAAAACCATCGACCGCATCATCGACGCCTTCCCTCCGAACCAGCAAGCGCAGGTCCGCGCCCAGCTGTCGGAAACGTTGGAAGCGGTGCTGACCCAAACCCTGCTCAAAAAAAAGAGCGGGGGCCGGATTGCCGCGGTGGAAATCATGGTCGGCACCACGGCGGTCCGCAACCTCATCCGCGAGGGCAAACTTCATCAAATTCCCGGCATCATGCAGGCAAGCCAGAAAGACGGCATGCAGACCATGGACATGGCGCTGGTCGACCTGGCCACACGTGGCCTGGTTACGAAGGCGGAAGCCCAGTCGCGCAGCATGAATGCCAATCTATTCAATGCGGCAGGCGCCGCATAAGCGCGCGTCTCTAGTTCAACCGGCCCCAGTCAGCAGGATAAGAGGCGTCTCATGGATGTTCGCACGCTCCTCGAAGTGATGGTCAAACAGGAATCGTCCGACCTGTATCTCACCGTCGATGCGCCTCCCATCTATCGCATCCATGGCTCGACCCACCGGACCGATGCGCCCCCGTTTACGAACGAGCAATTGGAGTCCCTGGCATTGGCCCTCATGCGCGGCCAGCAGCGGGGTGAGTTCGAAGAGAAAATGGAGATGAACCTCGCCCTCTATTACAAAGATCTCGGGCGATTCCGCGTAAATATCTTCCGGCAAAAAGGAAACGTCGGGTTGGTCTTTCGGCACATCAAGGCGGAAATCATGACGGTCGAGCAGCTGGATCTGCCGCCCATCGTCAAGGATATCGCCATGACGAAGCGAGGGTTGGTCCTCGTCGTCGGTGCGACCGGGTCCGGAAAATCCACTTCGCTGGCGGCCATGATCGACCACCGGAACACAGTGCACGCCGGACACATCATCAGCGTGGAAGACCCGATCGAATTCGTCCATCACCACAAAAAATCGATCGTGACCCAGCGCGAAGTCGGCTTCGACACCCATTCCTTCGGGAACGCCTTGAAGAATACCTTGCGCCAAGCCCCGGATGTGATTCTCATCGGCGAAATCCGGGATACGGAAACGATGGAGGCCGCCATCACCTTCGCGGAAACCGGACACCTGTGCCTTGGGACGTTGCACTCGAATAATGCCAATCAATCGATCGAGCGCATCATGAACTTCTTTCCGGTGGAGCGGCACGCGCAGATCTACCTGCAACTCTCATTAAACCTGCGGGCCATCATCTCTCAACGGTTGATTCCCTCCCTCGATGGCCGCCGCGTTCCCGCACTCGAAATCATGCTCGATACTCCCCGCATCAAGGACCTCATCAAACGTTCGGAGATCGATACGCTGAAAGAAGCGATGGAGCAAGGCATTGATGAAGGCTGCCAGACATTCGACCATGTGCTCCTGCAACTCTACAAAGCAGGAAAGATCAGCATTGAACAAGCATTGATCAATGCCGACAGCGCAAACAACCTTCGTCTCAAGATTAAACTGGCGGGCTTGAAAGGCGACGACGCAGTGGCGGCCCTCCTGGACAAGAACGAACGGGACGAGAAGGGCTTTCAAATCCAGGGGCAGATGGGGCAAGGCGGAGTCAAAAAACGTTGATCGTCACGGAATACGGTATCAGGCAATCCGGTTTAACCATTGAGAAGCGGCACTGACGCTTCTTCCATCCGCCCGATTACCGTGATTCGGGCGGCGTCTCGTCCGTGATCTGTTCTAGATACGTCGCGATCTTCGCCAACGCACCCGCACTCAATTTTCTTCCATACCATACCGGCATCGTATCCGCAGGGAAACCGGGCACCACATAGGTCCCAGGCGACACCACTGACTCCACAATATACTCCCTGACTGTCTGCGCCTGTCCCCGGTACTGAGGATCGGCCAGACGCGCCGCTCCTGTTTTTCCCAGCCAGAGCGGAGGACCGACCCGCCCATTCGCTCCGACAATACCCGGGATCTGATGGCAAACCACGCAGCCAGCGCGAACAAAAAGCTCTTGAATGGGCTCCTCCCCTGTCACCAGGGGCACCAGATTCGGATCGAGCTTTGGAACAGCTGGAGCTACACCGGAGGACTGGGGAGCGTTTTGGAGCCCTGCCAAAGCAACCAGGAATACAAGACCGGCCACCAACGCAGCGATGGCCTTATTCTTCGGGCTCGACGAAGGAACAGATGGAGGAACGTTCGGAGCAACCATAACCAGGCAGAATAGACCTTGTAAAAACGTTGTTGAATCGACTGGGATCGACAGTGGCGCAAGACTCCTAATGTGGGAATGCCTCTGACTACAGCATCTGTCTTACGGTTACTTGGGGCCATCCATCGCACAACGAAATCCAATTGTGCGATCCTGGTAATCCGGCTCTGCTGAAACACGAGCAGACGATCGTAACGCCACCGGCAGATCAGACCAGGCCCCTCCGCGAATGACTTTCTTTTCTCCTTTTGCAGGCCCCGTGGGATTCTTCTCAGGACTCTTCGAATAGTACTCGCGATCGTACCAATCAGCCACCCACTCAGCCGCGTTCCCCGCCATATGGTGAAGACCATACGGACTTCTCCCGCCTTCCTTCAACCCATGACGCACACTCATTCCTTCGACGCCGCCGGCCACTCCCGCCAGCGTCACGGCTTCGCTCACCCACACACCGCGATTGTAATTCGCAATGTCGACGAACGGCTGCATCGGCCCCCAGGGGTACCGGCGCCCATCAGTACCGCGGGCCGCCTTTTCCCACTCGGCCTCCGTCGGAAGTCGCTTCCCTGCCCAAGCACAGTAGGCTGCAGCATCGGCCCAACCCATTCCGACTGCCGGACGATCACCGACCGTCTCTGCTGCTTCATCGTCCCATGTGGGCGGAGCATCATGCTTCGCCTCAACGAGGAAGGTCCGGTAAAGATGGAGCGAGACCTCGTATCGATCCATATAGTACGTGTCGAGAGTCACGACATGCTCAGGTCGTTCGGCGGGAAGTCCGTCATTGCTGCCCATGGTAAATGGCCCGGCTGGGATTATGACCATAGGCGCACCATCTTTTCCCTTCACGACCTCCGCAGTGCTTTGCTGAGCGCCCACACCGGTCTGCGGATCGGCTGCCGCGGCTATCCAGGCTCCGGAAAACATGATGGCAAACATGACGGCCGCTCTGCTGACCAGACGCATAGATACCTCCCACCGGCAATACATCCACGGCTAGCCTCACTCCACACCCGGACAAAGTGTAGCCGCGCGTGTCGACAAACTCAACTGCACAGGTAGAAGGACGTGACGATCTGAAATCCCCACCGCTAGGAGATCGGATCCGCGTAGCATTTTGAGGACGGGATGATGAGACGAGGTGCGCTGCAATGGGTCCGGCCGGCAAGACTGCGCTGCCGGCCGGATGGGAGGCTGAGTCAACGGTAGGAATGAGGTTAGCGCGTGAGCTCCGCCACACGCCGATCATGATCTTTCACCGTTTTCGCCGTCGTGAGCTCCGACCGGTCCAGGAGGTTGTGGAGCACTTCCTGCTTCAGCTGAATCATCAAGGCTTTGTTTTGGTTAGATGACAGCGAGGGATCCTGTAGCAGATTCAACCAACCAGTCGTGGCCGCTTCATACCGGCTATTCGGCATAGCGGTGTGTAATTCCTGAAACACCGTAATGGCATCGGCGCGATTCTCAAACAACGCCACCAAGGCTCGCGCATAGTACGCATCCTCACAAGCAGGTCCCTTGTGGCAATTCTTCATCCGCGCATCCTGCACATGGGCAATCGCCTGGAGAGGCTTCAACTCCGTGGGATCGGCCGGGAAAAACGCGCTGCTCGGGAGGGTAGCGGAAGAACCGGATGGCATCGTCGTACACCCTCCAATTCCACCGACGATCAACATCCACAGGGCGAAGGAGAACACCGTTCGTTGCGACATCGTAGGCCTCCTAATAAGCGCGAGCCGGGTGACGCGCAGTAGAGATGCTGACTTTTTTCGTTGCATGGGTGTTCTGACTGTACCATCCAAACCGGGTCAGGCCATTCCACAGAGGCTGTACCTCTTTGGTACGCCCCCGCCTCTGCAAACAAAACACTGCAAGATCAGGCACTTGGATGAACGCTTATGAACAGAACGAGATGTGGTCGAGTGGATTCTCGCGGAAGAATGAAAGGCGGTGACGAAAAGCCTCGCCCCGTCACATCGGCGGGGCGAGGGCGTTGAATTAATGCCAGTTGGCCGCAAGAATCTGTTGCACGTCCTGCGGTCGCTGGGCAATAGCTTGATCCCAACTTAACCCGGTCTGCTGCGTGAATCCCGCCATCGCCTGGATAAGTTGATTCACCTGGGTATTCAACAGCTGCTGGCCATTGCCAGCTTGTACCGTTTCAATCTGATTGGTGGCACCGCCATACCAGTTAGCAATCGTGACCTGATCGGCTGAACCATACACTGCGATACGCAAATCATTCGCACTTTGACTCAACATGAGGTCGAGTGGACTGATCCCGGACGCAAAACTCAGTCGATCACCCGTCCCACTGGCATCCGTAATCGTGTCCTGGCCATCACCACGAGCAACTTGAAAAATGTCACTGCCCGTCCCACCATTGAGGGCATCATTCCCTTTGCCGCCAGATAGCGTATCGTTGCCATCTCCACCCGTCAGGATGTTATTACCAGCGTTGCCGATCAACACGTTGGCCAGGGTATTTCCCGTTCCGCTAATGGCAGCTGTTCCAGTGAGAGTTAGATTTTCGACGTTCGTGCCCAACGACCACGTCACTGAGCTTTGCACCGTATCAATCCCGGCATTTGTAGCCTCGACGACCGTATCACCTGCGCCAACGACATACGTGTCGCTCCCCGCGCCTCCGGTTAACCGATTGGCGGCACTATTCCCGACCATCACGTTGTCCAGTCCATTTCCGGTGCCGTTGATCGCAGAAGTGCCGTTCAGCGTGAGATTTTCTACATTGGCAGCCAACGTATAGGTCACGGAGCTCTGAACCATATCAAGCCCTTCACCAGCCAGTTCCGTGACCTTATCGCCGACGTTGTCCACAATGTACAGATCATCCCCCTGCGCCCCGATGAGCGTATCTGCCCCAGCCTCTCCGCTAAGAATATTCGCCGCGCCGTTGCCAGTCAGAGTGTTGGCAAGACTATTGCCGGTGCCGTTAACGGTAGCAATGCCCGTCAAGACGAGGTTTTCGAGATTCACGCCCAGCGCCCAACTGATATCGGACTTGACGGTGTCGGTCCCGGCGCTCGTCGCCTCTACTACCGTGTCGCCAGAGCCTACGACGTAGGTGTCGTTTCCCACCCCACCGCTCAAAACATTCGCCGAACTATTTCCAATCAAGACATTGTTAAGGGAGTTCCCCGTTCCGTTGACGGCAGCGCCTCCCGTGAGAGTCAAATTTTCCAGATTCGCACCCAGCACATAGGTAAGATGGCTCTGCACAGTATCCGTACCTTGTCCGGCCTGCTCCGTTACCACGTCTCCGAGATCATCGACGACAAACAGATCATTTCCGGTGCCGCCGGTCATGCGATCCGCGCCCGTACCTCCATCCAGGATGTCATTTCCCGCACCGCCCGAGAGCGTGTCATCCCCGCCTAATCCGAACAGAGTGTCGTTTGTCACATTGCCGTAGAAATAGTCTGTGTCTTCGGTACCTACCAGATTGACGCCTTCCGTGTGGGCCAGCATGGCGCTGTAGTCCCAAATCGTCCCATCACTAAATTGAATTCGATCAACACGCATCCCATCAGACAAGAAAAATCCTCCGAGGTTCACTTGGTCTGAGGCATTCTTGATGGTCAGAAGGGCACCTGTTCCGAAATCAGGTGCCGCCTGCAAGGTAATATCGCTAGGTGTGATCCCATCGATAAGTTGGAGTGTATCGATATCAGCGCTGTCACCTTGCTCGTCGATGCTATCCTGCCCATACCCGCGACCGAACACATAGAGATCATTTCCACTGTAACCTTCCAGAAAGTCATTCCCGGCGCCGCCGTCGAGGACATCATTACCGGCGTCGGCTCGAATCTGATCATTCCCCCCCATTCCTCGAATGGTATCGTCACCGGTGGACCCGTAAAACGATTCGTCAGCACTGATGCCGATGAAGGTTCGTACGCGGCCTTCGATCTCTCCTGAGGTCCAGATGGTCCCGTCCGCAAAAATGAACTGATCAATCATGTTTGCAGAAGACTCATAGTAGGACTGCACGCGCAACTCGTCAGCAGTCCCGTTGACCTCCACGACGAGATCGTTCGCCTGTCTTTCAAGACTGAGATTGGACGGTGTCACGCCCGCAAGAAATTGCACTTGGTCGAGTCCGGTATGGGCATACACCTGCACTCCCATCCGCACCACGTCCTGCCCGTAGCCAGGCCCGAACACGAATGTATTGTCGCCAGTCCCGATCAACGTATCATTGCCTGCTTGTCCGTCCAGCCGGTGGGAGCCAAACAGCTCATTGTCCAACGCGTTTCCGACCAAATTCACTTGTATCGTCGGACTCATATAGACGTCATCTTCGATCCTCAGGTTCTCGACGTTGTTCGGAGCTTGAAACGTGATCGACTCGGTCGGAGTGAGGTAAATCGTGTCACGGCCTGCATTCACTTCCTCGGTGATGGCTTGGCCCATAGACCGAAGGTGGTATGCATCATCCCCCGCACCACCGAACAGTTGATCGCCAGGGCCTGCCGAATCCAACAGGTCATTCCCCTCGCCACCACGCAATACGTTCTGTCCTGCGTTTCCGTACAGTCTATCGTTCCCAGCGCCACCATCTAATTCATCATCGCCTTCTTCGCCCTCTAAGACATCATCGCCGAACCCGCCGAGCAACACATCATTCCCATCACGCCCATACAACCAATCGTCCACTGTGCTTCCTTGAATGTGGTCGGCGAAGCTCGTCCCCTGCAGCGACCCTCCACTGGCTGGGGAAGATAACTGAAATCCTCGGGCAAGCAACTCACTGTCCGTCAACATCGTGCCATCGGCAAATTCGAACTGACGGATGGTGTGAAACTCGGCAGGTCCATTCAATCCGAACCCAGCAATTTGAATGACATCACCACTAGTGCCGACGCGAAGCACCAGAGAATCACCAAGTGCCACATCGAGCTTCAGCGATTCGGCGGTGATGCCTGCACCAAAAATGAGGCGATTGCTTTGTGCCCCGTCATCTTGGATCGTGTCGGCGCCGCCCCCCAGATTAAATCGGTACGTATCGAGGCCGTTTCCTCCGAGCAGGAGATCATCGCCCTCACCGCCGTGAAGATCATCGTCGCCACCGCCGCCCTGCAGCACATCATTCCCCTCGCCACCATCCAGCAAATCCGCGCCAGCCTGGCCAACGAAGAACGGGGAATCCCCGAATAGGAGGTCATCTCCAGCTTCACCATAAAGTTTGTCATCACCGAGATCGCCGACCAGTTGATCGGTTCCTTCACCCCCGAACAACTGGTCCTGTCCCGCACCACCCCATAGCTGATCATCGCCTTCTTCACCATCCAGCGTGTCGTTGCCCCCAACAAGAGCGACAACCGTTGGATTATTGCCATCACCGTACAGAAAATCGTTTCCGGCGCCGCCGATCAGAGAATCATCTCCCTCCCGCCCCTGCACATCATCAATCCCCTCGCCACCATCTAGTTCGTCATTCCCGAGCCCGCCGTTCAGCAAATCGTCTCCAGCTTCGCCGGACAGCAGGTCATCCCCGTCTTGACCAAACAGCACATCATGCCCTTGCCCGCCGAAAATGGTATCGCTCCCGACATCTCCTTGCAGTTCGTCATCCCCTTCATCACCAAAGAGCGTGTCATCACCCTCTTGCCCGGTGATGCGATCATTGCCAATGCCACCCCACAGCGCGTCGTCTCCGAGGCCGCCTTGCAACTCATCATCGTCAGCCCCGCCATCGAGAAAATCATTGCCTCCAAATCCGGCAAGCCGATCCATACCGATTCCACCATATAGAATGTCGTCGCCCCCGCCTCCCTGAAGCTCGTCTGCTCCTGCGCCACCGTCAAGAATATCGGCGGCACCTGGATCACCGGAGAAATCGCCGACTAAGAGGTCATCCCCATCTCCTCCGGAGAGCATGTCCGCTCCGGCACCGCCAAACAGCGAATCGTTTCCCTCACCCCCATCAAGCCAATCATCGCCTGCGATCGTTTGAGTAAAATCCGATTCGCCATATAAACGATCGTCACCGGCTCCGCCGAGGAGGATGTCGTTGCCGCCATCGCCGACAAGCAAGTCGTTGCCGATCCCTCCGTCCAGATAGTCATCGCCACCAGACAACGAAATGACCCCTGCTTGCGCGGTTCGATTCCATATGGAATTGTCGTACGTTAGTCCCATCCAACCCGTGGGACGATTCTCACCCCGAAGCACATCATCCCCGTCACCCCCCAACAGCACATCCGCCCCCATCTCACCCATCAACGTGTCGTTACCCGCTCCACCGTCGGCATAGTGAGCCCCGCTTCCAATCATCGGTCCAGTGACGGTCAAATAGTTCGCCGTACCCACAGCGTAGTCGTCACCATCGCCACCAAGAAATATGTCCCCATCGGTCACGAGGGCATAATCATCACCGTATCCGCCAATCAAATAATCATTCCCATACCCGCCAAAGAACACGTCATTGCCGATGCCGCCATCCAATAGATCATCGAATGCACCGAGGATCGGCGCATGGTCTCCGTGAAGAACATCGTTGCCACCGTTTGCATAAACCGCTATCGCCCCCGACCCAGGAACCCACTCTTCCGCGTCTGCACCGCCTATATAGGTGTCAGTAAAAGGTCCTGCCGGAACTCCGGTGTCGCGCGCCATCGCCGACACGTCCCGCAACTGAATCCCCATCTGACCGCTTTGGAAGTTCTCGTTGACAACGAGAACCCCGTTGACGATCAGATCGGTCCCTGACATGACATAGGTTGTTCGGCCATCAAGACTCGTATAGGTATTCCCAGTATCACCCGCACGACGAATGCCGCCCTGCAACAGGCGGGCATCAAATATAATCTGGCCCTGCGCGTCGCTGTCTTCGATCCGATCCATTCCATCGCCTGCGGAATAAATGTAGGTATCGAACCCGGTGCCGCCTTCGAGAAGATCATTGCCTCCCATGCCTGCAAGACGGTTGTTGCCGCTATTGCCTATGATCACGTTAGCCAGATTGTTGCCCGTTCCTGAAGTATTGCCCATGCCAGTGAGGGTCAGATTTTCGACGTGGGAGCTTAGGGAAAAACTGGCCGAAGCACGAACCTCGTCAAGGCCGCTGTTCTCAAACTCAACAACTCTGTCGCCTGAATTATCCACAATGTAGATGTCATCGCCAGCCCCACCACTCATGCTATCGATGCCACTGCCGCCATCCAATTTGTCCTTGCCTTGTTGGCCAATTAAAATGTCGTTGTCAGCTTCGCCATACAGTTCGTCGTCACCGTCATTGCCCTCAAGATAGTCTTGCCCCGCTGCGCCATGGACATAATCGTCTCCAGCGCCTGTATAGATGTGGTCATTTCCTCTTCGCCCCAGATACTCTCGACCCTCGACATCTCCAAATATGACGACTTCGGCTGCAGTGGCCCCGCGCTGGTTGTTGAAATTTGTACGTTCATCAACAAAAAGCGTAGAGCTGCTGGGGGTCCCATCCGTTTGATTGAAGCGCAACTTTTCCGCCAATAGCTCGGCCCGGTCGTTAAGAGCCAATTGAGTCCAGACACCAACGCCGGTATTGGCATCGTATATATCTAGTGAGTGGTCCTGGTTATGAAGTGTTTCATAATCGATGCCTGTCGCAACAAATGGATTTAATTCACGAAGCGCATAGCGGTAGGCAAGTCCATCCAGAGTCATGCTCTTCGCCTGACTGAATACAGCAGCGCTCGACATCCCAACTAAATCCACCAGACGATAGATATTTGCACTGGATAGACTGCTTCGTAGACTGATGAGATTTACATAGTACGCCTCGCGATTGGGATCACCCATTCCAGAGGGCCCTGGGGAAGTGGGCGTGCGATCGCCAGTAAAAATGACGCGCAGGGCATCAAGGCTCGTTTCTAGCCGACGAGCAGCCATCGATGAGGAGGCCTCAAGAAATCTCGTAACTGCAGCAACATCGATCGTCGGGTCAATGGTCGCAGCAAGGTCATACCATGCGAGGGCATCAGTGGCAGTCGCTATTTGATGATCATGAAACGATAGATTGAGACCGGTTTCCTCGATAAAAATGTCCACTGGAGTACCAATTTGCGTACCCAGTCCAGCCGCGATCGACAGCCCATTCTGGCTGACAATGTTGGTGATGAGGCCGGAAGGAACCGTATGCTCCGCGACACCCAACCGCTCCAACACTTCAACAACTGCGCCTCCAATACCCGGCGCATTGTATGTATACGTGTGGCGGATATTTGTCGCATGGTCAACCGTAAAGGCTTGGGCGAGGAACCCTCCAAGTGAATGGCCCGTCACGGAGAACAACTCATTGGATCGAAGCGTTCCCTGATCAACTAACTGCGCGTAGTATGACTGGAGCGCTGCATACTGAGGACTCAATGTGGCTGATTCTCCAGCTACCAGTAGCCCGTCTGTGATGAGGTCATTGATCTCGTTCGGATTCGTTCCACGAATCGCCAAGATTTTTTCGCCAGTAGCAATACTCTGGAAAAGGGTCACGGACAACCCTGTGACAGCATCGGTAAATGTGTCCCCCACAACACTGTAAGCTGCCAAAAACGTGTCGGCTAAGGAGTCCGTAAAACCCGCAGCCTTCAAAGCCCGCTTATAGTCGATCGACGACATATCCGCAGTGAAATCTGAATACGCCGCCATAGAAAGCTGCGAGTGCTGGAAATACATGCCAATCGGATCGGACATCTCAGTTTCTCCTCTGCAAGGACAATTCCTTCAACTTGAAGACCTGTTGCAAAGCCATCCCAAATACTCTGGCCTTAAAAGCTGGGCAAGTTACCGGAGACATGGGTGCGATGCGCGCTTCGACCCAGCCACCGTAATATGAAAAATCAGTGGAACTTCCCAGCAACTCGCCCGTCTCCCTCTCCTGAATTTCTCCATCTATTTTTGCAATGTGCGCCCATGACGAAAAGTCACGATTCCACTTACTTGATTGGACATAGCGATCTAGCAGTTTTTTGTCGTCCGGCACGCCATCAGGTCTGAAGTATGATTGATCCACTTCAACTGTCCTGAACACCTTTATGCCAGCTTCTGTCTCGCAAAGATGTTCAAAGTATAAACGGCTGGGAATGATGTCCCATGTCGGCAGTAACACAACCGCAGCAAGCGTGATGCCTTGCAATGCCCTCGTCGATGACGAGGGAAACACGCATACCCTCCCGAGCCATCCAAGCGCTCTAATAACAGACCAGGAAAGTACCCCATACACAATCAGGGCAAAAAGCAGTGCGAGTGCTATCATTCAGGCTGCCTTTCATCGAGTTCGTGCGTTGCAATCCGTCGGATAGACGTTGATCTTTTTCTATGCACGCGACTACTACGTAACTTGCATGCCATTCAGGCCTACCGCTCCCGCAAACTCTCTTTCATCGACTTCAGCAATGGGCTTAGTAAGAATTCGATCACACGCCGCTGGCCGGTTATGACTTCAACCGTGACCGCCATGCCTGGCGAAAGATGGATCTGCTTGCCCTCCACTTGCATCGTCGCTCGATCCATACTCACCCGGCTCGCATAGACCAGCCCGCCTTTCTCTAACGGTACCGCATCGTCCGAGACGGTCAACACCTTTCCAGGAATTGTCCCGTACAAGGTGAACGGAAAGGTTTCGACCTTCATTTCAACCGTCTGCCCTTCCTTCAGGAAGCCAATGTCTTTATTTTCAAACTGCGCTTCAACTTCCACTGGATGGTCATGAGGCACAATAGTCAGCAAAGGCTGCGCTGGCGTTACCACCCCACCCACCGTATGCACGGCCAGTTGCTGCACCACACCATCAATGGGAGCGACCAGCCTCTGGAGATCGGTTTTCTGCCCAGCCTTGCGTACATCCTGCAGGAGCGATGCCACCTTCGTCTCGATCGTGGACAGCTCCGCCTGTTTCGTCTGCTGAAACTCGGAGAGGAGTGCGCGATAATTTTGCTCCGCTTCCGCCAATGCCGCCTGATCCTGTTTCAATTTGCTTTTCTGTCCGGCCCATTCCTGGGCCTTGTCAATCCGTTGTTGCTCAAATTGGAGGTAATCCATCTTGGAGACATACTGTTGGGCCAGCAGCGTCCGGTAGGCTTCGGCCCGCTCATTTTCCATGGGCACGGTGGATTCAAGGCGTCTGAGATTATCTTTCGTCGCATCCACCGCCGCCTTGCGCTGGCCGATGAGATGGCGTGCCGCATCTACTCTCGCCGAAAATTCCCCCATCTGATCCCGCAAGAATTGTTGCTGGAGCCGCACGAATTGCGGATCAGCATCCGCAGGCGGAGTGAAGGTGATGTGTCCTGCAATCAGGGCCCGCAAGCGAGCGGCATCGACCAGCGCTGCTCGATACTCATGGGTGGCCCGATCGCGATCCGCACCGTTTTGGGTCGCATCCATTTCAATAAGCACTTCGCCTTGTCGAACCACTTGTCCGTCTTGCACACGAATGGCTGAAATGACGCCGGTCTCAAATGGCTGAATCGTTTTGGAATGGCCACTGGGAATGATCTTGCCTGGCGCCACCGCCACGATATCGACCTGACTCAACGACGACCATGCGACGCCTGACGCAAATACCAGCATGACGGTCCAGAGAATGGCACGACCGATCGGCGACGGTGGAACATCCTGAATTTCGAGCACAGCCGGGAGAAAATTGAGCGCCTGCCCACGCGGGGGCGCCGCATTCGGTTTGGCCGACTCGTATTGCCAAGCTGCGCGCCAGACGGACACATGCCGTTGGATGGACTGCATCGTCATGCCGCACGCCCTTCCTGATGTTGGTGGAGTCGCGTATACATCCCGTTGCGCTTGAGCAATTCGTCATGGGTTCCGTGCTCAACCAATTGCCCCCGGTCAATGACATAGATACGATTGGATAATCGGACTGTGCTCAGGCGGTGTGCGATGACAATAACAGTGCGCCCCTTACAGATTTGGGCCATGTTGCGCTGAATGATCGCCTCAGATTCATAATCCAACGCGCTCGTGGCTTCATCGAAGATAAGAATGCGCGGATTGGCTACCAGAGCGCGGGCGATCGCGATACGTTGACGCTGTCCGCCCGAGAGGGCGCAGCCGTGCTCACCGACGCTCGTATCGTACCCTTCGGGAAGTTCCAGGATGAATTCATGAGCGCCAGCCAGTTTCGCAGCCTGCATGACTCGATCCATAGAGAGCCCTGGATCGGCCAGCGCAATATTGTCCCGAACGGAACGATTGAAGAGAAAGTTTTCTTGCAACACCACTCCAACTTGACGCCGTAACCAGGCTGGATCTACCTGCGCGAGATCCACGCCATCGACCAGAATCCGGCCACGTTCCGGCACATAGAGCCGTTGCACCAATTTCGCGATCGTACTTTTCCCCGACCCTGATCGTCCGACTACCCCGATGATCTGACCTGGCTGCAGGGCAAGGGACACGTGCTGGAGAACCGGCGGCCCATCGGGTCGATAACGAAAGGTGACCTCGTCGAATGTAATCTGCCCGACGATCTGCGGCAGGGTCGTCCGAGTGGGATTGTACGTGGGCTCCGGCCTCGTGTTCAGAACATCCCCCAGACGTTGAATCGAAATACCGACTTGCTGAAATTCCTGCCAGAGGTTCACCATACGCAACAACGGGCCGCTCACCTGGCCGGAGAGCATGTTGAAGGCGATCAACTCCCCGATGCTCAACGCCCCATCGATCACTTGATAGGCACCCACCCACATGACGGCGATCGTCGTCGCTTTCTGGATGAAGGATGCCACTTGCCCGGCTACCGTGATGAGACTAGTGGCACGGAAGCTCGCTCGGACATAGCCTGCCAACTGCTCATCCCATCGACGTTGTAACGGCGGCTCGACTGCGAGAGCTTTCACCGTTTGTATGCCGCTCACAGCTTCGACTAAAAAAGATTGATTTTCCGCCCCACGGCTGAATTTCTCGTTCAGACGGCCTCGAATGGTGGGCGTAATCACCACCGACAGCAACGCATACAATGGCAATGAGGCCATGACAACCAACGTCAGAGTCGAGCTGTAGATCCACATCACGCCGAGGAATACGACGGTGAAGACCACATCCAGCACGACCGTGACGGAGTTACTCGTGAGGAATTGACGAATCTGTTCGAGTTCGCGTACCCGTGCCACCGTATCGCCGACCCGGCGGGCTTCGAAGTAGGCCAACGGGAGAGCCAGGAGATGGCGGAAGAGTTGCGCCCCCAGCCCGACATCGATCCGATTGGTCGTGTGTGCAAACAGATAGGTGCGCAAGCCACCTAGCACTGCGTCGAAGAGCGCCAGGGCCAGCATGCCGACGGCCATCACGTGGAGCGTCGTGAAGCCCTTATGCACGAGCACTTTGTCGATAACCACTTGTGTGAAGAGCGGCGTCAGGAGCGCGAACAGCTGAAGGACGAACGACGCCAGCAACACTTCTCCCAGCAGCCGCCGATACTTCAGAACGGAGGGAATAAACCACGTAATGTCGAACGTGAGATCCTGCGCCCGAAAAGCAGCGCGTTTTGTACCTAGGAGCAGGCGACCGCTCCACGTCGCGACGAATTCCGCTTGCGATTGAATCAGCGGTCGCGACTCCAACGGATCCTGAAGCAACACTTCCCCGTCCTGTACCTTTGCGAGTACCACGTAGCGGCCATCCGCTCGTTGGGCGATGGCTGGCAGCGGGGTCGACGCCAGCTCATCCCAGGTCGTTGTCACCAGGCCGGCTTTGAGTCCGATATGCTTGGCTGCGCGAAGCAATTCAGGTGCAGTCAGCACCTGTCCTGACTGCCCGAATTGATGCTGAATCTGGCTACCATCCACCGGCAAGTCATAAAATCGCGCGAGTACTAGCAGGCACAACAATCCGGTGTCCGACACAGGGGAGGGCATCGAGCAAGACTCGAGATGGGACGTTGACATATTCATGATGGCGGGGCTGGATTGACCGTCTAGGACAATTTCGACTTATTAGGTTGGGTAGTGACGAGTACGTGTTGGATCTGTTGGTAGAGTCGGACTAGCGCATCGCCAGGCAACGCGACACGTACGACCCTGGTTCCTTCGAGGTGCTTCGGGAGTGTTTCGCCTTTTTGAGCGCGCTGAGCGACCGCACCGAGCAACGCCGGCTCTAGAAACCCAAAGTCCACATAAGCCAAGCCTTGCGCGAGACCAACATGCGAGTGGTTCACGAGGGTCGGCTGATCGACTTCCCCGGCTGACTTGAGTCGAACGTTTACCGCCACTGACTTATCGCCAGCCTGCTTGGGATTGCTCTCGACGGCCATGCTACTTCTCCTTTGTTCATTTGCACGATATAGCGCAGTGAGGTTGCCGCACCTCGAAGGACGAAGGCGATGTTAAGTCAAGGTTCCTGAGTGGACTATTCCCCGGAGGGTGGGCGCAGCCAAAAACTTTGGTAGGCCAGGCTCTTTACCTAGGGGAACGATAGTTCCAATGGTCTTGGCCAGGCAAGCACACAGTGGGTCCCCCGGCCCGACCCACTTGGTGGACGAAAAAACATGAAGTGGACTGCGCAGCGAAGCAGACAGACCTCGCCAAAGTGTGGAGATCCATGGATCAATTCAAGGCACGATGATAACTCGTCTGAGCGAAACGTTGACCAGGTGGCAGGGACGGGTGGTACGCAAGGAATCGTGAACATACAGAATCAGGATCCCAAAAGAGCTAATGGAATACGGGAACCGTATTCTTTCGCACCTGCACGCGATGTAAGATTGTCCATAACATCAGGGGAGATCGTCATGCAACACAAGTTCGACGATTGGTTTCGCGGTGCCGTGACGTCAGTGGCCGTTGCTCTTTGCGTGACACTCGCAGCCTGCGCCGGCATAGACCGGAAGGACACCCTGCCAACCGTACCGGCTGTGGACCTCGGCCGGTATTGCGGCACTTGGTATGAGATTGCGCGGTTACCGATGTGGTTTCAGCGCCATTGCGTAAATTCCATGGCGACCTACACAAGACGGGCGGATGGCGCGGTGGGTGTGCGCAATGAATGTGCAACTGACACGGGAGGGCAGGCCCACATCGAGGGTGTAGCGCGGGTGGTTGATCCGCAGACCAACGCGCGCCTGACGGTCGTCTTCGACAATTTCTTTGCCCGGCTGTTCGGGTCATCCCGTGACGGCAACTACTGGATTCTCGCCCTTGATCCAGACTACCGCTCCGCGATGGTCGGGACGCCCGACCGCCGTTATCTCTGGATTCTTTCCCGCACGCCACAATTGGACGACATCACGTACCAGCACTACGTTGAACAAGCCAGCCAACTCGGCTTTCCTGTCTCGTCACTCATTCGCACGCTTCGTCCGGCCACACCGTAAGCACTTCTGACTAGTAAGTCCTCGCGGGTAGGTGCGCTCGCGCTGTCCCTTCCTGCGAAGAATGGGTTGCGGACGGTGTGCCGGTTTTGTATAGTGCCCTTAGAGTACGTCTCCTCCATAGCAAACGATTTCCGGACCACGCCGCGGCCTGTCGTAAGTATCGAGATACGCTCATCTTGATGCAGGTAACGTGTCGCGTCAGCCGGCATGAGATGCCACCCCCCGGCCTGAGGGGAACTCTCCAGCACGCTGCGCTCACCGGATGAGCCAGCCGCCTCGGAGATCGCGTCACTTCATGGAGCTTCAGGAGTACGGATGCCTCTGCACTCAATCGACTTTGTCGTTTTTTTTCTTCCGCTGGCTGTCGCCCTCCATTTCCTCCTGAACAGGGCTGGCTATTTCCGTCTTGCCGTGATGGCACTCGTTGGCCTATCACTGGTGTTTTGCGGCTGGCGGAACCTGACTGATGCGGAACTGTTAGCGGGCTCGATCGGTTTCAACTTTCTCATCGGATTGTTCCTGCACCGGAACCCCGGGCAGCCAGGACCAAGACAGCCTCTCCTCTTGGCGTTGGGAATTACGGCAAATCTTTCTCTACTGGGCTACTTCAAGTATTCAGCGTTCCTCACGGAGAATCTTAACACCCTCCTCCATACGTCCTATCCCTTGCTCACACCCTACCTGCCCATCGGCATCTCATTTCTTGCCTTCCAGCAAATCGCCTACTTAGTTGATGTGTATCGCGGGCAGGTCCAGGCCATCAATTTCCTGGATTACTGTTTCTTGTGTTCGTTCTTTCCCAAATTTGTGGCCGGACCGATTGTCCGGCATGGGGAACTCGTGCCTCAGATTGCGCAGCACATGCGCACCGTCTCCCTCGAGGACCTCGCTACAGGGGCGACACGCTTCATCATCGGGCTATTCAAGAAAATCGTGCTCGCCGATACATTGGCCGGATTTGCCAATCCGCTCTTTGCAGCAGACATAGGCACAAGGGACCTGGGTATGGTCGAGGCCTGGGGCGGAATCCTGGCGTATACCTTCCAGCTATACTTCGACTTTTCCGGCTATACGGATATGGCGCTTGGGATCGCCCAGTTATTTGGAGTCTCTCTGCCCGAGAACTTCAATTCTCCCTACAAAGCCACCAGCATCATCGATTTCTGGAAACGATGGCACATGACGCTCTCTCGCTTCCTCCGCGACTACCTCTACATCCCACTCGGCGGAAACAGGAAGGGAGCCGCACGTCAGCAGGTGAATCTGCTGATCACGATGGGGCTCTGCGGGCTATGGCACGGAGCCAGTTGGACTTTCGTGGTATGGGGCGCGCTTCACGGTGTCTATCTTCTGATCAATCATGCCTGGCGGCGGCTAACGATTCGCTGTCCGGCGCGGATCGGATGGATACTCACCTTTCTGTCCGTTGCCATCGGATGGGCCTGGTTTCGGGCAGAAAACATTTCTACCGCGCTCAGACTCACCGCGTCGCTTTGCGGCATCAACGGCCTCTGGACAGACAGTTTCCGCGGGATGCTGCGATACCTGGAACTACCCGCCCCACAACTCGATACCGTTGCGCAGTTCCTCGGCCATGATCTGGGCTTCGTCATCTCCGTCGGCCATTGGACAATCTATCCGGCCAACCTGCTTCTTTCCACCCCCGCACTACACACCTGCTGGCTGATTGTTGCCGGTGTGATCGCCCTGCGGTTGCCGAATGCCGCCGAATGGATCCGGCCTACACCCCAGACGGCAGAATCCCCCCTTTCCTTGAGGCGAGCACTGGTGGTCGGGGTGTTGCTGTTTTCCGTATGGCTCGCGTCCATTTCTTCACAGGCCAGCAACTTTATTTATGAAAACTTCTGAGCACGCATGAAGCTGTCTCCACCAGCACGATATTTAGGGACCGTTGCGCTCACCGTGCTGGTCGGCGCACTGCTGTATCTTGGGGCATTTCTGTATCAGATGGGAGCGTTGGTATCCGCCGAGTATTGGCTATACGATGCACAAGTGGTCAAACAAGAGTTGCTCGCGAAGCACCAGGAACGGTCGAAAATCATCTTTACTGCCGGCTCCAGCGCGTTTTTCGGCATTGACTCCCAGGAAATAGAACGGAGATCAGGTATTCCCACGATCAACCTGGGCCTTCACATCGGTCGTCCAGTGCATATTTTATTGAGCGAAATGGTTCCCTACCTCACGAGGGGAGATATTGTCATACTTCCTCTGGAATACGAACATTACCGCGAGGAAACTCCTTATACTGATTGGTTTACCAATCAGATCATGACCTGGCACCCTGACTATTTCTGGCAATTGGACATGACCGAAAAGCTCAAATTCGTTCGGTCTGTCCTTCCGCAACGAGTGTTGGTCGGCGTGTTGGCGAAGCTTATGGGGGACCACCTTGAGCGCGTTCGAACCAGAGCCTTGAAATCTCCGGAAGAGATCCTGGACCGGATACGGGCCGCCTGGAATAACCCCGACCATCACCCGGACAAGATGTTCTCATTTCTCAACTTGACCCCGCACGGCGATGCCATCATGACCACGCCGGAGTCTGCGCTGGAGTATACGGGCAACCCTTATCAACTGGATCTCGACTTCGTGGAGCCGGAGTATTTCTGGAGCACCTTGCAGGATTTCTTTGCCAATGCCCGGGCACGAGGAGTCCAGGTCTATATCGCCTGGCCTCCAACGATGAAGGCCAAGCTCGACCTCACCTCACCCCGCCTGCACAAGACCGTGCAGGCCATTGCAAACAAGGTACGGAAACTGGGCATCCCCATTTTGGGAGCCCCCTCGGACTTTCAGTATAACGCCGACATGTTCACGGGGAACATTTATCATCTCACGGCTCAGGGCAAAGCTGAGCACACGAACAGACTCCTGGAGCGCATCATGAAAGAGGCCATTCCCCTTCTCCACTCGGCCCAATCGTCACACTAAGTCGGATTGGTGCCACTACATGAGTCCGTGCTGATTCGCGCCTTTCAGGAGATGGGGACCAGCGCCTCAACGACAACCACGGAGCGAGATGGGCGCTCCGTGCCCAGCGGATCTCCTGCAAAGCTGATCAGCCCCCTAATCACATCACGAGGCCTGACTCGACCCTCCATACGACCCCTGGCTCAGCGACGGCCTTCCTGCAGCACGGTTTCCAATCGCTGCCGTAGCGCGCCGATCTCCTTCGACTTGAAGGAGCTTCGCGTGCGCTCCATGACCTCGACCGCCTCCCGAATCGCAGCCTCATACCGCTCCAGGCGCGGACACTTCATGAACGCACAGATGTCCGTAGGGCTTTGTGGTTCACCCCCACGGGACGCCTCCAGCGTGCGGCCAACCAACGCCGAAAGCTGGCTGATGTGCGTCATGGCCTGCGCCATATACTCCTGGGCGGTCCACTCCAGCTGTGCACCACCTCGGCCGACTTCACTCATGGAACGCCCCAACTGCTCAAAGATACCGGCCATCTTGGTGGTTTCGGCCATGGCGTCCTGCACGGCTCTCGCGATGGTCCGTCGGCGAAGCCCTCGCTCCACGGCTCTTTTGAGCTCATCCAGGTCAACCGGTTTGATCAAGTAATCGACAATGGCGAGACGGAAAGATTCGATGACCATGCCCACTGACGGATACCCGGTAATCACCACCACGGGGAGGGAGGGATGTCGCCGGGCCACAGTCTGAAGAAACTCCAGCTGGGAGTTGCCCGGCATTCGAACATCGGCGAGCAGCAAATCATATCCGGCTTCCAGCAGACGCTCGGCCTCAGTCGCATCTCTGGCAGAACTACAAGCGTACCCGGCCTCAGCAAGGATGGCCGCCGTTGATTCCCGAAAGGTTTCCTCGTCATCAGCAATCAGAATGCGTTTTTGCGTCGTCGTCATGGTTGCTCCTCTCCTGTCGTTCGTCTTGCATGCTACTGGGCCGGAACACACACTCCCTCAAGGGGATGCACCACCGTAAATGTTGACCCGGCGCCAAGTTCAGTCTGGACCTCGATTCTGCCACCCACCTCATGCACCAGTCGCTGCGAAACGCATAACCCAAGGCCTAGGCCCGGCCGATCGGCGGCTGATTTCGTCGTATAAAATGGATCAAAAATATGGGGGAGGATGTCAGGCGCGATTCCCGTGCCGTGATCGATCACGCTCCATTGCAGCATGTCCGCGCACTCAACAACCTTCACCACCACTTCACTGTCGGCGGGGGACGCATCAATGGCGTTCTGCACGAGATTCAGCAACACCTGAAAGAGGTCCGCACGCGGCAATGTGATCGCCGGGCGCGTGACCTGCACCTCTGTGCGCAACCGAATTCGTCTTGAAGCCAACCTATAATCCAACAGCGCCGACACATCCTGGAGCAGGTCGGTAAAATTCGTGAGTTGCCGCTCGCGTGAGGCGCCCCCTTGATAGAGGGTGTACATCTTTTTCACGATGGCACTGAGCCGTTGGATCTCCCGATCGATAAGTTCCACGAATCGATAATGCCGATGCTCACTCCCGATTCCTTGCTTCACCAAGTGAAAGGCGTTCTTAATTCCCGCCAGAGGATTGTTCACCTCGTGGGCAATATCGGCGGCCAACTGGCCGAGCGCCGCCAGGGTTTCAGCCTGTGACCGCTGGACCTCAAGTTGATGAATCCTCACGGTCCGCTCGCGCACGCGTTGCTCCAGCTTGGTCTGCGCCTCCAGCAACGCCTGTTCCGCTCGACGGCGATCGGTGATGTCATGAAAGGATGACACGACGGCATACGGGTGTTCGTCATCTGGTTTCTTGAGGGCCTGCGTATTAATGGAGATCCATCGCTGCTCCCCACTTGGACGACACACGCCCATGATTACATCGGCGCAGGGATGACCGGTTCGCAGCGTAATCATGGCCGGATGCCGTTCCCCCTCAAATGGCGTCCCATCCTCGTGGACGGCTCGCCACTCAGGGGCGACCGATGTTCGCCCCATCATTTGATCTGCCGTTAAGCCCAAAATCTGTTCCGCACTCGGATTGCAGGCGATGATGTGCCCTTGTGCATCATGCAGCACAACGCCTTCCGCAAGAGCAGTCACGAGGCCCCGATACCGTTCTGCCGTCTCACTCAGCGCTGCTTCGATGCGGCGTGCTTCTGTGACGTCTTCCGCCACACAAGAATATCGATCTCGGCCACTCGGCGCTGAACCAATCCAGCACACTGTGACAGAAAAACGCTTCTCCACGGGGGAAGTTCGGTCCGGATGAACATACTCGAAACGAACCGGTTTCTTTGTGCGGCTGCTCTCTTCATAGTGCCGAATCCACAATTCGATTGTCGCCGGCGGAACGCCCAATTCCGAGGCGCGTCTGCTCTGCATCAACTCCGGGGTTGTGCCGAAGAATCCGGCCACGCATCGATTGTCTGAAATGTGCACAATATCGCCGTCGCATAACTCCACAATCCCCATCATCATCACCCCGCTGTCAAAGAAGCTCCGAAGGGTGGATTCGCTTTGGCGCAAGGCCTCACTGGCTTGCTTACGGGCAGTGATATCCACATGCGAACCCGTCATCCGCCGGGGTCGTCCTTCGGCATCCCGCTGCAGCACGGCCGTGGTATGGATCCAGCGATAGGTGCCGTCTTTGTGACGCAGGCGGTGTTCCAACTCGTAGGCGGGAACCCGTCCGGATAAAAAACTCTCCACGAGGGCAAAGGCACGATCCTTGTCATCGGGGTGTAGCCGGAAATTCCACTCGCACGGAGAAGTGGAGATTTCATCCTCCTCATAGCCTAAGCTCGACTTCCAGAGCGGGGAGTAATACATCGTGTTGGTCGGCAGGTCCCAGTCCCAAATGCCGGTTTGCGTGGCAGCCACCACCAGATCCAAGCGTTCCTGGGCCTCATGCCGATCGGCCTCAGCCTGCAGGCGTGCCGTCATATCCGTGGCCACTCCACCGACAGCCACAATCCGTCCGACTTCGTCACGGAGGGGAAACTTCCGCACCACGTAGTGACGGACGTCATCACCCAGTAGCGCGGCCTCCTCAAAATTCATCGCCTCGCCGGCCTTCACAACCTGCCCGTCATGCTCTCGATAGAGGTCCGCGAGATCATGAGGAAAGAAGTCATGATCGGTCTTTCCGATCACCTCTTCGGCGGGCGCACCGATGAGGGCCAAGAACTGTTCGCTCACCTCAAGGAAGCGTCCTTGAAGATCTTTGACAAAAATGAGGGTCTGGCTGTTAGCCAGGAGGGATTGCAATCGAACGGAGTGATAGTGCGAGTGGCTTCGGAACGTGCTCTTCCATTGCGACACAATCCAAGCCGTCAACCAGATGGAACCGATTGAGAAGGCTCGATTTGTGACCTCCATCCAGACGATGCCTCCCGGGGGGGTCCAGTAAAACCCAAGTAACGTCAGTGCCGTCGAGACGGCCGCCACAACCCAAGGCAACTGCACGGTGGGGGCCATACCGGCCGCGGCCACCGCGAGGGAATACAGCAGGGGCACCGCGATGCCTAGAGGCGCGAACGCGTCCACAAGCAGCGTGACCAGAAGAATACAGGCGCAGAAGACATACCACTGCAGGCCTGTCTTGTTCGAATCCAGGCGATCTGTAGGCGCAAAAAACCAGCGGGGTGCCGAATTGTTCACACAAAGACTCCGCACGTCACGCTATCGCAAGGACGCCGGATCATGAGGCGGGCAACAGATGCAGCTTCGCGGTCGAGACCTCGGTGGCACGATTCAGGCACTCACTGGCCTGCTAGAGATCCCCTCCCACGACAGAAACCATCCTCCATGAAGCCGTCATACTACGCTTATTGATGCAGCCTACTTCACCGGAGGGACAAGTTGATCCCCCGATAAAGTCCAGCTATGAAGCAACTTGGAGAAGTTGTGGTGTCCCCAACGGGATTTGAACCCGTGTTACTGCCTTGAAAGGGCAATGTCCTAGGCCAGGCTAGACGATGGGGACGAAGAAAGATCCGTATCGGCGGGTTGATTCATACCATACTTGATTGAGAGGTGTCACTAGCCTGCCGCAAGATCCTGACAGAACCTGCCACTCGGCATTGGGCTCATGAATCGGCCGGGCGGCCCGATTGACGCCCTGCCCCCAAGCACAGTACTCTGCGCCTATGGATCATCTTCCCAACAATCCACCGGGCTCATCCTCTGCTTCGGTGTCGCCCTCCCGCACCGTGGTTCCAGAGGCCGGCAGTCTGCTCTCCTCCGACGATCTCTATCTTTTCAATGAGGGCACGCACTTCCATCTGTATGACAAACTCGGCGCGCACCCCACAACGTTCCAGGGGGTTGAAGGCACCTATTTTTCGGTCTGGGCGCCGGAGGCGGAGCAGGTCTCGGTCTTCGGCACGTTCAACCATTGGGATCCGACTCGCCATCCGCTGCGCCCCTGCCAATCATCCGGCATCTGGGAAGGATTCGTCGCCGGGGTGGGAGTCGGCACTCTGTACAAATTTCATATTCGCTCGCGGTATCACGGGGCGGTGCTCATCAAGACCGATCCGTTTGCCAGGCTGAATGAGATTCCGCCGAAATCCGCTTCAGTGGTCTGGAATCTGGATTACACCTGGCAGGATCAGACCTGGATGCAGACCCGCGCCAAACACAACGCACTCCACGCCCCGATCAGTATTTACGAGGTACATCTCGGCTCGTGGATGCGGGTCCCCGGCGAAGGCAACCGCTCCCTTAGTTACCGCGAGGCCGCCCCGAAACTGATTGAGTATGTCCAGCGTCTTGGTTTTACGCATGTAGAGTTTCTCCCTTTGATGGACCATCCGTTCTTCGGCTCCTGGGGATATCAAACCACCGGCTACTTCGCTCCCTCCGGCAACTATGGCACGCCGCAGGATCTCATGTACCTCATTGACCAGCTCCACCAGCACGGCATCGGCGTGATTCTGGACTGGGTGCCGTCGCATTTTCCGACCGATGAACACGGGCTCAGCCGATTCGACGGCAGTCATCTCTTCGAGCATGCGGACCCCCGCCAGGGGCTCCACCCCGACTGGGGCACCGCCGTGTTCAACTACAGTCGGAATGAAGTGCGCAGCTTCCTGATCAGCAGCGCGCTTTTTTGGCTGGAGCAATACCATGCCGACGGACTACGGGTGGATGCCGTCGCCTCCATGTTGTATCTGGACTACTCGCGCAAAGAAGGGGAATGGATTCCCAACAAACATGGCGGCCGGGAGAACCTGGAGGCCATCACCTTCCTGCGGCAGCTCAATGAAGAAATCTATCGCCGACACCCGGACGTGCAGACCTATGCGGAAGAGTCCACCTCCTGGCCATCCGTCTCACGCCCGACCTACGCAGGGGGATTAGGGTTTGGCATGAAGTGGGACATGGGCTGGATGCACGACACACTGGAATACATGGCGCTGAATCCGGTCTATCGCAAACATCACCACCGCAATCTCACCTTCCGCATGCTCTATGCGTTCCAGGAGAATTTTTTGCTCCCGCTCTCCCATGACGAAGTCGTGCATGGCAAGGGCTCGCTCTTGGGGAAGATGCCCGGCGACGATTGGCAAAAATTCGCCAACCTCCGTGCTCTCTTCGGGTACATGTATGCACAGGCCGCCAAGAAACTCATTTTCATGGGAGGCGAGATCGGCCAGTGGCGTGAATGGGCTCACGACGACAGCATCGATTGGAACCTCCTCCAATATCCACCCCATCAAGGGCTGCAACGGTGGGTCGCCGACCTCAATCGCCTCTATCGCGCCGAACCGGCCCTCCACGAGTTTGACTTCGACCCCCGGGGATTTGAGTGGATTGATTGTCAGGATGTGGATGCCGGAATCATCAGCCTTCTGCGCCACGGCCGATCCTCCCCGCAGAGTATCGCGGTCGTGTGCAACTTTACTCCGGTCCCTCGCCAGCAGTATCGTGTCGGCGTTCCGCAGGGCGGGTATTGGCAAGAACTGTTGAATAGCGATGCATCCATGTATGGCGGGAGCGGGATGGGAAATCTCGGCGGCCTTTCGGCCGATCCGGTTCCTGCCCACGGCCGGTCGCACTCACTCGCGCTGACCCTCCCTCCCCTGGCGGTGCTGTTTTTTAAGTCCGCATCGTAGAGTCGCTTATCGGCTCGTGTTTCCACGCTCCGCTAAGGGAGGATCACGTCACGAGTCCAGCAACATCAAAGCAATCGGTTCGGTTCACGAGGGAGGCGAGGATGGCGATTCGCTCACGCACACATTCGATCTGGCAAGGACTGCCCCTGCTTGCGCTGTGCCTCACGCTGACGCATTGTTCACACGACATACACGAGAAACGCGCCGATACGATCAAGGATCATGTTGAAGCATTCTACGACCACCTGAAGCATGATCGGGTGGCCGCGGCCGTCCGTGAGAATGAAGCCATCGAGCAACTTTCGTCCCAATTGGGGGAAATCGTAACCAGACGAGTCAACCATCCCGGCACGAATCAAGTCGATCGTGAATGGACAGATCTCCGCACCGCCAACGAAACCGCTGCACAAAACTGGCTGGCCTTAGGGCAGTATCTCTCGATCAAAAAACAATTTGCGCAATCGCGGGCAACCTACCAGCGCGTCATCGATACGTACACGGGCGCGACCGAGCGGACCTATCGCGAACAGGCAGCGCGAGCCATTCGAGACCTGGATATGCTCAGCCCTCCCCCGGCCGCACGATAGCAAGAACTCCTGGCCGACTCGAACTATGCCGATGATCAAGTCTCAACTGACCATACTGTTGCTGGGCGCATGCCTCCTCTTCGAATACGGCTGCGTCCATAGGATTCACATCGATCCTCCATCCACTCCCATGACGACCACGCCGATTCCCGCCGGCGCGCAACTTGAGGTGCCCTTCCTCGCCATAGAAGGCGCCGACCACATGCCGGGCATATCACTGCTCGAATGGCCAACGAAAGACCTGCGGCAAGCTATTACCCAATACTTTGCCCAACGGCAAACGTTTACGGCGATCGGACCGGATCCGACTGACCTGAAACTCGTCGTGAAGGCCTGGCTGACTCTTCGAGCGCCAGATCGCTATCTCTATCGAGTCCATCTGGAAGCTGACCTGTCACTCTCCGGCCAAGTGCCCCTCAAGACCTATGCTGCCGAAGGCGAATCTCTGGGATCTTCAGTTCGATGGATCACCGCTTCGGATCAGGAGCCAATTGCGGAGGCCACCACTCAGGCGCTTCATCAATTGGCCTCTCAGATCGAGCAAGATCGAGAGCTGATCCTTAAAGGCCAACGCCGCTAGCCCCCTCGGATAGTTCGAACCGCACCTGTGCATCCAACCGCGGGATTGCTCCAATCCATGGCGCTCCATCCTTGTCCAAATACGCGTCGATGAACAACCATCGTATGCGTTCAGATACGGGTGCGTATCGCTTCGGATACAGACTGTTCGCTATTGGTCTTTGATTTTCCACGGACTAACCGTCCCAAAACGTACAACCCGTCTCACGCGACCTCGTATCCGTCTCTCATCGATACAAAACTCTTCCTCGATGTGATTCCATCAATACTGGCATTAAGTTTGCCTTCTCCCCTGCCAGCGTCCGGCTTTCCTCTAGCCAACTTGAGCTCTCCCGACTATGGGACGCAGATCACACGGAGAGATCCCACGGCCCGCGGCTGTCGTGGAGAAAGTGTCGGTGTGTCCAAACGGGTGATTCTGTGTTTTGATGGCGAGTGGGATCCGCCTCCAGACTCTGGCGTATGGGGCTCTTCAGCAAGAACGCTCACCCAACATTCTGCACCCGGAAGCGTATCCCCTCCGGCAACGAATGTCTTACGGCTCTATCAATCGATTCTTCCCAAGACAGTCGACGGGCGTGTGCAACAAAAATGGTATGACCCCGGAACCGAAATGCCTTGGTACCACCGTTTCCGGGATGGTTCGTTTGGATACGGGCTGGACCGCACAATTCTGCAAGCCTACGCGTACCTCGCCGCAACATATGAACCGGCTGATGAGCTGTTCATTTATGGATTCAGCCGTGGCGCGTATACCGCTCGATCGCTTGTAGGATTGCTCACAAGCGCAGGCCTTCCTCTTCCCACGCTACTCCATGGGGACCATCTCAGACTCGTCCGTGAGGCGGCTGCGACGCTCTCGCTCGCGAGCGATGCGCCGGATCAGCTCAGAGAAGGCTTGACCCGGATGGTACTCGATCCCGCCAATCATCTCATCGGCGAGGCTTACCAAACCTATCGCACACTGCAGAGCGACCCTCAGACCTCGAAGCTTGCCACCGGACGAAGACGAGGCACCCAGGACATTGCTGTCACGCTGCTCGGACTTTGGGATACTGTGGGCCCGCTGGGCATCCCGACCAACGCCCTCAGGTGGCTGAACGAATATCGTTACAACTTTCGCGATACGGAGTTGAGTCCTATCGTCCAACAGGCTTATCACGCGCTCGCCATTGATGAGCACCGCGCAGACCACAATGCGACACTCTGGACAGCCCCTGCCAAATCCGGTCAAACCATTGAGCAACGCTGGTTTGCGGGAGCGCATGGTGACCTTGGCGGGACCTACCCTGACCGGGAGTTGGCGGACGTGTCGCTGTCTTGGATTTTGCGACACTCGATAGGAAAGGGACTGGCCATTGATCCAAGCGGGATACCCGAGAAACCGAATGCGTTAAGTCCCATGCACGACTCCTTCAGCGAATGTTTTGTTGGATTTCGAAAGTGGATCCACTCGCGTTTCTATCGGCCGGTCATGCAAACAGGGACAACCACGGAAGTATTAGATGAATCCGTCCACACTCGCCTCCTCCACACCCCCTCCTACAGGCCCAAAAACGAAGGCCTGACCAGCCTCCTGACGTTTCGGTAGCAGGCTAAGGGCGACAACTACCTGTGGCGCAATTTGTCTCCAGCTGCCGCGAATCGCTGTGCTACAGACATGGCTTCTGCTGACTGCAAGATGAAATCGGAACACCGTAGCTGAGCGCATCACTCCGTCACTGCCTGCAATCGTGCTGCAGGCGATGACGTCTACACCATCACGAACCGACACCCGATTCACACAATGCCCCAGCACCCAGGGCAGTATATTCCCATTTCAACAGCAGCAAGATTGATGATGGGCCATGACATCCTAGCCCAGCAATCGCAATAGGATGGGTAGCTCACGGGAAGATTCTCGCACGTCTTGGATGCCGTCTAAACCAGCCATGGCCAAGCCGGGAGGCTCTCTCGACTCCGATAGCCTCCCTCCTTAGAAGTACCCTCTTCGAAGACTATCTGATCCGCAGGAAGAGAGATACGCTCAGCACCGGCATGTCAGTTGTGCAATCGCTACGCGCAGGGAGGACAGAATGACACGTCCATCACAATCAAAGGTCGTCGTTCATTGCATCCTTTCAGATGTTGCCATGGGCTGCGCGGAGCAAGGGCGTATTTTTAGTATCGGGCCGAACGGCACGCAGCGCACCACTTTCCACAACCTCCTCGATGGAGACTATCTCGCGCTCAAGCTGCAGGTATGTGACGAGCGCCGACCCGTCTCGGTGAATTTGGCAAAGGTGAGCTGGGTTCAGGGAGAACGCTTCGGCGTAGAACTCCTCATGATGGACGCCGATGAACGTCTTCGCCTGAATCGCTTCCTCGAAGAAAAGTTACCCCTTGAGCTGGAGTTTCAGGATTCGCACGCGGAACTCACCATTAGGGCTGCGGAATAAACGGAGACAATGGGCAAGGAGGGCATTGCCTCTTGGACCACACCACCATGTCACAAACCTTCACTCTCCGCGCCTACAGACGTGTAAGAACCCGATGTGCCGTCGAATATTCCATCAACGGCCTCACTGGAACAGGCATCATGCACGATGCCTCACTCACAGGATATCGGGTCGTCGGAGACCGATACGTTGTGAAAGGCGACCCGATGTCCCTGCGCGTCTACCTTCCGCCATTTCGTATCGCTATCGAGATCACATCAGCACGGGTTCAATGGGTCAAAGGCCGTGAATTCGGGCTGTACGCGATCCCACCAACCCCCTCGATCAAAGCCGCAATCAACGCGTTCATATCCAAGACTTCCGAAACGAGACACACCGGAAATCGGGAGTTACTCGCCAAGACCGATCCAGAAGCCATGCAGAAGGTCTCCCCCACGTGAAGTCCATGCTGACGACTACCACCAACGAGGTAATCCATTCAGGTCTGTCGGAGAAGCCACTCAGACACTACGCTTACACATAGGCACTGAACAATGGAGGAACTCACAATGAGCTGTTCGCGTTGTAACGGATGCATGGTTGAGGATTTCTTGTTGGATATGGAGGACTCGTCAGGCCCTATGTGGCTACAGGCATGGCGCTGCATGAACTGCGGGAATGTGGCGGAGAGTGTGTTGCAGCGAAACCGCGAAACACATGGGATGAATGTAATCACTACTGCACAGCCGGCCACTAAAGAGCGCATTCCCTTGGGTGCAGAAACCCTAAGCCATCTGGCGGCCTAGGGCGTGCGTCAGAAACGCGGGCGTATGTCGATCAGCGACACTCTCAACTCACTCACGAACAGGTCCATGGAACACACAGCATGTCCATTGATGTAGAACTGGCCCTCGTATTGGGGTTGTTCATAATCGGCGCGGTGGTACTGGCGATCGACAACTTGGTCTACGCGTTGTCCAAGCGTCTGAGCCGGTGGCTGCGTAATCGTAAATCAGTTTCCCACAATCCGCCTCCGTTCAACTCGCCCCAGAAAAAAAGACTGTGATGAAATCTCGACGCAAATCGCCGTTCACTTTCGTCGGCGCGAATAGCAGGCCCCCGCAGACAGGTCTATGCCTCAGCCTGCCTTCTCACGCCAAGTTTTGTTTTCCATGGCATCACGATGGAGGCATACGGTGAGGAATTCCCCAACCGACAAATTAAGACGCGATACAGCACAGACAAACCACCAGGGCGGCATTCCTCAATCTCTTCTGTTTTTGATTTTGAAACGATTGGAGACCAATCGTCCCGGCGACCACTCGCACCAGAGGCACCTGTGATGACAGGCGGTGTCAAAACGGTTGTGCGGGACGCAGCGATTGTGTACGGATTCACATTTGCGGCAGGGCTCGGAATGGCTCTCGCCGAAGCGACTCTGCAGAATAGCCCGTCAACGGCCTACATGACCAATCTGCTATCGGGAGCACTTGGCTTCACGGTGGCGGGACTTCGCACGTTGTCCAATCGAACAGAACACCTGGCATGGGTGGCCGCAACCGTATGGGCATTCAACCTGATAAACATTGCGCTCGGAATCCAATCCAGTACATCTTGGATTCACAGTAGCCTCACCGTGATCCTCATGGCCGCTCTGGGTGGAACCCTCGCCTTCATTCTCACCCTTGCGCCGTCACCCGACCGCCGAACATGACGTTCAACGGGAAAGAGCGCCCCCCACCGGACAATCTGAGAAACATCAGACGAGACGACGGGCGTGACCAACAGAGCAGAGTACTTCAAACGGTAGAATGATTCAGCCTTCCTACCCTCTATTTGGCACGGATACCGCGGGGGCAGCTTGATCCGGCGACTGCCCTTCCGGCGTCCATCCGCCACCCAATGCTTTGTACAACTGCACGATAGACACCAGATGGAGTCGATGCGTTCCCATGAGTGCCAGCTCAGCTTCAAAAAGATTGCGCTGCGCAATCAACACATCCAGATAATTAGCCAGCCCACCCTTATATCGAAGGTTGGCCAGACTCAGCGCTGATCGCAACGCCTCCACTTGCTGCAACTGCGCGGCTCGCTGTTCGCGAACCGTCCGAACCGCGACCAGCGAATCTTCGACTTCCTTAAATGCAACCAGCACGGACTGCTCGTACTGCGCCACGGCTTGACGCGCCTGCGCCTCCGCCGCCTTTTGTTGAAAACCCAGAATCTGCGCATTCAGGAGTGGCCCGGCCAAGCCTGGGCCAGCCACGCCGAATGCAGTCTCATTCGCGACTAATCGCGACAGGTGCGGACTCGCCACACCCAGAATTCCGGTGATGCTCAGCTTCGGGAACCGGTCAGCCTTTGCCATTCCGATACGAGCTGTGGCCGCGGCAAGATCCTGCTCGGCCTGCAGGATGTCAGGACGTCGTTGAAGCAATTCAGAAGGAAGACCGGGAGGGACATCGGGAGGCATCACCTGTTCCGTCAACGAATGTCCACGGGCAATTTTCCCCGGGTTCCGTCCCAATAGAACGCTGAGTTGGTTCTCCTTCTGCACCTTTTGCCGTTCGAACTCGGCCGCCTTCGCCGCCGCATTGGCTCGCTCAGCCTCAAACTGATCGGCATCGAGCTTGGAGATCATCCCCTGCCTCAAGCGGGCCTGGGCGATTCTCACAGATTCCTCCCAGGATTTGAGGGTCCGCCGCGCAATATCGAGTTGCATGTCAAACTGCAGCAGATCGAAATAGGCTTCGGCCACGCCACTGACAAGTTGCAAAACAATGGCGCGACGATTCTCTTCCCGCGACAACAAATCGCCGCGCGCCGCCTCATTCGATCGACGAATGCGCCCCCAAATATCGATCTCCCAAGACAGATTCCCCTGCAAGTAATAGTTGAACGGGTTGGGAAATCCAGGGAAGAGAAAATTGCTCTTACGACCGAAAAGCGGCGCGTTCGCCGTCACATTCATTTGCGGAGCATAGTCAGTCTTCGCGATAAATAGGCGAGCCTGAAATTCTTCGACCGCTGCCGCAGCGCGCTTGAGATCCTTATTTTCCTCCAACGCCGTGCGGATGAGTTTTTGCAATTCTTGGTCCTTCAGCAACTCCCACCAGGGCGTGTTCGCGATCGAGACGGCATCACCGCCCGGTTCCGCCATGCGGAATGCATCCGGAGTCGTGGCATCAGGCCGAGTGAAATCGGGACCGACCGCACAGGCGGCGAGAAGCGTCGAGGAAAGCACCAATGCCAGTCTACGCATGCTGATAATCACGCTCCTTTTCAGGTTCCTCCGGCGCATCCTGAGCTGGAGGCGGAACTCGATGTTTCTGACCGCGGCTCAGCGAGCGGATCAGAACAAAGAACAGCGGCACAAAGAAGATCGCGAGAAATGTGGCTGCCAACATTCCGCCGAACACTCCCGTCCCGATGGAGTTTCTGCTGGCGGCGCCGGCACCCGTGGCAATCACCAGCGGAACCACACCGAGAATAAAAGCCATTGACGTCATGACGATCGGACGGAATCGCAATTTAGCCGCCTCAATCGTCGCCTCAAGCAACGGGTGGCCTTCCTCATACCGTTTGTTGGCAAACTCCACGATGAGGATCGCATTCTTCGCCGAAAGCCCGATCAGAGTCACTAAGCCGATCTGGAAGTAGATATCATTGGTCATGCCCTTGAGCCAGACAGCACTCAACGCGCCGAACAATCCGATCGGCACTGCTAGAATCACCGCAAACGGAACGACCCAGCTTTCATATTGAGCGGCCAAAACCAGAAACACCATCAGCAATCCGAAAGCGAACGCATACATGGACTGATTTCCCACCATACGCTCCTGATAGGAAATTCCGCTCCAGTCAATCCCGTACCCCTGCGGCACCAGCACTTCCTTCCCCAGCCGATCAAGAGCATCCAACACCTGCCCTGAACTGACCCCCGGGGCTGCCGCACCAAGTACGAGTGCCGTGTTGTACCCGTTGAAATGCGTTACCGGATCCGGGCCGCTGCTGAACTCCGTGCTCACCACCGTGTCCAGCGGAATCATGGTGGTCCCTTGCGCGCCGACGGCCCGCACATAGATCTTAGAGATGTCGTCGGGAGTCGATCGGTACTGCGCCTCCGCTTCGGTCTGCACCCGGAACACCCGGCCGAACTTGACGAAGTCGTTGATATAGAGGTTACCGAAATAGGCCTGCAGCGTATCGAAGACCTCTGAAATAGGTACCCCCAAGGCTTTGGCACGCTCACGGTTCACCTTGGCGAAAATTCTCGGAGCGCTGACGCGGAAACTGGTGCCGATGGCGCCGATCGCGGGATTCTGTCTTGCCTTGGCGACAAACTCCTGCGCCACCGCCGAGAACTTGTTGAAATCGCCACCGCTCGGATCCTGCAGCTGCACGGAGAATCCGCCCGTGGCGCCAAGGCCGCGAATAGACGGAGCGTTGAACGCCAGGATCAAGGCTTCAGGAATTTTGGCAAATTCTCCATACGCCGCCCCGATCAAAGCTTTGACGTGATGCTGCGGCGCCGTGCGCTCATCCCAATGTTTGAGCGGGACGAACATGGTCGCGGCATTCGGTCCCCGGGTACTGAATACGAAATTCTGTCCCGAGAGGGCGTCCGTCGAATGAATCACCGGACTGGCGAGGAAATAGCTCTCGATCTTGCTCAGCACGGCATCCGTGCGTTGCTTCGAGGCACCGTCCGGAAGTTGCACGATCGTGATGAAATAACCCTGGTCTTCCTCCGGCAGAAAACTGTTGGGGATGATCTTGAACAAGAACAATACGCCGGCCAGGATTAAGCCGAACACCGCAACCGATAGCACGCGCCGTGTCAGGGCCATGCCGACCGTGGAGATGTATCGTCCCTGCATCCACGCAAAGGCCCGGTTGAACAGGCCGAACAACCCGTGGTGGCGCTCTTCTCCCGGCTTGAGCACAAGGGCGCAGAGGGCTGGACTGAGCGTCAGCGCGACGAAGCCGGAAATGATCACGGCAATGGAAATCGTGATGGCGAATTGCTTGTACAACTCCCCGGTAATGCCGCCGAGGAACCCGACCGGCACGAACACCGCGCACAGCACCAACACAATGGCGATGACCGGCCCCGTCACTTCCTCCATCGCCCGCTTGGCAGCATCCGTGGCAGAGAGTTTGCCCTGAGTCATGTGCCGTTCGCAATTTTCCACGACCACGATGGCATCATCCACCACGATGCCGATGGCCAGCACCATCCCGAACAGCGTCAACGTGTTGATCGAGAAGCCCAGCGCCTGCATTCCGGCGAACGTGCCGATGAGGGACACTGGCACCGCCACACCTGGAATCAGCGTCGCACGCCAGCTTTGCAAAAAGAGGTAGACCACCAGAATAACCAGCACCATCGCTTCCGCCAGCGTCTTCACGACCTCTTTGATGGAGACATCGATGAATCGCGTGGTGTCATAGGGAATGTCATACGACACCCCGGTGGGGAACCCTTTGGAGACCTCCGCTAATTCCGAGCGAACCCGTTTCACCGTTTCAAGAGCGTTCGCCCCCGGCGAGAGGAACGTCAGCAAAAACACGTTCGGCTTGCCGTTCCACCGTCCTTCCAGCGTATAGGATTGTGCCCCCAGTTCGACCCGGGCCACGTCCTTCAATCGGACCATGGATCCGTTCGGCATGGCGCGAACAATCATTTCCTCGAAGTCTTTCACCTCCGTCAGCCGGCCTTGCGTAATGACGGGAATCGTCAACTCGGTGCCCTTCAATGCCGGCTCCCGGCCGATCGTCCCGGCTGGAAAATCACGATTCTGCTCGCGCACGACATTCGCAATGTCCGTCGGGGTGATACTCAGCTGGGCCATGCGGATCGGATCCAAAATCAGCCGCATGGAATAATTCTGAGATCCGAACACGATCGCATTGCCCACGCCGCGGAGACGTTTCAGGTTGTCGAGGACGCGGAGAATCGCATAATTCGACAAATACACCGTGTCATGAGTCGGGTCGGTGGAACTCAGGGCCACGACGGCCAACAGATCCGGCGACACCTTATTGATACTGATGCCCTGCCGCACGACTTCCGGCGGCAATTGCGGTTCCGCCAGCTTGACCCGATTCTGCGTTTGCACCTGTGCGATATCGACATTCGTGCCGATCTCAAAGGTGAGCTTAATCGACATGTGCCCGTCGTTTGTGCTGGTGGAATCGTAGTAGAGCAAATTGTCGATGCCGGGCAGTTGCACCTCGATCGGCCGCGCCACCGAGTCAGCCAGAATTTCCGCATTGGCGCCAGGATAATCGGCTTCGATCTGGACGACGGGAGGGGTGATTTCAGGAAATTGAGCGACGGGCAGGGCCTGCACGGCGACCAGGCCGAGCACCATGATGACGATCGACAGGACCGATGCAAAAATCGGCCGATCGATAAAAAAGTGTGAGATCACGAGGCATGCTCCGGCTGCGTCGGGGCGGCAGTCGGAACAGTCGTCGCGCCGGCGGGAGGAATCGGTACAGGCTTCACCGGCGCTCCAGGGGCGATTTTATGCAAACCCTCCACAATGATGCGGTCACCGGCCTGCAGCCCTTGTTCGACGATCCATTGATTGCCTTGCCAGCTCGCCGCCTGCACCTCCCGCATTTCAACCTTGTCTTCAGCCCCGACGACAAACACGATGGACCCCCTCGCGCCTTGCTGCACGGCCCGTTGCGGCACCAGAATCGCGCCGGTCTTGAGTGTGCCCTTAAACCGAACCCGCACGAATTGTCCCGGCAACAGCACCCGATCGTGATTGGGGAACACCACCCGAACTTGCCGCGATCCCGTATCGGCCTTGAGTCCGACATCGAGCAGGTCCAGCACGCCCTCCTGCCCGTACGTCGTCCCGTCCGCAAAGGTCAGCACACCGCGCAGTTGATAGACACCGGGATGCTGGATGCGTTTGGCACTCATATCGCGCTGGCGCTTCAGGAGAAAGCTTTCCGGCGCGCTGACGATCACATACATGGGATCGACTTGCTGAATGACCGTCAGTAGATCGGTCTGGGCCGACACCAACCGGCCCTCGTAGGCACGCGTCCGCTCAATCATGCCGCTGATGGGGGCCACGATCAACGTGTTGTCGAGATCAAATTTCGCCTTCACCAACTCGGCCTTTGCGCCTTCAAGCGCAGCCTTGGCGGCCAGTTCCTCGGCGACCGCATCATCCACATCCTTCGTACTGACAGCCTGTTCAGCCAGCAGCGGCTTCACGCGGGCGAGGTTCTGCTTGGCCTGAACCAGCCGCGCCTCAGATTGCGCCACTTTCGCCTTGGCACTCAACATCGCGGCATGAAAGGGCACCGGATCAATCTGATACAGACGATCCCCCTTTTTCACCTCGCGGCCTTCCTTGAAAAACCATGCCTTGAGAATGCCCGTCACCTGTGATCGAATTTCTACCGGGCGGGACGATTCCGACTGCCCGATAAATTCCGGCTCGTCAGGCACATCCTGCGCGGTCGCCACCACAATGCCAACCTCCGGAATTGGAGGGGCCGGGGCAGAGCCTGCTTCCTGTTTACAGCCCGGCAACAGAGCCAGCGCGAAAACCCCATAGATCATCGGGGCTATCGTGAACAATCGTAATCGGCTGGTCATGCGTACTCCCTTAAAAAATCTGACTGCACCTGCTGCTTGCTGCCGGAGTTAACCTATCTTACTGGTTGGCTTCCATGTAAGCAACGGAGGCACTTCCGTTCACAGCGGGCGCGCTAATCAGATATGTCCGAACGGGGTAGAGGTGGGAATGGGAACTACGTGAGGCTGGTGGCTCAATTGGGCCGGCAATCTCCAGAACGATCTCGCCAGTACGACCGCACGCCCTGGGTAGTGACGTTCCAACGAAGACAGCGAACAGTGCCGGGACGGCCGTGAGAAGACGCATGGCGACGTTTTTTATGACGGCGTCTTCCCAACGACCATTCCAGCAACATGCCTTGCAGCCAACCCATTTGCGGCGAAATGCGCAGGTCAATCCCTACGGTTTACGCGTATAGGTGATTTCCATAAATTTCATTTCTTTGCCATGACCATGGTTCCCGTACATCTCGAAGGTTTGAGTATTGGAATCGAGGATTTTCCACACCGCACGGTGATGCATCTGCCCTCCGCCCGGTTCAGGATGTGAGCCCCTGAGCGTAACCGTTTTGCCGTCGGCACTAGCCGTGCCCTGCATGGTGAAAATTCCAGTCCCCATGGAATCCATCCAGGCGGTGACATATTTCTTGCTCATATTGTCGTACGCGTCGATGCCGATCCCGGCGTAAGGTTGTCCCATCATGGTGCCGTTGAATTCCTGATAGAGAAAGCGTCCATCCAACAACATCTTCATGTCGGCGGTACCGGCGGATTCTGACGGGGGCTTCCCAGGCTCCATCCACTCCTTCGTCTGAGTCGTCCAACTGCCGACAAGAGTCGCAAACAGCTTATGCGGCTCGCCCGGCGTAGCGGCCTTCTTCCACAGCTCCATCATCGCCTGCTGGTCCATTGCCTTGTCAGCCTTCTTCTCCTTGGCTGAGACAGGCACTGCCAACATAACCGCACAGACTGCAGCAACCGTGATATAGGTGAATCGCATTGTGGCCTCCTTCTGGTGAGAGATGACGCCATCGCGCTGCATCACGTCATCCTATGTATACGCACCCTACTTGATTGTTTGCAGCGTCTCCTTGAGTTCTTTCAACTCAGCCGCCAGTAGATCCAGGTGCTGATCGCGTTGGGGTTGGTCGTCCTTAAACTTCCACAGCCGCTTGAAGATCGCGCCGAGTTCCTTCTTGTGGGTCACAGCCAGCGCATACGCCGGGGTTTTGCTTTGCGCATCCGTCACACTGCAGTACGAATCGCTCAGCGCATGGAACTGATTGTGCAAATCGTCGAAGGCCGCATCCACGCCCTTCCCACCCTTCGCCTTGGAAGCCGTCGCCTCCATCATCGTGGCAAGATTGGTCATCGTTTCCACCCCGGTCGCGCCTTTGGCTTGCGTCGTGTAATCGCCGGCACGCGGATAAAAAAGATAACTGCAGCCGCTCAGCATGGTCAGCATACAGGTCATGGCAAGAAATTGAATCGCACGTCGCATAGCAGGCCTCCTCAATAAAGATGGTCGTCGTCTAGTGAATCACGCGGCGGAAGTCTGGTCAATGTGCCTGAGATGATCTCTGCCATGGCAACGTCCATCATGGTTCATTTGCATACTACGGCTTCTCGGCAATCTGCGCGCGTAGACGCTCCTCCTGCGCTCTAAGTTCGGGCGTAAATTCAGCACCGAAGTCTTCCGCCTCGAAGACCTGTCGAATCTCGATCTCCGAGTCCTCGCCAGGCATCGGGTTGGGACAACGCTTCACCCAGTTGATGGCGTCCTCTTTCGACCGACATTGCCACAACCAGTACCCGGCGATCAGTTCCTTGGTCTCGGCAAAGGGGCCATCCATGACGGTGCGTTGGTTTCCTGAAAACTTGACGCGCGCGCCCCTGGAACTCGGGTGAAGGCCCTCGCCCGCCAGCATCACACCCGCCTGCACGAGCTCCTCATTGAACTTGCCCATCTCGCTCAGCAGTTGCTCGCTCGGCATGACGCCTGCTTCCGAATCTTTGGTCGCCTTGATGATGATCAGAAATCGCATGGACCGGTGCTCCTTATATGCCATTGTCGGCCTGCTTCAGTGTTTCGAGATCGGTGTGGCCTCTGCCTATTAGTCGAACAAACATCTCGAAATCGACAGGTCCTACCGGAGACATCCCATGACCTCACCGGCCCCCCCCGCGACTACACTTCCGGCAAGCCCTCTATCTCCCGGACCTGCCGTACCTCCACGCTACCGAGACGCGCGCCTGGAATCCGCGCCGCGATGCCAACCGCTTCCTGGAGATTCTGCGCTTCGACGAGAAAATACCCGGCCGTCTGCTCGCGTGTTTCCGCAAACGGCCCATCGGTCACGATCGGCCGCCCCTCACGAACTTGGACCCGGGCTGCCGTCGAAGTCGGATGCAAGGGCGACGCGCTGACATACTGCCCCTTGGCGTGGAGCTGATGTGTCAGCTGTACGGATTCCGCCAGCATCTCCCGCCTCGTGGCGTCAGCCATCCTGGCAAAGGCTTCTTCACTATGATGAACCAGCAACAAATATTTCATGCACGTGTCTCCATTGATCTATGTGCAAGCAGTGTTAACCGCCGGCCATGGCACCCACAATCAATAACGGCTCCTCCCCCTTCGCAACGGCTTCTGGCAACGGAGCATCCGACGAATCGTGCGACAGATCCTGCTCGCAGGCAAAGAAACGGATGAACGGTCGCCGCCGTCTGGTCACGTGGTCTCGTATCGTTCCGCGCAACATGGGATAGCGTGCCTCCAGCACATTGAGTACGGCTTCTTGCGTCACAGGCCTCACCACATCCAGAGAGACTTCTCCTTCGACCCTTGCCAGCGTCCGCAAATGCTGAGGCAAAATTACGCGCACCATGAAACACCTCCAGACATCGTTCGCATCCCACTTGATCGGACGTTAAATTAAACGAGCGATCCGTGAGGGTAACTCAAAACGCTCTTCCAGCAAGGACGCAGCCGACGGACGCGACGGAGGCGTAGCCCTGGGCTACGTTGAGGACGTGCCCGAGGCGAGAACGCCGCTGGAGGGCGTTTTCAGCGCATCGTCACGGCCATTTTCAGCAACCGCTACAGAGTTTGTGCTTCGACGGACAACACCCCCGGCAAATCCCGCACAATCGGCTCCCAACTGTCTCCGCCGTCAGCCGAAGCATAGACCTGGCCGCCAGTCGTCCCGAAATACAGGCCGCAGGGATCGAGCGAGTCGACGGACATCGCATCGCGAAGAATATTCACATAACAATTCTGCTGCGGAAGCCCCTTGGTCAGGGGTTCCCATTCATTGCCGCCGCTGCGGCTGCGATACACCCGCAGCTTTCCTTCCGGGGGATAGTGCTCGGAGTCGCTCTTGATCGGCACCACATAGATGGTATTCGGTTCATGCGCATGCACCGCAATCGGAAAACCGAAGTCCGTAGGCAGGTTTCCGCTGATTTCCTGCCAGGATTCTCCCCCGTCGTCGCTGCGCATCACATCCCAATGTTTCTGCATGAACAGCGTATTCGGCCGGGACGGATGCATCGTAATGCAATGCACACAGTGGCCGACCTCCGCATCGGGATCAGGCAGTTCAAATTGTGACTTCAGTCCGCGATTCGTCGGCCGCCAGGTCTTGCCGCCGTCGTCGGTCCGGAACACGCCCGCCGCGCTGATGGCGATATACATACGCTGCGCGTTGCTGGGATCCTGCACGATCGTGTGCAAACACATCCCGCCGGCACCCGGCTGCCACAGCTTGCCCTTGGCATCACGCAGGCCGGCGAGTTCCTTCCAGGTCCGCCCACCATCGGTGGAACGAAACAGCGCCGCGTCCTCAACCCCGGCGTACACCGTATCCGGATCGGTCGCCGATGGTTCCAGGTGCCAGACCCGCTTGAACTCCCACGGGCGTTGCGTGCCGTCGTAATGTTGATGCGTCGTGAGTGGCTTCCCTGTTTCCGCCGACTGGTCATACACGAACATGTTGCTCGCCCCGTTCGGCATGCCATCCGCCCCCATCAGATCCTCGGGCTTGGTGCCGGGGGGATTCCAGGTTTTGCCGCCATCGTCCGAGCGCTGAATGACCTGCCCGAACCAGCTGCTGGTCTGCGACGCATACACGCGATTGGGATCAGCCGGTGAGCCCTTGAGGTGATACAGTTCCCAGCCGCCAAAGTGCGGCCCGGTAACCTCCCACTTCTTTCGCGTGCCATCCGATGTGAGGATGAACGCGCCTTTCTTCGTTCCGACAAGTACCCGTACCCGGCTCATACCCGACTCCTTTCTCAATTCACGCCGCCATGCGGCGCGACCTGATTTCGTATTCGCACCCCCGACCCCGACTTTTCATTGCACGCAATCAAGCGCAGCCTTGCTCCTTCATTGGACGAACCTCCACGCTCCCGATACGAGCGGCGGGGAACTGGGCGGCAATCCGAATCGCATCGTTGAGATCCGGCACATCGATCAGCAGAAAACCGCCGAGCTGTTCTTTGGTTTCAGCAAAGGGTCCATCGGTCGTCGATGTCTTGCCCTCGCGCACCCTCACCGTAGTGGCCGTCTCCACCGGATGAAGCGGGGACGCCGCCAGCAACTGGCCGATCTTCTGCAGCCGTTCGCAATAGGCCATGGATTCGTTCGAGAGCACAACCCGTTCAGCGCTCGGTAGAGCATGCAAAATCTTCTCTTCGACATAGACTAGACAGAGATATTTCATGATGGACTCCCCTGATGATGTAACCGTGTATTCACGCCTCAAACCGTACTCCCGGCGTGGCTACTTGGCCTTAGGATTCATCTCCCACAGGGCGAACGTATTGCCTTCGGTATCCTCACAGATCACGAAGTACCCCATCCCCGGCACGGGCGTTTTGGGTTTGCAAATGCTCCCGCCCAGCTTCGCAACCTTGGCCGCCGCCTTATCAACCGACGGAACGGAGACATAGGCCGTGAAGGGATGTTGCGGGTATTTGCGCGGCAGGAGTCCGCCGTCCAGCGTATCCTTCCCGCCTCCGGTGTCAATGTGCCAATAATCCGGCATGGCGGGAAACCGCGTGATCTTCCAACCGAACAATGAACTATAAAAATTTTTCGCCCGGGACAGATCGTCGGCAGGGATATCAAACCAGACCAGGCTGGCCGGGCAATCTGTTTTCTTCGTCGTTTTGCGTGCTGGGGTGCGCTTCGCCATGAAGTCCTCCATTCAATGAGTGGCTCGTGTATGAGATAGTCGTCGAAAGCGTCGAAAATCGACAGCCTGGCATGGGACGATGAAGATGTCAGGATATCAATCAGTTAGAAAACGAAGACCGCACGTGAGTCGCTCAACCAAGTTCTCTCAATCGGCCCTCCAGGAACCGTCGCTCCGGTTCCTGCTGCGTGAGCGCCAACGCGCGTTCATATGAAGTTCGGGCTTCTCCGGTTCGCCCCAATCGCCGACAGAGGTCTGCCCGCGCTGAATGGGCCAGGTGGTAATTCACCAGATCGCCGCGCGAGAGAATGTCATCGACAAGCGCAAGACCCGCGGATGGTCCGTCACGCATCGCCAGAGCCACAGCCCGATTGAGTTCCACCACCGGTGACGACTCAGCCCGCAACAGCACGTCGTACAGTCCGACGATCTGCGCCCAGTCCGTAGCCGCTGCATCGGGAGCCTCCGCATGCACGGCGGCAATCGCCGCCTGGATGGTGTAGGGACCGATCTGTCGGGAGGCCAGTGCCCGTTCAACCAGCGCCGTACCCTCGGCAATCTGATCTCGATTCCAAATCGAGCGGTCCTGCTGTTCGAGCAGAATCAAATCTCCCGTCGGGGAAGTGCGCGCGGCGCGACGCGAGTCCTGCAGGAGCATCAACGCCAGAAGCCCCAAGACTTCTGCTTCCGGGAGCAGCCCCACCAGCACCCGCCCCAGACGTATCGCTTCACCCGAGAGATCATGCCTGGTCAGCGAATCTCCGGACGACGCACTGTACCCCTCGTTGAACACGAGATAGACGACTCTCAACACCGCATCCAACCGGTCCGGAAAGTCAGCCTCCGACGGCACCTCATAGGGAATTCGGGCGTCGCGGATCTTGCCCTTGGCGCGAACGATGCGCTGCGCGATGGTGGTGGGCTTTGTGAGAAACGCGCGGGCGATCTCGTCGGTCGTGAGACCGCAGACCTCCCGGAGCGTCATTGAGACCTGGGCTTCCGGCGACAACGCAGGATGGCAGCAGGTGAAGATCAATCGTAACCGGTCATCCTCAACCGAGTCCTCACCCTCCTCGGCGACCACGTCGGCGGTGAGCTCCAGATGCCGCGCGAGGTCGGGCAGAGACGCGTCGAATCGGGCCCGTCGCCGCATGCTGTCGATCGCCTTGAAGCGTCCGGTCGACACCAGCCAGGCCCGCGGATTGGCCGGCACCCCTTCGCGCGCCCACTGGTCCACCGCGACGGCAAAGGCTTCGTGCAACGCTTCTTCGGCCGCATCGAAATCTCCGAGCAGACGAATCAACGTGGCGAGGACCTGACGGGACTGAGTGCGATAGATCTCGTCTACCAGCGCCCGCACCGGCTGAGACTGGTTCTCGCTCACGGTCAGACTTCCTCTCAGGCGGATAGAACCTTGCCGCCTTCACATCACAGGCAGATCCTCAGGTGCACCCGAGTTGGGCCTTCGCTGCCGGACTCATCATGTCCGGCTTCCATATTGGCTCCCACACGAGATCCACTTCCACCGAACGCGCGTCGGGAAGCTCGCGCAAAATGGAGGAATGCACCATCTCCATGAGCAACTCTTCCATTGGACAAGCGGGGGTCGTCATCGTCATCGTGACATGGACCTGCCCATCCCGCACCTCGCTGCCATAGACCAACCCCAAGTCGACGATGTTGATCCCCAACTCGGGATCCACCACTTGGCGCAATGCATCCATCACCCGCGGATCTGACCCTGCCTCGTGTTTCTCTACAGTCATCCAACACTCCCTTTTCGTTGCACCACTCCATCCTCCCAATTGCCCACATCAGGACTGCGGGCGAATCGTAACGGCAGGCCGATCCGGCAGACTCCCCAATGCCGTGACCGTATTCGCAAGGAACAGGACCAACGTAACGGCGTTCAGTAAGCCGCCGACCTGCCGTCCCGGCGCCCACCCGGCCACGTCACCGCCCAGGCGTATCAACAACGTGATCTGCAACAGCACCATATGCGCGTAGAACAGCGGCCGATAGGTCATTCGTGCCCCGAGCACCGCCGGAAAGATGATTGGGGCATGGGCGAAGATCATCGCGAACACGAAACCCAGGAAAAAAGCGTGCAGGATGACGTCGTATTGTGGTCCCACCGGCACGCCGCCATAGACCATCGCCGCCAGTCCGCTCAACCCCAGCCAGACATATCCGCTCAGCAGGCAGACCGCAATGAACCGTGTCAGCCCGGCTTGTCGTACCGTTCGTCTGGCGATGTCATTGAGGCTTAACCATACGGCCAGACCGGTCAGCCCGGCACCGAACAGACGAACCGCGCCGTCAAACCACCATCCCAGGAGCAACAGTCCCGCAAGTAACGTTGCGAGGAGAAGAAAGAATGTCGCCTGTGCGACGGTGGTCACCTGCTGTAAACGGGCCAACTCAAGCCGTTCACCGGCAATGGTCACCACGAGAAAGGCTGCCCACCAGAAGACGACCAGAAAGACGGGCCAACCGAAAAACCAGAGCAGATTACCAAGAGCGAAGACAAGGGCTCCGCCCCCCATGGTGAACGTATACAGCGCCGGGTGCCGCCGGATAATTGCCGCAAAGATCGCAACCAGCCCGACGCTTCCGGCCAGGATCAGCCCTTGCGCGATCGACAGTGGCGCGCCGATGATCAACCCTACTGCGCCCAGTCCGGTCAGCAACGGCGCCGAATAGGCCCACAGTCGGCCGAGCGCCACGGCCCGCTCAAGACTGATCAGCGTCCCGATAAACCCGGCCACCATCAGCGGACCATGCAACGATGAAAACCCGGGCCGCGGCCCAGGCAGGTCCCAGCCGAGACGCGCAAGGCCGGCCCACAACCCCGTGAGCAAGGCCACCATGCCGAGTGCGAGAAGCGGCAGCCGTCGCGGGTGGCGAATCGTCATCGCCTCAAACCCTCCAGCGGTCTCATTGTGGCTCACCTGTGTCATACTGTGAAACCGGTTCTAGGCCATACCCTGCCCTCGCCAGCGCGCCCTCCAGCGTTTTCCTCACTGCCGGGCTGTCAGAATGTCGCATAACGCTCACAGACGGCGCCGCTTGCAACGCCACGAGCAGCGACTCCAACTCCGGAGCCGGCAGGCGATCACAGATGGCATAGAGACCATCCGAGCCTTCTTCCAACTGATTGTGCTTCGATAAGATCCGGCGAATGGTCGCCACAATTTGAGGAGTCGGGGCGGGCATGAGCACGGTCGCCAACGCGCCATGGTCGAGCCGCAGCTTCGCGGCCACAGGCAACGGCTCCCCGCCACGCCACCGCTGCATCGCAGGCAGCAGGAGTTTTTCCTCCATGCCGATGTGCCTGAGCAATCCCGCGCGAAATTGATCGTATATCGACTGGTCGATGTGATCAGCGTGAGCAGCCGCTGCTTGCAGCAACGCATCGAGGCGGCGATGGTCCTCGGCGAGGAAACTCGCGATCGAACCGGCGGCAGTCCCCTCGTCTGATATCATCGCCCCGCTCCCTGCTGAATACCCATTTTCCTGGCCGGAGACACGCCGCCGCTTCTCAAAAGGGAAAAGGCAACGAGCTACTGCCCGACCAATACAATCCGCAACCGATGAGTACCGGTCAACGCCAGCTCCGACTCAAACACATCTCGCTGTGCAACCAAGAACAACCAGGCAGTTGGCAAGCCACTTACCTGAAAGTCATTACCATTGCTCTGACCCAAGGTCCGGCAGCATTACCGCTCATCAGTTGCCGAAGTTATTTGCTACGCGCCCGCACGATCACCGCGGCGACCCGATCCAGTCGCACGGTCGCATCGAAGAACTCCATGCCCGAGAGTTCAGTCAGAACCAGTGCCTGAGTACCGACCTTCGCCACTTTGCCGTCGAGATCCTGCCCCGAGACCAACTTCACCTTCACACGTTTTCCCTGCTGCTGTTCGAGCGTCTGTCGCACTGCGTCCGGACTGTTGAGATCGACTGAGGGTTCCTCGGCCAAGGTCAGCGGAACCGTCACGGCTCCCCCGGCCAAGACACACAGAAGCACAACGACCAGGCCAAATCCCGTTCGTCCGTTGTCATGCACCATGCGAGCCTCCTTCCAGCCATCATCAGGTGAACTGATTGAATGGGCGAGATTGCCATTCGACACAAGTTCGGTCACGGGGAGAATACCTGGGGAGGTGCGGAAAGTCACGAGCCTGGCAATACAGGAGTATCAATGATTGGGATCACGAGCAGAAACCCTGCGCCTTCCTTTACAGATTTCCACTGGCGGGGTATCATCCCTCAGGCTCCATACGTACCTTCACCCAAATCCGCAAGGAGACACCGATGGGTTGGATTGTCCTCGCCGTGCTGGTTGTGCTCGTCATGATTGTCATCGGCATGTACAACTCGCTGGTCCGCCTCCGTGCCGCCTGCGCGAGCGCCTGGGCCGATATCGACGTCCAGCTCAAGCGCCGCTACGACCTGATTCCCAACCTCGTCGAAACGGTCAAAGCTTATGCTGCACATGAAAAGGGAGCGCTGGAAGCCGTGATCAATGCCCGCGCCAAGGCTATGTCCGCGCAGGGGCCTGAAGCCAAAGCCTCCGCCGAGAATCAGTTAAGCCAGTCCCTGAAATCACTCTTTGCGCTCGCGGAAGCCTATCCGCAATTACGGGCGGTCGAAGCCTTCAACCAACTCCAGGGCAGCCTGAATCAGATTGAGGAGGCCCTGCAAAACGCCAGGCGCTACTACAATGCCGTGGTCCGCGACTACAACGCGAAAACCCAGGAGGTCCCGACCAATTTTATTGCCGGGTGGTTCAACTTTGTCGGCCGCCAGTTTTTCGAGCTCACGGAATCCACCCAGCGCGAACCACCGCGGGTGCAGTTTTAGCGTGGGGCGACCCGCCGGTTTACGAAGGAACGCCAGGCCGAGGCTTACGCCCCGCCTGCTCATCGTTCCCTTGCTCTGCCTCCTTACCTTCAGCCACCTGCTCCCTGCGGATGCCCGCTCCTTCGTGCTCAGCCGCTTCGACGTGGAACTACAAGTCTTGTCCGGCGGCGACCTGCTCGTGACAGAAACCGTCAGCCCCCGCTTCGAAGGCGCGTGGAACGGCATCGAACGCTTGATTCCCGTCGAATACCGCACCCCGCAAGGCTTCAACTACACGCTGCTGCTGAACCAGGTCACGGTCACGGACGAACGGGGGACCCCGCTCACATTTGAAAGCAGCCGGGAGCGCCACTACCGCAACTTCAAGATCTGGATTCCCGGTGCAACTGACGCCACCCGCACGTTCGTCTTGAAGTACCGTGTGAGAAACGGGCTGAAGTTTTTCGAGGATCACGACGAACTCTATTGGAATGTCACCGGCGACGAATGGGACGTGCCCATCGAACAGGCTTCCGTCCGGATCATTCTTCCGCCGCATGCAACCGGCGTCCGCGCCCAGGCCTTCACGGGCGCCTATGGCGCGCGGGAGCAGGCGGCCACGGTGACGATCGTCGGCTCCGGCATCGAGATGACCATGACACGCCCCCTCGGTTTTCGCGAGGGCCTCACCGCCGTCGTCGGCTGGGACAAGGGTCTTGTAGCGGCTCCTACAGCGGTGGATCAGACAGAGACCTTTCTCGTGAGCAACTGGGCGCTGGGGATTCCCTTCCTCGTCTTCATCGTGATGTATCGTCTGTGGACCACACGAGGCAGGGATCCGCGACTCCGGCCCATTACGGTCGTCTACGAACCACCGGATCGACTAACTCCCGCCGAAGCCGGTACCCTCGTGGATGACAGTCCCGACACGCGAGACCTCACCGCCACCGTCGTCGATCTCGCCGTCCGAGGCTATCTTCGAATCGCCGAGCAGAAAGCCGAGCACCTGTTCGGACTCTGGTCGAGCACGGACTATCGGTTTCAGCGCATCAAGCCCGTGCAGGAGTGGAAGACCTTGCCGGCCTATGAACGGCTCCTGCTGGAAGCGCTGTTCAAAGACAGCGCCGCCGAGGAAGTCTCGCTGAGTTCCCTCGAAAACCGCTTCTACAAATCGCTGCCCCCGATTCAAGACGCACTCTTCGAGTCGCTCCAACAGCGGAAGTACTATGCGCAGCGGCCGGACCGGGTGAAGCAGGGGTATCTGATCGGCGGGGTCGTACTGGGCATGCTGCTGACCGTCGGACTGTCCGTAGTGGCCGCTCGATGGGGGATGGCGCCGATGACATTTCTCTGGGCCGGCCTGCTCTCAGGCCTGATCGTGGTCGGATTCGGGCGCATCATGCCGGCTCGCACACTGCAAGGCACCAGGGCGCTGGAGGGCGTATTGGGATTCGAGGAATTTCTGACCCGCGTGGAAGTCGACCGGTTCGATCGAGTCATCAAGACCCCGGAGCTGTTCGAGAAATTTCTTCCCTATGCGATGGCGCTCGGAGTGGAGAAGAATTGGGCGCAGGCGTTTGAGTCTATCGTGACGACCGCCCCTGCCTGGTATCAAGGAAGCGACCTCGCGCAGTTCAACACCCGCGGCTTCACGAGCCGCATGGGCGACATGGCATCGCGCGCCGGTTCGACCATGACCTCGGCCCCGCGCAGTTCAGGCGGATCAGGGTTCAGCAGTGGAGGTTCGTCGGGTGGCGGATTCGGAGGCGGAGGTGGCCGCGGGTTCTGAGCAGGCGACACCAACCGCTGGTGCGTGTGTCACGTCCGGCTTCACCCGCCGACTGTCATGACGTCAGCTTCCCCGCAAGGAGAATACCCGCCACGATGAACGTTCCACAGATAGCCAGAAAGATGTAAAACAGGATCTGTGCGATCTCGGCAGCGCCCTGCGCAACACCGCCGAATCCCATTGCCCCGGCAGCCATGGCGATCACAAAAAAAATCGCCGCCCATTTCAAAAACATGGTACCCCCTCCCTACCTGGTAGCCTTGTGTTCGCCGCTCACGTTAGGAACAGGAACTCCGTAAAATTCGTAGATGAGCGTGGTTTGCGCCAGATCGCCGAAGTCGGGCCAATTGTTTTTGTCGAATCCCGGCGCCTTCTTCAGGTCCCGCTTCGTCGCGTCGATGAGGATCTTGCCCTTATCAGGCGTCACCTCCAGCGCATCCCAGGGAATCGCGAAGTATTTGTCCTTGATCCCCAGAAAACCCCCGAAATCCAGGACCGCATAATCGATCGCCCCGTCGTCGGGATTGATCACCAGATCCTTGATGTCGCCCAGGTTTTTTCCGTCGATCCCCACCACCTTCATCCCGATCAACTCACTAGCCTTGAATACGCCACTCCGATCCCGAGCGTCGGCAAATCCAACGGTGGTTGCAACGGAAAGGCACAAGGCCACAATGGCAATGGCGTACCGCATGGTTCCTCTTTTTGTCGCCCATTCGTGGCGACATGCGTCATTACACAACAACGGCAGGAGGAACGTGCCTCTCAAAAACCCTAGTTCCTAGGAACTCAATGTTGTGGAAGGGACAGACGGTCAAGGCGCAACGATACACGCAATCGACTCGCGGGGAGGAGGATGTGGTGAGAGCACGAGAAGGACAGCTCAGTCCTCCTCTCTCAGGGTGAACACGCTGATCTCTTGATCGCACTGCCCCCCGCAGGTGCTCCTGAGCGTTTTGGTCGCCAGGACGCCGTTCTGCCCCACATAGGTCCAGTCTTTCAGCAGGAACATGACCATGGGATCCGTGGAGACTTCGCCGCGCCCGCTGACGAACATGGACGTCCAAAACGGAGACAGCTCCGGACGATTGGGCACACACTTATAATTGACCATAGCATGCATGCCCGTGCTGGTCTCCTGGGAATTTCCGAGGATGCCGTAGACCAATTCGATCTGGGGCGAAAGTTTTGATCCAGTTGTCCCCTCTTCGGGCTCCTGATGCACGATGGCTTGAAAGATCCGCATCCCGACCGTGCCTTCACCCTTGACCAGGGCCATGCAGGGGTTCCAATTCTGCGGCGGAACCGTCTTGTACGAGAGCATGCCCTCGCCCTTATACAAGCGCGTCGCCTCGTCCGCCGCCGCTTCCGGACTGTGGAGGGGAATTCGAGCCTTCGCTTCAGATTGCGCGGGGTCTGGACTTCGCTTATCGGACGCGACAATCGTCGATCGCAGCTCCAGCATCAATCGTGGCGTCCAATCCCTGACGTTGAACGTGAAGTTCTTGCCGATGAGGTGGCTGCGATACAGGACTTGTGCCGGCAGCACCCAAGGTCCCTTCAAGGCATCAGCGAGATCCCGGAAAAGGTCCGCGGGTTTGAGTTGCACATTGGCACGGACGGTGGCTCGTTTGATGACCGCTTGAGGGTCGATGCCGAGGGGGCGCTTTTGGGGCGCGCCATGGATGCCGGTCTTCGCCACGCCTTGTTCGTCCGTTCGAACCGATCTCTTCACGTCTCCAAATCCCACGCCGGCTTCCTGGATGCGCGGGCCGGGGTTTTCGAGTTCCACGATGGCCTCTCGAATCTGATAACCGGCCTTCGCATCCATTTTGAGGCCGCCTTCCACCAGCAACCATTGCACGTCGGCACCTTTGATCGGCCCCTTTTCCGGAAGCGAGAAATCTATCCCGACGGCGGCGAGGGCCCAGGCGCTGCAACCCACCTTCTGTTGGGCCGGGGCATCGAGATCGCCCGGATCGAATGACAGATGCGCCGTCAGGTCGCCATGTTCGCCCGGTGCGCTGGTTTTCGTCCTGACGAGCGGCGGGGGTGACGCCAGATCGATATCGATCTTCACCGCCTGCATCACGGCGACCATTTCAGCCAGGGACAACAGCGCCGTCGCAATCGTGTGGGCTGTCGAGAACCGCTTCATGAGTTTGTTTAGGTCGGCGGTCTCCGCTTTCGAATACCCGATCTCCTGTAGCGCCTTCATTCGTTGGACGAAGGCATCGGTGGCCTGCGATTCGACCGTTTCGGCCAACCGCCTATAAAGATCGGCGAGCGCCGCTTGTTCCGCCGCTTGCCTCAGCGGCCCGAAGGCTGTTTTGACGCCCAGCCCCCAGAAGCTGGCTGCCTCCGACGTGGCAATGCCCTCATCCGTGCCGAAGCCGCAGGGATCCCCTGGTTTGAAACTTGATACCCGTCGAGCAAACCTACCCGTATCAGTGACCAGACGAAGCGGGGAAACCATCTCGGAGCTCGGAAAGGTCAACCGGCTCATCGACGGCGTGGAGGCTTGGTGAATCCCCAGCGCTATGAACCCGGCAGCAAGATGCTTGAGCATCAGGACCTGTTGCAGCCCATTGAGGTGAATGCCACTGAGATCCGTCACGGTCAGAAGGTCGTACGGGTTCGCGGACTGCCGGCCCAGTTCGACAATCAAATCGGCCCACATGCGCGCCGTCGGAGACGCGTCGGCCGCACCAGTTCGAATGTCGGTCAGCAACATGTTCAGCAACAAGCGGCCGGTCTGCTCGTCACCCGCGGCCAGCAACACATCAGATTCGAATTCGGTGTAGGGAACCGTCACCCGCTCGGCCACCGACCGTGCCAGGAGTGTGGCCTCCCAGTTTTCAAGCGGCATCCCCATTTCAGGCTTGTGCGGAGCTCGAATGATCAGACGTTGTCTCGAATCGAGCACACCGAAGCCGGCCGCAGTCACCGCTTCAAGCAGCGCGTTCTTCCCATCCGGCCCTCCGGCCAGAATACGTTTGGTCAACTCGGCGGGGCGGCTCGAGGCAACGGAAGGGAGCGACCTGACTGGATTGGTAGCGGCACTTGGTGGGACGGCAGGTTGTGCCGGCACAGGTCGAACCGACTGAACGTGACCGGCCGTGCGCGATTCCTGAGACGAGTCGGCGGGTTTCGAATAGACCTTGTTGGGATCGTACTCAGGCGGATTCAATGACGGGAAATTCTTTGCGGTCCCGCTGCAGCTCAGACTGAGCGCGATCGCCAGACCGACTAGCAGGACAGGCAGGTTCATTTCGATCTCACCGGCGCCAGAGACCAGAGCTGAGAATGCCCGTTATCAGCGATGGGCAAACCGGATGGGGATTGTAGGCAAGCAGGAGCTGCACGTCAACGGAGAGGAGAAGGTCAGGCAGGTCTGATGACTGGATCGATTCGCCTCGCTCATCGGCCGTTACAGCTCATAGATGCGGACCAGGCCGTTTGTTACCGACCCTGCCAAGCATTGTGGGCAATGAGTACCAGCAGGCAGAGGCACAACACGGCCAAGGCCCCGAGGCAGGAGACCAGGACAGAAAATGCGCCGTATGGCTTGAACCGGTCGCGGCGCATGTGGGGAAATCGCATGAGGCAGTACGTCGTCACCGACGCCGACATCCCCACAATCGCGATCAAGACCTGCGCCACGTCCATTGAATCTCCTTAGGTAAAATGCCAAAGGAAACCCTACGCGCGAATCGAGGAAGCGTCAAGAATCCGAAGGAAAGCAGCGCGACATCATGCCCTCGCCATCTTCCTAGTTGTGTCACGCCAACGCAGTATGGTGAGATCCACTGATGAATATCCTTCCGACACTCAACACCGGCCGGCTCGTTCTGCGGCAATTTGAGGTCACCGACGCAGAGGTCGTACACCGTCTGGCCGGATCAAAAGACGTGGCCGCCGGCACCTTTCTCCCCCATCCAATGGATCGGCAGGCGGCCCACGACTGGATCACGGAACGTTTGAAAAATCAGGCGGCGGGAATGGGGGTGACCTTTGCCATTTCGCTGGCAAAGAGCGGAGAGGTCATTGGCTCCATCGGGCTGGAAATCGTTGCCGAACACGAACAGGGACGGTTGAGTTATTGGCTCGGCAGTGCCTATTGGAACCAGGGCTATGGCACAGAAGCCGTCACGGCCCTAGTGGACTACGGCTTCCTCAGCCTGAAGTTGCATCGCATCTACGCTCCGCATTTCCATACCAATCCAGCGTCGGGACGAGTGCTGCAGAAAGTAGGCATGACGCACGAAGGCCGCCTGCGCGAGCACTATCTTCGTTTCGGGCGACGCATCGACGTGGAGTTGTACGGCATGTTGCGGGATGAGTTCTTCAAGGGCGGAAGCCGGTGAAGGAAGGAATGCTTCGTGGTTGAAAGAACCGGTCCACACCATCAGCGCAGCCGCTTCTCAATCCAGGCTAGTGTCCTGGCCCGGATCGCGGTCATGGTCATCGTGGCTCTTCCCATGTTCGCATTTGCCGAGGAGGCGGCCCGCCCAGACCATAATTTCTCCCTGGAATTTGAAACAGGCGCCGTCTGGCAATCGCGAAACCAGATACAGATTCCCGACAGCAGCGCCGGCACCCGCTTCGGCTTGACCGACATTCAAGGCAACGGGCCTGAAGCTCAGCGGCGCGTTGAGCTCACGTGGAACATGAACCATCGGCATTCGCTCCGATTCGTGTATGCGCCGCTCGGCTTCTCAGGTACCGGCTCGTTCGGCGTCCCTGTTCGTTTTGCGGGTGGCACGTTTGCCCCGGGACTGCCGGTGGACTCAGAGTACAAGTTCGATTCCTACCGGCTGACCTATCGCTATCTCATCCATGAGTCGGACCGCTGGCGCTGGCGCATCGGCGCCACGGCGTTTATCCGAGATGCGCGGGTCGAACTGCGCCAGCAAGGAACAGTGGCGTCCGACAGCAATGTGGGATTTGTGCCGCTTCTCAGCGGCAGCGTGGAGTACAACATCACGCCACGCTGGACGGCCCTGCTCGACTTCGACGGGCTGGTCAGCACCCAAGGGCGGGCGATCGACGCGGCGCTGAAAGTCCGCTATGACCTCACCGACCACTGGTTCATGACCGCGGGGTATCGTGTATTCGAAGGCGGAGTGGACAATGACCGATATGCCTTTGGTTGGTATAACTTCGCGCTGGTTTCACTGGGCGTGCGATTCTAGGCGCCCGAGCAAGGCCTCCACCTCCAACGCCGCCCGCAGCCCGCTTTCGACGGCGCCGTTCATGTAACCCTGCCACCGCAGGCTGGTATGTTCGCCGGCAAACAGAATCCGTCCATGCGGCCTGGACAGCCAGGCTCGTTGCTCCGGATCGTATCCCGGTTGAAACACCGCGTACCCGCCGCGCACCAATGGATCGTCTTCCCATGAGACATGGTGCGACGTGCGCAGAACGGCCTTCGTCGCCCCCAACCACTTCAGCCTTGCCGTCACCGCCTCGGCCCCTCCTTGGGAAAGGAGTTCTTTCGTGTGGCGACTCGCCGAGCCGCCTGCTAGCAACGTCAGGATGCCGCCCCGGCCTCGCTGCTCCTCATTGCCGTCCCAGATCGCACCGATCGGCAAATCGGTTCCATAGGCCAGAGGTTTTTTCGGGCCTCGCCAGAATCGCCGATCGAACTGCAAGAGCGTCTTCGTTGCAGGCCCGTATCGCAGATCCCGAATCGCTTCACGCTGCGGCATAGGCAACGCCGGCGTGAAGACGAGACGCCGCACGATGGTTGCGGGCAACGCCACCACAACCGCATCAGCGGTCAGCTGCTCCTGTCCGTCCCGTCGGCGCACGGTCACCTGCACCTGGCTGCGACGTTGCGTCACCGCACGCACCATGGTCTTGAATTGAACCGGTTCTCTCAGTGTTTCGGCAAGAGCGGTGGCAAGACGATCGTTGCCGCCCTTGATGCGATAGAAATGGTTCAATGCCGACGACTCCGTAGCCAATTGATCGACGAGGGCGAGCAAGGACAGGTCTTCCGGATCGGCCAGAAAAAATCCGCGCATGCCGTTCAACCGCACGCGCAGACGCCGGCCAGCACTGAGAGTATTCAGCCATTCGGCAACCGACTGTTCAGCGAGCCGCCGCGCGATCGGGCCCTCCCATCGACGCTCGTTCAACCGATGGGCTCGCACCCACGGGTCGGCCGTTCGTGCCAATTCCTCCCACAGGCCGCCAGTCCTGGAGGCCCGCTCGATCACCGGCGCCCGAGCCATCTGACGGACGAAAGCAAACCCGCCACGTAAGATCGGCGACAGGGTCAGTCCCAGGTCCGCTGCCAACCGGCGAATGGCTTCCTGATCTGGATCGATCAGATCGCCCCCCGCCTCGGCATGTTGCCCCTCGTCAAACCCGTCCCGCCTCGTCCACACCCGGCCGCCCACGCGGTCACGCGCTTCCACCACCGTCACCCGCGCGCCGCGCCGTTGCAACTCAAAGGCGGCAGTCAGTCCGGCAAACCCTCCCCCAGCCACGATCACCGACCTACCACGCAATGATGTACTTATTCCCATGAGTTTCGACAATACGCGACTCAGCAGCCTGGGTGATACTGTGATATACGAACCTTATTCCGTTCTTGATCCCGCTTCCCGGAACCGCTAGGCTGCAACCCTGAAACAAGGAGGTTGCGCATGGATGCCGATCAACCGACCAGCCCTTCCTCCCCTGACATTCTCGTACCTGGGCCATCAACGAATGCTACCGCTGCCGACGAGCGCAGCTTTCGCATCAGGCTCGCCGTCTTCGGATGTGTGGTCATCGCTGCGGTGATCGGCGCATTCGTGGGTTATCCAACGTGGCAGGAATACATCTCGCAGCAAGAAGCCAGGCTCGAACTCCGTGCCTACGTCGACGTCCGCGCGCAGGGGCCAGCGGCATTGAAAGAAGGCGTGTCGCCTCGGGTCCGGGAAACGATCCGCAACACCGGGCGGACCCCCGCATACAACGATACCATCCAGTCCTTCATCACCGTTGCCGACTACCCGCTGATCAAACAATTTGAGCGAGTCACCTGCCCACCCAACGATTCTCAGCCGGACAAGCGCAGATGGTTCCTGGGCAAGGTCCCGCGACAGGAGACCATCCGCGAGACGCCGTTCACGGCCGAAGAGATTACGGCCATCCAGACGGCCAAGTCGGCGCTCTATTTTCATGGGACCGTCTGCTACCGGGATATCTTTCACGAACCGCACCGCACCGACTTCTGTATGTTTTGGAAATGGGACGCAGGCCGCGTGAGTCCCTCGCTCTCCTGTGATCAAGGGAATAAAACAGACTAGGCGGGAACACCGAGACGGTAACGTCGCACACCCGGTCACTGCCCCCATGATCGGGCGACAACACCAGCACCTTCCCTCCGTTCACGCCGGACTGATAGAGATGCGGCAGGCCTTTCGGAACGTAGACGAAGTCGCCTGCTGCCGCCTCGTACTGCTGTTCGCCGCAATGAATGGTGTAGTGGCCTTCCAGCACATAAAAGGCCTCGGCGCCGGTCGGATGGATATGCAACGCCGGGCCCACTCCTGATGGATGAACCATTTCAATCAGCGAATAGGACTCCTCCGACGCGGCACCGGACAGTTTGACGGTCATCTTCGTCCCGCGAAACTCAATCGAGGCGCCTTCGCCCGACTTGAGCGCATACCCTTCGTTTCCCTGGAACCATGACATCACCTTTTAACCTTCAATCACCAACCATGTGGATACATTTGAAGCCATCTCGATCTGACGGGATTCTGGAGACACAAGACAGGGCTGTCAATGCAGGCAATCAGGAGGAAGCACACCGAGAATGGTGACTACTGCACCTGTTCTGGAATTACAGCAGCAGGTCCATTCCTGGCGTGGCGGAAAGAAAAACAGATAAGGTCAACACACACAATGGTTCGTGCGTCGGCCCCAAGGATTCGGCAGGTCACAACACAAACACGTGATCGACGAGGTAGCGGGAGCCCTGCTGCACCAGGACCATTTCGGCAACATAGTCGCCCGGCGAGCCGGCAAATTGTTGTTTCCACACAATGGCGATAGAACCGGGACGACGGAAGACGGCGATTACCTTCCGGTCGCCAAACGTACCCTTTTCGGCCTGATACTGACGGCACACCCGTTCGAGATAATCTTTCGTCACAATCGCCTTCAGCCGGTCCGTAAAGTCCCGGACATGACGGGCATGGTCAATGGCCGTCGACGCCTCCATCAGGTTGTCCATGATCGGGTCAGCAATCGCCAGAATTTCTGCGTCAGACTTATTCTCCAAATCCATCAGTTCCTCTCAGTGACATAACAGGCCAGATTGGGCTTCACGCAAGACTTTACAGGTGGAACCAGCATTGGGAGGAGACGACTCACCCGGGTTTCTGATAAGAACCTCAAGGTGGTCAGCGAGAATGACGGGGATGAACGGGCCACTGAGCCTAGTTCTTCGTCGCCAATATCGCGTCATAGGAACCGAACTGAATTTCCTCGTCGGCGGTCAGGTCGCGCCTAATAGTCTTCTTCACCTCTACTATCATCTCATCAAGCGGGCGGCACATCCGGCAATCCCACAGCCGCGCGGTCCCATCCTCGCCCGCCGTCACCACCGTCTTGCCGTCGGCCGCAAACTGCGCACTGGTCACCCCGCCCTTATGCCCACGCAGGACCTGCAATTCCTTCCCGCTCGCCACGTCCCACAGCCGCGCGGTCCCATCCCAGCCCGCCATCACCACCGTCTTGCCGTCGGCCGTAAACTGCGCACTGGTCACCCTGCCCTCATGCCCACGCAGAACCTGCAATTCCTTCCCGCTCGCCACGTCCCACAGCCGCGCGGTCCCATCCAGGCCCGCCGTCACCACGGTCTTGCCGTCAGCCGCAAACTGCGCGCTGGTCACCCTGCCCTTATGCCCACGCAGAACCTGCAATTCCTTCCCGCTCGCCACGTCCCACAGCCGCGCGGTCTCATCCTGGCCCGCCGTCACCACAGTCTTGCCATCAGCCGCAAACTGCGCACTCCAGACCGGCCCCTCATGCCCGCGCAGGACAGTTTGGGCCGAGTAGTCACCTAGCGCTGCGCGGATGAGCGCTTGGGCTTTGCCGATCGGACGGATCTGCCACGCTTTCAGCGCAAGCAAGGTGCTCTGATCAGGATTAATGACATACAGGTTTTCAGCTTTCGCCGCGAGTTCGCCAGAGAGGGCATCAAGCGCCATGTCCTGGGCGCGAATCTTTGCCTGATAGGCTGACCAGGCTGCCGCGAGCGCGATCACAACGCACAGCCCTGCCACGGCCATACCCACTCGTGCGATGAGCGTTTTCCTATGGCTGCTCGCAGCGTTCGCCTGTGCTTCTTGCTTCTCGATCTCGGCAAGCCGCTTCTCTTCCTCGGCTTGCTGCTTCTCTGCCTCGGCTAGGCGTTGCTCGGCTTTGGCTCGCTCGGCTGCTTCTCGCTGCACCCTCGCCTCGAGCTCCAGCCGACGAGTTTCTGCGTCCCTAGCCTCACGCTCCAAGCGTTCCTGTTCCTCTTGGGCCTGCTTCACACGCTCCACGCTGCCATTGATGTACTCGTCCACCTGGGCATAGGTCACAGGCCCGCCATAGCGTGTCGCCCATACGGCCGGCTGGGTGCGCTCTTTGACCCGTGCACGCCAGCGATGGGCGCGTGCGCAATCGTATTTATCTAGCCAGCCGCCGCCCTCCTTCTGCCTGGCTGCGCGTTGTTGCCATTCCTTCAATTCGGCCGCGTCCAGCTCCTCTTCGCTCAGCCACCATTTGAGCAGGTGCCACTGGCGGAACAGGCTTTCGTGACTGATATCGATTAACGTGGCATCCACAAGCGGCCCTCCAGCCGGAGGGAGTAAAAAGCCGACGTGCATGGCCCGAAAGGCATCGATCACCGCGAGCAAATTGTTTCGCTCGGGCTCGCCGACCTCCTCGACGAGTTGCTTCAACGTCTGCGGTCGCCGCACGTCGCGGCCGTCGCGGCGCTCAACCAGCGCGAGGAACAACCGGCGCGCAGTGGACCGGCCCTGCGAGGGAAGGGCCTCGAAGATCTCGGAGGCGTGGTTGTCGACCGCATTGGACAACCTCGGCTGGCCTTCTGGTACGCGCCAAGCGCCGTCGATCCCTGCCGCTCCCTCCTGTGGAGCGCAGACCGCCTCGAAATCCTCTTGCTCGATACGGGCTCGCCCGGCCTCGCAGGCCCGGTTCCACATGCGCAGCAACGCATGCTGCATGATCGGCAGTTCGTCCTCGCCCTCTAAGGTGTTGACCAACTTGCTCACCAGCACCGGATCGATCTCGCCGCCGACCAGCGCCAGCGGCGAGGCAATGACTGATTTGAGCTGGCCCGGCCCCAGTCGCGGCGTGAGATAGATGCCGTGGTTGACCGCCTCGGGCAATCCGAAGAAGGCCACCAATTTACCCAAAAAATCGGACCGCATGGTGATTACGACATAGATCGGGACATCCTCAGAAGCAGAGCGCAACAACAGGTTGATGAACGCCTCGGCCTCGTCGATATTCCTCTGCCGATAACGAAAAATTTCCTCGAATTGGTCCACGACCAGCAGCAGCGCTTGGCCGTCGAACGCGGCGATCTTCTGCCTGTACAGATCGGTCAGCGCCAGCGGACTCGTGGCCAGCGAGGCGCTCAACGACGCCTCGGCGTCGGCACGATCATTGCTGTCCATCCAGCCTGGATGCTCGGTCAGCGCGTGAGCCAGATTGGCGAGTGGGGCATCGCCAGGCTTGAAGATGCATACGTTCCAGCTATGCCCGGCTGAAGCAAGCGCGCCGCGCTGCAGCGCCGGAACCACGCCGGCCCGCACGAGCGACGACTTGCCGGTTCCCGAAGCGCCGAGCACGGCGATGAAGCGCTGCTGGCCTTCAAGCTTGCCCAGCAGCTCCCGAACGTGCTGGTCGCGCCCGAAGAACAGCACGGCGTCGCGTTCGCCGAACGGGCGAAGACCTACGTAGGGGGCCGGCAGGGCGAGGGTGATGCGCTTCATTTCTTAGAGCCTGCGCACGAAGTCCGCCAATTGCTGATCGTCGATCGCGATCAAGTCATCCGACGCGAGGCCGAGATCACATCCTGCCGTGCCCGGCGTCACATAGATGCCCCACTGCGCCACTGGAAGCCGTGACTCTGCGATCTGGTTCAAGAAGTAGATCAGCCGATTGAATACAGTGTCTCGCTTGGTGCTGTCGGCGAATACGGTAATGCCCGCGTGGCACGGCTTGAGCACTTGTGCAATATCGATCCCGCTGCTGCCCAGAAGTGCCTGGTGCGGCAAGCTGCGGATACCGCAATTCGCGCTTTGCAAGATGGCACGCAATTTTTGGTTGAGATCCGGCTCACCGGCGATGTCGTCGACGAATATCAGCTTCTTGACTGCAACTGGCGTCGGCCCATCCTCTGCCGCTGCACGTGCGCGCGCGGCCGCTTGTTGTATCGCGCGCAGTTGCTCGAGAATTTCTCTTTCAAATGCCGTGCGGTTGGTGGCGCGCAGATACGGTGTATCGAATAGCTTGGCATGGCCGGGATCCTCAATGTCTCCCGCGCCAGGCAAACGCTCGCACCATTGGAGAATCGGCAATTTAGCCGCCACGGCCCCTTCGAACTGCAGCTGGGGCAATGGCGCGGTGAAGCTTCTTCCTTTACGCCCAGCCGTGGTTGAGAGCATTTGTACGAACAGCTCGCACCGAGCCGCGTCTCGTGCAAACTCGGCCTGAAATTCCTCGGGTGTCAGGCCGACATAATCCCCCTCCGGCAAGACCACAATCCCTTCCGGTTCCAACGCCGCTTTGACGGCACTGCGCAACGGAACCAAGTCGTCCGTCGTATCGGCCAGCAGGACCGTGCCAAGCATCGGCGTCGCATTCGGCTGTGGATGGACTGGCCTCATTCCCGCCGAGGGCACAACTACGGCCGACGCCGATCGGTCACCGTGCAGGGTGCGGAGGCGCGAGTCAATCGCATTTCTCAATTGGTGTAATTCGCGCCAATACAGGCGTTGCCCCTCCGGACCGCTCTCTTGCGGCGACGGATCGCCGGCAAGTAACGGTGAGGCGGCATCGGCCGGCTTGTGCCAAAACTGCGCGTGGATGAGGCGCTTTCGAAGCTTGTGAATGTTAGAAGGGACATTCGCAAATGTGTCGAAGGGAAACAGTTCGACCACGAAGACATCGGTCGGCCTGTCCGGATCATTTGCATGCGCGCGGATGAAATGGTCTAGCTCCAACCCGCACCAGTTGGAGTCGATATAGTTTTGCGAGAGCAACAGCAGGAGGATGGTGCTCTGCTCTACCTTTGCCTGGAGGTCCTCGCTGAAGACATCGCCCGCCTTGAGGCCATGGTTGATGAAGAGGTCTTTGCGGTAGTGGTTAGGCCCAGTGTTCAAATTGTGGGCGAGCGTCGTTACCCAGCCGTACTCTAAAGCCGATCCTAACGGTTTCTCGTTATCTGCATGGGCATAACTGACGAAGACGTCGGCCTTATGCCCAGAAGTAACAGCCACCCCATCCCTCCAAACCAGCGTTATTGGGCGGCAAACCTACCATGCGTAGTGGGCCTGATGCAAAGTAACGCGACGCATCTGACTGTGGGCAAGCCCCTGAAGGTAAAGGAATAATGCCTGCTCATCTCCTTACTAGGGTGCGCTGATGCGGATCATTCATGCCTGGAGATCGGCGTTTAATTGCAAGGTATTGACAGAAGCTGCCAGTGCGTATTCGCGAAAGCTCCTCCACAAAACTGAGCCGCTTGCGGTCATATACGTCAGCAAGGACAGTATCCCTCCGATCCCTATTTCGTTGGCTCAGCACTCGCTAGGCTCTCAATCACGTTGAGCAATTGTTTCAAAGCACGGTCCTCCCCGCCGTTACCGGGCTGATACCCTTTAGACAAGAACTGCAACTGATCTACTACAGATCCCCACATCCATCTCGCACTCACCCGCGCATGTAATTCTTGATACTGTGCCTGAATTGAACTAACTGCGGCGGCGAGACCTTTTGCGGCGATGGCCTCATACAATCGAAGCTCTACCAGACCCACCGCGGCCCAGAAATCTGGGTCGTGCACCATTTGGCTTTCAAGGTTTTGCCTGACTACTGCCACAGATTCCGAGTCGAACCCCACCCATCCCGGCTGTTGCCCTTTGAGAATGAGTTCCGCTGCCATACGATTGAGCGCAGGATAGTAGATATTGGGAAGCTTCCCTGTACGGGCCAGGCTTTCGGCACGGCGATAGTGTTTCTCCATGCCCTTGAGAGACCGATTCGGGTTCTTGACCTCAACGCCATCGACCATCACCAACCGCTTGTACGCCGACCCCAGTAGACTCTCCCGCTCCGATGTCGTTTCTACCTCAGTCAGCTTGAGTAGCGCACGGATGGCCACATGAATATCCTCCCGCGCCGCGCGCACCGTCCTTGTCAGATTTCTCTCAGCCTCATTCACTCGGGTCACGTGTTCCGCGCGATTACGCCGTCGCTCTTGTTCCGTCTCTTTCTTCTGCTTTTGACTCTTTCTCGTCCTGGCCCCTTTCGCCTTGTCGCCCGAGGACAAGGACTGAAGTTGTTCACGAGCCTGATCGCGTACAACGACGGCCCTTCTCACACGATCCCACGCTTGCCTGACTCTCAGATTATGGAGTTGCTCGATACACTTGATGGACGCGGTGCCGTCGTTGGCCTTCAAGGCTTTGTCGTACCACGAACATGCGGCCTCCTTATCTCCAACCTGGCTCCAGGCCCAACCGAACGCTTCTGCCACGGAGCCACTCTCGCCCCAGCATTGCCCAAATTGCGCTTCGAGATATCGAAGCGCTGCACGCTGCGTATCAGCTGGCGCTCGGTGGTACTGACTGTCCACCGCTAAATTATTGAGTGTCAGTACCAAGGCGTGGGGAGATGCAATACCGGAAAACCGCTCGGCAGATGGACTTGATCGCCGCTGGGTGTCAGATGTTTCCTTGCGCAACGTCCAGTCCGGATCTCCGTAACACTGGTATGCCGCCCAGGTGTTTCCTCCGAGGCCCCACGCGGCTTCGCGCGCCTCGCCGACAGCATCGATGAAACGGCACCCGCGAAGAATCGCCTGGTAGAAGGTCACGGCAAATAGCTTGGCCGCAGCATCGTCCACAGCCCAACCAGCCGCTATGACGCACCGTACCCCTATCGTAATGAGCTCTCCTGCAACTGTGGCAGCAAACCTCGGACGATGGTAACTCCCGCCAAGAGTGTTTTCCGCATCCGGATTTAATTGGGCAATATTGCGTGCCCCCAGATGACAACAGTTGATAAAGACCAGCTCTGGCACCACGCGCATGGCAAGAATTTCACGCGGTCCCAGAAATGTACCATCAGATAACACGACGCCACGAGGATCTCCCTCCCGCATTTTAGCATCGCCTGAATTAGTTGATTGCGGTCCCAGCTTTTCCGGTGGCTCACCATGCCCAGCAATATGAAGCATTCGCCAATCCTTGGACAGCAGGGTCTTGGCTACGGTGAGTGCATCGGCCCCGAATTGGTCCGGGTCATCGGGGCTGATCAGTCCAACAATTGTTTTGCCGTCGAGAGCCCTTGGGCCCGTCAGGAGTTCATACACCGCGTTCGCCTCCGAGCGTGCTCCCGGAAGACGGGGGTAGAGACTTGGATCACATTTGGGCTCACCGATGATGAGCACGCTCTCCTCTGTCCCTGCATCTTGGATGTCTTTGCGCAAATCATCGGCACGCAGTTTTCGCAACAGCTTGGCCCGAATCGCCCACGGACGCTTGTCGCCCCCACCACGGATGTCGGTGTCCAACAGTTCCCAAGGAATACCTGCCGTATGTTCGTCCAACTCAATGACCATTTCCGACGTTCCGCCGAGGAATGCTTCCAATTCGATCGGGACCAACAAGCGAAATAGCGCACGGCGGATATCAAGATCCGTATTCCGGTCGTTGGACGCTGTCGCCACCAGGCTTTCGAGCAGGCGACTCTGCGTCGCCTGTGCCCGAAGCTCCGTCGCGGCGCGATTGGTATCAATCGCATAGGAGAGCATAATCTCTCCTTGCTGACCTTTTTGGGCCACCACCGTGATGAAGTCGTACCCCACACCCCGGTAGCCTTGGTCTGGAGGCTGCCCATAGGCGCCGGGAATCGATTGAATAGTCTCCGTCACGTGAAAGTAGGTTGGCGTCGCCGTGGCCTGCACCGACAATGCACGCCATGCTTCACTCGCTCGATCCGGATAGATTTCAATTAGGTAGAGGTGACCAACGCGTGGCCAGCGCGATTCGGCCAGAAGTTGATTGGCTTGACGAACTCCCTCTGCAACCAACTGCGCTGACTGCCCTGGTGAAATGCCGATTCCGCCGCTTCCGATCAGGGTCGCCGCAAGATCGAACGCTGCGGGCGCGCCTTCGACTTTCTCGGTCATTCGTTGTGCCCATGCCATGGTGGCTTGGCGCACCGTTTGGATCAAGTCCACTGCGCGGAGTTTTCCTTCCTCCCCCAGTCCTGCAACTATGACGGCTTCAGGCCATGGCATTTGTCGCAGGGCCTCGGGATCCCGATGAGTGTTCACAAAGACCTGGTGAACGCCCACGCGATCAGGGTAGAGCCCCGCCTTCAGCGCCTCGGCCATAACACCGTCCACTAAATTGTTCATCACCCTCTCGGATCCCGTTAATCGCATGGATCGGTAGTGACCAATCATCAACGGAGAGCGGACGAACTTCAGATCGCCATTGATGATGGAGAGTCGAAGAGCGGAGGATGGGGCACTCATGCCTTCTGGTCGTTGCTTCGTTCTGGCATGGGCCACCACCTCGCGCGTCGATTCCGGAGGACTCACCTGAATTCGAGTCCGAGATGGCCGACTCCGCGTCGCAGGAAGGGGAGTCCTGCTAGCTGCACGACTCTCCCCTTTTTCTCCAGCTACGGGCAGGAGCTTTGTGTTCCCAGTCTCCAGCAACTCACGGTAGGCCCTAAACGCCTCTGTATGACCGGGGAGTTTTCCGTGCTCGCACTCAACACTCCATACGCGGCATCCAGGGAGCTGGGCACTGGCTCGCGTGACGCGACCGTCGCCATCCTTCTGGTCCACATATGAGAGACCGTTTTCTTCCAGTACGTACCCGTCGGGCGTAGCAGGTGCCTGTCCTGCCACAATCAACAATCGATCTCGGAACGGAGCTAATGCTTCCTGCCTTTGTTTCTCGAGTCGTCGATGAAGCTCCGTCGCTTGATCGAGAACCTCCTGTGTCGGCACACCCCATGCGTACTCATCTCGTTGCATTGCTTCGATATGCCACCAGCCCTGACTCAGAACACTTTCCAAATCCTTCTTCGCAAGCTCCTGCCATTTCTCTCTTTTGGACAACCCGAGTTTTTCATCTAGTAGCCCCGCTTGCAATTGCATCAACCCAGGAAACTCGGCCATCATTTGCCGAGTGTCTTGACCATTAAACGGGGCACCGAATGTGACGATACGGCTACTAAATGGGTCATCGCTGGATAAGACTTGCATGGGAACCCACGAGCCACAGTTTGGCGTACCTAGCATCAAGATGCGTGACTCACTATGGGCCAACATTCGCTTCCATACGTCCGGGCGCTCCAGCCCCATCACTCGCGCCACCAACCCACCCATGGAATGCGCAAGCATGCGGACCGGTTGGCCGGTTTTTTCACGCACGGCCAGAGCTTGCTCTACCGCTGAGGCGAGCCTCCGCCCTTCCTCCTCCATGGGTTTGCGCCAATCAAAGGCAAATTCGACAACTTCGTGAGTTTCAGAGAGATAGTCGGCGAGGTCGTCATACACGAGTTCGATCGGCCCATCTGGCTGAATCGAATCCCGCTTCATGGAGGTATACTTGAGTTGAGAAAGGCCATTGAGAAACCGCCAGGCCAACCACACTCGTTTCCCATCAACTTTCAGGTTGCTGCCCAAGATCCCTGGCAGCAGAAACAGGGCCGGTTTCTCGGCGGCTTTTCTTTCCGCTTCGCCCGAGCGCCTAGCCGCACGGATACCAGTCGCATCTTGACCAGCCCAGGAAAGGGGTCCGATAGGGCGGAAACCCGTAGGAACATCTTCAAGAAGGGCTTTAGTGATGGCGGCCGCTGTGATCTCATTGCTGAAATATCTAAAGTGCGAAACATTGCCGCCTTGATCAAAAAGAAAACTGGCCCCCTGTGCCCGTGGGGCGCCACCGTACATCGCTCGTGTATGGACGACAAAGTCGTTATCGGTCCAATAGAAGGCGTCGGCGAGCAGGGTTTTTAACCAGGAGGTAAGAGAATCTCCTTCGATATCCCCCGCCACCACGCGCAGGTCTCCTTCGATGGGCTTCTCTCCGTGGTGAATCCATTGCACCAATGGACTGTCAGGTATTTGGGCTGCAAGGCCCGGGAGTTTGGTCGGATCAGCACGGCGTTGCGCCACCTCTCCAATGAAATCGACCAGAGCCGGTAAGACAGGAATTTCAGCGAGCTCAAGCGCCCACTTCAATATCGATAAGTACGCATCAAGTCGCTTTGAGGCGAGAAGGGTGCCGCGAGCAGGACAAGCAACACGGACAATCCGCTCAACGCGCAAATTCTTCTGTTTTACCACCTGAGCCAGCGCGTTCAGTTCTTGCCGCTCGGCATCGTGATCAGATTTCGGAAACAGGTCGATGGCTTTGAGCGCCGCATCCGGGTCGGCGCATACCTTTGCGAAAACCTCCGCGACTAAACCGCCTCGTGAATGGGTGACCAGATGCAGCTTTGCAGAGGAAGGCAGCGCTCTTGCCAGCGTCAACGCATTATGGATGGGGCTTACACCAAGTGTCGCATGGTCGAGTGCATAGACACGATTCTCATATTTGTCGAAGAGCGACTGTACTCGCCCCGGATGTTGCAGCCACAATTTTCCGAACGTACCGCTGGTATCCGAAAATGTGCCGTGTACAAACACAAGCATCGGCTTCCCACTGGCCGATGAAAGAGAGACCGGAGTGCATCCCTTCAGCGGTGAAAGGACGGCGGGATCCAACTTGTAAAGCCCCTCATCGACGTGATTGTCAAAGCGCTCGACCACCTTGTCGGCAACAAGATCTGCGCCTTTCCCGGTTGCAATACCGGTCACAATGTGGATTGCTTTGAGTAGTACATCACCAAGAAACCCACGCGTCGCGCCACGCGTGCTGACATTCTGCTCCAACCCACGCCACTGCAATTGGATCGGCACTCGGATGTCATTCGTCGGTCGGAACTCTTCTGCCGCCGTTCCCCTCACCTTCGGTTGGCCCTGTTGGGCCATAAGTAAATCTCTGGCATGTTCGGGATGAAGCAGGAGAGAAGGGCCGCCCGTGATCTCCAGGACAACAACGTCCTCGCCGGGGATGGCCGTCACACGTATATCTTCTGCAGCGCCACGCTGCGCGCTCACGAAAATAGACTGCTTGAGTGAGCCACGACTCAAACCAGCGGGGAGTGGTCCTCCCGGAGCTTCTCTCACGGCCCCTCGCGTAGAAGACGGACGCGGCGATCCTGTAACAACGAATGTTATGGGAGCGGTCGACGATGACTTAGGAATGACATCACCTCATGATTTTTTGTGAAGAAGGAGGTATAGATGTAGTTGAATTCAATACGTAGCGCAATAGGCTGAGCAGCCTTCTATCTAATAATAAATGCTTGCATTTAACACGCACGTGAGAATGCCTTAGTGAAGGTAAATCAGGTTGGGTGGGGCACTTTTGCGGATTGGGCTGAGAGTGGAAGCAGACCAATTCGGCTTTAAAATTCCCAAACCCAATTTCCATAGTATCGCAATCGAGGTGAGGAGACTCGAGAACACGTACGAACACAGACGCCAGCAGGTCGCAACAATCAACCGTCCTCGAATCTTATGCGGATCCACCAATCAGTATGCAAAACCAGCTTTAGGCTTTCAGCTCGATGTGGCCGTGCTCAAAGCAACATTCCCACGCCTGGTAACCGTAGAATCTAACCTCACTCAAATGAGGCTTATCGAATTAATGACTACTCAACACTTCGACATTGTGCATTTGGTCCTCGCCGTTGATCCAGAGACTGGAGACCTGATCTTCAGTCCGATCGACCCCAGGACCCATAAACCTTCGACTCCTAAGCCCGACAGGATGTCACCGACTAGTTTCTCCAACCTCCTGACCGAATCACAGACCCGCTTGGTTGTACTCGCTACGTGCAAGGCTCTGCTCTTGGCAGTCGAAGTTGCTCATGTGGCAAACATGGCGGCAAGTGATGCAATCATCTCGGGGAAGGAATCTGCGGAATGGGGCAAATGCTTTTACCGTCTTCTGGTCGCCGGAAAGTCAATACACAAAACGTTTGATATTATGAAGCACCATCAGGCTCCAATCCGACCAATCCGCCACAAGGAAGACGTGAGGTTTCAAATTTAGAAACTTATGATCCCAGCCTTCTTGAAGGCGCCTCCTGCCCCACACAGAGTCATGTAGAGAACAAGTGAGCGGCAATGACATCGAAGCAACACGACTCTTAACTTTGAAATGCCTACCCAAAGGCCCGAAGATGAAACTCCCTTCATCACAGTTATCAGTTCCATCACGGCTGACTACTCACACGCACGAACTCCGACCTGATCGCAGATTATTCTGCTGTCCGTTGAAATACCAGCACCAACTCCCCTTCATACACGAAGGTCGCGGCCAACCTGCGATGCTTTTCACGACCGGCCTGTAGTTCACATTCGTCCTTTACAGCCTTACCGAGATCATCTTGGTTGGCGATGGTTATTCGCCTCACGAGCGTGTCAGTGGCAATAGCCATTTCCCATCCTCCCTAGCAAAGTCTTTATGGGCAGTTGATGTTATCGTTTGTCTTAATGTGTGAAAGGAGTGCCTCAATAATTTTTGCATCCGGATCGTCTACTAGGTCATCCCAAGACAGTCCACCGGGATCATCCTTCGTCGCAGTAAGCGTTTTGATTTCAGCATCAATGAGATTCGCTTTCGCTGCATCCTTGCGATGCTCATTAAGACAACTCAGGGATTTGGTGGCCGTCGAGTCGGCAACCTTAATCGCTCTTACGGCCTTTAAGGCCTTTTGGGCATCTGCAGTGACCGCCCCGCTGGCATCCTTTGCGAATAGGATGGCAGCAGCCCCCCCCTGACTCACGGCGGTTTTTCCCACTGCCAACCGTTGATACACGCTCGAATGCTTATCAAGAATATCGCCGTAACGTAGCTCCATAAGCACGTCCGCCACATCCCTTGCACCACTTTTCAGCGAACCGTCGGTAGCTTTGTCAGTAGCAGACCGGTTAGTCGGTACAATGGCAAGTTCCACCCGTTGATACCCTAACTTAGCCTGCGGCATCTGAGTTGCCGGATTTTCTGAAATTTCCAAACCAATATTTGTTCCTGTCGCGGCAATCACCTGATGTCGCTGACTGCTGCAAGCAGCCATGAGTGATATGATCGGTGCAATGGTACAGATCGCGGCGAACACCCTCCTTGTCTCATTCATGGACGCTTCTCCTCTTCCTTCATCAAACCAGCACGGTGGGTATCTATGACGATTGGAGCGTAAGGACCACTCTTCACTTCCACAAGCACATCCGGGGCGTCCGACGATACTGACACGACTGTCCCTGAGCTGTACCCAAGGCCAAACCTTAGACCCGGACTGTCAGACAGGGTGACACCAAACGCTGTCGTGTAAGTGGCCAATACCTGTTTGTCCTTGGTCTCATTGCATCGGACGAAACCAACCCCGATGATAAGGTGATGGGTTGTTCCACTTGGGTCTGTCCAACTCATGCAGCCCTGACAGAGCAGCACAGACAACACAACGAGGGTTACGGGAACTCGACGACGTGTCTTCCACGCGTAATGAAACAAAGTCGGCGTGAACTCCGCCATCTTCCCCCCTCGCAAAACCAAACTTACTTACCTCCCTCAGGCTTCTGCGCCTGAGGCTTAACCATACTGTGCCTGATATTTACGAGGTTATTGAGTAGGTCGAACCAGAAGGGTGCCCCAAGAGAAACAGCAAGAGCGGTGAGGATCCACCCAATGATCGCAAATATCCACTTACAGATATCTCTAGCGGACACGAGGTCGTCCCAGGATTGCTTATTCCAACCAATGGGGATACTTCCCAAATTCGAGTTTTTGAGTTCGATAGCTCCAACCAGCCCCAGCAAAGGAATGCACTTAGTTTCTTCTTTGCGTTTATCCTTGTCTGTCTTCATGCATTCAGCCACAGAGGCACCGTCAGTCTGCTCAGTTATAGAGAGCGTATAGGTCGCAATTTCGTCCCGTGCCTCCTTATTTGAGTAGAGGCGGTCACTAAGCGCTATCGTATCGATGTTAAAAGCACTTGCAACCAAGAGGCCAATGCCGAAACTGATGATTTGGAGCCAGCGCTTGTAATGCTCCCCGAGCATCGTAAGGGACCGATCCACCCATTGACTCACGGCAGCCGTCATGTCCTCGATTGAATTTGTTGTGGTCACAACAAGCCCCTGGAGCTGGATCTTTAGATTGCCCTCGGGCAACTTCTTGATGTTGTCGGTGATGGCTGAAACAGAAACGCCCCCGGTTCCGTCAGCTGAAAGTGTCCCAACAAGCATGCGGGCTAGCAACCCAGGATCCACGTAGGACGAAGCCTCCTGCACATTTCCCTCAAAAAACGGCTTGAGCGCTGGGCTGGCGCTGAGTTTCCGCTTAATGTCCTCATTGTCGATCAGTGCGGCAATCGATTTGACCAGTTGGCGCCCCCTTAAGCTCAAGGCTTGAGATATGTATTCATTGATGATCGTGACAAAGAGGCTTGTGCCGAGATAGACGATTGTCAGTCCCAGCGCGACATCAATCCATGCAGTAAAGTTCATCCGCACCTCCCCTAAAAAACCAGGGCGCCAATGGTTTGCCCTACATATCAAAACAATATTTATTGCGACACGGCGAACACCTGCAGACTTGGGCAACAATCAGAGATTACCTTCCCACATTCAGGGGCAAAGGCCACTCCTTGTAGTTCAAGCACGTACGTCTTCGCAATATGTCCAAACGGCCCTATTTGGCGCATAAATACAAGTATTTATGCGAACGTAGCTGGGGCTGACGAGATGACCATCGTCGGACGTTTACCGAGGTGAAACTAGAAATCTGGAGGGCTGTAACAAATTAATCGAGAGGAAGCAGTCAGCGCGATGTGTAGCAAGCGGCCCGGTTTTTCGAATCTGAGGGGGGGGGAGGGGATGCGCTGGCCCGAGTTCCCGCCGACCACAATCCTCTAAGTCGGCTTCTTTAACGTCTGACCGAGAATTTTATTGGTCAGCTCTTCGACGGCCAGCGGATTTTCAACCCGGACAGCTTGGAAGTCTTGCAGCGCCTGAGGCAGATCCACATTTTCCCCCAGCAGCACAGGCACAATATGAGGCACGCCTGCATTCACAGCGGCTTTTATTTCTTCATTCAGCCAAAGGTTTGTCCGGCCTGAAATCACGAATACCGCCGCAGCGGCCTGTGCAATCTTGCGCCCAATCGCGTCTTGCCACTGCTGACCTAACGGGAGGTCCATAGCGTCTACAACGTTGACTTGATGCTCGAGCAATGCGCTTCGAACCGCTCGAACCGCATCAATGTCTCGCGCCCCCCCTGAGAGAAACACCGTCGGCCGCATGGGCTCCTTCGTCTCGTCCGCCACACTTCTCTTCGACTTGCGCTGACTTTTCTTTGACGTAGATTCTGAAAAACGAAGATAGTGCTGGCGGATTTTGGCACGACCATCCTGGGTCTCGATTTTGAGGTAAATCATGAACTCTCCCCACCCGGAAGAGTTCAACCGAAACCCTGTTTGGCGATTCGTCACCGTAACAACCGGCGTCGGAAAAGTAGGATGCAGAGTGTAGGTCACCTGTTTGATCGCGTCTAAATCTTTCGCTGCCCCTTCCAGCCATACGGACCACGTCCACCACTCATTTCCTTTTTGAGCCACCCGCTGTTCAATGTGTATGCTCATGCCCCACCCCCTCCCGATTTCAACGTGACCTGAATCCATTGAGAGGTGGCCACTGATTGCCACATTTTACTGGCGTGCTGAACTTGCAGTTGAATGAGATCGTCATCCTGTACCCCATTGATCAGAACAAAGGTCCCACCGGTCTCGGGCACTGCGGTCAACTCCTGCCATGGACCATACTTCCCCTCCTTCACGAGACGGTGCCGACACCGAATACCGCTCTCTTCGTCTATGACCTTCTGCGCAATCGCCTCCGGTAAAATCTGAACCTTCACCGTGCGCCCAAGCTGTTGCCGCCACAATCCTATGCGCTCAGATAGTCCGATGAGTGTCTGAAGAGGATTAGCTTTATCCAGAGGCAAGTGTTCGTTAGCCCCAAACATGCCCGCAACTTCTACCCCTTGCTCTATTAGCGCGATGACTTTCTTATTCTTGCCCCGTGCCCAGGCGATCTCATCCAGTACCCACTGATGTGTCGTCCATTTCCCATCCTGCCGCAGGTCGCGCCGGGTCAGCACCCCGACCAGGGCATCACAGGCTTCAATGCGTTGCTGAACTGCAGGCGTGATCTGTTCTCCCCCCAATCGCTCTCCCGTCTGAATCCGAACAGCGTGGCTGGCAATCAGCTGATCCACCAATTCGACAATTTCTTTGTCGTGCTCGCGAAACGAGAAGCCTAAGAAGATTTGCATCACGCGGAGGCCCTTCCCTCTGTGAACCTAGTAGTGCCTGGCTTTATTTATGGGAGACCTTGCATTATGGGTTCGACTGCAACTTTTCGTGGTATTTTAGAGAGGTCTGTCAGCAGAACGGCCGCAGGTGGCTCAGAGAGACGAATTTCTCCGCATAGGCAGCCCCAACTCGCTGGATATCCGCAATGAACCTTACCGAATCCATCACCTGGATGTTCTCCGCCCGAACATCGCTTATTCCTAAGACATTCAGTCCACTTTGTGTCACGTCCGGATCGTATCGCACATAGCTGAATTGTTTATGTCCGGTCCAATTCCGATCAGGCGAATCGAGAGGCAGCACCATATCACCGAAGTCCCGGTCAATTTCCGCCCCAAACCGGCAGGCTCCCACCGTACGGCAAGCCATATCCCAGCCAGCACTAGCGGCATTCATGAGCGCCCCTGGGACATTCTTTGCGTGGTCCAAGAGCCAGAGGTCATCAGCCTTGAGCTCTGGGCGGGCCTTCGCCGCAGTGCCGGTTCCGACCGAGACAATCAAGAGTTGGTCAGTGCCGGTTGCCCACCCCACCTTGTAAGGAGCCGCCGTGGCCATCTGAAACGCCAAAAAAGCCGGGTTGTTATACGTCGTCACACCGCCATCGACAAAGATGAACTGATACTCCGCCTCTGTTCCCTCCGCAAAGACCACCACCTCGGGTGGGAAAAATGTGGGAGCAGCCGTGCTTGCACGCACCACCTGCCAGAGCGGCAAGTTGAGATTGCAATCTTTACGATCTCGCCGATTGAACTGGGCCTCGGGATTGTTCCAGACCGGCCATGGTGAATCTGTCGTGTGATTCCGCAGGACCATCATGAGGAGGGTACGGAGTCCTGGATCACCGAGCGTGGCAGGGGGATCGCCATTCTGAGACCCGAGTGCTCGATTCAGTTCGGCCCGCAGCTTCTTCGCCAACGGTTCAGCATTGTAGTCAAAGCGAAGTCGTTTGACTAAGGACGCCTTATCAAACATCTGCTCACCACTCTCGATGTAAAATCGATGGATCGTTTCCATCGACATTCCGGCCGAAATACAGGCCGCAATGATTGCCCCGGTGCTTGTCCCGCATGTGAAATCAAACCAGTCCGCCAATACTAGATTGGGCTTCCCAAGCTTGCCTCGAAGATCCGCCTCCAACTTAGAAAGAATCTCGACACTCATTAGCCCAAGAATTCCCCCGCCATCAAGCGCCAAAATTTTCTTGGGCCCTTTTGCCGTCATACGTACTTTCAGGTGCTCGCTCATCTTGCCTCCATTTACACGTGGGTGTGATGGAAATTGGGCTGATTCATCGCATTCGCCCCTACAACGTCCGACTGTCGATCCACGCCACCTGGCCGGTTCGACGCTTCACTTCTTCATACATGTGCGCAGTGCCGCCGGGACCATCGCCCCCCTCACCGTTCCACAAGCAGATGAACTGAACTTTGCTAATGCCATACGACAACGCGGTATAAAGGAGCCAGAGGTTACACCGCTGATAGGGATCCGTGCTCTTCGGCGGGATGCCGAGTTCTTCTGGAGCCGATCGGATGGCTCTGGTGAGCTTGGCTTTCACCGCCAGATATCGGGCGCGCCAACTTTCACCTCTCGAGGCCACTGATTTTTCGATGAATTGCGGTTCAGAAAACGGCTGCAACCACTGCACGTTCACGCCTCGCTGCTGACAGGCTTCAGTGAACAACAGGTCGCCGCCGCAGGCTCCTTGTGTAAGCGCGAGGTCGTCCGGGCCAGCATCGAACTGCGTCAGGGCATCGGCAATCCTTTGCGCAGCTGCGTCCAACTTTTCTTGCTTGTTCGGAAAACGCGGCGGCTGCCGGTCCGGCGCATCGACCATGTGTCCACTAAACAGGAACACTTTCCGCGGCTGCCAGTTGTCTTCTGGTTTCTTTAGGTGCTGCAATGCACGATTGAACGTCGCCAGCCCGGCATCGACTGTTTCCGGTCGAAAGCCGAGGTCCTGCAGGAGTTGCAACTGCGCACGGCAGGAGTTCAACGCGAACCAATCGTAGTCATTCTTTGCGATGGCCTCTTTATACGCCGCCCGTACCGTCTCTGCATTCCCCATCAAGACTTCCAGATCCCCACGTGTCGCCTTGGACCAAAACGCTTGCGAGTTATCAGGCTCACACTCAGCGGCAAAGCGCACCGCCCCAGCCATGGAGACCGTCTCTTTCTCATAGCGCAGATCATTGGTGAGATACCGATACAGATGCATCAGCGTCAACGCGTTGATGCCGGAATAGTAGTGCGCGGGATTGCGGCGATATCCAGTAGCATAGCTCTCGATCGCCGCCCGCAGCAGTGCATCTTCATAGGCTGCGTCTTCTCGCATCTGCCCCGGAGTGCGCTCAGCCTGACGCCAGGACGCCACCCAGGCGTCTTTGTCAACGCGGCCCAGCAAAGCCCAGGTTTCAGGGTCGTTCGGGAAAGAGTCTAGCGCCGTGCGAAAATGCGCCCGCGTGCCAGCCAACGAATGGCCCGACTTTCCCGCCAACGCCAACCGCTGAAGACAGATCCCTTTTTCCCGTAAGCCGCGAAGATTGTCCGGCTCAATGGCAAGCCCCTTCTCAAGTTGCTCTAAACCCAGATTGAAGTGTTCGGCCTTGCGCAGCGCCTCTCCAGCTTTGATCCAGGCCTCCGCCCGAAATGCCGCGATGGGTGCTTCCTCCGCCAGCACCAAGACATCTCCGATATGCCCGGCCTTTCTCGCCAGCACCATGCGTGTCTCCCAGGCTTCATGTTGCGCCCAGAATTCCAGGACGTCACCGATACGGAGCGACTTCCAATCCGGCTCTCGAAGATTCGGCATGAGGTGATAGACGGGGCTGACCTTGCGGCCATGCCATGACTCCATGGTGGCCTTGACCATGGACGTGAGACTCGCCCTATCCTGTTCGATGGTCGAGGGATCCGGGCCACGATCTTTGATCGAGTAGCGCAGTTTAAGATCCGTATAAAGATCGAAGGCCGTCGTTACCCGCCCTCCGCAGATAAGCACCACCCCACGGGCACGAAGCGCATGTCGAACCCCAAGTTCATACCAGACGTTGGGATTGTCGATTGTAAGGTCAGCAACTACAAGGTCAGCCATCAACAACTCTTGGAACATGTCTGGCAAGATACCTCCTGCCCGTTGCTCCTCATCCGCGCGGAAGACCTCCAACCCCGCCGTCTCCAATGCAGGCCTGATCAGCTCACAATAGACTCGATTAAAATCGAGCTCATTTCCCTGGCTATCCTTCTTAACACCAAATGGCATCGCGAGAAATGCGTGCGGTTTCATGGAACCTCTCGGGCAATCAACTTCAAAAAGAACCTAACAAACACAAAAGGTTTGTTGGTCGAAATGTGTGCGAGGGACTTCATCTCGGAGCCGATCTGCCAAGTTGATGCTCGGGAAGTAGACTTACACACCATGCCAGACTTGGGCCCTTAAAATGCTATACCAGAACTAGTAGTGATGGTCGGGCCCAAAGATTCGTGCATTTATATACGTGGGCTTTCGCATAGCCAAATTTGTCCGATCACAATTGTTGAAGAGCCGATTCGCTCCTGGACGCGTATTTGAAAAATGAGTCAATGATTGGAGGCCACCGCGACGCCAAGTGTTTCCGATCAGAGCATTGTATGGCGAAAAGCGCTCTCAATCAGATTTCCGAAGCAAGTATATAACCGTTTTCCTATCGACCTTCTGCCACAGCATTTCAAACCCACGAGACTGCAACCAATCCGTCAATGATGCCGCGTCATAGAGAGTTGTCACAGCAAGGTCAAGTCTGGACCGAGAAAGCTTTTTGTCATCACGGCGAAACTTTGTGACAAGATTCTTGCAGTAAGTGAATATGTTTAACGCGTTCGGAACAGCAGTCAGCCTACTATTGACCTCATAGCCAATGTCCGTACTGGACAGAGCTGCAAGCGTTGCCGTTTCAAGAGGCCCGAACGCAAAGCGATTATTTTTCGGATGATTGTAATTTATGAGTATTTCAGCAGAGTCGCTCTTCGAAAGACGCTTTCCGGCGATTTGACCAAGTTGATGTAGGCGAGCATCCAGCAGGAGAAGGTCTCCCATCTCCATTCCTTCGCGCAATTTCCCAAGGAGTTCTGCCTCATTGTAATTCCCAAGCGAATACCCAATTAGTGAGACAAAGTTGACAGCAGGATCAAAAGCAAAAATAGGCTTGTATGTGCTAAGCCTTGTGAAGTCACCGTGCACCGCCTTAATCTTGAAATTCTTTGAAAGCCATGGGGTGCCCAATACCGTTGAAACCGCGCGTTGTAGCAGCTCGAACGACAAATCTAAAGGATAGTAGTGGGACAACTTACATGATTGCTGCAGAGTGTTCAGAAGCTGTACATCGATTATCCCGTCTCCCGGGCCAAGACTTATGAAATCAACTGGCGTCCCTTCAATTCCAGCCGCTCTAACAATCTCAGCAGCATTGTGCTCAATAATGTGATTAAGGTCGGAGTGCCCATATGTAGGGTCTTGGCTCAGGGCTAACCAATTGTATGCGCAAACCGTTCCCAAATAGTTATACTTAAGATTAGTGGCGCCTCCCTGCGAAAGGTAGTTGCAGAGTTCAGTGTACAAGTCGAGGTTGTTAAGGGAGTGACTGAGCGTAGAGTCGACAACAAAATCGGTATGACCACCTCTGCTTAGAACATCCGGGCCGACTGACTCGTCCTCTAATGGCAATTCAAAGTTTCCTGCCACATCAGACTTTAGGTAGTCAGACGCGGTTTCATCGACATGACATCCCGCTATCTTGAGGCGTTGCACCAATGCATTGCGGCGATCCGGTGAATTATCTATATTGACTACGTTCAATCCACTTAGATCAGACAGTTCTCTTACTTCTCCAAACCTCAGAAGTATTGTCCGCTCCTGCTGCTTTTGAGCCATCGCCCAACCGGCTTCAAAAATAACATTGGGTCTCGGTTGGTATTTTAACTGCTCCTTTCCAAATTCTGGGCGGAGTCTTGCCTCATCATCACCCGTGAAGAGCACCACCGCACATTGCGACAATCCTAATCCAGCCTTTACCACCTCAAGCGTTGAAGGGCTCGCTTGGCCGGAAAGCTTTACGGCTTGCTCCCACTCAATGGGTTGGAGGCCAAGACTTCGGAGGAATGAAAACATCGCATGACGAGCCCTAAGATTCCTACCATGAACGACAAATACTTTGTCTTTTTGAGTTTCCCCGGACAGAGTTTCAGGCATTGGACACACCACCTTTCGCAAAAACTTACGGACATAGACTGCGCATATGCTTAATAATGTGTACGTATCTAACAAAAAACTTGACGAAACTTCTTGGGCCACCGTATTGTAATGACCTTGGAACTGCTCGCTTATCGCCCTGCAATTGCCAGTTACGTATCTCCATAGTCTACTCCGGCATTATGTGGTCGATCCCAACAATATCTCTACAAATTTGAGACTGTAGAATTTGTAGTTGATCGTCGTACGACATATCAATAGAGCCGAAAGGCTCTACATTTTATTAAATACCAGCATTTCTGCAAAAAAACTTGTTCGAGGAGGCTCTAGAAAAAGGCTGCTTCAGCCTTTGCATTCACATGCTTTTGACCCTCTCCCATATGCTATTGTACGGCCACCCGACAAACCTGCCCGTTCGTTGCCCAACATATCTAAGCCTGGCCTAGCAGTAACAGCTCCCCTTCCTGTGTTATCCTAAATTCGTACTCACACGGGAGGCTGTACCATGTTTCGCTCCCGCAGATTGCTGACCGCTTCCGCACTCTTCTCATTCTGGTTCTCCGCCTCCATGCTCTCCACAAGTTTCTCCTTCGCCTCGACCGCCATCTACAGTTACACCAATGACGAGGGAGTGCAGACCTTTACCAACGAACTGGGGTCAGTGCCGGAGAAATACCGTCGACAACTGACGCAGCGGAGTTTCGAGGCTGAACCCACCGCGGAGCCCTCGTCACCGCCAGTCGCAACCGATCCTCCGATGCGCTCGGCTGATGCGCGCACCGTGAACGCAAGCGGCGAGTATCGGATGGGTGATCATGACAACAGAGCCGATGCCGTCCGCCTGGCAACCGAAGCCGCAAAGCAGGACGCCCTCGAGCAGGTGGCGACCTACGTCGAGCGCATCACCGAAGTGCGGGATTTGAACGTCACGCGGGATGATATCCGCAGCTTCACCGCGGGAATTGTGAAGGTGATCGATCAGACGGTGACCACGAGGCTGGAGCAGGATCATGTCGTGATTCGCGTAGACCTCACGGCGGACATCGAACCACATGACGTCGTTCAAGCCATTGCCGCGCTCAGGGAGAACGACCAGGCTCGCCAAGAGCTCCTCGCCCTCCGGGCCGAGACCGATCGGCTCCAGGCACAAGTCGATGAAACCAACCGCGCCCTGGCCTCGGCCGCCACGCCATACGACGTGCAACAATACACGGATCAACGTGAAGACATGCTCAACCAGTTGCAGGCCAACGCGCTTCTGTCACAGGCCTGGACGAGTTGGACCTACCCTACGTTAGGCTTTTACTCCTATCCCTGGTTCGGCGCATCGGGCATCAACGGCCTGTTGCTTCAAGCGCAACGCCTCTCGCCCCATCATCGCCATCTCTCGCTCGCACAACAGACGATCACGGCGCACAACAACACCGCTCCGCCAGCACAACCGCCGGTCTCCATGCCGCCGCGCCACTCGCTGTTGGTTCCACCCCTAGCTTATAACCACCAACAGCAGGCCGCGCCCCTCCTCAACAGCCAAAGTCAGCCAGCCAGGGTGGGCGACGTGGTGGTCATCCCAACACCGAGATCGGTTCCACCGGTGACACGTCAATTCGCTCCTCAGTCGCAGCCCTACCAGGTTCACCCCAATCACTTCTGGCGCCCGAGTCCGCCGAATATTCAGAGCACCCCATCGATGCCGCAGCATAGCCCATCGGTCAGCATGGCGCCTCGATCCTCAGGCAGCTCCGGCGGGCATAGCAACAGCCATTCCCACAGCAGCGGCGGCCACCGGGGCCGATAGCGACACAGATAACTGAAGCCGCGTGCGAGAGCCTGCAAATAGTGGCAGGACTATTCGTATGCTGTCGGGAATAAGTAGCCAGGGCCAGAATCGATTTCGGTTATAGTGAGGCGATGGCGCCTAGACCTGCTCATCGTGCCGGCACTCATTCCTCTCACCGCAGTCGCTCACGCCGCCGGCTCACGCTCTCCGCACTCTCACGATTCGGGGGCCTCCGCTGGCGTGAACTTCGGGCGTTCCTGCACGCGCTCGGGAAAACCCATCCGGTTCCGCGCCTCCTCATCAGTGTCCTACTCCTCTTCGGCCTCTGGTTGACCCTCAACTGGATCTTTCACGCAATCAATAAACCGACCGAGGTGTTGTTTCCCCTGGAGGACGCGCTGGATAAGAACCCTGCGGCGACCTGGCAAGAATACGGCACCCTGTTTCGTGAGCATTCGACGGCGATCATCACACCGGAATTGCTCGCCGCGCTCGCGCAAGTGGAAGGAGCCGGCAATCCCGTGGCGCGAACCTATTGGCGCTGGCGGATGTCGTGGAATCCGTTCGAGTGGTATCGACCGGCCTCCAGCGCAGTGGGCATGTTCCAGTTGACCGACGGCACATTTCGCGAGGCCAAGCGTTACTGCATCCACAACCACGTCGTGGCAGAAGACGGCCCGTGGAACGACGTGCACTCCTGTTGGTTCAACAGCCTCTACACCAGGGTTGTTCCGAGCCATGCTATCGAACTGACTGCCGCCCTGCTTGATCGCCAAGTCGCCGCGACGATCGGCTCCCGGCGAACCGCCTCTATCACGAGGCAACAGAAGCAAGACCTCGCCGCGCTGATCCACCTCTGCGGGGCGGGAGCCGGCCATGCCTTCGCCGCTCGCGGTTTTCGCCTCAGCTCCCACCAGAAATGCGGCGACCATGACACGGCCTCCTACCTCGCGCGCGTGAATGGTGTGAAGCAACAGTTTGCGCGCCTTGCCACCGGCGGCAGCCTGCATCGGCTGGTGAAACCGCGCTAGCTGAGTTCCACCCCGCCCCAGGCATTCCTAATTGCCCGATCTAGGGTTTCCCCGAGTATCCGCGAGCGGCTTGATGCGATCAACTCACAGTGGAAGGGCCGCGCCCCCGTATGAAGTCACTACTGCATATCCGTCAGATTATTCGCACCATTCCCCTGGTATCGGCGCTTGTCCTGATGTGTCCGGACATGGGAATGACGCAGGTCCAATTCCCTCAGCCCACCGGACCCACCGGCGAACGCGACCTGGTCGGGCCCGTCAATCACGCTGATCGGGCAGATGCTTCGGCAAAGAATGCCGAGCGCTCTTCAGTACTCAATTGGGAGACAAGAGAAGGTCGCAGTTATCTGATTCCAGCCGCGGAAATCCTCACGTACCTCTTCCTGCTGAACCAGTTCGACCGACATTTCACAGAACCGATGGCAGACTACCGCACCACCGGCACCACCATTCGTCAGCATCTCACCGATTCGAAATGGGTGCTCGACAACGACCAGTTTTCCGTGAACCAGTTCCTGCATCCCTACAGTGGAAGCGTCTACTTCGGGCTGGCCCGTTCATCGGGCTTGAACTTTTGGGAATCGTCTTTGTATAGCGTCGCCGGGAGCTTTCTCTGGGAAATCGGCGGCGAAAAAACGAATCCCTCGATCAATGACATGATCGCGACGCCCATCGGCGGAACATTCCTGGGCGAGCCCCTGTTCAGGATGGCCAATCTGCTCCTCGAATCCGACGATGGCCGCCCGGGGTTTTGGCGCGAGCTCGGTGCCGCCATCATTTCCCCACCCACCGGCTTCAATCGTTTGGTGTTTGGGAACCGGTTCGACGCCGTCTATCCGAGCCATCGCCCAGCCACATTCATGCGGTTGGAGGCGGGCGGTACGCTCACCTCCAGCAGCCATAACGTTGCTTCGAATGTGAACGAACATGGCGCAGTGGGCGAGTTCACCTTGACCTATGGCCTTCCCGGCAAGCCGGGCTACGGGTACACACGCCCCTTCGACTATTTCGATTTTCATGTCTCCGCAGCCACGGCCAATACCCTGGAAACCATCAGCACTCGCGGACTGCTGGCGGGAAAAGCCTACGCATCCGGCGACACGACGCGTGGAATCTGGGGACTCTTCGGCAGCTATGATTATATTTCGCCGCAAGTGTTCCGGGTCTCCAGCACCGCCCTCTCGCTGGGAACCGTCTGGCAGTCCTGGCTGTCGGACGACGTTGCGCTGCAAGGAACGTTTCTGGGTGGTGCAGGATATGGGGCGGCCGGAAGCATTCAACGTACGGAGGAACGAGACTATCACTACGGCACTACACCGCAGGCGCTCGTCGCGCTCCGGCTCATTTATGCCAACCGGGCGATGTTCGATATCACGGGGCGGGAATATTATGTCAGCGACTTTCTCTCACCCGAACGGCATGGGCAGGAAAATATCATCCGCGCAGAATCCTCCCTCACCCTTCGCGTCTTCGACCGGCACGGCGTGGCGCTTCGCTACACGGTCTCTCACCGCGATGCCCACTATCCGAGCGTAGAATTTCGCAATCAGACGGTCGCGGCCGTCAGCTTGATGTATGTCATTCTGGGGGATTCCGGCTTCGGAGCAGTCGAGTGGCGTTAAGACGGACGATGCGAAGCTTTGCAGGCGGTTCGGCAAGGCCGCAGGACGCGCGACCGGAATCATCAGCCTGCTAGGAGATGCCGTGCTGCTCGCGTCCGATGCGGCCGTCGTACCGGTTGCTGGATTTGAACAGTTCGTACCGCCCGTCCATCGCAAACATGGCGACTCTACTACGCAGCCCCTCCATCTCGGCGACAGTCATGGGCGTAAACCGTCGGACGATGTCGAGATTCTGCTGCAGGACCTGTGGCGAATCGATTCCGCTGACCAACGAGGCGATCGGTAGACTCAGCACATAGCGTATCGCCTCCTCAGGCTTCACAATTCCCTGCTTGATCGGCTCGGCATTGCCGATCAGACTCTTCATGCCCAACGGGGCAATCCCGCGTTGATTCAAGACCGGCAACACCTCCCGTTCGAAGCTGCGATAGGTCCCGTCAAACACATTCAACGGCATCTGGCACGTATCGAACGGAAAGTCGTGAGACAGCATCTTGAGATGGATCTGCGGGTGCTTGTGCCCGGTGAATCCGATGAACCGCACCTTGCCCTGTCGTTTCGCCTCCAGCAAGGCTTCCGTCCCGCCGTGCGGAGCAAAGTGCCGATCGGGATCGTCTTCATACACCACTTCGTGGATCTGCCAGAGATCGAGATAATCGGTCTTCAAGCGACGCAGCGATTCTTCCAATTGCTGCATGGCCACCTTCTTGTCACGCCCGTGCGAGCAAACCTTGGTCATGAGCACCACCTGCTGCCGTTTCCCCTGCAGCGCCTTGCCCATCAGTTCCTCGGAACGTCCGCCGTTGTACTCCCAGGCATTGTCGAGAAAATTCACGCCGGCGTCGATGGCGGCATGCAACAGACGAATGGCCTCCCCATCGTCCTGAATCCGGCCCCAATGCGCACCCCCGAAACAGAGGGCCGAGACCTGTACGCCGGTTTTCCCCAACGCACGCCGCGGAACCTCGCCGGTAGAATTGCCCATGGCGGAAGGGTCCGCGGCGAGTGCTTCGGCCAGGCGGCGCGGGCCGCCGAGCGCCATGAGCCCTCCGGCAACACCCAGGCCTTTCAACAACTGTCGGCGGTCAAGCGGGATGGACCAGATCCTGTCATCGGGCTTCTCGGGTGTCATTGTTCACCTGCCTGATTAGAGGTGGAATGAGCGGAACCAACCCATCGACTGCATGATCACACGCGCTGGTTTGCGGCGGCGAGGAGCCTGTTCCGATCGATGGTCAGTAAATCACTGATGCGATCGATGGTGAGGTCTGCGGCTGGAAAGGTCCGCAGCACCTCGGGATCCTTCGCGTAGTGTCCTTGCCGCGGAAACACCGTCGTCACGCGAGGCCCCCAATAGGCCTTCACCGCAGTGAGAATGCGCAACTTGTCATCGACCATCACATAATGGTCGGCCGGATACCGTTGCTCGACATCGTCTAGCTCTTTCTCTTTGTGAATGTAGATGAGCACATGCCCCTCAACCACTTCAAAGAGACCGGACCGGTCGATCTTGCGCGGCTGGAAGACCACGTCTCCATCCGAAAGAATCACCGCCTGCCCCCACTGCGAAACATGGCGCACGACTTCGCGCGCCTGCGGGAACAATCGCTCGGCAAACGGGTAATTGAGCAAAAATCTGGAGAGGGTCAGGAGATGGGGATCGCGCGGATACTCCTGCCGGTAGCGCTGCAACGCCCCGAGATAATCGACGTAGCCCAGCTGCGTCCGCAGCTCTTCGAAGATCGCCCAGTACTGCCGCTCTCCACGGGAGCCGATTTCCTCATCGAGATGCTGCGTCAGATCAACCGCAATCTGATCATTGTCCAGCAAGGTATTGTCCACATCGAACAAGACAACCGTCTTCGCCACGACCATAGGCCTACCGTTTTCCGCTCCATTTCCAGTTCCTGATCTCCGGCATGTCGGTGCCATGGATCTCGATGTACTGCTTGTGCTGCATGCGCTTGTCGCGCATCTCTTGTTTGAGATACGCCGCGCGCGCCCCGAGTTGCGGCACGCGGTCCACGACATCGGCCACAAGGTGGAATCGGTCGAGATCGTTCAACACGACCATGTCGAAGGGTGTCGTCGTCGTGCCTTCTTCTTTGTAGCCGCGCACATGCAGATTGTGATGATTCGTCCGCCGGTAGGTCAGGCGATGGATCAACCAGGGATAGCCATGGAAGGCGAAAATGATCGGTTTGTCCGTGGTAAACAGGGCATCAAACTCCTTGTCGGACATGCCGTGCGGATGTTCACTCGCCGGCTGCAGCTTCATGAGATCGACCACGTTCACGACCCGCACCTTCAAATTAGGCTGGGCCACGCGCAAAATTTCGACCGCCGCCAGGGTCTCCATGGTCGGCACGTCGCCGCAACAGGCCATGACCACATCCGGTTCGCTGCCGCGGTCGTTGCTGGCCCATTCCCAGATGCCGATCCCGGCCGTGCAATGCAGGATGGCGGATTCCATATCCAGCCACTGCGGTGCCGGCTGTTTGCCCGCGACGACCACGTTCACGTAGTCGCGGCTGCGCAAGCAGTGATCGGTAACCGACAGGAGTGTGTTGGCATCGGGCGGCAGGTAGACGCGAATCACTTCCGCCTTCTTATTCACCACATGGTCGATGAACCCCGGATCCTGGTGGCTGAATCCATTGTGATCCTGCCGCCACACGTGCGAGGTCAACAGGTAGTTGAGCGACGCGATCGGCCTGCGCCAGGGAATCTCCCGCGAAGTCTTCAACCACTTCGCATGCTGGTTGAACATGGAATCGATGATATGAATGAACGCCTCATAGCAATTCATGAATCCATGCCGCCCGGTCAGCAGATACCCTTCGAGCCAGCCCTGACAGAGGTGCTCGCTCAAGATCTCCATGACACGCCCGTCATGAGCCACATGTTCGTCGGTGGCCAGGATTTCCTCCGTCGAACAACGGTCGGTCACCTCGAACAGAGCGCCCCAGCGATTGGACGCCGTCTCGTCCGGCCCGAAGACCCGGAAGTTGTGCGGATTACTTTTCAGAATGTCGCGCAGGAAGAGTCCCTGTACTCTGGTGGCTTCGGCCTCGTCCGCCCCCGGCTTCACGACCGGCACCGCATACTGCCGGAAGTCCGGCATGTGCAGGTCGCGCAGGAGAGTGCCGCCGTTCGCACAGGCAATAGCACCCATGCGCCGCTCGCCGGTCGGCGCCAATGAGGCCAGCTCGGGCACCAGCTTTCCCGCCTCGTCGAACAGCTCCTCCGGCTTGTAACTCTTCAGCCAGGTCTCCAACAACTCGACATGCCCGGGCTTGTCCATGTCGCCCATGGGCACCTGGTGAGAACGGAACGTCCCCTCCGTCAGCTTGCCGTCCACTTCCTTCGGACCGGTCCATCCTTTCGGGGTGCGCAATACGATCATGGGCCAGCGCGGGCGAGCGGTGAACCCCTTGAAGCGGGCCTCCTGTTGAATGCGCCGGATCGTCGTCACGATCTCGTCCAGCGTAGCGGCCATCAGTTGATGCATCGTCTCGGGGTCGTCGCCTTCTACAAAAAACGGCTGGTGCCCATACCCGATCAGCAGCGATTCGAGTTCATCCGGCGGCATGCGCGACAAGACCGTCGGCCCGGCAATCTTGTAGCCGTTCAAATGGAGAATGGGCAGCACGGCGCCGTCACGCACCGGATTCAAGAACTTGTTCCCGTGCCAACTGCCGGCCAGCGGGCCGGTTTCCGCTTCCCCGTCGCCGATCACGCAGGCTACGAGCAATTCAGGATGATCAAAGACTGCGCCGTAGGCGTGAGCCAGGGAATACCCCAGTTCGCCACCCTCGTGAATTGAACCGGGCGTTTCCGGTGCCACATGGCTCGGAATGCCGCCGGGGAAGGAAAATTGTTTGAACAGTCGCTGGAGCCCCGCCTCGTCTTGCGAGATGTTCGGATAGACCTCGCTGTAGGTCCCTTCGAGATAGACGTTCGCAACGATGCCCGGACCGCCATGGCCGGGCCCCGCGATGTAGAGCACCGAAAGGTCCTGCGCCTTGATGATCCGGTTGAGATGGGCATAAATAAAATTCAGCCCGGGCGTCGTCCCCCAATGGCCGAGCAGGCGCGGCTTGATATGCTCCCGCTTCAACGGCTGCTTCAGCAGCGGGTTGTCATACAAATAAATTTGTCCGACGGAGAGATAATTGGCCGCCCGCCAGTAGGCATGAATCCGTTGAACCATCTCAGGGCTCAGCGGCTGATTCGCTTGCATCGTCTGGTTCATGAGTTCCCTCTTTCAGATTTGGAAAGACCCCGTCACCTCGCGCAGACCCGATCAGGGCGATCGTTTATCGTGTTCCGCGGCCTGCAGGCAAAGCCAGCAGCCGGCAGACGGACTGCGCAATCTGACTTTCTTCGTCGGTACGGATCACCCGTACCGTCACGCGGCTATCCAGCCTGGAAATGACCGCGTCCTGAGCATCGTTGCGCGCCTGATCCAATTGCACGCCGAGAAAGTCCAGGCCTTCACACATACGGGCGCGTACAAGAGAGGAATGTTCGCCGATGCCACCGCTGAACACGAGCTGGTCCAGTCCGCCCAACGCCGCCGCATAGGCGCCGATCCACTTCTTGCCCTGATAACAAAATACCGCCACCGCCTCGGCTGCGCGCTGATCGTGCCCTTCCTGCGCCAACAGGTCACGCAGGTCGGGGCTGGTTTCCGACAGACCCAAGAGGCCGGACTGCGCATTCACCATATGGTGAAATTGATCCGCGGTCATGCCCTCGGTTTTAGAGAGATACGACACCAGACCAGGGTCTAAATCCCCGGACCTGGTGCTCATCGGCAGGCCGGAGGCCGGGGTGAATCCCATCGTCGTATCGATGCTCACGCCATCCCGCACTGCGGCGAGACTGGCCCCATTTCCCAGATGGGCAAGAATCACCTTGCCGTGCGCGGCCTCACGGCCGGCCACACGCTCCAGTTCGTCCATTAGATAGGCGTAGGACAGGCCGTGAAACCCGTATCGCCTGACGCCCTGTTTTTCGTACCGGCGCGGAATGGCAATCAGACGCGCGACTGCAGGCAGATGTTGATGGAATCCTGTGTCAAAGCAGGCGACCTGCGGGATGGTGGGATACTGTGCGGCAAAGGCTTCGATCAGGGTGAGTTCGGCCGGGAGATGCTCGGGATCGTAGGGACTGAGCCGGCGCAGTTCCTCCATTACCTCCCCCGATATCACCTGGGGATCGACATAACGGCTCCCCCCATGTACGACCCGATGGCCGATCGCCTTAATAGATATTCCCCGGCCGCTCTGCGCAAGTTGGTCCGTGAGCCACCGGACGGCAGCCGCGTGGTCCTGGATCTGCGCGACACGCCGTTGGTCATGCCCGGTCGCGCCATCGGTAAAAGTCACAATGCCATCCGGAAGCCCGATGCGTTCGATCCGTCCTCCTGCCGTCCGCGCAGGCGAAGCAGCCACTTGGAACAGCGCCCACTTCACACTCGATGATCCGGCATTGACCGTCAGGACGACGGGCGTTTCATGATTGGTCTCGGCCATGACTGCGGCTTCCTCTTCCTATCAACATAGAGGGACCGCACCATCTGCGCAACCGTAAAATCCAGGAGGCGGCCAGTTGATGACAGGCCCATCGCACTCGTGCCCCCCGTAAATCTCCTAGTGTTCTCCAGGAGCCGTGCCTCTGTATAGTTGTCGCATGATCCCGCTATTGCTGCTTACCATGCTCCTTACGTCCTCGTTTTCTGCGACGGGTTCCGCCGCCGCAGAAAAATCCGCAGACAGGCCGCTCCCGGGCGGTACCGTCGTCTCCATCGATCAGGAATCCGCCTCCCTGACGCTTCAATTGCCAAGCGGAGAATTGCGACTCCTGGTCGTGGCCGATCAGCGCCTCTTGCGCGATATCAGGATTCACGATCACGTGATCTTCGAAATGAATGGGGCGGGTGAAGTGACGAAATTCCTCAAACTCCCGACCGATCCGGCAAACTGATCTGGTTCCCGCCTCTCCTCACCGAGTCGATCCGTGGTGCAACCCGAACCCTGGGCCCGCGAACAATCGTGAACAATGCGTGTATTTGAGTGGGGCTGATCCCGTTTCGATTGACAAGCGGGAAGGCCGAAAAATACACTGTCGTCCCTGGCAAAACAGGTGAACCTGACGCCGGAAACGGCCGACAGACTGGTACTGCGAAGCCGACTGACGTTTCTTGAGAGATCTGGTCCGGACGGTGAGTCTGAGCGACTCCCGATTCGGAAAAGGATAGACCCATGCGCGGGAACCTGCTGGCTGTCACGGCGCTCCTGTGGCTCCTCACGCTCCTCCCCGTTCCAGCGACAGCCGATTCTCCAGACGCGGCCCCACGCCTGCTCGCCGGCCATGCCAGCGAAATACTCACCCTCGCCTTTTCTCCCAGCGGCCGCCTGCTGGCCACTGCGGGCACCGACCAGACCATTCGTTTATGGGATCCGGAAACCGGACGGGATCTCAACGTGCTCCGTGGACATATGGGCGCGGTCCATGCCCTGACGTTTTCTCCCGACGGGAAGCTCCTGGCATCGGGCAGTGCCGACACCTCTGTGCGGATCTGGGATCTCAGCTCCGGACAGGAACTCCGGGCAGTGACGTCGAACTTCGGCGCGGTACGAGCAGTGGCCTTCTCCGGCGACGGGAAGATGTTAGCCACCGGCGGCAACGACGGCAGCCTGCGCTTCTGGGAAACGGCCAGCGGGAAGGAACTGAAATCCGTCCGCGGGCAATTCGGCGTGGTCTACGGCATCGTGTTTTCGCCGGACGGCAAACTGGTCGCCAGCGCGAGCAGCGACATGCAGATCCATCTCTGGGACCTGGCCACGGGCCTGCAACGCCGCGTGCTGACCGGCCATAGCGGGGCCGTCTACGCCCTCGCCTTTGCGCCCGGCAGTCATCTACTGGGGAGCGCCTCCGCCGACGGCACGATCCGTCTGTGGGATCTCGATGCCGGACACGAGCGTCTCACCCTCTCGGGCCATACCGGTGACGTCTACGGCCTCGCATTTTCGGCGGATGGACGGACGCTCGTGTCCGGTGGAACAGACGGCAGCGTGCGCGTCTGGGACGTCGCAACCGGCCGTGAACGTCATCACCTCACCGGCCACAAGGGCCCGGTTCGTGCCGTCGCCATTTCGCCCGATGGCACGGTCGTCGCCAGCGGCGGCCGTGACAAGACCGCACGTCTGCAATCGAGTGTTCCGGCCACCATTGCGGCTAACCTGGCCGACAAGGTGAAACAGCGCGGGAATGAAATAGGCGCCATTCCCTCGCCACCGCCGTTGCCGGAAGCAGAACTGTCGATCCGACCGATGGAACTCGTGGCAGGACGACCGGTCACGCTCACCCTCTCCATCACGAACAAGGGCAAGGGCCCGCTGTACCGCTTTCAGGCCCGCACGAAGAGCGAGGACCCGGCGTTGAACGGCCTGCTGTTCTACTTCGGGAAAATCGAACCGGGTCAAACCGTGGACGATGCCGTGACGCTCCCGTTACCAGCCGATCGCCCCGACGGCGCCATTCCAGTCTCGCTGGAATTCGAGGAGTACAACGGATTTATTCCGTCCCCGTTGCAGGCCGCCCTCAGCCTAAAGGGTCAGCCTCGCCCCCGTTTTGCCTACACCCATCAACTGCTGGACGATGGGAGCGGACAATCGGTGGGCAATGGCGACGGCCGCATTCAAAAAGGCGAAGCCATCGATCTCCTGCTCACCATCAAGAATGTCGGGCCGGTCGTCGCGCAACAGACGACCATCGAATTAAGTCTCCCCGGCTCCCGGGAGGCACGCCTCAGCCAGACCGCCGTGGACCTCGGCCCGCTCAAACCAGACGAAACCAAGAACGCTCGCGTGAACCTGACCGTCGCCCGCGACATCAAGGTCGACGAACTGCCGCTGCGGCTCTTCATCCGTGAGCGGAGCCTCAACGTGACACTCGACGAACAACTCACGCTCGCCGTCGACCACCGGCCGTCCCCGCAGATTGTCGCCACGAATAAACTGGTCGCCGTGAGCGAGCCGTCGGCGAAGATTCACAGCGGAGCTGGGTCGGACACCTCTGTGATCGCCTCGGCCGCCAAGGATCAAGGCCTGGCCGTGACCGGAGAACTCGGCGACTGGTGGCGCGTACAGATCTCTCCGAAGGAAACCGGCTGGATCGCAAAACGCGACGCGCGTGAACCGGCCGAGCCCGCAAAAGGCAATATGCCGATTCCTTCGATCAGCGGCGCGCCGGTCGTGAAACTGTTCCAGAACGCCCCTCCGGTCATCGCCCTCGCCTCGCCTTCCGATGGAGCGGACGTCACAGTAGACAGAATTCTTCTGGCCGGAGCCGCTGCCAGCGAACGCGGCATCGCGCGCGTAGAGATTCGGGTCAATGGCCAGCTCCTCGCGCAGCGCGAGGCCCGTGGGATCGCCGTCAAGCCGGATGCTCCCGCGGCACAGCCGAACCTCGAGTTTTCGGAACGACTCACGCTAAAGGAAGGTAAGAACGAGATCGTGGTCTCCGCCATCGACCGGGATAACCTCTCGGCTCAAAAAATCATCACCGTGATGCGTCAGGTGGACCGCGCCAAGGTCTGGGCCGTGGTCATCGGCATTTCGAAATACAAGACCGTTCATCCGCTCCGGTATGCGGATGTGGATGCGCAGGCCTTTTATGACTACCTGCTGCGCAATGTCGGCGTCCTGCCCGAGAACGCGACGCTGCTCTTGAACGAACAGGCCACCCTCACGAATCTGAAGCGCACGCTCGGGACGGAATTGAAGCGCAAAGCGGCGGAGAAGGACACCGTCATCATCTACTATGCAGGCCACGGAGCGCCGGAGGCGGATGCCTCGGCCGCGGACGACGACGGTCTCGAAAAATACATCGTCCCTTACGATGCGGACCCGAAGGACCTCTATACGACCGGCCTGCCGATGCGGGAAGTCGAGACGATCTTCAACCGGCTCGCGCCCGAGCGCGTGATTTTCATCAGCGACTCCTGCTACAGCGGCGCTACGGCCGGCCGCACCTTCGCCACCGCGTCGCGCCGCGCCGTCGTCTCCGAATCATTCCTGAGCCGCCTCTCAAAAGGCAAAGGGCGCATCGTCCTGAGTGCCAGCAAGGCCAGCGAAGTCAGCGAGGAACGCGAAGACTTAGGCCACGGCGTGTTCACCTACTATTTACTCGAAGGCTTGCGCGGCCAGGCCGACACGGACCGCGACGGGGTCATTACCGTCGACGAGGCCTACAGCTATGTGTCAAAGAAGGTTCCGGAAGTCACCGGCCAAAATCAGCATCCGGTCAAGAAGGGTGAGGTCGAAGGGCAACTGATACTCGGCCAGGTGCGGTAAGGGGCATCGTCATTCATGATCATACGTCATTTATTCCATCATAGTCATAGATCAGTAAGGAGGATTGTTATGCCATCGTCATGGTCACGCATCGGCGTTGTCGCGTTCGGGCTCCTCGGCCTGGCGGGCTGCGCCGAGGTTGAAACCGTCAAAGCGCCGATCGACATTCCATCGCGCATTTATACCGCCAATGAAAGCTCAAACGACGTGTCGGTCATCGATGCGACGAGTTATGCGCCGGTGGGAAACATCGACTCAAAAAACCAGTCCACGCATGACCTCGCCGTTTCGCGCGACGGCCGACGCGTGTACGCCACCAATCTCGCCAGCGGCCGCCTCTCAGTCATGGATGCGGGCACGATGGAGACGATCGCATCGATCTATACCGGCCAACGGTGCCACGTAGTGGCGCTTACGAACGACAATAAACAGGCGTGGGTCGCGAACATTGGCGACAACAATATTTCGATCGTGGATACGGAGACCTTTCGCATTGTGGGGACCATCCCGACCGGTAAGGGCCCGACCGGCCTGACCTTCTCGCACGACGGTAAATTCGCCTACGTCAGTACCCAAGGCGACAAGACCGTCGACATCATCGATACCGCCACGCACCAAATCGTCAAGTCGCTGCCGGTCGGAACGAATCCGCATTTTCTGGTCGTCGGCCCGAAAGGCTATGTCTGGGGCACGAACACCGGCGGAACAGACATTTACGTGATCGATCCGGCCACGCAGGAAATCGCCGGAACGTTGGAAGTCGGCGCGAAGCCGCAGCAGATCGCCTTCGGCTTCAAGGGCATGCAGGGACCGAACGTCTACGTGACGGTCGGCGGGACCAACAAGGTGGCCGTGGTGCCGGCAGATCCCAAGAACCTCAAGATACTGGAAGAATTTGCCGTGGGTGAGGGCCCCAACGGAATCTGGGCGAATCCCGAAGGCACACGTATTTTCGTCGGCCACGACAAGGGGAACGAAGTCCGCGTCATCGATACGGGCACGGGTCAAAATCTCGGCACGGTCCCGGTCGGCCGCAAACCGATTCGAGTGGTGGTGTCACGATAAGCGACGAACGCAGGGCCCAGGACCGATCACCAATGTTTAGGCGACACAGAAATTGATCCAGGACAAGACGCGGCCAGGACACGCGCGGAGGGAGATATGACGTCATCATTTATCAGATCCACTGTCATGGTGTTGGGATTACTTGCAGGCGGAGTTACACCGGGGTTTGCCGCAAACGCTCCAGTAGGGTGGGCCGTCAATGCCATCGGTACGCTGACCATTGTCCGTGCCGACGGCGTGGAGGAACAGCTCCAGGGCCGAAAGACCATGCCGCTGTATGAAGGCGACGTGCTCAAGACGGATGCCTCGAGCCAGGCCTACATTCAACTCAAGCAAGGCGTCAACGTCGCGCTGAACGAGGAGACCTCCTTCAAGATTCTCTCACGCTGGCAAAAGGATAAGCCGACCACGTGGATTCTCCGCTTGAGTCAAGGTGAAGTATGGGCAAAAACCGCCGGCGACGGGCCGAAGGCGTTCGAGGTCGAAACCCCGGTGGCCACGGCGGCGGTGAAAGAGACGGAGTTTAATTTGAAAGTTCAACCGGACGGACAGAGCATTCTGACGGTGATCGAAGGCGTGGTCCAATTCGGCACCGCCTTTGGAACCTGCCCGATCCGGACCAACACGATCAGTTACGGCGTGCGCGGAAAGAAATGCACGAAGCCGGCAGATAGCGATGCGAAGGCTGCGAAAGCCTGGACCAGCACGCTCATTCCACCATCGGCGCAGCCACAATAATGGAGTGAACCTGTGGCGCCGGTCGGTAGACTCACCTGGACGAGTGAGTCAGTCGGAACACCGGCAGCGACCGTACAGGGGAAAGAGGCGGAATCCGAACGGAGAGCCTGAGGCCGACGGGAGGGGGGCCGGGATGACGGCACATCGACGTCAGCACGTGGCCGAGCTGAGCACACGTGTCGGACTGGCACTGCTGTCTGCGGCGCTGCTGGTCGCCTCTCTCCCCTCGCCGGATATCGGGTGGCTGGGTTGGGGCGCACTCGTCCCGCTTCTCCTGGCCATGCAAGGGATCAGGCCTGGTCAGGCGGCTGCACTGGGGCTGCTGACCGGAATCTTCGCCAGCTTCGGCATCTACGGCTGGCTCTTCGAAGTGCCGAGTTTCGATCTGCGCCATGCCGTCGTGCTCGCCCTTTATGTCGGCGCCTACCCGGCGCTTTGGGCATCGGCCACCGCTTGGGCGCTGCGGCAACACGTTCCCCTGCTCGTTTGCGCGCCCGTTTTTTGGCTGCTGATCGACTACCTCCGCGCACACGCGGGGTTTCTGGCCCTGCCTTGGGGAACCCTCGCCCAGACGCAACACCACAACCTCCCTCTGCTGCAGGCCGCCGGTATGATTGGCGAGCATGGCGTCACGTTCCTGGTAGCGTTGGGCAATGCCGCCCTTGCCGCCCTCTGCCTCAGGCAGGAACGCAAGTCCGCGGCAGTCGCCATCCTCATCCTCCTCACAGTCCACGCCTGGGGGGCGACCGAACTCTTCTCGCCGGCATCAGGTGAACCCATCCGGGTTGCAGCCATTCAACCCAATATTCAAATCGGCGACCGCACGACCGAGGCAGGCCGAGACGTCAACCTGACCCGATTCGAACGATTGACCAGAGAGGCGGCATCCACCCACCCGGACTTGATCGTCTGGCCGGAAAGCGCCATTCCCGGGGATCTCTCCGACCCGTCCTTGATCTCACGGCTTCAGCGCTTGAGCCATGAGACCGGGGTGCCGTTGATCCTCGGAGCGGCCCAAGTGGAGAAGTTCGCGACAGGGGACAGTCTGCTCACCATCGGACGGCGAGCGTTCAACACCGCTCATCTCTTCCAGCCAAGCGGCTCAACCTCGCTCCCCTATCGTAAGCGCATGTTGGTGCCGTTTGCCGAATATCTGCCGCATGCCGACGTTATTCCCTGGCCGGAATGGCTCACCCCGCGAGTCACGGAACTGACAGCGGGTGACCACGGCCAGCTCTTCACTCTCGCACCTCGGATTTCCGTCGGCGCTTTGATCTGCTGGGAAAATCTTTTCTCGGACCTTACCCGTGAGTCCGTCAACTCAGGCGCACAGCTCTTGGTGCAATTGACGAACGATGTGTGGTTTGGCCAGACCGCCGCGCCGAAACAGCACAATCTCATGTCGGTCATGCGCGCGGTGGAGACTCGAACACCGGTCGTGATCGCCTCGAACACGGGGCCCTCACAAGTGATTGACGGCCATGGCCGGGTGGTCGTCGCCACATCGGGCAGCTTCCTGGAATCGACCACCGCCGGTGTCGTCGCCCTCGGCGGAGGAGGCACAGTCTATTCCCGAACCGGGGATTGGTTCGTTCTGCTCACGCCTCTCGTTGCAATCCTGGCGCACTTCCGCTTGACGCGTTCATCTCACGTCGGGCACCTGCGGTGGACATCGTTCGATTGGCTAAGGACGCGTCCGAGGACCGTTCCGGTCTCTTCCATGATCGGCCGCACTCAAAGCGTCGTGAGACAGACCACTCCAGAAATGACAGGAGGCGACATACTGCCTCGCCACTGCAGCGGTACGAAAGAATGAACCTCATGACGGGGAAAAGCTGCGTCGCATTATTGTTCATGCTGTCGGCTCTCGTTGGACAAGCCGGTGCAGCAGGCGTCGTCGTCAGAATCTATCCCTTGACGACGGTCGGCTGTCATCTTGATTCGATTCAAGCGAAGTTCACGGCCGCTAAGTCCACCTATCGCATGGCGGGACGCTGCGACCAGCGGTTGGAATATGAGGATCATGTGGAGGTCATCCCGATCCCCTGGACATCAGAAGGGGCCTATGCACCGGGATCCGCAAAGGTGGAAGAAACTATCACGCTGAACGGGAACCCGCCCTATCGGGGGAAGATTCAAACGAGGCTAGGCTGCGTGGAAGATCCCTGGCTCGTGATGGGCAAAGCAGCCTGCACCCAGCCGGTCTTCTCCGCCGGCGGAGATGTGCAAACCCTTGGCTATATCATCTCCTATTTGCGGGGCGGCTTTGAACAGACGTTCAAACCGAACACGACCGGGTTTTCCTACGACCGCGCGGCCCTGGTGGCCCAACGCCCAAGAGACCTCCAGACGGAGCAGCAGGCCCTTGCCGAGGCGGCGGAAGCTGCCCGGAGACAACAAAACCAGCGGCTTCAACAGGCAGCCCAACCGGGACCGGCCCTGATTGCGCCGGCCATCTTGTCACCGATGTCAGGAGCCCTGTTCCTTCAAAACAACGCAGTTCCCATCCGATTGCTTCCACCCCAAGGCATGACCGCGACCGGCTTCATGGTCAAGCTGGAACGAAGGGACGGCCAGGGGAATTGGGGACTCGTCACAAATTTGCCCGTGAGCGTAGCCGAAGCAACCTCACCGACGGGCTACTTGGGCTGAGGCACACCGGGAAACGGAAGGGATCCTTCTCGAATGGTGTCGCTGCCCGGGACGTATCGCATCAGTGCCCAGGTCACATTGCCCCGCCCAACCGGCTGGAGTGTGCCCATCGAATTTGTCGTGACCGCACCGAACAAGGCGATTCAACGGGCGCCGAAGGCGTTCGGTCCATAGGAACAACGTAGGGAAACACCTTTTCACAAAGCGAGGCCCTCCATGAATGTTTGGCGTCGGCTCACCGTGACTCTCGGAGCCGGGTTCGCCCTTCTCGTGGCGCTCACGTCCCTGTCCTTCGGGTTGGGATTCAATGGCGTCGGCTCGGCGCCCTGCAGCACCGCTACACAAAACGTGGTCGGCAGCTTCTCTTCCGGTAAAGCCCAATACCTGTCGACCGGAACCTGCACAACGCCTGGGTCACTGGGAGTGCCGAGAACGTTTCCCTACACGGTGAAGGGAGCGTATGCCAATAACATCGCAGAGGAGTTGATTGAAATCGCGGCACCCCCGATCTCACAACCGAGTCATCCCTATGGGACCTGGCGGACCACCTATTCATGCCCGTCCGATCCCTGGCTCACGATTGACGGTCCTCCGTTCGGCCCGGAGAGTCTCCGTGTGAAGTGCCAGATCCTGAATCGAATGGACAATAGTCCCTCCGAGGCCTACCCCCGAAAGTACCAGGATGGGAAACCTCTCCCGACTCTCAGCGATCTCTTCAATGCCTGGAGAGCCTACAAACCCATGTCAGCCTGGGTCTTGATGCCGGCAGAACGAACTGCCTTGGCGGCGAAACGGGACGCGGATTTGAAAGCCGAGGCGCAGGGCGAGAAACGCCTGCGCTCGGCAACGCAGACGCTGGCTCCCTATCGTATGAGCCTCTCTCCGATCATCACGGCGCCCACCGCGAGGCAGCGGTTCTTTAGTCAATCTCCCATCTCGATCAGGTTAGCGCCCCCTCAACCCTGGGCCGATACGGAAGTGCGCCTCGACGGAACCCCCGTCAAGACCGCGAAGAGTGTGACCGGATACATGGTGAGGCTCGAACGAAAAGACTCCAACGGACAGTGGGTACCGCATGCCACGCTTCCCGTCGGAGCCGCTCAAGCGGAGTCGGCGACCGGGTATACGGGCTTCGGCGCGGGGGCCCCGCCGGCATTCTTGTCGATGCCTGGCGCATGGCGGTTGAGTGCCCAGGTGACAACGCCGCAACAGTCCGGATGGAGCGACTGGGTTGAGTTCGGCGTCATGGCGCCGCCGACCAATAAGATTCTCCAGCCGTCCGTGAAATCGTTCGCAAAATAATCGTGAGAGCCGTCAGGCGCGCGATACCAAGGAGGTCTCGATGACACCGGCACCAGTAAGACAGGTTGGCCGAGGATGGCTCGCAGGAGTGCTCGGGATCGCGGTACTGCAAAGCATCCCTGCGGCGCCCACGCATGTGGAGGCACTCGGGCAATTGCTGTCCGTGCATGAAGGGAATGCGGAAGTCCCGATCAACTGTTCGAACGCGGTGATGACCACTGCGCCGGCATTCCTGGCCGCCCCGAAAGGCGCAGCGAAATACCCCTTCTCGATGAGATGTACCAGCCCCGCGAGACCCGGCGTGATGACATTCACCTGGGAAGGGAGTTGGACGCCGTCGGAAACGAGACGGGATCGTCCGAATGCATCCGAATCCCTCACCATCACAGGGTATGAGCCCTTCCTGCCAGATCGGGCGCCGGGAGGCAAGATTTTCATGTATTGGACGGGAAACTGCACGGCGGATCCGTGGCTGCAGGACGGCACCTGCAGTCGTTTTGGCGAATATATGCCAGACGATCTGAAGGCCGCGTTCCCCAACATCGGCACCAGACCATTTCCTCTGACAGGGAGAAGAATCTCCCCTGCCCTCAAGCAACAACTGATCAACCAATATCAGGCGGCAAATCAGCCGGCCTCGCAACGGTCACGCATGCAGAATATGACGGCGCAAACCCAACAATCCCAAGTGATCACCCAGTCCCAGCGCCTTCAAGCCATGACTGTGCCGCCGCAGACCACTCTCCCAAAGTCGAACACAGCAGCGAGCAACCTGGCTCGGTCCGGGATATTCGCAAGAGGTGTGGAGGGAAAAGAGGACCAGACATCGGGGCACCAGCCCAATGAGACGCAAGCCGAGAGAGCGGAAACGTCGGACGCGGCTGTACTGGAAGAGGGAGCACCGGAGATCATCCAGCCGATTGTGTTGACGATCGATCGTCCACTTCACGTCACCACTGCAGCGGGTGCATCCGCCGTCCTCACGCCCGGCACTTACGACGTGCAGCCGGTACTCGACGTTCAGATCGGATTGGCCAGGGAGGGCCAACCGACGGTGCTCCTGCATGCCCGCCGCTCGGGACATAGCGAATCCCTCCAGCATCCGCTCGCCATGGGAGTTCCCGGCGAGTCTGAGCAGGTACACCTCATTCTCCTGATACCTGACGGCAGGCGTTTTGACGCGCAGGCTTCACGTTCAGAAACAGGTCGCGGCATCAACCTGGCAACGACAGTCCCCGACAAAACACTGCAAGAAGCCATTCGATCAGCGTCGACGCAATCACGAGGTGTCTTGCCCGCTTGCCGGCCGAACCTGGCAGACATCGGCCCTCGCTGGATTCCGGTGCCTTGCACGGTGCCGCTTGCCAGTGCCCCGTAAGAGGAGAGACCAGCGATGGCGTTCACGAAGGTGCGAGGGACGCAACGGCTACCGGGCTGGAAACGCATTCTGTGCTGTGCATCTCTTCAATGTGCCGCAACGATCTCCGTCGAAATCGCCGCGGCCGGTGAACCGGCCGTCGTGGGTCAACTGTCCATGGCCTGCTCGGTGACCACGATCAGCGGCACATACAAAACGTTGAGTTCCGACTATGTGGCCACAGGAATGTGTTCGCTCTTTGAAACCCACTCCAGAGGCGGTGCCGTGCAGCTGAACTATGACAACGTTAATTGGACAGCCCAGGGGAGCCACCAGCCGAATACAAAGGCAACGTTTGAAACGATGACGCTGACGTTGACGGAGTTCGGCAGAACCACGGCCACAGGAACCGTGAACTCTACCATGCAGTGCGGCTCCGATCCCTGGCGTCTCACGTCGAGTGGACCCTGTCGCCTCGTGACAAGACAGACGGCACCGCCCTCGTTAGGCGGATACCTCTCGATGGCCTTCCAACAGTTGCTGCAGGACGCTCCCAACCTGCCGCTGTCGTTCAAGCTCAATCCCACGCAACGCGCGGCGCTCGACAAGCAGTATCTGATCAGCACGGCCACGCGTCAGAAGCCCGGCACGCTCGGGCCTGTTGTCGAGAAACCTTTGGGGTCTCCGCTTTCCCCCGCCACCCAGGCCGGTGTCGGCGCCACCACGAACGTTGTCCCCGACTGGCCGGTGCTCGTGGAGCCCAAACCGGGAACCCGCGTGGTGCAGGGGCAATTCATGGTCAAAGCCACGCCACCGGCGGTGGGTGGGGGATTTGCCGCAGAGGCCGAGTTCACGTGGCTGGATGCCTCCGCACTCAATCCGTACGTGAATCTGTGGCCGCTGTCGATGGACCAACTCTCCAAAGGGATCATCGTACCGAGCGGCGTCACGCGCGGGCAGCCTGGTCGTTGGCAGGTTCGGACACGTGTTGCGAGCCCGAATAAGGGCTCATGGAGCGCCCCCGTCCCGTTTGAGTTGTTTCTGACACAACCGACCCAGTCGCTGCAAAATTCCCTGGAAACACTGCGCACACCTCAACAGGGGCCAGCCGGCACCACACTGATCCGACCCCGCGGCCTTGGTAACTCAGGAACAGATTCGGCAGACACCACCTCGGTACCCGCCGGACAAGAAGGACCACCATGAGACTCAGCACCGGTTCCACGTTTGAAGAAACGCCGTGGATGAGCAGCGCTAAAATGCCTCCTTCATTTCCAGGATGGAGCAAGTGGGTTGTTTTCGGCGTCATGGCTCCGGTGACTTCCACCGGTTGCCGGTGCACACAGCTACGCTCAACGTGAAGGAGACATCATGCGTCGATCCTCGAAGCCTGTCCTGTTCATGTCCGTATCCCTTTGCCTCTCCAACATGCTCGTCGCACAGCCAAGCCTGGCCGGCCCTCCAGACCCCTGCTCGCTCCTAACCACGGCAGAAGTCGAACAGGTGGTTGGCAAGCTCAAGGGACCGCCCACATCCGACAAAGAAGGCGCGGCCAGCTGGTGCAACTACGAGTTTGCCAATGGTAAGGACGCCATGGAGGTCTGGGTCTTTCCATCCGAGGCCATCGGGCGTGGCAGGACCATCTCCAAGGATCCCGTCACGGTGAAAGGGCTCGGGGACGAGGCCTTCATGGACCGAGGGATGCACGGGCTCAACTACGTCAATCTGTATGTGAAGAAGGGCGGCACGACCATCAACGTGTCAATTCAGAAAACCGCGGGCGATGAAGAGAAGGTGAACGCGTTGGCCCAGAAGGCGCTGCGCCGGTTCTGACAGAAATACTCGTATTATTCCAACACACAGTTGACCCAGAGCAGCAGGGCTGCGTATGCTCCTGCATCCTGTAGACCAGTCGCAAACGCTTATCCGGCGCGGCATGGCGAGGCCCCAGCATGATTTTGCACTCTGCCAATGGGCTCACGCTCCCCATCCATCAGCTGAAATCTTCACATACGTTGAACCTTACTCCGTTGCTCCCGACATACCAGGCAGGAAAAGAGGCTCACAAGAATCGGTTGCCCTGTGCTCTCAATCATCGGCACAGCAACCCATCGCCAAGACCGAACTATGACCAGACTTGAAGGAGGGCCGATGAATCGCTTCCGTTATTTCATGACCGCCGCCACACTCTTCTTGGTATTCACTCAGGCTCCTCTGCCAGGATTGGCGGCAGCATCGGAACTCGATCCTGCCGCTCGCCAATCCATGGAGCAGGTCATCGAACAATACATTCGCGCTCATCCGGAAGTGATCGAGCAATCGCTGCAGGCGCTGGAAACCAAACGTGAGGCGGAGGAAAAGGCAAAGCAGAAGGTGGCGCTGGCAGCCCACCAGCGCGAACTGTTCAATGATCCCACATCCCCCGTGAGCGGCAACGCCTCCGGAGAGATCACGCTCGTCGAATTTTTCGATTATCGCTGCGGCTACTGTAAACGAGCGGCCGGCGCGGTCACGCAATTGCAGCATGAAGATTCGCGTGTGCGCGTCATCTACAAAGACTTTCCTATCCTCGGCGAAACCTCGGAACTCGCAGCGAAAGCCGCGTTGGCCTCACAAACGCAAGGCAAGCATCAGGCCTTTCATGAAGCCATGTTGGCCTTCAAGGGCGACCTCACGAAAGAATCGCTCCTGAGCCTGGCCGGGGACGTTGGTCTCGACACAACAAAGCTGGAAGCCGACATGCGCAATCCCGAATGGCAGAAGGTCATCGATACCAATCGTGCCCTAGCGCGCACCCTTGGCATCAGCGGTACGCCCGGATTCATTGTCGGAACGGAATTGGTCCCGGGCGCATTGGACTTAAACGGGCTGAAAGAATTGATCGCGCGGGGGACCAGCGCACGATGATGCGCAGCGTCTCGGGATATTCCTGCTCATCAACAAAGGAGGCCGTTATGAGAGTTCCCGCGACCGGCATGGAGATCATGGGGTCAAACCGCGAGCAGACGCGACGGTTTTGGCTTGTCCTTATGGGCACAGGCTTGTGCACCATCCTCGGCCTTGTGCAGTCGGACATCAGTTGGGCAAAGCCGAAGAAGAACACCTACTGGTCCTGCAAATGCGCCTGCCGCTGGGTGGACGAACTCGGGAAAGAGCATTTCGGGCCATCGGGTGCCGTGCAGTTTACCGAGTCAAGCCTGGAAGCGTGCCTCGGCCATTCGTGCACAACCAGCACGCCGACCGGGACACATCAGGGTACGACCAGGGATTGTATGGGCACGGAGCAGCAGAGCCAGATGAGACTTCCTCCCGGCGGTGTGCAAGGACAGCTTCAGCAAGTACCGCCCCCGCAAGGAAGGATGCCTATTCCAGCTCCGGGCGGGCCGATCATGCGGCGCGGAGTTGAGGGAGACCAGCCGACATCCTCGGAAAAGGAAGGGAAATAAACCCGACAGAGGGAACGCAACCATGTACACCAAGACAACATGTTGTGCCGCATGGGGCTGGGTGCTGCTCACATGCGTGCTCACAACCGGCCATCCAGCCTATGCAGGCACTCAACCAACGGACGAAACGCCCCCTTCCGGCAACCCAGCCGGCGAGGAAGTCCAAGAGCGCGGCGTGGCACCAGGTGCCTTGGGAGAATTCAAAAAAGAATTCCAACGGAAGCCACTTGTCCCCGTTCCTGCTGGTCCACCGCCGCAGCTCTGCCATACCGAAACGCGCATGATGACGCAGTGCAAATGCTTCAACCAGGCCGAATGCCAGAGCCTGACCGCGCTGTTTCCGAATTCCTGTCCGGTCGGCAGCACCCATTGCGAATTCGTGCCGATGAGCCGCGGCCCGATGCCGACACTGCCGCCAAACGTCTGCAACTACCAAGTGCCCTTTCCCGTGACACGCTGCTCATGCCACAACCAGGCTGAGTGCCAGCTGTTGTCGCCCTTTTGTCCCGGGTCTTGTCCCGCAGGAAGCCAAAGTTGCGAATGTACGCCGATGCAACGTCGATAAAGATCGCGCCGGGGCGAGTGCCTGACTCACCCCGAGATAAGGAGGCCACCATGACTAGATTCCTTTGCGCCACAGCCGGAGTGACGATACTGCTGTCCGGGATGATTGTCGCTGTCGCCCCTGCGCTGGCTGTGCCCATCAAGAATCCCGACAACTGCCAAGGCCCCGTCACCATCGGGGTGGCAACCTGTCCCGACAAACCGGGCCATTGGGTCGAATGTATTCCCAGCGGCGACTACATGTGCTGCGTGCAGAATGCGCAGGGAGGAAAAGATTGCGAGCAGATCGAGGCGTTCAAGGGTCCGAGGGGCGGGATGACAAAAGTTCCCGGCGGCGTGCTGCAAAATGCGCCCGTCGTATCGCCCGCACCGATCAATCCACGCCTTCCCAGAGCGGGCATGAACGCGCCAATCATGAGACGCGGTGTCGACGGTGAGCAGGAGCCATCGACTCCAACCGTGCCGGAAGAACAGGGCAAGTAGGAGGCGCAGGCAGCAAGCGATGAAACAAGAGCGTAACCGTGTGGCAGGGACATCGATGATGGCGACCGGAGTGATCCTGCGAATCTCATGCACTATTCTGGCACTCGTGCTGACGACAACATGGCTCAACGGCGCATGGGCTGACGAGGAACCGCGAAATGCTCCCCCGTTAGTCCAGGAGGAACACCTGCCGCTTACTGACTCTGCATCACAGGCGGAGACCGGCGCGATCCAGGAACGAGGCATCCTGGACAAGTTCCAAGGAGCGACCGCGAATACCTTTGTTCAAGCCCAATACCAAGCCCCCACCGCCAACCTGACCTTGGTAGCAAACGCGTTGCGACTCGCCTACAAGAGCTTGAGCACCCTGGTCACCGTCGCCCCGAACCTGCCGGTGACTCAACCGGTGGAAATCAGTGTCGGCTACTACTCCCCGGCCGGCAACGAGCGCATCACCCAATCATACGTGCGTGCCTCCGGCAACCGGTTTCTCCATAACGACAAAGAAGGCGACGGGAAGCCACGCAACATGACCATTTCAATTTCCCTACGAGAGCCCAAAGCCGGCGGAGGCTTCGAAACATTTGCCGTGAACTGGCAAGCCCCGCTCGATCCGCTCTACGACGTCACGATCGGGCCCTTCTCTTTCGACTTGATCAGCAAGTGTGATGCCGTCGGCAAGAGTGAAATTCTGTTCACCTGGTACTCGCCGGATCAGCAATACCATAAGTTGAGATTCAGCACCCGCGCCGGATCCCGCACCACCATCAGTCCCTTTGCCTGGAATCGTCAGGAAGTGAGCTGGTCGCACAAACTCTCGCGTCCGAGCGAAACGTTCTACGACGAGGACAATGCGGCGACGGAAATGTTGTGGACCTGCCTTCCTGCCGGCTGCGGATTTACGGTGCCCGGCGGTCCCTCCGCGCAACATCTCCTCACAGGCATGACCACCATCGTCAAAGGCAATTTGAAAGCGATCAACGACAACTGTCAGGCCTATTATGAATACCCCATGACCAAGACACTCCGATGGTATCCGTATCTCGATAGTCCTACGGTTCGCGAGCACCGATGACAGGCAGGAGCGGCCTTCACTCGCATGGAACCGGAAGGCGTGGCATCTGGCGGACTGAAACACGTTGAAGGTGCCACGCGCGACAAAGACCGGATGACGAAGACGCGACAGTGGGACCCGAATCCTAACGACCATGAAGACTGTAGGTTCACCCCAATGCCTGACGCAATCGGCAGATGCCACAGACGCTCCCCTGCGTCACCAAGTGAACTACCTGCATTCCCGATCTCCTCAACGGGCTCTTGATCTCTTTCTGAACCTGCCCGACAATTCGCTCGACGTACTCACAACTGTTTGGCCCGGCCGAAAAACCCTTCGGCAGGATGTCCAAGTATGTTCAGACCAGGAGGGCTCAGATGCGACATACAGCAGTCGTCACATTAGTGGGTACGGCGGCCTTGTGCCTGGGACTGGCCGGCTGTGCGGGGACAGATCGCAGCAAAGACCAAGCGGCACAGAACACCCTGGCGCGCGAAGTGGCTGTGATTCCCGACGAGTCTCCGGCTGCACAGGAACCAGCTCAGTCGAATGCTGCGGGTGAAGTCCAAGAGCGCGGGGTTTTACGCCCGCTTCCCGGAGCCACGGCGGGCGCCGCCGTGCTGGGTACCCTATCGACCGCCTTCACCAGCGCGTACCCAGGAGAGTTCGCCTTCAGGACGCAAACAGGCTATTACCTCACTGCTGTCAATGGCGGTGGACGCACCGGTGATCCGACGGTGATCACTGGCGCCACGTCGGCTGGAGCCTGGGAAAAATTTAAGATCGGCATCGCCACCCCACCCTCTCCCTACGATAAACTTTTCCAAACCGCGACCGGCAACTATCTGACCGCGGTCAATGGCGGCGGGATGACCGCCAATGTGCTGCATACCGATGCAACACAGCCCAAGGATTGGGAGCGGTTCCGCATCGTCTACATGGGTGGATACCCTCCTCCCTATTACGGGATCGGGACAATCAAAGGAAACTTCCTCACCGCCGTGGGTGCCGGAGGGCGGTATCAGGACGCCATCCACAGCGACGCCAGGCAGGTCCAAGCCTGGGAACAGTTTCGCATCGTCAAGTGCGGCGATCCGGGGTCCGGCTACGAGTACGGCATCATGGCGGCCGACAGCGAGCTTCTCGCTTCCTCCACCTACCAAGGCAAAACCTGGTTTGGTCTGAACGGCCACCCCACCGAACAGGAGATGAAAATCAAACTACTCAGGCAGGGCGATGGAACCTTTGCGATTCAACTCACGAACGGAAGATTCCTCACCGCGCTCGGCGGCGGAGGGCAAGTCGAGAAGTACGACAGAAAGTATTGGACCCCCGACTGCGGCGGCCTCTTCGGCGGCCCGTGCGTCGGAGGAGCCGCGCCCATCTTTCACATCGATGCAACCCAGGTGCAGGCCTGGGAAAAGTTCCGCCTGATCGACCAGGGCAACTGCACGTACACGATTCAAACCACGAGCGGATTTTTTGCCGGCATCTTCAAAGATGGATCCGGCGTGACCTTACTCACAACGAGGCGAGACGGGGCGCCCACGGCGAACGAGAAGTTCCAACTCGTCGTCTTCGGCCTCGCATCACCGCCCATCATTCAGTAGGCGAGACGACGGTTGCAGTGGCTTATCAACACATGGGGCTGAACCCCGAAAAATATTGTTGGTTCATCATCCACTATCAAGGAGGTTTCTATGAGACAGGATCGAGTGTTCCTCATCAGCGCGATCAGTCTGCTCACGCTGGCTGTGACGCTTCCCACTCCCGCATCGGCAAGGCCGAAGAGTTCCTGGCAGAACTGCAACACCAAAGACCTGAATACCAACTTCGGCGCGTCCTGTAACGATCAGATGCAGCAGGACATCATCGGCAACAGACCCTACACTCACGTACTGTTTTGCGGCGGAGAGACGATGCTCTGTTGCACCGTCGACAACAATACCAATCAGGTGATCAACTGCCGGAAACCGGCCGGCAGCCGGGTCATGCCAGGCTTGCAGGGCAACACGCTCGGCACCGCCGGGATGGCCGGAGTTCAACGGCGCGGGACTGACGCACAAGCACCCGCATCCGATGAAGAATCAGCGGTTCCGCCAGACCTCACGCCGGATGTGGTGAAGGAGTTGGTGAAAAAACCGGCCGCCAAGTAACGCGGGGGCGTGAAGCAACACGGGAAAGGTCGTTGACGGTGCGGACCGGCTGGAGACCTGTTCGTTCCTGCCTGCATAACTCTCCGGCGGTCGCGTCGCAACCTGCACGCGGCCGCCCCATCTATAGTGGGACAATTCAAGGCGGTCCGACGAAGAAGGTAACGGAAGCGCTCGACATCGATGTCGAGGGAAGCGGATTGCTACGCAACTCATGTTCGCAAAGCGCCCAGAAGATGTGGCGCTTGAACGCCCGGGCTTCCTCTCCAAATACCTCCGGTATGAGTGAGTGGCTCCAGTTTACTGTGGCGGGCTACCAAGACGCGATTCAACAGAACCGTAAACACATTCCTTTCTGACATCTCAAATGAAGCAGCATTTCTTCACATGTAAAAGTAACGGGTCTTCGCAGTGATCGTTGCCGGCAGAGGCTCTTGGATACAGAAGAGGAAACCACCATGCGTCATGACCTAACTGTTGCCGCGCTTACGGCCTGTCTGCTCTTCAGTGCCTGTGCGTTTCCGCAGGAAGCCCCGTCTACCGGTTCGCTCAGCGCCCGCGAAGTTCATGAGCCACCCTCGATCGATCTTGAGAGGCCGCTACACTTCATCTCAACCGATGGAACAGAGAGGGTGACTCCGGCCGGTTCGTATCGCGTCGAGCAGACGCAGGATGCTCAGATGCAACTGTTGTCGGCGGAGCACGCACCGATTCTAATAGCCGCCGATCACACGACCCATGACATCGATCTCTCAGCCCCCTTCGCGCTGATCTTTGCCGAGCAGAACGATCAACCTCACGTGCTGCTGCTCCTGCCGGATGGCCGGGCACTGGACGCAATCGGCTCCGTAAGCGGGATACGCCCGCGCGACGCGCAACGGGTCAAGCGTCATTATCAATTCATACCTGAAAGCGGGACGGTTAGGTTTGGTAATGGCATCGCGGGCGCCACAGTTCCGGCCGGATCTTCGACCATCACATCATCGTATCGAACAGGAGCCGGAGCCTCCGGCGCGACCGGGTCAGGGAGCGAGCTGAGCATGATCAATCTCCAGTCACTCATCTCGCAACGCCAAACGGCCGTGCAACTCACCCAAGCCATACTGGCAGCTCAGAACGAGCAGTTCCATTTGGAGTATGACAGCAACCGTCCCGGCGGCGACTATGCGCAGCGGCTGGTCCAGACCGCTGAAATGTGTCGTACCGCCTGCGCGGCGGAGGGAATCTGCCAGGCCTTTACCTTCGTCAAACCGGCCACGGCCGGCACAAACGGCCACTGTGTCTTGAAGCAAGCGGTTCCACCTCCAATGGCCGCCCCATGTTGCATATCCGGCAAGCGGAAGAGCGCCCAGGAGGAGATCATCAGCAATGTCAGGTAAGCAGCGGAGGTTTCAGCGAGGCACGTATTTTACGACATAGTCGGTGCCGTGGAAGGAGGCTTCGATCACCTGAATCTGCGCAGGGCTCATCGGGTTGATGCCGGCCTGCATGAGCAGATCCATCCTGAGCGTCTGCCACACGACCTGATCGAACTGAGTTCTCGTTTGCGGATGGCTCAGGGCTTCCCGCACACCGGTTTCAATCGCATTCCCCAAACTGTCGAGATATTTTTTCGACACGTCGCAGATGTTAATCGGAAACACCACATCGAACCAATATACGCATTTGTCCTGCGGCTTCAGTGTCCCGCGGAACCCGGCGCGTACCGCCTGGTAGGTGGGAAAGCCCTGATGGTTCGTCGTCGGGATGATAAAAATATCCACGATCGCATTTTCGCCCACCGTATCACCCACCGACTGATCTCCCTCCGGCGAGTAGTCCCGGTAGTAGGTTTTGAACTGTAGCGAAGGGAAATGAAACTCAAGGTGTAACTCGGTCCCCTCCGATTTAACCACCGGAGGATTCGACAGTCCATTGGCGTGCACATAGACACGCGCCCCATTGGAAGCTTCATGCACGTAGGGTGGAACCGTGAAGCGACCTGCCAGACTGCGACCGATCGTGAAATTCGAATCCACCTGCCCACGCAGATTGGTCAGCTGCACGAATGACTTCGACAGGTCACCACCCAGGAGCAAGGCCAGCGGGATCGTCTTGCTCAAGGGCCCCGGCGGAGCGGCTTGATAGCGAGGCGGCGGCCCGCCCGGCGGAGGCTGGCCTTGCGGCATCATCTGAGGCTGTCCGGGCGACGAAAGGTTGGGTTGGGCGGGAACCGAAGGGGTGCTGGAGCGCGGAGGAAACACCTGCCCCTGCAGGAAACCAGGCAACCCTACAGGCAGCGTCACGACCAGCACGACTATTGATAGCCTAGCCAGGCGCCTGATGTTCATACGCTCCGTGCCACGCGTTCTACCTATTGATGTTTGAACCACCGGGTCACGCGCACGTCATCGCCCGGTTTCGCCGCCACGTAGGAGAGTGCCGTCACTTGAACCGTCTGCTGCGCTTCGTCACGCACCTGCGTTGCATGACCGGCCTGCACTTTACCAAAGCCGTTGGGAATCACGGCCGGTTCCTCAACCTGCGCAGTGGATTGCGGCGCCGGCCGCTGTTGCCCGGCGAGTTGCGCGAGGCTTTCCTCAAGGTCGGTTCTCCGCGCGGGCGACGCGACGAGAAATAACGTCTCGACGCCCTTGATCTGATCCAGCGTAAACCAGTACGGACCATCGGGGAACGCCTGTTCCACCTCAGGCTTGAGCGGATTCGTCACCGTGCCGTTGGCCAGGGGAAACACGGCCTGTGCCCATCCCGAACCGTCAATCGACACCACATAGACGAAACACTCACAGTTGGTCCGCACGACCAGCTTGAACCGATCACCATCAGGCCCGTCTTTGAGCGTCTCGCCGTCCTGTATCAGCGTCACCTGCTTACCTGTGGCGCTATTCACCTGACGAATCAGGGCCACGTCCAACGTGACCGGCTCAACAGGGCCAGGCACAGAGCGGGGATAGATCTGCCCGGGATACCCAACGCCCACGGAGGGCGCCTGTCCCTGATACGCATAGGGCTGCGCAGCAACCGGTTGCTGATACCCTTGCGTCAGCTGCTGCTGATATCCACCCGGCACCCCTTGCTGCATCGCCTGTTGCTGGTAGCCGGCCATGGCCCCCTGCTGCATCGATTGCTGCTGGTAGCCTTGCATGGCCTGCTGTTGATAGGGATCCATCGGTTGTTGATACATCCCCGGCTGCACCGGCTGCTGACCGTAGCCCTGCATACCTTGCGGAGGATACCCGGGGGCCGGGGCCGCCGCCATGCCCGGCGCGGCAGCCGGATAACCGGGCTGTGGCGGCAGTCCTTGTGCGCCAGGATAGCCAGGTTGTGGCGGGAACCCGCCCATCTGCCCGCCATACTGGCCGCCGAATTGCCCGCCATATTGAGCCCCGTATTGGCCACCATACTGACTCATTCCATAGGCCGGAGCCTGCACATTCATGCCCGGCATCGACGCATAGGGGTTGTTCGGATCCGCATAGCCCCCCATCTGCCCCTGGTAACCGTAGGGCGAACTTTGCATGCTGCCATACCCGCCGACTCCGCCGTAGCCCGACATGCCGCCATACCCATAGGCCTGCTGACCATAGCCACCCGGGGGATAGCCGGCGCCCGGCATCGCGCCGGTCGGATTGTACGGATCGACATACCCGCCGTATCCACCCATCCCATATTGCCCGGACATGCCTTGCTGGGCGCCCATCTGATTCATCATCGCCTGTTGTTGCTGCTGCAACATCGCAGGAGGTACGAGCGCGGCGGGCGAGGTGCCCATCGGCAAGCCCATCGCCACATAAGGCGTGGTCAGCCGCACCATGAGCCGGTTCATGTCGTCAGAATACTTCCCGCCGTAGTTTTTATTGCCCGTCACCAGCAGATTGCGGGCAAACTCAATTCCGGCCGGGATGAGAAAGGGGGCAGCGGCGCAGGAGGCCAGAAGCAGAAAGGGCAACAATGCGAGGATTCCCGCATGCTGTCCCGTGAAGCGCAAGGGCGACTTGTCGTGTCGATTCATGATTTCACCTCACCGTCCATCCGTCTGTCGCCGCGATCCGGGGAAGGTTCAAGGATTGTAGGCCGCAGATCCCTGGTGGGTCAACGGGGGCGGCTATTGAGGGCCTGACGGTTTCTATGCTACAGCAGAGACGCCGATCGGGACAGGTGGCGCATTTTTCTCGAACATACACGCTCATGGACGCGACTCACGGGCATAACGCACTGGAAGGCACGCTGGTGGCGCGAGTGGCGACCGGAGACACGCAAGCGTTCGACACCCTGTACCGGCTCTACGAAAAGCGCGTCTATCACTACATCCGCACCTTCGTCCGGGATGCGTCTCTGGCCGAAGAGGTCGTCGGAGAAGTGATGCTCGCGCTGTGGCGGGGCGCCTGCACCTTTACGCACCAATCACGCGTCTCCACATGGATTTTCGGCATCGCGCGCCACAAAGCACTCGACGCGGTCAGACGTCACGGCAAGATCGACCAATCCACCGCCCCCCTTGACGACGCCCCCGATCTGCCGAGCCAGCAGGAAACCCCTATCGACGGGATCCAACGCGAGCAACTCGGGGTGGTGACGCGCCAGGCGCTCTCGAAACTCTCTGCCGAACACCAGGAAATCTTGCGGCTGGTCTTCTATGAAGAGCTGCCCTACGAGGAAATTGCGCTGCTCCTCACCATCCCCGAGAATACGGTCAAGACCCGCGTGTTCTATGCCAAACAACAGTTGAAACGGCATATGGACCGGATGCTGTCCAGGGAGTCTGTCCTATGACGACGCGCCACGATCTAGCCCCGGCGCACCCGACGGCCACCCTGCTGCCCTGGTATCTGACCGGGACCCTCAAGGAATCCGAGCGGCGGGCGGTGGACGAACACCTCGCCACCTGTGCCGAGTGCCGGACCGAACTGGACCATCTGACCCGACTGCGCATCCCCATGAAGACCGCCTTTCTGGAAGAGGCTTCGCCGGAACTGCGCGTCCAGCAGCAGGTGATGGACCGTATTCGCGCCGAGGGAATGACTCCGCCCTCAACGCCACAATCACAGCCTGGGAAAGGCGCCGCGGAATCCGTGGAGCAGTGGTTCCGCCGTCTGTTCGCCCCACGCTGGATCCCTGCGCTGGCAGCGACGCTCCTGATCGGCCAACTCACCCTCCTCCTCTGGACCGCCGGCGAACAGACTGCCCCGCCGCCGGGCCACATCGTCGCCCGCGGAATCCAGCCGACCACCACTCGAGTCGTCCTCGTCTTTCAGGAATCGACCTCGGAAGCGCGCATCCGTGCAACCATCCTGGCGTTGAACGGCCGGCTTGTCGATGGGCCGACTGCCGATGGGCGCTACACCATTGAAATGCCTTCGACGGAGACACGTTCCCTCGACCAGCAACTCCACACCCTGCGACAGCAGTCCGATGTGATTCGACGTGCGGAGCGGCTCGCACCGTGAACCTTTTTGGAGAGCGCGCGACTTACCCATTGCGACACGAGGGCCGTATATGACGCACCGTTCCTCCAGAACAGCTATCCTGAGCCTCGCCCTTATTGCCATGCTCGTGGCTCCCCCATCGCCGAGTCGGGCCGCCGACCCGCCGCCTGCAGGGATCAAACGGGCGTTGTTGATCGGCATCAATCGTTACCAGGTGCTGCCAACCCTCAATGGCTCACTCAACGATATCGAGACCATGCGGCAGGTCCTCACCACGCGGTGGGGCTTTCAGCCGCAACACGTCACGATGCTCACGGACCAGGCCGCCACCCGCACCGGCATCTTAGGGGCATTTGAACGGTTAGTGCAGGAAGCCGGTCCCTCGGACATGGTTTATGTCCATTACTCAGGCCACGGATCTCAGGTCGAAGACCTCAACGGCGATGAAACCGACGACCATCTTGACGAAACGCTAGTCCCGCACGACGGGCGCACCCAGGGCGTTCCCGACATTACCGATGATGAACTCGAGGCCATCGTCGCACGACTGAAAGCACGCAGCATCTTGATCGTACTCGACTCCTGTCACTCTGGTACGGCGACCCGTTCGCTCGACATCCTCACGCGTTCAGTCCCGAAGGACACAAGGACGGAACTGTACCGCCCTTCCGGAGTCCAGACCCGTCAGGTTGTGCCCGTCACGGCTACCCGCTATGTCCTCATGACCGGCGCCGCCGCCAACCAGGAGGCCCTCGACGGGCCGGTGGGCGGACGCTACCACGGGTTCTTTTCCTATTCCCTGTCTCGCAGTATGGGAACAGCCGGTCCCTCCGCCTCGCCGCGAGACATTTTTTCCGGGGTGGAACGGGAGATGAAACGTATCCAATCGCACTTCGGCCGGATCTCGATGCCGGAGCCACAACTAGAGGCCCCGCCCGCACTGATGGATGCGCCGCTGCTGCCCGCGCCCTCGGAGCCAGCAAATGGAGTGAGTGCGTTGGGGACTGCCCGTTTGCCCTGGATCGAGGTGAAACCGCAGAAGAGCGGAGAGGCACTCCTGCTGAACGGCATCCTGCTCGGAGCGACGCCGGGATCGACCTGGGCCCTGTATCCGCCCAACGAAACTCATTTCGAACCGGGGAAATCGCTCGGGCTGTTCACCGTGACGCAGATGCGTGGAAGGGATGCAGTCGCCACACCACAGGCGACCGCAGTAACGATTGCTCCCGGCTCACGCGCCGTGGCATTCCTGCCGGCAGCATCGCCGGAACGAGTACCCGTTCGCCTGTTGGATATTCCAAAGGATCGCCGTGAAAAAATCGAGCAGGTGCTGCGTGAGCAGGGTCGCGAAGTCCAAATCGTCGAGCCGGGTCAGCCGGCGCAATTTCTGGTCGATGTAAAGGGGAACCAGTTACAGTTGTATTCAGCCGATGGACTTCAGCTCGTTAGTTCGTTTGCCCTGGATAACGCACAGTGGGGCTCAGGACTCGCGCTGGTCTTGTCCCGCTCCGCCAACGCCACTGATCTTTTGACCCTCGACAATCCCTCGGCACAGATCAAAGTCGACGTGCGGATCGCCGGCACACTTCGCCGCCTGGCCCGCGGCATCGCCGTGGTCGCAGACACACAGCCGGCGCAGTACCGCATCCGACGTGAAGGCGAACCACGCACGGCCAGCAACAGCCTGCAGTTGGAAATCCAGGCGACCGCCGACAGCTACCTGACGATCGTGGACGTGGATTCGGAAGGCCACCTGAATCTCCTGTTTCCCACTAAACATCAGCAGCCCTCGTTCTATCCGGAAGGCCGGGTGCGGGCCGGAGACGTGGTGACGATTCCGGACTCGCTGCAATCCGGCAACCATGCCGGATTCCATTGGGATTATGCGCCGCCGGCCGGCACCGACACGGTCCATGTCTTTGCGTCGACGGATCTCGAAACCGCGCAAGCCATCCGCCAGCGGGTCACAGCCACGTCATCCCAGGGCGCCGTAGCCACGGCCATGGTGACTACTCGATCGGTCGTCACATCCAGCGTCACGAACCTTCGTCAGGACTTGAGCCGTATCGCCACACGCGGCCTGTCCTCGGTCTATGATCCGACTCCCGCGGCATTGACCAGCCAACCGGCTGCCCCTCCAACTCAGGCGCCTGACGCTCCTGCGCCTCTGCCTCCCCCCGCTCAGCCCCAGACGAACACACACCTCACACCCGCCGTCGCGCAAGCGACCGCACCGGCAGGGCAAGCTGCCTCAGCTGCGGACTGGACCGCGGCATCCCTAACTATTCAGGTGGAACCGTAAAGAACGTCGCTGGGTAGGAAACACAACTGCGGGAGAGCCCTCGTGGACTCTCCCGCAGTCTGGTGATTAGGACCGGCACTGCATCCACACGGCGGCCTCCCCGTGAAGAGAGGCCGCCGCCCTCACCCTACTGGATGGGGTTCGATGCACGAGAGACAATGGGATCTCCCGCCTCTGACCCCGCCCGCTTGATCGAAGGTGCCTGCTGGCTCAACGGGAGGATCCGTTGATCGTCCGCGGGCAATACCTTCAACAGGCCCCACTGCCCGGACTGGGCATAGGGGAGACGCTGATTGCTCCACACATAATCACCCGGCAGACGGAAGCTTCCGCCTGCGGCAGGGATGAAGGCATCCAGCGATTCCGACGCTGAGAATTCCACGACGCTGATCTGATCGGCGCCGCGCATGAACGGCTCAATCGGCCACTCGTGCTTCTCAACACTGAACATGCCATTCTGTTCATTGCTCGCGCCGAACACATGGATACGCACGGGATCTCCCGCATGCGCTTCGATGAGCGGCGTGGCAATGCTTTCCGGCTTGTCCACCGAGCAGGGTTGGAACACCTTGCCCAGCGAGCATCCGCTGGCTTCGCGGAACTTATACGGTTCCGAGCGATAGTTGACGGCCGTCAGTCCCGCC
>VOPR01000014.1 GCA_009594995.1 Nitrospira sp. | reverse complement strand
AAGAACTGCGGTTCACCACCGGGCTCTGGCATTACGTGCGCGGGTTGGCCTTTGTCGCGACGACCCGGTTCGGTAGTGCCGAGGGCGAGCTTTCGAATCTCAGGAAGTCGCTGAAGGCCTTGGTCAGGGTGAAGACGGAAGAGGCCAAGATCAGTCGTACGCTGTTGAAGATCGCAGAACGGGTGTTGGCGGGAGAAATGGCGGCGCGGCGCGGAGAGTTTGAAGCCGGGATCCAAGCCACGCGTGAGGCGTTGCAGCTGGAAACGACCTTGCCCTATAGCGAGCCGCCGTTCTGGTTTCAGCCGGTTCGTCATAATCTTGGGGCGATATTATTGCTGGCAGGGCGCGCAGGTGAAGCGGAATCCGTCTACCGCGAGGATTTGCGCCTCAACCCCGAGAACGGATGGGCCCTGCAGGGATTAGTGCTCAGTCTGCAGGCTCAGCATAAAGATGCCGCACAGGAACAGACGCGGTTGCAGGCTGCCTGGGCACAGGCCGACGTCACACTGACCGGTTCCCGCTTTTAGCAGACTGCGCGGATACTCGTTCGTGGTCACCTGTTCAAAGTATCGAATCGGTATGGGCATCAGATAGTTTTTCCACAGCCTGTTAGAGCCTTGCGGGATATCGGCTCCGGAGCCGATTCATTGTGCCGAACAAAGGACGAGAGATGTTGAAGACGGATTATGTGTTTCAGGCCACCGAGGAACCGCGGGAACTGGTCCGCTTGCAGATGCTCGAGCGGATCTTCGATGCGGGGACGCAACGCCGCATGCTGGCCACTGGCCTGACCACGGGATGGCATTGTCTGGAAGTGGGGGCGGGGGCCGGCTCCATCGTGCGGTGGTTGGAACAGCGTGTCGGCCCATCGGGCAAAGTGGTGGCGCTCGATACGAATCCACGTTTCTTGCGCGGGAGCAGCAGCTCGACCATTGAAATCATGCAAGGGGATATCTGCGACACGGAGCTTCCGCTCGCCACGTTCGATTTGGTGCATGCGCGGTACGTCATGATTCATATCGCCGAGTATCGGAAGGCGTTCGAACGGATGCTGCGCTGCGTCAAGCCGGGCGGATGGGTCGTGATTGAGGAGCCTGATTTTCAAGCGGCCCGCGCCGTGACCGGCCCGGAGGAATCCCGGTTGTCGTTCGGGCGCGTCACCGATGCGATTGAACGGATGTTTACCTCGCTCGGTATGGACTACGCGCTGGGCGCCCAGTTGCCCGCGTTATTCCAGGAGTACGACCTGAGTCACCTGACCGTGGAGCATGAAGGACATTTGTCGGCGGGCGGCGCGATGGTCGCACAGCTGATGAAATTATCCGCTGAGCAATTGCGAGACAAATATGTGGCGACCGGTAAGGTGACGGAGGCGGATATCGAACAGTATTGCCGGCTGGCCGACGATCCGGATGCCTGGGCCATCTACTATGCGACGGTTGCGGTTACGGGTTGGTGGCAGCCGCAATGCAGCGGACCGGCGTAAAGGGTAGGGCATGCGATACATTGTAGGCGTAATGGGGCCGGCTAAGGCCAGGAAAAAGGATGTCGATAATGCCCGCGTGCTGGGTGAGTTGATCGCACGCCGGGAATGGGTGGTGCTGACCGGTGGCCGTGACGTCGGAGTCATGGATGCGGCCTGTCAGGGCGCCAAGAAAGTTCCCGGCAGTTTGACGATCGGCGTGCTGCCTTCTGCACGCGAGCGCGTGTCGAAGTATGTTGATCTGGCGATCATTACCGAGATGGGCAATGCGCGCAACAACGTCAATGTCATGTCCAGCAATGTGGTGGTAGTGTGCGGATTGATGGGTGCAGGCACCGTGTCGGAAGTCGCGCTGGCGTTAAAGGCGGGCAAGCCGGTCATCCTGGTCGGGGCCACGCCCACCGAGGAAAAATTCTTTAAGAAGCTGGGAAAGCGTCTGATTGCTTCGGTGGAAAGCCCGGAGGAAGCCATCACCTTGATGATGAAGCAATTCGAGCAGCAGCAGCCGGATCTGGTCCAAGGCGCGCGCTCCTGGGGCGTCTAGCCCGCCAGCGGCGTTCTCACATCGCTCTCCGTCTCAACGTACCGCACATGGGAAAAGAGCCTGTCTTGGCAGGCTCGGGGTGGGTGGGTAAGAAGGATGTGGCCTCGCTGGACGAACTTTTTGAACAGCTTGTGAGCGGCCGCGATCCTCTTGCCCGATTCCGAGGCTTTTTCTGGAAACGAACGACCCTTCACGAACGACGACTGAAGGGCCCGTCTCACTGAGGGGCGGGAGAGCCGGAGAGCGCGCCTTTTTCCAGCAGCACACCGGAACTGTCGAAGGGGAGGCGGCCTTCCTTGGTATGCAGCACGCCAGCGACGTGATAGGTGAAAGACTGATCGCCGGAGAAGGAGAGTAACTGCCTGACGACTTGTAAGGTGGACGTGCTCGTCTCCACGGAAGTGACGGCATCACTCAAGCGCGGGACGACCAGTTCTTTGTTCCCCAGCCCGCGTGCGAGCCGGTTTCCATTCAGGTCCAGGCGGAAGTCGATGCCTGTGACGGCAAGGTCGAAATCGTTGGGATTCCGGATGCGAAGATCGACTTGAAGCCGCTGCTCGAAGGCGCTGGCCTCCAGCGGCGTGACATTCGTTACCAGTACCTCCGGGGCCTCACCTCTCATCAGCCAGGAGGCGCAACCGGGAAGGTTCAGCACAGCCAGCAGTCCTGCGAGTGCAATCACGTGTCTCATTCTCCGCATCATACACAAACATCCAATCGTTTGCGACGCTCGTAGATACAGGGAGAGGACCGCCAGCTGCTTTGGTCGCAGGGGTCCCATGGCTCTGGTAAGATGATCGAGCGGGAGTCGGCTCAGGTCTGAGGGAGGATGCGTCCAATGAAGCTCATCACAGGCATGAAAATCTGCGCCCTGGTTCTACCGATGGTGCTGGCAGGATTTCTGGTGTCGCGGAGTCAAGCGGCCGATTCGGCCGGTGCAGCCAAGGCCTATTTTGCCGGAGGCTGTTTCTGGTGCATGGAAGAGGTATTCGAGAAGGTACCCGGGGTCACGTCCGTGACCAGCGGATATATGGGCGGACGGGCTGAGAATCCCACATATGAACAGGTCTCGGCAGGGGGAACGGGTCATGCCGAATCGGTCGAAGTGATCTACGATCCAGCCAAGGTGAGCTACAGCAAGTTGCTTGATGCCTTTTGGCACAATGTGGATCCGGTAACGCCGAACGCGCAGTTCTGCGACCATGGCAGTCAATACCGTGCGGTCATCTTCTACCAAGGCGAGGAACAGAAACATGCGGCCGAGGAGTCGAGGCGCGCGATCGAACAATCCCAGCGCCTCACGCAACCCATCGTTACCGAACTGACCAAGGCTTCGCAATTTTACCCGGCCGAAGACTATCACCAGGACTTCTATAAGAAAAATCCGATCCGGTACAAATTTTACAAATTCAACTGCGGGCGCGCGCAGCGGCTCGAAGAAGTCTGGGGCGCGCCGTGAGCGGTGAGTCTCCTTCGCAGGATGAGCTGGTACGTCTGCTTCGGGAGTGCCGGACCATTGCCGTGGTGGGGTTGTCGTCCAATCCCGCGCGTGCCTCTTATCACGTGGCCGCCTATATGCACCGGCTGGGTAAGGTCGTGATACCGGTGAATCCGAATGAATCGGAGGTGTTGGGGAGGCAGGCCTATCCCTCACTATCGGCCGTGCCCGACTCGATCGACCTGGTGAATGTCTTTCGACGGTCCGAGGAAGCGGGCGCAATCGTCGATGAAGCGATAGGCATCAAGGCCAAAGCCGTCTGGCTTCAAGAAGGTGTCATTGATGAAGCAGCCGCCCTGCGCGCTCGTCAGGCCGGATTACAGGTGGTGATGGATCGATGCTGGCTTAAAGAGCATCTTCGGTGTCTCGGCCAAGAGAGCTCCGATCCCGGGCCGGTGCGCCCATGACGGTGGACCGGACGCTGGTGCGATTGATTCTGGCCATTGCGGTGCTGAATGCGGCGCATACCATCGACCATGTGATCCGGGGCGATTTTCATTGGCCGCTCGACGGGCAATCCATCGGCTTCATCCTGATCATCACGAGTATCTATCTGGTCATGGCGATGGGATTACGGCTCTCTCGTAGGGGCATAGTCGGCCCCCTGTTCTGGACCATCATTGGCGGCGCGGGTGTGCTGTTCGGATGGTTATCCCATTTCAGTCCCTTCACCGATCAGCCTGTCCCTGTTATTTACGCGGCCTACCATGGAGCCATCGGGGGAACAGCCGCCGTGGCTTGTTTGATGTTGCTCATGACTTGTGTGGTGGCGGCGACGATCTATTCGGCCTACCTGTGGTACGGCCAGCGCAAAATGTTGCTGGCCCGCTCTGTCTCAGGCTAACCCATCGTGCGTGACCCGCTCCATTCCGCTGCCGGTTGGTTTCCCTCATTTTCTTGAGCATTCCGCATCTCCATGGAATAGTGACGTGACGGTGCACCCCGGCCTGTCTCGCACCGCCTTCCACGCCATTCATATTGGAGGTTTCAGCCATGATGCGTCTGCTCACGGGTTGTCGTCGTTTGATGCTTGTCCTTCCTGTGATGATCTTTGCTACGGGCTGCGCGCAGCCTTCGGTGCAAGGACCGTCCTCGCAGGAAGATCTGGGGATGGGTATCGTGTCTGGGACCTTAGGCGCCCAAAGCCGGTCTACTGTGTCCTCAGGTGAGCAGTCATCCGCGTCATTGGTAGGCCAGGTGCAGGCGGTGGAGGGTGGCGCCTATCTGGTACGGGACGTCCGCGGGCAGGAGCATCGCATTCCGCATGACGAGAACACCAGAATCGATCGACCGGCCCATGTGGGGGATCGTATTCAATCCTGGTTCGATCGGCATGGCCGTGCCGTGCTCATCAGGAGTCTCGATGAGGACAATCGGTAGGTCGGGTCGACCGGTCAACTGCCTGTCATGCAACAGCCTGAATGGAATACTCGTTGGAATCGAGCGGCCCGTGCGCTTTTCCCACTGGTGGTCGCGGGGTGCCTGATTGCCGTGATGCCCCCGGCCAGCAGGGTCGCTTTCGACCCAATGATGAAAGACTTCGGGCAGCGTTCTTCCTCCGAACCGATCGCGTCGATCATCGCGACCTATGCCGAGCAATATGCGCTGGATCCCGCCCTGCTGCAGGCGGTCATCAAGGTCGAGTCGAATTTCAATTCGGATGCCGTGTCTTCGAAAGGCGCAATCGGCCTGATGCAGCTCATGCCATTGACGGCTGCGGCGCTCCACGTGCTGGATCCGTTCGATCCCAAGGATAATATTCGCGCCGGCGCGGCGCTGCTCAGGAGACTGCTCGACCAATTCGGCGGCGACCTGTCGCTGGCCCTCGCCGCCTACCATATCGGCGAAACTCGGGTCCGGCAGGCCGTCGGCCTGCCGGCGCTTCCCGCGACGCAGCTGTATGTCGACCGGGTGCTTGGTCACTATGACCGGTTTCGTGCCGGCACCAGTCACAAGGTTTCGAATGGGGTGACGAGCCGCCGTGAGGGCCGCACAGCCTGGACCCGCCCTCAGGCCCCTGAATGAACCTCATCCTTGTGCGTTGCGATGTATCCTAGTAATCCGCTGATGACCACGATCTGCCTTTCCCCGGTTGCAATTTCTTCCGGAAGAAGGTAGGGGAATCTACCGCACGTGCGCATACGAAGCTGCCAGAAACGTCAGCTACAATTCGACATAGACATTGAGGGTGGTGATGAAGAAAAGTGATCGTACAGCCCGATTGGCTCAATCAGATATCCGCGCAATGACCCTCGCCTGTGCGAAGGTCAACGGGATCAATATGTCCCAGGGAGTCTGCGATACCCCTGTGCCTCCGGTGGTGGTGCGGGGCGCGCAAGAAGCGATGGCGCAAGGGCACAACATCTATGCCCGCTTTGACGGCATTGCGGAACTGCGGCAGGCGATTGCCGGTAAGCTGGCTGCCTACAATCACATCACCGCGGACCCCGAGAGCAATATCACCGTCAGCGCCGGCGCCACCGGATCGTTTCAAGCCACCTGCATGGCGTTGCTCAACCCCGGCGACGAGGTGATTCTCTTCGAGCCCTTTTACGCCTATCACGTGCAAGCGATTCTGGCTGTCGAGGGCGTTCCCCGTTATGTGACGATGCGACCGCCGGACTGGACTCTGGATCTGAAGAGCCTTGAACAGGCCATCACCTCCAGGACCAAAGCGATCGTCGTCAACACGCCCGGGAATCCATCCGGAAAGGTCTTCACCCTCCGGGAGTTAGAACAGATCGCCGAGCTGGCCTGTCGGCACGACATTCTGGTGATTACGGATGAGATCTACGAGTACTTTGTGTTTGATGGGCGGGAACATGTCAGCATGGCGTCGCTGCCCGGCATGGCCGATCGGACCATAACCATCGGCGGGTACTCAAAAACCTTCAGCATCACCGGCTGGCGGATCGGCTACAGCGTGGCAGAGGCGTCGTGGGCGAAGGCGATCGGCGCGATGAGCGATGTGTTGTATGTCTGCGCGCCGACCCCGCTGCAACATGGCGTCGCCGCCGGCATTCGAGAACTCGGTCCGTCGTTTTATCGCGAGCTCGCCGCCGAGCATCAGCAGAAGCGGGATCGATTCTGCCACGCGCTGACGAAAGCGGGGTTGCCCCCGGCCGTACCGCAGGGCGCCTACTATGTGCTCGCGGATGTGTCCCGGCTTCCGGGAAAGACGAGTCGCGAACGCGCGCTGTATTTGTTGGACAAGACCGGCGTGGCGGGAGTGCCGGGTGAGGCGTTTTTCGATGGGCCGGAGGGCGGTCGCTTCATGCGGTTTTGTATGGCGAAAACGGATGCCGATCTGGAGCGAGCCAGTCAGGCGATTGAACGGTTCACGTCATAATATAAGCTGAGCACCCTTCGACGTTATCGTGCCTGCCAGGAGGCGGTTCGCGTCATCGTTCCCCACGTCGCTTTCTTTCCGCGCACCCAACGATACAAGCCGATCAATTTCCATACTGAGTTCAGCTGACGGAATCCGAAGTTTTCCAGGATGGCGGCGAGGAGCAGTTTGAATACGTCGCGCTGATCGGGGTAGACGTGGAACGACATCTCTTCCAGTAAGAGCGCACTCACCGACAACAACACGCCGAGGCCGATGGCCGCGATGAGCAGGATCAGCCAGGTCTGCATCGAGACAAACCCCATGACAAAGCTGAGGACCAGGAAGCAGTAGCCGAAGACCTCGATGGCCGGCCCGATCCACTCGAAGATGGCCATGAAGGGAAACGCCAGCCATCCGATCGTACCGCCTTTGGGATGGTACAGCAGATCGATGTTTTTCGTCAGGCTCTCGCAGAGGCCGCGTTGCCAGCGAATGCGTTGATTCTTGAGGGTGCGCAAGTCCTCTGGCGCTTCGGTCCAGCAGACGGAATCGGGGACAAACGTAATGCGATATGGCTTGTCAGCCAGCCGCAGATGGCGATGCAGGCGGACCACCAGTTCCATATCTTCGCCGATCGTGTCCGATCGATAGCCGCCCACCGTGACAACCGCCTCTTTCCGAAAAATGCCGAATGCGCCGGAAATGATCAGCATGGCGTTCATCGGCGACCAGCCCAGCCGCCCGAAGAGAAACGCGCGGAGATATTCCACGATTTGAAAAAGCGCCAGCAGGTTTGAGGGGAGTCCGATCTTCGTCAGGAAGCCGTTCTCCACGCGACAGCCGTTGGCAATGCGCACGGTGCCTCCGCTGGCCACGGTGCGATGGTCATCCAGAAAAGGCTGGACGGCCCGACGCAGACTGTCCGGCTGGAGGATCGAATCCGCATCGATGCAGCAGAATAGGGGATAGAGTGACAGGTTGATGCCGGCATTCAGTGAATCGGCCTTCCCGCCGTTTTCTTTGTCGATGACGCGCAGGTTGGCATGGAGCGCCGAATGGTAAATCGCCCGGATCTCTGCAGTCGGCAGTTGCGCATGGTAGGCCTCGGGGAACGGAAACAGATCAAATTCTTTGCGAAGCACATCGATCGTGGCATCCTTTGAACCGTCGTTCACGACGACGATTTCATACTCGGAGTAGCTGAGCTGCAGCAGTGAGCGGATGGAGCTGGCGATGGTCGCGGCTTCGTTGTAGGCCGGGACAAGGATGCTGATCTGCGGTTCGAAGCCCGTATAACTCTGCGGCAAACTTTCCAGCACCCGCTCTTGCAAGTATTGCCGCAAGTGGACGAGGGCGATGAGATCCAGGATCAAGTATCCGGCGGTCAGGCCGAGAAAGTAGAGCAGGAACAGCCATTCAGAAATTGAAATGAGTGTCTCTAACCACATCGACCAATCTATCTCCAGTAACGACGGTGCGTTTCGAAACCGGAGACTCCAGAGTCAGACCGGCTTTGGATACCATCGCGTGTTCGTCGCGAGCATGTTCGCGTTTGCAGCGCTTAGACTGATGGCTCTGCTTCCTCTTGCGCAGGCCGGCGATATTTCCTTATCAGGTCCCATACCCTCCACGGTCTACGAGATTGAACTCACCTATGCCGGTGAGCGTACCGATCCGACCGTGGCCTTCACGGGGCCTCCGCAGTCTCTTCCCCCTCTTCCTTATCGACCGTTTGTGCCCATTCTTGAACTGCGTTCAGGTTTAGGAGAAGGCAGGGTCTTCGGTCCCTGCCAGGGAGGGATGGCCAAAACCGATTCCGGAATCGATCTGCATTGGACCGGCGAGGGGGCAACGCGCTGTGGACAACGCCTTGCACTGCGCCGGACTGGAAAGCCACTGGACCTCATGTCCTACCAGCAGTTGCGGATCAGCGGTCGGACTACTGGCCAGGTAGTGGTGGCATTGGAAGATCTCGCCGGCAACCGGCGTCAGGAGAACGTGCCGGTGGGCACGGTGACGGGTTCGTTCAATCTGCTCGTTCCATTGAAGGAGATCGGTCGTCGGCTGGACCTCCGGTATGTGACAGGCATGGTGTTGTACACGGAGGCAGGAAGCGCACGGGTAAGCCTGGATCGGATGGAGTTTGTTCAAGAGCCGCCGAAGGAACGGCCATCGGTCGGGACTGGGTTTTGGGTCTGGAACTACCGCGCGGCGGTCAAAGACCCGGAGACGATGCTGGCGACCTGTCGAACACAGAGCTGTTCAAGGATCCTGATCCAGATGCCGGCGCCATCAGAGGATGAGGCCCTCTGGCGCGAGTATGCAGGACTACTGAGCAGGGTACAGGAGGCCGGTATTGATGTCCTGGCGTTGGATGGTTACCCCGAAGCCATTCAGGAACCTCAGGTTTTGGCCGATAAGATACGGAGATTGCTTCAACTCATGCGGCCGGGTGTGTTGTTCGGCGTGCAACTCGATATCGAGCCGTATCTCGTTCCCGGATTTCTCGAGGACGAGTCGCAACTCCGTCGATATGTCGATACCGTCGAAATACTGAAGGACGCCATTGCAGGCCGAACCAGGCTGTCCATGGTCATCCCCTTCTGGTTGACGACCCCGACGATTCATGGGCGACCGCTATCCTATGCCGTCATGGATATCGCTGATGAAGTGGCCGTGATGAGTTACCGCACCGACCTCGACGAGGTACAGGACATTGCCGAAGACATTCTGCGATACGGCGAGGTGAGCGAGAAGCCCGTGTGGTTGGCCGTGGAGACGACCACGCTACCCGTGGAGCAGCATGTGGTGCTGCGCCGGGACAGCCAGCCAGGCCGGGCTGATGCCCTGTTGGATCGCGATCACCGCCTTCTGCGATGGAAGCCGGTGTCTGAGGCGGATGTAGTCGTGCCTCACGGGGAATGGTTCCGCATTCATCATCGATTTACCGTCCGGCCGGAGAGCCTGACATTTGCGGGTCGTTCCCGTGCCGAAGTGTCCACGGCGATCAAGCAGATGCTGGACAGCACCTCGCATCGAAGTTTTGCAGGGGTGATTATTCACGATCTCGATGGGCTCCGGGCCCTCGCCGAGTAGGGCGTCGAGGCGCGGCAAGACAGAGTCGTCACGGATGAGCGATCCCATCATGCGGATAAGCCGGCGTAGATCAGTAGCAGGACTTCTCCTGATGGTCCTGCTCGCCTCGGCCTGGTTCCATGCGTCTGGCGCGATGATGGCGGCCACGGCCACGGAACCGTCTCCGCGCCACATACTGGAACGCGCAAAGGCGCTGGAGGAGGAACAGCAGTACGCAGAAGCCGTCGCGGCCTACCGTCAATATCTTCTGGCCCGACCGGACAATGATGACGTACGTGCGGCCGTGGCCCGGCTGCTTTCCTGGCAGGGCGAGTGGGACGAAGCAGCTGGTCTCTATCGTGACCTCTTGAGCCGCCATCCTCTCGACAATGATATCCGCGTAGGCCTCGCCCTGGTGCTTTCCTGGCAGAAGAAGTTTGATCAAGCGCGGGATGAATACGAGCGGATTCTGCAAGACGAGCCGACCCATGTCGAAGCGCTAAGCGGGCTGGGGGATGTGCTGTTGTGGAGCGGCCATCAGGAACAGGCGATCCCCTACTATGAGCGGGTGGTGGCGGCCACCGGCGATGCGCAGGTTACGGCGCGTCTTCAGTCGTTGAAGGCAGCCTCCGTTTCAGCGGCTGCCGTGGTTCCTCCCTCCGAGCCCCTTGCGAATCACCAGGCCGACCCCATGGGGTTTGACGGAACGCAAGCCTTGGAGCGTGGAGGTCGATTGGAGACGATGCGTCAGTATGCCGATGCGATTGCCGTTTATCGCGAGGGGCTGCAGCAGACCCCCGGGCATGACGAAATCCGCACTGCCTTGGCGCGTGTGTTGTCTTGGCAAGGCGCGCACGCGGAGGCGACGACCTTGTATCGGGAGGTGCTGGCGCGGCATCCGCAGGATCAGGAGATCCGGGTGGCGCTGGCACAAGTGCTGTCCTGGCAGCAACAGTTCGACGAGGCCCGCAGCCTCTATCAAGCGGTGCTACAGGCAGAGCCGGCCCAGGTGGACGCCCGGCGCGGGCTGGCCGAGGTCGCACATTGGCAGGGGCATCGCTCCGAGGCGTTGCAACGCTATGAAGTTCTGCTCGCCGAAACCCATGATCCGGCCATCGAGCAACAGATCCGCGCCGTGAAATCGGAATTGTTGGTGTCGCCACGGGCTGCGGTGGGGCAAGGGTTGACAGGCCTGCGGCTCCCATACCGGGATTATGCCAAGATCGGGTACGGGCACTATTCCTATACAAAGAATCAGCCCGATGAACGGGATCTCCTGTTTGAAATCGCCAAGCCCTTCGGTAATCAAACTCTGGTGGTACGTGCTGAACCGATCAACCGTTTCGGATCTCATGACACCCCGCTCTCGGCCGAACTGTATAGTCCCTTGTGGCAACGGGCCTGGGGGTACGTTGCGGCACAAGGCACGATCAATCCGCACTTTTCTCCCAACTACTCCTTTGTCGGGGAAGTCGCTCAGGGTCTTGGTGGCCTGCATCCTTCGCTCGCCCCGTTCGAGGTGTCCTTCGGTTACCGCCGTTTGAACTATAAACAGGACGATATCAATCTGCTGATGCCGGGCCTCACCATTTTTCTGCCGTTCAATCTGTGGTTGACCGAAAAGGTCTATATGATCCCGAATACCGGGGCTGTCACGCTTTCGTCGCAGTTGACCTGGCGGCCAACGGAGCGCGTGCAGCTGTTTGCATCCGGTTCCTTCGGCACGTCAGGCGAGCGCATTGTGGCGGCGCAGGACTTTACGCGCGTGGGAAGCCGGACCATTCAGGGCGGCGTCACCTTCCCGATCAACGAACGATTCTCCGCCGAAACCTCCGGCTATTACGAAGACCGCGGATTTCTCTATGTCCGCCGCGGCGGCAACTTCAACCTCATCTATCACTGGTAGGCCATGCAGCGATCCACACTTGTCCGCTTGACGGGGGTAGCTCTTCTGTTTGTGTCTCTCATAATCGGCATCCGGGTACTCGTCGCTCCTCCCGCCATCATGCACATCGAGATTCCGGAGCAAGATTTTCACCGATTCCCCGGGGTCTCGGGGCCGGACCATGTGACGGTGATGCCGGCTCACGTGCCGACTGCGTGGACGGCGTATGAGCAGGGTTCGACGAGCCGGTTGGCGATTCTGCTGACCGATCCGGACTCCGCCTGGCTGGGGTTGGCCCATGGATTGAAATCGATCGGCATTCCCTTTCGTATCACTCGTGATGTCAGGGAGGCCCTGACGCACAAGGTGGTATTGGTCTATCCGATGATATCCGGGAAGGTGTTGCGCCCGGAGGAATTGCAGGCTCTGGCGGAATTTCCAAAAGCGGGCGGGACCTTAATCGGCGTGCAGGTACTGGGCGGCGGGCTCAATCAAATTTTCGGGTTTCAGGAGGCCGTAGCATCGCGGACGCGTTATGACGTGCGATTGGAGGCTGCCGATCCGCTGCTGGCCGGGCTGAACGATCCCCGCGAACGGCAGGTGCGTGTCGGCATTCGGGACAAGGGCATTGACGTGATGGGGACTTACGGCTACACCGGGAGCACGGCGCCACTGGCGCGCTTCGATGACGGGACCGCTGCCATTACCCAGGTCCTGCACGGGCGTGGCCGGGCCTATGCCATCGGACTGGATCTCGGATTCCTGTTGCTGAAGGGATACAACAATCGCGGCGAAGAACTGGTCAAGACGTTCGACAATGAGTTCGACCCGACCCTTGATGTGTGGTTGCGCCTCATTAAATCGATGTATCGCACGGCAGAGGAAGGCGGGGTGACGCTGGGGACGGTGCCGTTCGGAAAGTCGCTGTCGGTCATGATGACGCACGATGTCGACTTCACCCAGTCCATCAAAAACGCCGTCGACTATGCGGAGTATGAGAAAAGTCAGGGGCTGGTCGGAACCTATTTCATCCAGGTGAAATATATTCGCGACTACAATGATGACATCTTTTTTAATGACCAAGGCGTGCGGTACCTGAAGCAGCTGGCGGACCTCGGAATGGAACTGGGTAGCCACACGATCGCCCATTCCAAGGTCTTCAACCAGTTTCCCATGGGAAGTGGGCGTGAAGCCTATCCGTCCTATGCTCCATTCGTGAAAGATCGAACGACGGCCTACGATGCGAGCATTCTGGGTGAGTTGCGCGTGAGCAAGTTCCTCATCGACCACTTTTCCGGACAGGCGATCGTCTCATTCAGGCCGGGAGAGTTGTCCAATCCGTTCGGGCTCCCGCAAGCCCTCCTCGCGACAGGTTATCGGTACAGTTCGACGGCGACGGCGAACAACTCGCTGACCCATTTGCCGTATCAACTGAATTTCGATCGCCTCCTCGACAGTGAGCTTGAGGTGTTTGAGTTTCCCGTGACTATCGAAGATGAGGCGTTGCCCAAGATGGGGGACCGTCTCCCGCAGGCATTGGAGGTTGCGAAGAGCATCAGTCGTTACGGCGGTTCAGTCGTCGTCCTTATTCATCCGAATATTCTCGACCATAAACTGGCCTTCGAGAAAGGGTTCGTCGAAGGCGTGCGACCCTATGCCTGGTTCGGCTCGGTGGGGGAGTTCGGCCGGTGGTGGGCTGCGCGTAACCGGGTGGGAGTCGACGTGGTTCAGGAAGATACACACTCATATGTCACAATAACCGTGCCTCAAGCGGTGGCCGGATTGACCATCGAGGTACCGGAAGGGTGGAAGCTCGCCCCAATAGGATCCTCACCGAAGGGGATTGTTCAGCGGGGGACGAGCGTGATCTTCCCTGAACTGCACGGGACACAACGCATTCAGTTGATCCACGGTTCACCTTCAGCGAATGGCTCCATCCGAACCGCTCCTCCGGCCGGTACAAAAAACTTGTAAGGTTCTACAGTGCCCTCTAGTTACCGCGATGCTGACGGAAGTTCGGAATGCGGAGGAGGCGAAGGAACGCTAGGCAGCCGGCCGGCTGGGAGCAGCGGTTGGAATGGCTCCGACCTTTTTCACGTTGGATTGAGCCAGGAAGGGAACCAAATGCTCCTGTGATTCGACCGTGGTGAGGGTGCTGTAGAGCTGGGACAGCCGTTCCGACGTCATCCACGGGAGGTTAGACAGGGCTTCGGCCGCCCGATAGCGCACCCACCAGTGCGCATCATCGAGCAAAGCGATCAACAGCGCTTCATCCTCCTCGGTTCCCACTTTACCCAGCGCCGATGCCGCTTGAAGGCGCACGAACCAGGTCGGGTGGGACAGGTGCGACCGGATGATCGCCACATCTCGGGGGTCGCTGCATTCTCCGAAGAGAAACAAGCAGGCGGCTAGGACATCATCCGACGGCGATCCCGCCTGAAGCATGGCTCTGAGGGGCGGCAACGCGTGCTGGCTTTGAGTCGCTCCCAGGTGGCGGATCAGGCGCGAGCTGATTTCAGGGGGGGCTTGGCAGGCTGCCTTGGCGATGCTCTCAGCTGCGAGGTTCGCACCGACCGATTCGAACATCGCGACGACTTTGAGCGGTGACCAATCCTTCCGGCGACTCATCACGGGAACAAGCAGCGGTATTGCCGCCGGCGCGTCAATGCGCAGCAGCGCTTTGGCTGCGACCAGGGAGAGGAAGGCATTGTCGGACTGCAACAAGGCGACGAGATCGTCCCAGATAGATCGTTCCTGAAGGTGACCGAGCGTCACGATGGCCAGCAGCCGGCGTCGGAGCAGGCGGGCATGGAGAAGCTCTTTGGCGAACTCAAGGGTTCCCGTTCGCCGCGCCAGTTCGCGGAGATTGTCGTGCGCGTCCCCCCGGATCGATTCGTAGCAGTGGTTCCAGAGGTAGAGCAGGACTAGATGGTCTCTGTAGTTGAGCGCAGGCAGGCTGTCCGGTACTTCAACAACGCATTGAGCGAGCAACGGTCGCCAGATCTCGGTGACGGCGCGCCGTCGTTGGTCCTTGGCATTCCGCACCACGCGAAGCAGGACAATACCCAGGAGGAGCAGCAGGACGGCGGAAAAAATGGAGATGGCGGCGATGGTGCCGATACGGAGGGTCAGGTCGGACTGGTCGAGGCCCTGCACGAGGCTTCTCCCGGCGGTCGCTCAGGCGGCTTGACCGACGAATCGCTTCAGCCGGCTAGTTAATTCACGCGGGTTGAACGGCTTGATCATATAATCGTTTGCGCCGCTCTCCAACGCGCGCTTGATGTCATGTTCGCTCCCGTCGGCCGTCAACATGACGATCGGGACCTTTTTCCAGCCCTCACACTTTCTAATGATGGTGAGCACTTGCAGTCCGCTTAAGAACGGCAACATCACGTCCAGTAACACCATGTCCGGAGGAGGAATGGTCGCAACGAGTTCCTGCGCCTGCCGGCCGTCTTTGGCGTGGACCACCTGATAATTTGCCCGCTCCAGCAGGAACTTTAGGAGGCTCGCCGTATCTTCCTCATCTTCAACCATGAGAACCCTGAGCTTGGGATTGTCGGGACTTTCCATACACGCGCTCCTTAGGTGCCGAAGAGTCAGGGGGCTGAACGTTCAGACTGTGCTGGCTCGAATGAACTCATTCTGTTGTAGCACGGGTTCCTATAAACGCACGCATACTTCTTCATTTTCATCCTCACCGAACGAGGCTCGGCCTGCTGAAGGTACCGGCCAGGGGCTCGTTCTCTTGTCTTCGGCGGATCATCCGTTGCGCAAGGCATCTGTCACTACTCGTACGTGATCTCAACTCGTGCAAGATAGGACGCCAGCGCGACCAAGTCCTGGCGGATCGACGCTTCATCGGCCGCTTTGGCAGCCTGCTCCACTCGACCCGCGATGGTGGTCATGTCGTCAAAACCATAGCTGCCGCTCACACCCTTCATGCCATGGGCCACTTGTTTGATGGTGTCGAAGTCCCTTCGGGCGATGGCGTCGGTCATGGCCACGATTTCTTTGTTCCGGTTGGTCATGAATTTAGGAATCATGGGCTCGAACGCGGAGTCCACGAAAACCACAACCGGTCCGGCACCACAGTCTGGCGTAACGGGTGAGAGGTCGCTCATGCGGCGCACTCCTTACCTGAGGAGCTGATCGCATAACGTCGAATGGTCTCCAGCAGCGTCTGCTTCTTGAGTGGTTTCGTCAGGTGGGCGGTGAACCCGGCGGCCTGAGCCTTCTCAATGTCTTCTTCGAGGTTATTGCCGGTCAGGGCGATAATCGGCGCCGCGCCGCGCTTCTGATCCTCTTCCCATTGTCTGATGATACGGATCGCTTCGTAGCCGTCCATGATCGGCATGTGAATATCCATCAACACCAGGTCGTATCGTCCGGATTGAAACTTTTCGACTCCGACGGCCCCGTTTTCAGCCAGCTCCAGCCGATAAGGCAGGGCTTTCAGCAAGACGGTGATAAGGACTCGATTGTCTTCCATATCTTCGACGAGCAGGATGTTCAGAGGAGAAGGCTGAGAGGGATTCAGAGCCTTGACCTGTGCTTGTTCATTGTCTTGATGTGGCGCCATCACCTGAGTCTCCCGAACATGACGTGACAACCCTTGCCGGACGCAAGTCATGACCTGCCGGAATATGGCGCAGATCCTTCCTGCCAATTCCTTATCGGTCAAGGGAGTCTGACCTTGAGGTGACCGAGCTCTCAAAGACTTCTCAAATACTTACCAACGGAGCCTGCAGGGGGACTGATCAGGGGTGGTTGGTGGATATGAGCAAAAACCAATTGCAGCCTTGAGCAGATCGGATTCACATGATATGTAAGATATTGCCCTGAAACATGAGGGGCGTGAACACCAAGGATGTATCCAATGAAACAGTACCGATGGTCTTTCCTAGTGATAAGTCTGAGCCTGTTGAGCATACAGGCCTGCAGTCACGCGCCACTGCCTCAAGAAACTGCCTGGTCCCAACCGGTGGCGGGAGAAATTTCGTTGCATCGCGGGGAGCATGCGGTTCTCGCCGGGGAATGGGAATACGAAGAAGGCGGGATGGTTGTGCCGTTGAGATTGGATCGTTTCGGCAACGGCTCGTACGATTTCAAAGACGGACGATTCCGGACCGATCTCTTTACGGATCACCGATGGGCAGGGGCTTGGGCCCAACGGGAAAATGATCGCGAAGGAGGTTTTGAGATTACGCTGTCGCCCGATTATTCTGAAGGCGACGGTCGCTGGTGGTATACGCGTATTGAGGGAGACAATGCTCCGACTAAGGCCGGCGGTCGCTTTCACGTGATGAAGGTGCAATCAATCGTGGATAACCAACCGTTTCATACCGACCCGCCCGCCCACTAACCGTTCAGGCCGCCTCCCTCGGCCGGATCAACCCGTTCATAGATCGCCGAATAGTCTGCCTCTCCCAGGCCCATCGCAATCGTATCGAGGAGAAGTGACCGCACGCCCGGCAACCCGCCTGGCGCGAGGTGAGCCGTCTCTGCGGCAGCAAGGGTCAGCTCCACATCTTTGAGCAGATGCCGGGTGGAGAAATTCGGCTGTACGTAATTTCGCTTTTCCAGCCGCGACAGTTTCTTGTCGAACATGGGTGCGTAGAGCGCGCTTTTCCGTAATACAGCCATAAACTCATCCGCATTGACTCCGGCTTGTCGAATCAATCCAAGACTGAGGGAAAAGGCTGCCATTTCGGCCGCGATGAGCTGATTCAATGCGAGCTTCATCACCGCCGCGTTTCCGACCGGCCCGACAAGGCGTACGTCCGACCCCAGGGCCTGTAACAGCGGAGTCCACCGGGCAAAGTGCTCCGGAGTTCCCCCGACCATGATCAGAAGCGTGCCTGCTTTGGCTTCCGCGATGCTGCCGAGGACCGGCGCTTCAAGATACCGGCCACCCAGCCGTGTCACTTCTTCTTGAATGGAACTGCTCTCTGCCGGTCCGATCGTTCCCATCTGAATGATCGTACGGCCGTGGATCGCGCGATGGGTCGGTGAATCGAACAACAGTGCGCGGATGGCTGCGGCATCGGCCAGCATCAGAATCACCACGTCTGCTGTGGACATGGCCTCTGCTGCAGTGGCGGCGATGTGGATGCCCTGTTGACGGAGCGCGCGGGTTTTTTCAACGGAACGGTTATAGGCTGACAGGGTGTGACCGGTGGCATGGAGCCGCTCCGCTACCGCCTGTCCCAACAATCCTGTGCCCAACAAGGCCACGTTCATGGGGAACCCTCCATGGTCTGAACAATAGGGGCCATCCTACAGAGAAGCAGCGGTCCTGAAAAGGGTTACAGCGGAGTGGAGCGGATCGAAGCCCCTGCGGCGCTATGTTGAATGACGTGCGCGCGCGTCGAGGTGGACAGGCCGGACCCGATGGCGAGGGTCCCCGGCAGTCTGGGGTCGGTGCGATTGAATGTGACCGGATGGCCCGCGGCGGTCGTGGCTCGCCCTCCACTCTCCTCGACCAGGAGCACCCCGGCGGCGACGTCCCATTCGTTGCCGCCGTCGAGGGTAATGACCGCATCGGCCTGCCCTGCTGCCACGAGCGCGAGTGCATAGGCGATCGATCCGATCGGGCGGCAACGAACGTGGGGCTCAAGGTCTGCAAACCGGCCGACCCGTAGTTCCCATGGATTCACGAGTGCGAGCGGACGTTCGGAGGAAGCAAAGGGAGGCTGGCCTGATTCTACAATGCGTTCGGCACGAATGCCCCGTCCGCGTATGGCGGAAAAGAATTCGCCGGTTGCCGGATTGAAGATTGCGGCTACGACCGGACGGCCATTTTCAACCAAGGCGACCGAGAGGCAAAATTCCGGCAGGCCCCGCACAAATGAGCGGGTCCCATCAATAGGGTCGACGATCCAGACGCGCTGCTTATGCAAGCGCGCTGCGTTGTCCGCGGTTTCTTCGGAGAGCCAGCCGTCCTCCGGAAACGCTGCCGACAATCTGGCATGCAGGATGTGATTCACCGCCAGGTCCGCAGACGTGACCGGCGAGTGATCCGGTTTGGTATAGGTTTCAAACCCTGCGGCCGCCAGCCTGAGTACTTCGCGCCCGGCTTCGGTCATGGCTGCCGACAGAATAGTAAGTTCGTCGTCCATCGTGATGCTGCTTTCCGATTTATGGAGTCCTTCGCCTCTTCACCGTACCAGGTCTTGGCGCGGGAACAAAGCCCTCAGTGGCTTCGTGCAGACGCCGGCTCTTGACCCTCCCGCAGGTTCCGCGTACAAGCTGGGATACGATGAAGTTAAAGCACAAACATTCTCGTAAGGCAGGTCTGCCTCCCGGCACGCTGGTCCACATCGGCGAGAAAAAGTCGGAGACGGTGACCATTACCGTCTACGAATATGGAGAAGGACAGTTCCAGGAACGCACGGTGGCAAAGCCCGATGAGGTCATGGTATCGGGGGAGCCGACGGTCCGCTGGGTAGACGTCGGGGGCATTCACAAGATGGAGGTGCTGGAGGCGTTCGGGAAAATGTTCGGTCTCCATCCCCTGTTGCTGGAGGATATCGCGAATACCGATCAGCGCCCGAAACTCGACGACTACGGAACGTACGGCTATCTGGTGCTGAAAATGCTGTACGAGGGGAAGAGCGAGGGCGACATCAATGTCGAGCAGGTCAGCCTGGTGTTCGGGGAGAATTTTGTCCTCTCGTTTCAGGAAAACGGCGGGGATGTCTTTCAGGGCGTAAAGGAACGGTTGCGAAACGGGAAAGGTCGCCTGCGCCATGCCGGTGCGGATTACCTGTTGTATGCGCTGATGGACTCGATCGTGGACCGGTACTTCGTCATTCTGGAAACGTTAGGGGAAAAGATCGAAGCGTTGCAGGATCTCTGTGTCACGAACCCCGGGCCGGAAACGCTGCGGGATATCCATGCGCTCAAGCGGCAATTGCTGTATTTCCGCCGCTCGGTCTGGCCTTTGCGGGATGTGATGAACAACTTATCGCGGTCGGATGGGCAATTTCTGCAGGGGTCGACGAAGGTCTTCTTCCGCGATGTCTACGATCACATCATTCAAATCGGCGACACAATCGAAACGCTGCGGGAAATGGTCTCGTCGATGATGGAAGTGTATCTGTCCAGCGTGAGCTACCGCTTGAACGGCGTGATGAAGGTGCTGACCATCATCACGACGATTTTCATGCCGCTCAGTTTTATCGCCAGTATCTACGGGATGAATTTTGAGCACATGCCGGAACTAAAATCTCCCTGGGGGTACCCGGCCGTGCTGGGGGTTATGGCGGTCACCGGGCTGGCCATGCTGTATTTTTTCAAGCAGAAGAAGTGGTTGTAACGTCCGGATGACGGCCCCGGTCAATCCAAGACCTCGACGTGATCCACGAAGTAGGTGGTCTCTCCGAAGCAGGAGGTGGGGATATAGCGGAATTCCTTGTAGTGGAGGACGACCCGCTTGCCCATCTGGCCATCGAGTTTCTTGGCCACGGATTCATCCCACACCGTAAAGTTCCACAGCACGGGGGCGACGCCCGGGACCGTGGTCATGGCGAGCTCGCCTTCCTGCGTTTTACAGATCCATCCCTTGCGGGACAGTTTCTGAAGATAGCCCGCGCGATCCCCGTCGGAATAGCTCCAATTGAAGATGATCAGCAGATAGGCGGCGCCGCCGAAAAAAAGCAACGTGAAGAGAAGTTTGGGTCTCCAGAGCCAGGCTACAGGAAACAAAATGGTCTCCCACCACGTCATAGCGCTCCTTTCCTCACGGTTAGGTCACATCTTGAAACAGCCACGGAGCCTGCGTGCGGCGGCGTTGTTCGTACGCACCGATTTGAGCCGCATGTTGGAGCGTCAGTCCGATGGCATCCAAGCCGCGATACAGGCAATCCTTCCGGAACGGATCGATCTCGAATTGATAGGTAGTGCCCTCAGGGGTCGTGACGCGCTGAGCGGCCAGGTCGATGGTGAGTCGATATCCCTCACGAGCCGCCACGCCTTCAAACAACGACTGGATTTCAGATGCCTTCAGTACCACGGGAAGAATGCCGTTCTGGAAACAGTTGTTGTAGAAAATGTCCGCGAAGCTGGGCGCCAGAACGCAACGAAAGCCCTGATCCAGCAGCGCCCAAGGCGCATGTTCTCGCGAAGAGCCGCAGCCGAAGTTGTCCCGAGCCAGGAGAATCGCAGCCTGTTGGTAGCGAGGCTGGTTGAGGAAGAATTCGGGATCTTGCGAGCCGTCTTTCCGCCGCCGCCAATCGTAGAACAAGCCTTCTCTTAGACCGGTTCGCTTGATGGTCTTCAAGAACTGTTTCGGGATGATCTGGTCCGTATCGACATTGAGCCGGTCCAACGGAGCAACCAGGCCGGTGAGAGTGGTGAATGCTTGCATGGTGTATCCTCTTGTGCTTCCTATCTGATGATCGCTGATCGCAACGAGGCCGATGTCAGGTCCAGGGTGCCTTGGACTAGGACCACTGCCGGATGTCGACGAAATGGCCTTCGATCGCGGCCGCGACCGCCATCGCCGGCGACACCAGATGGGTGCGTCCGCCCGCTCCCTGGCGGCCTTCGAAGTTCCGATTGCTAGTGGACGCGCACCGCTCTCCCGGTTGCAGAACGTCGGCATTCATCGCCAGGCACATGCTGCATCCCGCTTCCCGCCATTCGAATCCCGATTCCTTGAAGATGCGATCCAGGCCCTCTTGTTCCGCCTGCTGCTTCACAAGTCCCGAGCCGGGGACGACCATCGCATGCACGCTGCCGGCGACTTTTTTGCCTTTGGCGAAAGACGCGGCGAGGCGAAGGTCTTCGATCCGGGAATTGGTACAGGAGCCAATGAACACCTTATCGATCCGGATGTCGCGGATCGGCATGCCGGGCTTTAAGGCCATGTATTCGATGGCACGCTCGGTCGCCTGGCGGAGTTTCTCGTCCCCCATCGTTCGAGGATCCGGCACCGTGCCGTCCACTCCGGTGACCATGCCCGGGCTCGTGCCCCAGGTCACCTGTGGTGCGATTGACTCGGCTCGCAATTCCACGACGGCATCGTACTTGGCGCCGGCATCGGTGGTGAGCTGTCGCCAGGCCGTCACAGCCTGGTCCCAGAGCGCGCCCTTCGGCGCCATCGGGCGCCCTTTGATGTAAGCAAACGTGGTGTCGTCCGGCGCCACCATGCCGGCGCGGGCGCCACCCTCGATCGACATATTGCAGAGCGTCATCCGCCCTTCCATGCTGAGTGCGCGAATGGCGGACCCGGTGTATTCGATCACGTAGCCTGTTCCACCCGCCGTGCCGATCTTGCCGATGATGGCCAGAATCACGTCTTTCGCGGAGCAGCGCGGGGAGAGTTGGCCCTCCACACGGACTTCCATGGTCTTGGGGCGCTTCTGCACCAGGCATTGTGTCGCCAGCACATGTTCGACTTCGCTGGTGCCGATCCCGAACGCCAGCGCGCCGAAGGCGCCGTGGGTCGAGGTGTGGGAATCGCCGCAGACGATCGTCATGCCCGGCAGGGTAAAGCCTTGTTCGGGGCCGATGACATGCACCACGCCTTGCCGGATGTCGTTCATGCCGAACAGGGTGATACCGACGGTCCGACAGTTATCTTCCAACGTTTGGATTTGTTTGGCGCTGATCGGATCGGCGATCGCGATGCGGCGGTCGGTCGTCGGGACATTGTGGTCGGGAACAGCCAGCGCCGCGCCGGGTCTGCGCGGGGTCCGACCCGCGGTGGCCAGCCCTTCAAAGGCCTGCGGCGAGGTGACTTCGTGCACCAAATGACGGTCGATATAGAGCAACGTGGTCTCGTCGGGTTCTGCCCGTACCACGTGATCGTTCCAAATTTTTTCAAACAATGTCTGTGCAGCCATGGCCATACTCCTTGTAGACCCGCGACCTTGCAAATGATTGAGCCGGCGCGGTAGCGATGCGGGACTATTATATATGCGACCAGGCCTGCCGCATCAAGGGCAAAGGGTGGCGGAAGAAATTGCCTCTTCAGATTTTACAGGCGGGGACCGATAAGGTGTCCATGGAACAGGAACCGATCGATCCCGAGCACATCACGATTCCACGCTGGACGATCAAACGCGATCCCCGAGCGCTGGGCTGCTCCATCTGTGGATCCGCGATCGTGAAAATTACCGCCGAATGGCGACAGGTCTCATTCTGCACCTGCAGACTGATCGAGTATCGTGTGCTGCCGCGCGCGCCCAAGGCTCTGCCTGCTCCGTCCCCCGCCGCAGATTCACGAAAAGATCCCTAGTCCCGACGAGTGTTCGACGGCCTTCAACCTCTGTGAGGCTTGCCTTGGGCAGGCGCGGGCATGGGTGTGAAGGGATCGTTGTTTTTGACGGAGGATCGTATGGCACGCTGGATCTGGGCGCTTCTGATCGGTGGGTGCGTGGGGGCAATGAGTTGGAGTGTTGTCGAGGCGAAGGATCGTCCGGTGGCCAAGTCGTTGACAAGAAGCGGCCCGGCCGTCCACGAACGAGCGTTGCGAAGTTGTGCCGGCGAGGATGTGGTTGGAAACTGGAATCTCGTGACGTTCGACTCCTCCTATCGATATCGAAATCCCCAGGCGCCGTATCTGTTTCCCTATCAACTGTTTCAATACTCGAGTGAGCGCGGGGCCAAGTCGGCTCATTCGCGTCGTCCCATTCTCGGCAGTCCCGACCGGGTGTTCGAGACCGTGCCGCCGGACATGACCTATCGGGTCGAACAGGGAGGCCGTGTGGTGCTCACGGTCAAGGGGCATGGGGAGGCGGTAGAGATCTGGTCCTGTTCGGTGGTCACGCAGGATCGTGAGGCGCGGAGCGGTGGAACTGATCTGCAACGCGGCGATTTGCTCATGACCTTGATCGGCCGCAATGGGCAGGCGTTGTTCCAGCGCCACTTGCGAAAACAGGCGGCGTAGCGCTGCTTGGCACAGAGCGGGCAAGCGTGCTACTACCGACAACAAGTCACGAGTGGAGTATTGTGCGTCGATCTCTTCCGGCGAGGGGCAATGGACGATCCGAATCAGGTGTGGCATCAGCCGTCGGTTGTCGAATGGTCGCAACTGCTGCTGGACAGCTATCGCTCCTGGGTAGGACGAGACTTGATGCCGCGGGTCGGAGGCCTTGAAGAACAGGCCCACGCGTTGTTCATGGCGCCGTTTGTGGTGGTCTCGCACGGCACGCAAGAAGATCCCATCCTGAACTACGGGTCCCACCTCGCGCTTACTCTCTGGGAGACGACGTGGGAGGAACTCCTGCGGACTCCTTCTCGGTTGACGGCAGAACCTGTGAATCGTGCCGAGCGGGAATGGATGCTCGAGCGTGCCCGCGCGAAGGGCTATGTGGACAACTATCGCGGGGTCAGAATTTCGAGCAGCGGGCGCCGGTTTCTGATTGAACAGGCGGTGGTGTGGAGTGTTATCGACAAGGCGGGGCGCCGCCAGGGCCAAGCCGCGACGTTCTCACGCTGGACCTTCCTCTAACCGACGAAACCGGGGCATGCTGGTTCCGCCGACCGTCACCGACTCCAAAAACATTTCCTTCGGCCTGATCCAGAGTCCGCCCTCTCCGTAGAGCTGCCGGTAGACGACATATTCCTCTTCGGTTTCGGAATGCCGGGCCACGCCGAGCACGTCGTAGTCTTTCCCCTTATAGTGACGATAGCGACCGGGTTTGATCATAGTGTATCCTCTCCGTACCTGCGAGACAGTCTATCGGACCGGGCATGTCATCACAACTCTCTCAAAGACCAGAACGCCGGCACGATGTTGTCGTGATCGGCGGCGGATCGGCAGGCTATGCCGCGGCGCGGACCGCCCGTGATGCGGGCGCGGATGTCGCCATTGTCGATCAAGGCCCGCTCGGAGGACTGTGCATCTTGCGCGGGTGCATGCCGACGAAAACCATTCTTCGATCGGCCGAAATCATGGCCTTGATGAAACGCGCGCGCGAATTCGGGATTGCCCCGGTCACCGTTCAGGCCGATCTGTCGGCCATCGTGGATCGCAAGAATCGACTGGTGCAGGAATTTGCGGACTACCGTGTCGCCGCCCTCCGCGATCCGAAGTTTACGCTCTACGAGTCGCGTGCTGAATTCGTCTCACCCCACGAGATTACTGCGGGCGCGCTGCGGATTCGCGGCGGAGCCTTTGTCATCGCCACGGGCTCCAGCGCGGCCCAAGTCGCCATTCCCGGATTGGACGAAGCCGGGTATCTGACCAGCGATGAGATGCTGGATGTTCGCCGGTTGCCGGCGTCGCTCCTGGTGCTGGGGGGCGGTCTCGTGGCTGTCGAATTTGCCCAATTCTTTGCCCGGATCGGGACGAAGGTGACCATGTTGCAACGCGGCGCAACCCTCCTCTCGGATATGGACGAAGATATCGGACATGCGCTGGCGGCGGCGTTTCAGGAGGACGGCATTGAGGTGATGACCGGAGTCTCTTTTAAACAGGTGACATCGACTCCATCGGAAAAAACGGTGCAGTTTCTTCAGGGTGGTGTCATGCACACACGGTCTGCCGAGGTCATTTTTCAGGCCCTCGGCCGTCGCCCCAATCTGCGGGGGCTCAACGTGGAGGCGGCTGGTGTGGAGGTCATCGACGGTCGTCTGACGGTTGGCGCGGATATGCGGACATCGCAGCCGCATATTTTTGCCGTCGGCGATGTTAACGATCTCACGCCCATCGTCCACCTGGCGATTCAACAAGGCGAAACAGCGGCGTTCAACGCGACCCATCCCGATCAGCCTGCACGAGTGATCGACCATCGGCTGGATAGCGAAATGGTCTTTACGGACCCTCAGGTGGCGGTCGCTGGAATGAGTGAACGGCAGTGCCGAGCACAGTCGATTCCGTATGTGACGGCGTCCTATCCATTTGCCGATCACGGGAAGGCGATGTGCATGGGCGCCACGCATGGATTCGTGAAGTTGGTGTGTCGCCCGGACACCGGCGAGCTGATTGGCGCGCATATTGTGGGTCCTGAAGCGGCGGAACTCATCCACGAACTCATCGCGGTCATGTATTTTCATGGGACGGCGCAGGACCTCTTGCGCATTCCGCACTACCATCCGACGCTTGCGGAGATCGTCACCTATCCAGCCGAATCCATCGTGGAACAGATGGGGCGATCATGAGACGGAAATCGGTCGCCGGAGCCTGCGCATTGGTGGCGCTCCTGGCATGCTCCTGTGGGCAACAGACTTGGGATGCCGCGATGCAGGCCGGTGAGGCGGCGGTGCAGCGAGGCCAATATCGAGAAGCCGAACAGATCTTTTCCGCAGCGGTGAAGAAGGCCGAAGAGTTCGGCGTGCATGACCGGCGGGTCGCCGTCACACTAGCTCATCTCGCTCAAGCCTATAGCGCCCAGGGTAAATTTGTGGAGGCCGAACCGGTCTATCTGGAAGCACTCAAGATTTACCAAGAGGTCCATGGCGAGAATCACCTCGATGTCGCGGCCATGTTGAATAACCTCGGCGTGTTGCATCGCAAACATGGACAATATGCTGATGCGCAACGGCTGTTGACCCGCGCCCTGTCAATCAAGGAAAAATTGCTGGGTCCGGAGCATCTTGAGGTGGCGCTGGCGTTGAGCAATTTGGCGGCGATGTATGTGGCGCAAGGGGATGGCGGGCAGGCTTCGGCCCTATTCGCTCGGGCGCTGGCGATGCGGGAGAAGCAATTGGGGCCCGACCATCCGGATGTGGCCAAGAATCTGCTGGACTATGCCGGAGCGTTGCGCAAGGCGGGGCGGACCACTGAGGCGGAGGCGCTTGAAGTAAGAGCCGGCGCGATTCGAGCGAAGGCGAAGTCGTAACAGTTGAAGTCGAAAGAGTTGAACCGATGTCGCGCGCCGGTGTAGCGTAGCGTGATCGGTGAAGCACGAGGGGGACGATGTCTGATTTGCGGACCAATGCATTGATTGCGCGCGGGATGGGCATTGTCTTCATTGCCGGGGGCTTTATGCTTGGCATTTACGGGCTGGAGTTTCCCAGTACCATGTGGTTGCAAACTGCGTTGGGGCTGCTGGTTACTGGGATGATGGCTCAGGGATATGCGATGTATTGTTCAATCCGGTGGGTACGGAAGCAACGTGACTCAGAACGGTAGCCGCGTGAGATACGAGACGAATCGTGTGTCGAGGGTTCTTCATCCATTGAACGCACTGGTGCTCCTGTTGTGCCTGGTGGTTCTGTCCGGCTGCGGCGGGCCATGGCGTGACACCTACCTGAAGAAGGGGGTCAACACACTCACCCAAACCGATATCGAAGAAAAGTTCGGTCCACCGAGCACGGCTAAGACGCCGGTCCTCGGGGGCGATACCGTCTGGACCTACCGGGTTCCGATGGGGGATCGAGAAATTCATCCCTGGGATCCCAGCAACCTGGCCACCGGCAAGAAAACGAAAGCTCCGCCGTCTCCGTCCCCTTTCGGAAAGAGCCTGGCCGGAAATGACGAACCCTATCGAGAGCCGCTGTATTGCTACCGCTATACGCTCTCATTCGATGAGGCCAAACGGCTCAAAGATTGGAAAAGAGAAGAATGCGTGCCACGCACGGGTGAGGATGGTACCGTAGCGCAGTGATGGCGGCAGAAAAAACCATGCAAGATTTGTTGCCGGTGATCGGCTCCAGCGTCTTTTTCGACCTCCTTAAATCTATTCTGCTGCTCCTCATTCTCCTTATCGCGCGAACAATTCTGGTTCGGTGGATCAAGGGGAACCAAGCGCTGACCATCGATGCCCGCCGCCGATGGATCGTAACCACTCGCAACAGCATGGTGCTGGGCCTGTTTGTGGGCCTCGTGGTGATTTGGGCCCATGAGCTCGAAGCGTTCGCGGTCTCTCTGGTTGCGTTAGCGGCGACCGTGGTCCTGGCGACAAAGGAACTGATTCTTTGTTGGAGCGGGGCCGCCTTGCGTGTCGGCGGCGGCGTGTATGGCGTGGGAGACCGCATTCAGCTGGGTACCTACCGCGGCGTGGTTCTCGAATACGATGTGTTTGCGACGAAACTCCTGGAGATTGGACCGGGCCAGACGTCCCACCTGTATACCGGTCGAACCGTCGTGTTCCCCAACAGTCTCCTGTTCGGGAATCCGTTGATTAAGGAAAGTCCCTCGCAAGAGTATGGTCTGTACGTATTGTCGGTCCCGCTCTTGAATACCGACAACTGGCAGGCCGCCGAACAAGCGCTCCTGAGCGCCGCCAAGGCCGAGTGCGCACCGTTCATGGATCAAATGGGCAGGCAGATGAAGCTGCTGGAACAGCGCAACCTGTTGGAAGCCCCTTCGCCAGAGCCGCGAATCACCATTCAATTGCCCGAAGCCGGGCGTATCCATTTAGTCCTCCGCTTTCCCGCTCCGGACCGCGGCCGTTCGCGAGTCGAACAAGCCATTCTCCGCCGCTATCTCACGACTGTTCGTCAGTAAGCTGTTATTCGAGTTCCTCGCGTTGGAAGCCTCTCTCCGTGGCTCCCTGTTTCTAGGTTGATGTAGTGACCATCCTCATCCACATCAGCAAAAAGCAGCAAAAAAATTGGCAAAGGAAACCCTTCGCGGTATTGATGAAGGGTGCATGCCGGTGGGTGTGCCGGAGAGTCTGCTGCCATATTTCAACCAACAGGGGGTGTTGATGAGAAGGTCAATCGCTGTGATGGTCGCCGCCGCATTTGTGGGCATGAGCTCGTTCGCCATGGCCGATGATTTGGGCATGGGGAAAATGTCCGAAGGGATGAAGCAGGATATGGGCGCACTGTCCGACGATATGAACGCCCATAAAGAGGAACTGAAGAACGACCTCAAGGCTAAAAAGGAGTCCGTCAAGAGCGACCTGAAGGCGAAGCGGGACGAGGCGAAAGCAAAGAAGAAGCAGGCCAAGGCCGACGCGAAGGCGAAGAAGGAACAGGTAAAAGCCAAGGTAAAAGCGAAAAAAGACGCGGCGCATGCGAAGGCGGCCGAAATGAAGGGTGCCGCCGACGATGCGGCGCATGAGATCGGCGGAATGAAGAGCGACCTGAAGGACGCGACGCGCTACTAGACTGAATAGGAAAGCCGGCGAGTCTGTTTTGCCGGAGTTTGACCACCACGGCCTGTGATGCGGGAGTTCCCGATCACGGGCCGTGGTTTTTTGAGAGGCCGAGTTGTTGCGGCGGGATGGCTCTGTTAGAATCCCCCCGCACTATGAAAGTCGCCACCTTCAACGTCAATTCACTTCGAAAACGGCTTCCGATCGTCCTGCAGTGGTTGGAGCAACATCGGCCCGACGTCCTCTGTTTGCAGGAAACCAAAGTGCAGGACAGCGAATTCCCGCTGACGGCTCTCGCGACTTCCGGGTATGAGATTACGTTCCGAGGCATGAAGGCCTACAACGGCGTCGCTGTGCTCAGCCGTACCAAGCCGGAAGCAGTCTCGTATGGGTTCGACGATGGGGGTGACGTGGAGGATGCGCGTCTCTTGCGCGTAGTCGTTCAGGGGATTCCGATCGTCAATACCTATGTGCCCCAGGGGTTTGAGATTGACTCGCCCAAGTATCAGTACAAACTGGGGTGGTATGAACGGTTACGGAAATATTTCGAAACACATTTGTCCCCGAAGGAGCCGGCGATCTGGTGTGGAGACATGAATGTGGCCCCAAGACCCATTGATGTCCACAGCCCGGAGAAACATCTGAAACATGTCTGCTACCACGAAGACGCGCGCAAAGCCTATGGGAAGACGATTGCGTGGGGCTTCGAAGATGTGTTCTGCAAACTGTATCCAGATCGCCAGCAGTTCACGTTTTTTGACTACCGCGCCCCCAGTGCCCTTGCCGCCAATAAGGGGTGGAGGATTGATCACATTCTCGCAACACAGCCCCTAGCCCAAAAATGTCAGCGCGTCGATGTCGATCTGGAACCGCGCCGTGCGACGGACCCTTCTGATCATACTGTCCTTTGGGCTGACTTCGCATTCTAGCTAGCCGCTGACAACGGCTCTTCTTTTCCGCAGGGCAGGAGACTTCTTGCTCCTGCCCTGCGGGTATCGCCCTACTGCAAAACCTCCACTGGCTCCAGTAATAATTGCTCGGCCATTCGCGTGCGCCGGTTTTGTTCGATCAACGGATCGACGATCGATCCACAATTGATGCATCGCCACACAAATGTTTCCGGAGAAAAGTCCGGTCGCCATTCGTCGACCATAAGTCCTTTGCATCGTCCGCATGTCATGGCTGCCACCTCCTTAGGATTGTGCCCTCACCGGGTGAAGGCCGTGCCCATGTGATGGAGAGAGTAGCAATGCGAGATTAGAGAGGTGTTAGTGAGACGTTAAAATGAATTAATCGAAATTCCGTCGCAATTTCAGCGCGTTCATCTTGTCGGCTTGGACAAATTCAAGAGCAGAAGGAACGTTCTGTATAAAATTTGACGTGAACATTGGCTGAGGCGACGAGCCGTGGGACCAAGCGATGCTTTACGCGGGAAAGTCTGGACGGATTGGCGATGAGTGAACCACTTGCTTTGAAAGCATGGTGTTTGCCATCTGAATTCATCGTTCCTGGCTCAGAACCGTCGAGTTTCTTGACAGAACGTACCTCATACTTTATCGATTGAACTGACGACAGGCTGTTGCTTGCATGGGCGAGCCGCATAAAGAGCATGTGGCGAATCAGAGTTATGTGGGGCGCAGTTTCAAGTCGTACCGTGATGAACATCTGGAAGAATAACTGGCTGCGAAAGGTCGGCGCTGACGCGCGTTGATCAGTGACGATGGCTCAACCGTTGACGTGCCCGCAGTGCGGGCAAGACAAAGTGTTCCGTTCCCGCTGTTCGACGCTGATGGAGCGTTTGCAGGCGCTCGCCTGCATCTCGCCGTTTCATTGCCAGTCGTGCAGTTTCCGATTCTCCGCTTCGCGTTTGGGGTGCAGCTATCCGGGTCAGATGATCGATCGTCGCGAGCATCTGCGCATTCCCGTCCGCCTGTTCCTTTCCTTTTCAGGCGGGAAAGTGCGGGGGGAAGGAATGGTCCTGGATATTTCGATGGGCGGGTGCATCATCGAGAGTCAGGCGTCGGTCCATGTGGACGATATTTTTTACCTACAGATCGCCCTGGAAAATGAACAGGCACCACTCGAGGTAGCGGCGATGGTTCGCTCGGTGAGTTCTCGCGGCATCGCGTTCAAATTTCTACGGTCCGCGCAAGAGAACAAACGGCTCTTGGCATTTGTGCAAACCAAGACGGAATCAGTGGGAACTCGCTCCTCCACGTAGATCCCTTCCCTGGCCTCCGGTTCCAACGGAGCAGCCATACCGCCAACATTCTGTTAGAGTGGAGTTTCCCAGGCAGAGGCTTGGGGGTATTCCGTCATGAGTCGTTCGTGTTCCGTGTGATCGAAGCTTTCGATGAGCAGATCAGCTCGGTTCAACGGTTCCGGACAGGCGGTTGAGGACAGGAAATCGACATAGGCCTCAGCCTTGGCTTTGGTGGCAAAGCGGCAGAGTCCGTGCTCAGGCATGTGGGACGAGGGGTGCCAGAACGCCAATCCGATCGAACTTCCTTGAAATACACCCAAGGAGCGATGTCGAACTTGAAACCCTCCGGGACTATCAGTGGAACGATCGAGTGCCATAGCCAGTCTGGTTGAGACGAATCACCTTTCAGCTTTGGAGTATAACAAGGTTGATCAGGAAGCGAAATCTTGGATCGTGCCGGCCGGTCGGCGAGGATTGACTTTGTCGACAACGGCTTTAGCTTTTCTGAAGAAGCGCTGTTGCCAATGTGGCGCAGAGGAGGAGCAATGAGGATGTCTGTCACGCGTACTCTGGTTGTGGCTCTGCTGCTCACCGGACTGGTCACTGTATCCGGTTGCGGCTACAACGATCTGCAAGGTCTCGATGAAGACACGAAGGCCGCTTGGAGCGAGGTGATCAATCAGTATCAGCGGCGGGCCGATTTGATTCCGAATTTGGTGAATACGGTCAAGGGATACGCTGCGCATGAAAAGGATACGCTGGAAGGAGTGGTCCAGGCTCGCGCCAAGGCTACCAGCGTGCAGATTACGCCGGAACTGCTCAAGGACGAGGCCGCCTTCAAGAAGTTCCAAGAAGCACAGCAGGGATTGTCGAGTGCGCTTGGACGACTATTGGCACTGGCCGAGAACTATCCCAACCTCAAAGCAGATCAGGGGTTTCGTGATCTGCAAAGCCAGCTCGAAGGGACTGAAAATCGCATCACCGTCGCACGCAAGCGATATATCGACAAGGTGGCGGAGTTCAACAAGATGATCCGCTACTTTCCCACGAACCTGACGGCCAAGTTTCTCCTTCATTTAAACGAGAAGGCGAATTTCACGGTGGCCGACGAAAAGGCCGTGGCTAAGCCGCCGGAAGTAAAGTTCTAAACTCTTACGTCGGCCTCAGGCAGTAGGGAGCGATTGCGATGCGGCTGATGGGCCGAACAGGGTGGGCTGTCCTTGTCGGATGGCTGTGGCTCACGCTCGTGCCGAGTCTTTCGGCTAAGGCGCTGGATGTGCCGCCGCTGAGCGGCCACGTTGTCGATCTGGCGCAGGTCCTGCCACCGGAAACAGTCAAATTCCTTTCCAGCGAAATTCAGGCCCACGAAGCGAAGACATCCAACCAGGTGGCGGTCCTTATCGTTCCCTCGCTTGAAGGCGAGCCGCTGTTTGATTTTTCCCATCGTGTGGCGACCAGCTGGAAGTTGGGCCGTCACGGCACGGACAATGGCGTATTGCTTCTCATCGCGATCAAGGACCGAAAAATTCGCCTGGAGGTCGGGTATGGCCTTGAAGGTGTGCTGACCGATGCGCGATCGGCTCAGATCATCCGGAACGAGATCGTGCCGCGCTTTCGTGCCGGTGATGTTCCGATGGGCGTGAAAGCCGGGGTCCAGGCGGTCTTGAACACCATCGAAGGGACCTACAGTGTTCCGGAACGGCCGATCACCTCTCGTTCCGAGGGGGATGCATTTGCCAATGCTCTGTTAGCGGTGATTGTCGGTGTCGTGGTCGGTCTCCTTTTTTCTCGCGCAAATCGAATCCTGGGGCCGATGGTAGGCGGTGGTCTTTCGTTTCTCGCTGCTCCCTGGATTATCCCCGCGCTCATTGCGGGGGGTGTGAGCCTGGTGCTGGTGACATTGCTAAGTGGGTTGGGGCAAGGCGCCGGAGGAAGGCGACGGGGCAACGGCAGCCCGTTTGATGGCACCTGGTTCAGCACTCAGCACGGCGGGTGGGGATCGGGAGGGTTCGGCGGATCCTTCGGAGGATCGGACAGCTTCTCGGGCGGGGGTGGCGATTTCGGAGGAGGAGGCGCGAGTGGCGACTGGTAAACAGCCGGCGCTCACGGATGGTGAGCGGGCACGGGTGGAGGCAGCGGTGCAGGCTGCTGAACAGCATACGAGCGCAGAGATCGTGCCCATGATCGTCGGGCGGTCAGGATTCTATCGCGAGGCACACCATAGGGTCGGCCTCTTGAGTGCGGTGCTGGTCTTGACGGCGCTGCTGACGATTGAGACCGCCTGGCTGCCCTGGGGATGGCATGCGTCGAATGCCCTGTGGTTGCTAAGCGTCACCATGCTCGCGTACGTGTTCGGATCCTGGATCGGCACATGGTATCCGGTGCTGCGACTCTTCACGTCCCGGGAACGGATGCGTCAGAAGGTGCAATTGCGAGCGGAGCGGGCCTTCGCTCAGCATGGCCTTGCACGGACTCGTGAACGTACCGGGTTGTTGTTGATGGTCTCGTTGCTTGAGCGGCAGGTCTACGTGTTGGCCGATTATTCTCTCCACGGGAGGATTTCAGACGAGCAGTGGCAGAAGGTGGTGGCTGTTGTTGCCGAGCATATGAAGGGGGGCGACCTTGCCGGCGGATTGTGCCGTGGAATTGAAGCCAGCGGGATCCTGCTGGCCAGCGCTTGTCCTCCACGTGCCGGCGATAATCCCAATGAATTGTCGAATGCCGTGATTCAGGACCCATGAGCGCCGATTCTCGCGGGACAATGGACGACCTCGTTCGGTTTCGCTACAATCGCCGATAATGTCGGATCCCGCCGCGCCCGTTGACCCATCTCGACCAGCTGTGGATGAAACCCATTCCGTCGTCAAGGCGGCGGGTCTCATCGGCATCGCCACGTTTTCCAGCCGTATTCTCGGTTTCGTCCGTGACATGGTGCTGGCCAGGCTATTCGGTGCGACCCCGGCGGCGGATGCGTTTTTTGTCGCCTACCGTGTGCCCAATCTGCTTCGGGAATTGTTCGCGGAAGGTTCGATGTCCGCGGCGTTTATCCCGGTCTTCACCGAATATCACACCCTGAAAACCAAGCGTGATGCCTGGGAACTTGCCAGTGCCACTTTTACCACTCTCCTGACCATCGTCACTGCTGTGACTGTGATCGGCATCCTGGCCGCCCCTGGGATTGTCTGGCTGCTTGCGCCAGGTTTTCGCGAAAGCCCTGATCAACTTGCACTGACGACGTTGTTGACCCAGGTGATGTTTCCCTATCTGATCTTTATCAGCTTAGCGGCCTTGGCGATGGGGATTTTGAATTCGTTGCGGGCGTTTGCGGCGCCGGCGTTTTCACCGGTCTTCTTCAATATCTTCACCATCGCCTGCATGGTCTTTGTGGCCCCCTGGTTGCCGCAGCCTATCATCGGGGTGGCCATCGGCATTGTCGTCGGAGGCCTGGCGCAATTTGCGATGCAGTTACCGGGGTTACAAGGACGTGGCATGTTATTCGGGCTGCGGTTCAATACCGGGCATCCAGGCGTGAAGCGCATCGGTCTCCTGATGGTTCCCTCATTGCTAGGATTGTCGGTGACGCAGATCAATATCACCGTCAGTACGATTCTCGCGTCGTATTTCTCCGGCGGGCCTACGTATCTGTTTTACGGTATGCGTCTGATCCAATTTCCGTTGGGCATCTTCGGGGTGGCATTGGCCACCGCGATCCTCCCGACGCTCTCGGCGCAAGCCGCGCGCGGGGCCCTTGATGAACTGCGGACAACGATCGGATTCGGTCTCAGGATGATTTTTTTCATCATCCTGCCGGCGATGTTGGGGTTGATTCTCCTGCGCTATCCGATTGTGCATCTGGTCTTCGAGCATGGATCGTTCACCAAAGCCGATACGCTGGCCACAGCAACAGCGCTGCTCTGTTATGCCGTCGGACTGTGGGCGTTTGCCGGGGTGCGCATCATCGTGTCCGCATTCTATTCACTCCAGGACACGAGAACCCCCGCGATAACGGCAGGGATCGCTGTCGGAGCGAATATTTTCTTGTCACTCTGGCTGATGACACTGTTGGATGCGGCGGGGTTGGCCCTGGCCACGGCCCTAGCCTCTATGCTCAACGGAAGTATTCTCGTCGCGGTCTTGCACCGGCGGCTGGGGCGGGTTGATTGGGCCTCCATTGCTCGGTCGGCCTGTCGAGTGCTGGGGGCCTGTGGGCCGATGGCTTTGATCTGCTTCTGGGTGGCAAGCGCGTCAATGTGGACGGAGAGCGGCAATTGGATGCTGAAGTCCGCGGTCCTGTTTGGTGGTATCGGGCTCAGCATCACCACATATCTCGGGGTGCATATCATGCTCGGATCGGAAGAGCTGGACGTGGTCATGGGAATGGTGAAGCGGAAGCTCGGGCGGGTGGCACGCAAATTCGGAGCGAAATGAAATGACGCACGCACAAACCTTCAAGACGCCCTGGGGCTGGGTGACTATCACGGCCTCTGAAAAGGGCGTGACGTCCATTGATCTGCACCCGCCCCATCATCGTGCTACCAAGCAGTCGCCGGTCGGAGCCGATGCCGCCGCGTCTAACGTGAGTGAGGCCCAGGCCCAGCTGTTGTCATATATGGATGGCGCACGTCGGGAGTTTACTTTTCCCGTGGACTGGTCGGCCGGCACCTCCTTTCAGCGAAAAGTGTGGAAGGCAATCACCCGGATTCCCTATGGTCGCGTGCGGTCCTATCAATGGGTCGCCATGCGAGTGGGAGGGAAGCAGTATGCCAGGGCGGTGGGGATGGCGCTGGGCGCGAACCCGATTCCCATCGTCGTGCCATGCCATCGAATCGTCGCGCATGACGGCTCGTTGGGCGGGTTTTCGGGCGGGTTGCCGATGAAGCGTCGTCTGTTGAATCTGGAAGGCACTTTGGCTCAATTGCGTCATGCCCGATAGCGAGGATTGAAGGGTGACGAGTTACAGATGAAAGCGGTCATCCAGCGTGTGACACGGGCCTCTGTCGAAGTGGAGGGACAGATCGTCAGTCGCATTGGTGCCGGCCTCCTGGTGCTTTTGGGCGTGGCCAAGGGTGATGACGAGCGCGACCTATCATATCTTCTCGAGAAGCTGCAGACCTTGCGGATCTTCGGCGACGATCAAGGCAAAATGAACCGGTCGCTGGTTGACGTCGGCGGCGCGCTGCTGCTCGTCTCCCAATTCACCCTGCTCGGCGATACCTCCAAGGGCCGAAGACCGGGGTTTGACCTAGCTGCCTCCCCGGAGGCAGCACGTGCATTGTACGAGCAGGCGGTGGAACGGCTGCGATCAGCCGGGTTGACCGTGGAAACCGGTGTCTTCGGCGCTCACATGCAGGTGGAACTACTCAATGACGGGCCGGTCACGCTTATTGTGGATAGCCGACGGCAGGTAGAGAGTACGGGTCTCAAGTCCTGATCGCGGATGCCGATAAGGATTCAGGGAGAAAGTCTCCTCGGGTTGAGAATGGTCTGCTATACTATTTTCAAAGGGCAGGGATTGCCCGGGAGGTCGAGATGGGAAGTCCCGTTTCTCGCAGCCATCCACTCCGGCAGCTCTTCGGAGCATTGACGGAGAAGAGTTTCACCGAACACCTCGGATGGCCCGATCTGAACGTCACCGAGTATGTCTCCAATCTGCTCGTCGAATTCGCTCACACCGACCAGCTCTACAAAATCCAGAATACGCAGGGCCGCGCGGTTGACTCGGTCGTCGAGATGCTGTTCGAGTCCGAGTTGCTACTGGAGGCGCAATCGTTCGAACGGGAGCGCGAAGTGCACCGGCATATCGGCGACTTTACGCTCTTCATGACCGGCCTCTTTCCCGAATATCTCCGCCGGCTCAAGAGCGTGGGCCGCATCTACCACAAAGACTTCCTCGTCGACTATGTGAAGGCCGGCAAGCGGTCCTACGGGTTAGTGGCCGAGTTCGGCAGCTACGACCCTGAGCAGGATACCCCGTTGTTCCGCAAGCTATCGGAGAATTTCGAGCTCTGTGTGACCGGACTGGGGTTTGTCCGGTCGGATTTGGACCGCATGCAAGATCCTGCCTGCCGTCGCGTCAAAGATCTCCTCCTCAATTGAAACGATCACGACCGATCCTCCTGATCCATGGTGGCGCGGGACGCCGCGCCATCACCGTCGCCCAAGCGGCCTGCGTCGAATCGGCGTTGGCCGAGGGCCATCGGTTGCTCATAGCCGGCGCTCCGGCTCTGGGCGTCGTCGAGGAAGCGATTCGGCGCTTGGAGGAGTCCGGCCTGTTCAATGCAGGGCGGGGCTCCAACCGTCAGCTCGACGGCGTGCGTCGCATGGACGCGTCGATCATGGAAGGCCGCGAGTTGCGGGCCGGCGCCGTCGCGTCTATCGAAAGGATCATCCATCCTGTGACGGCTGCACGGCTCGTCATGGAAAAAACCGCGCATGTGCTGTTGGTCGGCCAATCAGCCACCCGTTTTGCCGACTATTTCGGATTGGAGCGCGTTCCGCGTGCGAAGCGGACGGCGGAGCCGCAGCCCAAGGACTTGAGACCACGTGCAGGGGTGAGCCGAACATTGCGACTGCACCAAGCGATCATGAACACCGGCCGCCTGCGTGCAAAGAGTCTGGGAAAAGAAACGGTGGGAGCGGTAGCCTTGGATCTGTCAGGAACGGTGGCTGCGGGCGCATCGACCGGTGGTGTGGACGTGATGTTGCCCGGTCGAGTCGGCGATACGCCCCTCATCGGTTGCGGTGTGTATGCTGATAACGAAGCCGGCGCCGTATCCATGACAGGATTGGGAGAGAGTATCATTCGGGTGGCGGTCGCCAAGGAAATTACCGATTGGCTGGCAACCGGATTGAGTCCGGTGGCGGCGGCCAACCGCGTGCTTCGAAAAGTGGTTGAGCGCGTGCATGGCGATGCCGGCGTCTTGGTGCTGTCGCCGGACGGCCGGTTCACGATTCGCCACAGCACGCCGCATATGGTGGCCGGGGCCATCGGTCCGGATGGCCGGCCGATCGTGCGCGGCCGGTTTGCGTAGCCGCGTCAGGGGCTGATAGAGTGGCTAGAGGTACCAGCCCATGCCGGCACTCTTTCACCTTGCCTTCCCAGTTCATGACTTGGCGGCTGCCAAGCAGTTCTACGTCAATGGCCTCGGCTGTGACTTGGGCCGGGAATCTTCTACAGCGGTCACCTTCGGCCTCGCCGGACATCAACTCGTCGCCCACCTCACTTTGGATGAAATCGATCGGCAGAAGGGGATTTACCCTCGCCATTTCGGGCTTGTGCTGACGTTGGAGGAGGAATGGCAGGCATTAGCCGATCGCGCCGCAAAGCAGGACCTCACCTTTTATCAGCATCCCCGTCTCCGATTCCCGGGGACGCGCATTGAGCACCGCACCTTTTTTCTGGAAGACCCGTCAGGAAATCTGCTCGAGTTTAAGTACTACCGCCACGAGTCGGCGATTTTTGGAGAGCGGGACTACACTTCAGTCGGAGAATCCACGTAGCGCCGGAGTCGGTTGTGGTGAGTGGCCATTACTCCACGGGGACTACTTCGAGGTTCTCCGGAGGGATTCGGTTAATCGAAGCAGCTTTCCGGCCATTCCCTCGTTCGAGCCAGCGAACGAGGTGACGTTGCCGTCGAGTGAGATAGGCGGTGTGCCGGATAGGGTCATACCGGCGTGGAGAGGGAAGAATTGCCGCCAGCAACGCCGCCTCTTCAATCGTGAGATCCTCCGCCGATTTTCCGAAATGATGCCGCGCCGCCGCCTCTGCACCGAACACGCCCTGCCCCCATTCCGCGACATTCAGGTAGAGCTCCAGAATTTGCTTCTTGGTTAAATGGTGTTCCAGGGAGCGCGTGATCAAGGCTTCACGAGCTTTCCGCAGCAGTGACCGTTCGGAAGAGAGATAAAGATTTTTCGCCAACTGCTGGGTGATGGTACTGCCCCCGCGTTTGAATTCGCCGACCTCCAGGTTATAGAGCGCGGCATCTTTGATGCCCTCCCAATCGAATCCTTCATGCGCGAAAAACGAGGCATCTTCCGCCGCGACGACGGCGCGCTGAAGCGCAGGCGCAATCCGTGCGAGGGGTACCCAGGCAAATTTGATGTGCAGAGGATGGCCTTGCTCCTTGGCCTGAGCCCGCCGGGCTTCCATCACCGCCGTTTCCGTGGGGTGATGTTTGGCCAGGCGCGATACATCGGGCAGCGTCGCCAGCCAATACAGAGCCAGGGCGGCCGCGGGCAGACCGATAAGCACGGTCGCCCAAAACAGCATTCGGCCGAACAGACTGCCAGTTGACTTGCTCATTCCCTACACTCTATCTATGAGTGTACGAGATGACTCACCTAATCCGCCGCGAGTGGCCGGAGGTGAGTGCTCATCCCGCATTGCCGTTTGCCTCGACCACTATGAAACTACTCAGCGCCGAGTTTATCAAAAGTTCCGTGTTGCCAGAACAGTTTCCTGCCGATCGCCTGCCGGAAATCGCGTTCGTCGGGCGATCGAATGTCGGCAAGTCATCGCTGATCAATTCATTGCTGCATCGGAAGAAATTGGCCAAGGTCAGCAAGACACCGGGAAAAACGCGCGCCGTCAACTTCTTCACCGTTCGCACGTCGGACCCGAAGCTGTCGATGTTGTCCCTGGTCGACCTGCCAGGGTATGGGTACGCCAAGGTCTCCAAAACCATGCGGGCGCAATGGGGGCCGATGATCGAGCAGTATCTCGAACAGCGGCAATCGCTGGGCGCGGTGATCTTGCTGATCGAGGCGCGTGTCTGGATGCCGCAGGATGTCATGACGGTCCAGTGGGTACAGTCCCTTGGGTGCGGACTTATCATCGTGCTGACGAAAGCGGATAAGTTACGGCAGAGCGAGCGGGCGCCGAGCCTGGCTGCCGTGCGGACCGCCTGTGGATTGACTCCGGAGGTGCCGATCCTCCTGTACTCAGCCGAAACACATGAAGGACGGGACGCATTGTGGGGCGAGATTCGCGCGCAGTTTAAAACTTGATCTCGATGTAGGCTTTGTTTTTCAGATCAGCCATCCAGATCTGATACTGATCTTCGGTTTTCTGCTGGAATACTAAGGACTGGATTTCGGCCTTTACCTGTTCGAACGGGCGAAACTGGCGCGGTTTCTTATCATCGACGCGCACGATATGCAGCCCTTCCGCCGTCTCGACAATCCCCGTGATCTGTCCCACCTGCACTGAGGTCAGCGCCTGCTCCAGTGCCGGAATCAACTCTCCCTGCCGCACCAGCCCCAGGCGTCCGCCGCGTGACGCATCCGCTCCATCGGAAAAGCGCAAGGCCAGATCCTCGAAAGGCTCGCCCTGTTTCAGAGTTGCCAGGAGGGCTTCGGCCCGACCTTGCGCGACCGAGAGACCGTCCGGCGTGCGCGGTTTGATCAGAATCTGGCTCAGCTGATATTCCTCAGGGTAGGCAAACCGATCCTGGTGCTCCTGGTAATACCGCTTCATTTCCGATTCCGCCACCATGATCAAGCCGCGGACTTCCCGGTCCACGACCCGCATCAGTGTGAGCTGCTCGCGAATGCTTCTGGCGGTGGAAGGGTCCGCGCTGTCGAGCGTTTCACCCTGTTTTTTCATTTCCTCCACCGCCTGGGTCACTTCCTGGTCGGACACGTCCACGCCCTTGTTTTTCGCGGCCTGAAGCTGCAGCTTGCGCTCGATCATCTTCGTCACGGCCATGGCCTCGGCGGTTTTGAGGCGGCGTTCGAGTTCTTCCCCCTTGTAGAGTTTGCGGAGTCGCTCCTGTTCGGGAAGCAGGTCGCGTTTCAGCTCGGAGAGCATGATGAGGTCGGTATTCACGACCGCGACGATGCGATCTTCCAACTTTCCCGCGTTCACGGGACCGGCTGGCAGGAAGACCAGCCACAGACAGAACAGCAGCCTGCCGATCGCCGTCCGGCCAAGGAACGTGCCGGAGGACAGGGAGAACGTCTGTCGTACGAGCATATTGAGGTGTTCGACGGCGCGGACACGTATATAGGAGAAACGCAATCTGGCATTCATACAGGTAAAGGGATTGTACACAATCGACACTTCAGAAAGGGAGCGATCTTGCGATGAAAACGATGGAATCGTGAAGAGGGAAGGCGGGCAGGGATTCGTGGCGCAGAGCGTTAGGGACGCGCGGGCTCATCGGTAACATAACGAGCCGCATCGGCCATGCGGATCGTGGCGCCCGTGCGAAGTTCCGCGAAGACATCGTCGAGGCGTTTCCGACGTTTTTCGGCCAGCAGTTCTTGCCGGAGTCGTTCGCGGGTAGCCTGGTCTGCCTGTAGGATTTCCGGCTCGAGAGGGCTCACCTTCATCAGGTAATAGCCCTTGTCGGTCTTGATCGGATCGCTGAGCGCACCGGGGTGCAGGGAGGGAATCAAGGCATCGAGTTCCGGCTCCAGCAGCCCTTTTCGATAGGGCCCCAGATCGCCACCTTTGGCGCGGCTTCGTTCATCGATCGAATAACGCAGGGCGAAGCGGGTGAAGTTGCCGCCGGCTTCCACCTGGCGTTTCAGATCTTTCGCGGCATAGACGTTCGGTAACAGCATGACCGAGACCTGTACCTTGGGATTGGCCAGGAGCTGGTTGGCGTGCTTTTCGAGATAGGCGTCGAGCTCTTCTTTGGTCACCTCGACCTTAGTCTTGATCCGGTCTTTGAGCAGCTCATCCAGAATCAGCTGTTCGCGGTACCGCAGGGTTTTCTCCCGGATCTCGTCCGACTGGTCCAACCCCTGTTTGCGCGCTTCCTGCATCAGTAACTCGCGCATGATCAATTCATCGAGAAAGCGGCGCTTTCCGCCTTCCTTGTCATACCGGGCGCGGGTGGCCTGTGACAGCTCTTCCCACCGGATGTCGAACTCGGCCTGGGTGATGGAGCGGCCGTTGATCATGGCGATCACCGGTTCCTCCTGCGGAGGTTCGGTACAGCCGGCGAGCGAAGCCAGCGCGCACAAGCCCAGCGCGGCGCCGGTCAGTCGTGTTCGCCAGTGGGAAACCTGTGGTGTCTGCGGTGACGTCATGCAGTCGGGGCGGAGCATCCTCTGCGAAGAATCAGGTAGAGCCGGTCCGTGGCTCTTGATTGTTGGTACCACAGACGTGAAGGGTTTGCAAGGTTGCGTTGAGTTCTGGAAAGACCAAACTCCAGTCGTCATGCGGCATCTGGAGTTCAAAAGACAGCGGCGACAGAAACCGCAGCCGTTTCTTGTACCGGTCCATGAGTGCCTGCACGGCGGCTTCGGGGACCTTGGCCTTCGGATCGAAGGTGATCACCACCGCGTGTGTCTGCTCGACAACCGAGCTCAGCCGGAGCTGTTTCGCCAGTAACCGGATCTGCATCAGTTCGAACAGTCGTTCGACCGGATCAGGCGGATGCCCGTAGCGATCTTCAATCTCCCCATGCATGAGGGCAAGGTCGCCGAGTTGTCCGCAGGAAGACAGGCGTTTGTAGAGCGACAGGCGTTGATGACTGTCGGCCACGTAGTCTTCCGGAATGTAGGCCGAGACGCTGAGCCGCAACGTGGGATCCGGTTCCTCCTCCACGACCTGGCCCTTCAATCGTTGGACGGCCTGTTCCACCATTTGCAGGTAGAGATCGAGGCCGACGGCCGCGATATGTCCCGATTGTTGTTTGCCGAGCAGATTGCCCGCCCCGCGAATTTCCAGATCCGCAGCGGCGATACGGAAGCCGGACCCCAACTCGGTAAATTGTTGAATGGCGGTCAGCCGTTTCTGGGCGTCGTCCGAAAGGTTGCCTTCGTCCGGTACCAGGAAATAGGCGTACGCTTGCTCGCCGCCACGGCCCACTCGGCCGCGCAACTGATACAGCTGGGCCAGTCCGAAGGTATCGGCGCGATTGACGATGATGGTATTGGCGGTCGGCACGTCGATGCCGGACTGAATGATGGCGGAGGCAATCAGGATATCGGCTTCCCGGTGAAAAAATTTCAGCATCACGGCTTCCAAGGGTTTGGAATCCATCTGGCCGTGCGCCATCACGATACGGGCTTCCGGTACCAGTTCCTGGAGCCAGGCGCCCATGCGTTCCATCGTCTCCACGCGATTGTGGACGAAGTAGGTTTGTCCCCCGCGGCCAAGCTCGCGGAGAATCGCTTCACGAATAGCTTTTTCGCTGAAGCGAAGGACTTGAGTGCGGATTGCCAACCGTCCGGATGGCGGCGTGTCGATGATCGAGAGATCGCGCACGCTCGCCATGGTCATTTGCAGGGTACGCGGGATCGGCGTGGCAGTCAGGGTCAACACATCGACCTGCGTGCGCAGCTGTTTCAGGCGCTCTTTATGTTTGACGCCGAACCATTGTTCCTCGTCGATGATGACCAGGCCAAGGTTTCGAAACTGCACATCCTTCTGCAAGAGGCGGTGGGTGCCGATCAGCACATCGACCAGACCGGCCGCCGTGTCCTTGATGATGGCTTTTGTATCCTTGGGGGATTGAAACCGCGACAACAGTGCCACGCGGGTCGGAAACGGCGCAAACCGTTCGGCGAAATTGTCGTAATGCTGATGGGCAAGCAGCGTGGTCGGCACCAGCACGGCCACCTGCCGGTTTTCCTCGACGGCTTTGAAGGCGGCCCGCATCGCCACTTCGGTTTTTCCGTAACCCACGTCGCCGCAGACGAGGCGATCCATCGGTTTGGTGGAGGCCAGATCGTTGGCGATATCTTCGATGGCCTTTCGTTGATCCGGCGTTTCCTCATATTCGAACGCCGCCTCAAACTCGTGATACAGCATGCTGTCTTTGCCGTAGGACGTGCGATGGACCAGCTCCCGGTTGGCGTAAAGATCGACGAGTTCGTGGGCCATTTCTTCGATGTCTTTTTTGACCCGGGCCGTCGTTTTCGCCCAGCTCGTGCCGCCAAGACGATCCAGGCGTGGCACATGGGCATCGGCGCCCGCATATCGCTGCACCTGGCTCAGTCGATCGAGCGGCACATAGAGCTTGTCGGTGCCGGCGAATTCCAGCACCAGAAAATCGCTGTCGAAGTCCTGAACCGAGAGCCGCCGCAAGCCCTGATACTTTGCGATGCCGTACTGCATGTGGACCACATAATCGCCGATGTTCAAATCTTCCAGCGAGGAAAGGAATGTGGCCGCTTTGCTCTTGTGTTGCGGCTTATGCCGAGCGCCTTTCGCAAAGAGTTCTTCTTCGGTGAGGACCACGAGCCGCAGGTCGGGCGAGAGAAATCCGGCCGAGACCTCGCCGTTCAACACCGAGAACGGAGCCTTCTGCGCGCCGCCGGCGGAGAGGGCCGAGGGTTTCCATTCCACCGCCGGTCGGTCGTGTTCGCCGAACAGTGCGAGCAGCCGGCCGACTTGGCCCTGGCTGCGGGCCACCAGCACGACGGGTCCGGCTTCGCGCAAGCGATCAAGCATCTCCAGCGTATGACTGAACGCGGTGCCGCGCTGGCCGAGTCCCACGCTGGCCGGGGTTTGAGCCGGACAGGTTAACACCGGCTCCCAGCTCGCGTCCGGTGCTGTGACAGGTTCCAGGGCTAGGGTCGCATAGCCTTGCGTGGCGACGACGATTTGATCCCAGGTGAGGTACAACTGGTCCGGTGTCGGGTAGGGATTCGGATCCGCGCGGTCTTCGTGACGCAGGAATCCTTCTTCGATGGCCTGCCAGCATTCCTCGGTATGGACCTTGAGGGTGTTGGGTTGATCCAGCACCAGCACGGGCGGCTGCGGAAAATAATCCAACAGCGAGTCCATGGCCCCATAAACCGAGGGGGCGTGCCATTCCGCGTCTGCGGCCAGCGGCGCGAGAGCGTCGGGCGCATCCTCCGGACGAATCAATTCACGTGCGGGCAACACCCAGGCCTGTTTGATCTTGTCGGTCGACTTTTGCGTGGCGGGATCAAAGAACCGGATCGATTCGATCGTATCGCCGAGAAACTCCACTCGCAGCGGGTCAGGATAGGCCGTGGAGTAAATATCGACGATCCCCCCGCGAATGCTGAACTCGCCGGGGATTTCCACGACCGATCCCTTTCGGTAGCCCAGACGTAACAGGCTTGAGACGAGGACCTCTCGCTCGAGATCGCCGTTCGGCTGAAATTGCAGGATGGCATCGGTGAAGATCAGGGCCGGCAGCACACGCTGCGTCAGCGCCGGCACGGAGGTAAACAAGACGGTGCGTGCGGTCGTGCAGAGCCGGTTGAGCGTCTGCATGCGGCGGGCCACCAGATCGATGTGGGGAACGGTCGATTCGTAGGGCAGCGTTTCCCATTTCGGGAATAGGGCCAGGTCGTCGCCGGACTGTCCGCAGAGCGTTCTGAAAAAGAGGGTGTCGCGATAGAGGCGCTCCGCTTCGTCATCGGTCTTGGCGACAATCAGCCAGGAGCGGTCGGCCAGGGGTTGAGCGGGCGCGCTGTGCGTGAGCAGTGCGAGACCGAAGCCGGCCGTCGATCCATGCAACCCCATGAGGCAGGGCTTGCTCGAGCCGGTGCGGAGCGCTTCTCGCGCAGGCGCCAGCCAGTTCGTGAGGTGCAATGGTACAGCAGGTGGCACGAAATCCTTACGCCGTGGTGGAACGAATGCGTTGTACCAGGGTTGTGGTCGAGACGCCGGGAACGAGCGGAATGGTTTGGACGCGCCCGCCGCGCGCTTCGACTGTCTCGCGTCCGACGATCCGGTCGACCGGCCAGTCTCCACCCTTGACGAGAATGTCCGGCTGGAGAGTCGCAATGAGGGCACCCGGATCCGGTTCCGGAAAAATCACCACATAATCCACGCAAGCCAGGGCAGCGAGGACTTCTGCTCGTTGGGCATCGGGCACAATGGGGCGATCGGTGCCTTTGTTCAAGGTGCGCACGGAGCTGTCGGAGTTGACACCGACGACGAGCACGTCGCCCAGATTGCGGGCTGCCTGCAGGTAGCGAATATGGCCGATGTGCATCAGGTCAAAACAGCCGTTGGTAAACACGACGCGCTGTTGTTGCCGACGGCGCTCAGCCAGCAGGGAGGCCAGTTCTTCTCGTGTGGTGACTTTTGTGGGCATGACATTTAGCGTGGATCAAAAATCCCATCTTAGCAGGATGTGGAAAAAGTCCGCCACCACGAATCTGTCGCGAACTCATGCCGATGGCGGGATCAGTCTTTCGTGCGGCGCTTCCGTTTCGTGCTGCCGTCTTCACCCTGCGGGAGACCTCCCAGCCGGACCACGCTGGACCCATGTCGCTCGATCAGCCGGTCAAGGGTGGCGACGGCATCGCGCTGACGGCGGTCGAACAGCGGTTCCGGAGCCGCCACCAGATCCGACAGCCCCAGCCCCACAAGGCGATACCGCGATCGCGGCTGTATGAGGTCGCCGAGGGCGAGGCGAATATCCGGCCACATGTCCGGATCGTAGTTCATCGGCGTGGGAAATTTTCGCTGCCGCGTGGTGGTGCGGAAGTGCGAATCCTTCAGCTTCACGGTGAACGAGCCGGCCGCCAGCCCCTCCAGCCGAAGATCATGCGCCAGCGTTTCGAGGTATCCATGGATGATCGGCTCCAGTACGTCCGGATCGTTGGTATCCTCGTCAAACGTGGTCTCGTGGCTCACGCTCTTAGTCTCGCGGTCGGCCACCACGGGATCGGAATCAATGCCGCGAGCCAGCGATTGAAACGCCGCCAGGCGCGACCCGAGCAGGCGTCGGAGAGCTGACTCAAAGCGCGGGAGAAGCAGGTCACCGATGGTGTGAACAGCCAAACGCTCGATGGCCTCCGTGGATTTCGGGCCCATCCCGGGCAACGAACGGATCGGCAATGGCGCCAGAAAAGCCGCTTCTGAGCCCGGCTCAATCACGGCTAGCCCGTCTGGCTTATGCGCATCGGCGGCGATCTTGGCAACAGTTTTACCGGACGCCAGCGCAATGGTGCAGGTCAGGCCGGTTGTGCGGGTGATGTCGGTTTTGAGCGCCAGCCCCAATGCGCGCGGATCGGGATGCCGGGTTTGCAGTCTGGTCGTCTCAGCATAAAACTCATCGATGCTTGTCCACTCGGTTTCAGGGAAGAACCGGTCTGTGACCTCCTGAAGCTGGCGGTGCAGACGTTGGTACAACGGCCGGTCAGGCGGCACGAGGATCAGCTGAGGGCAGAGGCGCAGCGCCTGAATCGTCGGCATAGCGGAGCGTACGCCGAATCGCCGGACCGCATAACTGGCTGCGGCGATGATGCCGCGCGGCGGCGGGCCGCCGACGGCAACTGGTTTTCCCGCCAGTGATGGATCGGCAATCACGGCCGCCGATGCAAACATGGCGTCGATATCGCCGAAGAGGATTTGTCGTGACCAACGCGCAGACATGCATCCCTAACCGGTACTAAAGGGGAGGGCGACTTGCTGACAAGCGGAATGTGCAGGGACTGGTTCCGGCCTTGGATTGGCCTGCACAATGGCGAGTTCGCGGAGAGGGCCCCGGCATGCGCCGCACAAATGCCGCCGTGGCTGAATGGTCCGGCGTTGGCGGCGGTAGATGGAACCACAATGTTGGCAGCACCAGGCATACTTGGCCAAGGCAGCCACGGCTCTGCCCAGCGAGTGATAGATCGTAATGCCGAGGCCATCCTGATTCATGCGCGCCATCATGCGACGAAAATCGAGACCGTGATTCGGGCGACGCTTCAGGATGTCATATTGCCACTGATGAATCATTTCGTGCGCCAGGGTCATCACGGTCTCGTGTTGCTGCTGCGGGCTGTCGCCTTGAAGCAGAACTGCCGAGAGGCGGATGCACCGTCGTCGCCTCTGTTCGTCGGTGGCCTGTGGGAACACATGCTTCGGTCCGACTCGGCAGATAAACATGCCCGCGGAGGAGGTCAGTCGCCGGCTCCATTCGAGGGCAATCGGCGGCAAGGCGTCACCAAAATACCGGCGATTCAGGTCGGCCCAGATGATGAGTAGCGGTTCGACAGAGGGTGCCATGGTCGTCACCGGATGAGGCAGATATCGTATGAGGGAGAGCGCCCGCCGCTCTGGTTCAGCGGCCGGACAACTCTTCAATGACCGCGGCAGCCAACAGCGGTACCATGATCTCATGATGACCGGTGAGGGCGTACCCCTTGCCGCCTTTTTGGGTGGGGCGGCGCACGACGTTGGTCATGGGTCGATAGTGCGTGAGGAAATCCATGTTCACCGTCGTGATGTTGGTCAGCGAGTGGCCGAGATTCCGTCCCAGCGACACCGCTTTCAAGAATACTTCAGGCAGGATCACGGCAGATCCCAGGTTGAGATAGACCCCGCCTTCCATGCCGGAGACCACGGCAGCCAGCCGACGAAAATCGAGCAGCGAGCCCGCGCCGATTGCCGCACCGTCCGCAGAGGGATGCATATGGATGATATCGGTACCGACGGCCACGTGGACGGTCACGGGAAGGCCCAGCCGGAAGCCGGTTGCCAGCAGGCTGGTGGCGCGATGCGGAAATTGCTGTTTGCGTCGATGAATGTAAGAGCCGAGCGATTCGCCGAGCCCCTGGCCCTCTTTCATCCCCAGCGTGATCGCTTCATTGAGCATGCGGCCGGTTTCTTCCGCCATGCCGAACCGACCGGAATCGATTTCCGCGTCCACTTCCTCAGACGTGTGCCCCATAAACGCCAGCTCGAAGTCATGGATGATGACGGCTCCGTTCATGGCCAGGGCGGTGACGATGCCGCGCTCCATGAGGTCCACCAGCAGAGGGCCCAGCCCCACCTTCACCACATGGGCGCCCATGCCGACAATCACGGGCCGGCCACGACGATGCGCTTTGGCAATGGCCTTCGCCACTTCGCGCAACGTTTTGACCGCCAGGATATCGGGGAGCGAATCGAGAAACCGTGCGAACGAGCGCCCTTTGGTCCAGACCTTGGCAAAATTGGAGACCTGCACCTTGCTGTGCCGCCGCTGAAGTGGATAGGTCTTCAGACGCGACGCATCGATAGGCTTGATGATCGCTGGGGGCGCGGAGGCTGCAGTGGGACGCTTACGCCGGGTTGGCAAGAACGTGATCCTCGATGAGTTCGCAGAGCACATGGCCCAGCGTGATGTGACTTTCCTGAATGCGGGCGGTCAGCGTGGAGGGTACGACGAAGGCGTAGTCGACCATTCCTGCCAGCTTGCCGCCAGAGCCCCCGGTCCAGCCGACCGTGGTGAGTCCCGCCGCCTTGGCCGCCTCGACCCCTTTCAACACGTTGGGGGAGTTGCCGCTGGTGCTGATGGCAATGGCCACGTCTCCCTGCTGTCCGTGCGCGCGCACCTGACGGGCGAAGAGTTCTTCGAAACCATAGTCGTTGGCGATGCAGGTGATCGCGGCGATGTCCGTGGCGAGAGCGATGGCCGGAAAGGGCACGCGTTCGCGCTTATAGCGCCCGACGAATTCAGCGGCGATGTGCGCGGCATCGGTGGCGCTGCCGCCGTTGCCGAAGAGCAACACTTTATGCCCCGCTTGAAACGCGCGACCGATGAGTTGCGCAACCTGCACGATCCGGTCGGCATGGTCTCGCGCGAAGCGCCGCTTGACCTCGGCGCTCTCATCGAACGCCTTGATGGCAAATTCTTTCATCGAGCGGAATTGTAGGGAAGCCCTGGGCCACTGTCAAACGACTGCGAACCGATGCTTACTTTCCGGGCGGCGTGGGGGACGATCGTTTCGTGATCATGTTCATGGCCAGCGTCAACATGGAGCCGACATCCGAGACGTTGGCCGGCAGTACGAGCGTGTTGCTGGCTTTGGCCAGTTCTCCGAACTTGGTGATGTACTGCTCCGCGACGCGTAATTGCACCGCTTCATAGCCGCCGGGGATCTGAGTGGACTCCGCGACCTTCCGGAGTCCCTCGGCCGTTGCGCTGGCGATCGCGGTAATCGCGGCAGCTGCGCCCTCGGCTTCGTTGATCTGCTGCTGCTTCTTCGCCTCGGACGCCTTGATGACCTGTTGTTTCTCGCCTTCCGCCTGGTTGATGGCGGCGTCGCGTTCGCCTTCGGAGGTGAGAATCACCGCGCGTTTCTCCCGCTCGGCGCGCATCTGCTTTTCCATGGCGGCCAGCACGTCTTTGGGCGGCGTGATGTTCTTGATCTCGTACCGCAGGACTTTCACGCCCCAGGGTTCCGTCGCCTTGTCTAGTTCATTGACGACCTGGCTGTTGATGTTGGTGCGTTCTTCAAACGTGCGGTCGAGTTCGATTTTGCCGATCTCGCTCCGCAGCGCGGTCTGCGCGAGTTGGGTGATGGCAAAGCGGTAGTCGCTGATGCCGTACGAAGCGCGTTGCGGGTCCAGCACTTTCGAATAGAGAATGCCGTCCACGCCGACCTGCACGTTGTCGCGGGTGATGCAGATCTGCTCGGGAATATCGATGGCGGTTTCTTTCAGCGAGTGTTTGTATTGGACGCTGTCGAGGAAGGGCCAGAGGATGTGAAACCCGGCGCCGAGGGTACGCGAGTATCGGCCCAGACGTTCGACGACGTAGGCGCTCTGTTGCGGGACCACCCGCGCTGTTTTGGAAACGACCAGCAGCACAAGACCCGCAAGAAATATGACGACCCAGAGTCCGCCTGGCATTCCGCTATCCTCCATAATGATGCGACCTCATTCGGGTTTGATCCACAGGGTGATGCCGTCGACGTGATCGACGAGGCTGCGTTGTCCTTTGATGAGCGGCTTATCGCCGAGGTTGTGTGCATTCCAGGTGCTGCCCCGGCATTCCGCTTTGCCGCGGCCGTCGGGAGGAATGTCTTCGAGGACGATGGCCGTTTCACCACCCATGGTATCGACCGGTGAGACGCCACTTCGGTCGGTTGCCATGAGACGGCGAAGCGGTGGACGCAGCACAACTAAAGAACCGATGGAAAAGCCGGAAAACAGGAGCCAGGACATCCATTCGCTATGAATGACTTCCAGCCCGACCAGTGCGCCGACCAGCAGCGCCCCGATGCCGAAGAACAGCATGTAGAATCCGCCGGGCGTGACGATTTCGCCACCGAGCAGAAATAACCCCAGAAAGGCCCAGAGCCACCAGGTCATCGCACCTCCTCAGTCGTCACCGCCCGCAGGATTTCAGCTGAATGCTCGCGAAAGTCTATGCGTCTTTGCGTAGAGCGTCAAGGATTGAGAGGAAAGCGGGGTTCGTTGAAGCGGCCGGACTGCAATGGTATAGTCCGCCGATTATGCCTGCGGATACTCCTGTCAAAGCCCTCATCCTTGCCTTCACCGACGCGCCCGCGCTTGCGGCCTATGTTATCAACCGGCTGCAGCCGGAACTGCTCTGTTTTTTTGTGCCGGAGTCGGCAAAAACACAGGTTGAAGAGTCCGTCCAGCCGTTGGTCCAGCAGATGCCGAAACGTTGGGATTGGGTTGTGACGCCCGATCCGGCCGATGTCATCACCTGCCATCAAGCCTTGTCGCGAAGCATTCACGATCTCTTGCGCACCTGGGCGGTGCAGGTGGGAGAGGTGGTGGTCGACTTGACCGGGGCGACCCCGGCCATGGCTGCGGCGTTGGCCACGGCGAGCCAACCATGGACTTCACGGGTGATCAGTCTGGTCGATGCGACAGGCCGGGAGGAGAGCGAACAGATCGTCATTGGCGGCCTTGCCAAACATTGGCTTCAGGGAAATCCCTGGGATGAATCGGCGGTCGTGGTTCGTCGCGAAGCCAGTGAAGCATTTAACCAGGGCTCATTCAGAGCTGCCGCCACGCTGTTCCATACGCTGGAAGCTCGGGTGAGCGGCGGGCAGAAGCCGCTCTATCGCGCCCTGGGTGAATTGGCATCGGGGTATGGGGCGTGGGAGCAGTTTCACTACCGTCAGGCCTGGGACAAGCTGAAGACCTCGCTGAAGGCGCTCGACATGGCGTCGCTCTGGGGCGGACCGCCGGGGTTAAAAGCGCTGCTACCATTGATCAAAGCCAATAACGGATTTTTGGAAAAACTGGTGCTGGATCCTGCCGATGTGAAGGAAGGCGTGGTGCTCGACTTACTCGCGCATGCCCATCGCCGCGCCCATGTGGATCATGACTTTGAACGGGCCATGGTGGCCCTTGTGCGAGCGATGGAAGCCTGCGCCCAGCGGCAACTTTTCAAACAGTACAAGATCAAGACCTGGGATGTGCAGCCGGAGCAATTGCCCGAATCGATGCGGGAGACCTGCCGCACCTGTTACCTCGATGATGTGGACGGGAAGTATAAGCTCCCATTGCAGAGCCAGTTCCGGGCCCTGGCCGGTCTTGGCGATCAGATGGGGCAGGCCTTTCTTCGCGATTGGCCCAAGATGAAGCCGCTGCTCGACGCCGCCAACCATGCGGTGCTGGGCCACGGGTTCGAGGCGATCAAATCCGAGCGGGTGCAGCAATTGTCCGATGTGGTCATGAAACTCACGGGTGTGAGCGAGCCCTCGCTGCCGAAGTTTCCGGTTCTCAATCTGTAAGAGCCGGTAGCGGTCCGCTATCAGTTTCAGCGATCTGTTTCCATGGAAATTAGGATCTACTACGAGGACACCGACTGCGGAGGGGTGGTGTACTATGCCAACTACCTCAAGTATTTCGAGCGGGCGAGGACGCACTACCTCGAAACGCGGGGGCTGTCGGTGGCCGGTCTTCGTGATCAGGGGACGCAGTTTGTCGTGGTGCATGCCGAGGTGGACTATCGGTCGCCGGGGCGGTATGGTGACACACTGGTGATTAATACGACCCTGGCGGATGCGAGTCAGGCGTCTTTTACCTTCGCGCATGTGTTGCGGGAGCGAACGAGCGGGCGCATTGTGGTCGAAGGCTCGGCCAAGCTGGTGACGGTGGATGAACACATGAAAGTGAAGCGGCTCGACAAACCCACCCTGGCTGCGTTACAAGGACCACCGGAGACGAGGAGCTAATGGATAAACTTGGTACATGGCTGGCAGTAACTGGTGTGGCGATCGGATTCGTCGTCCTCGCATGGCTGCTCTTCTCTGATAATCCCTCCGACAAGAAAAAGAAGAAACCCTAGCTGAGATGCGCCGATATTCGGCGTCGAGGCAGGTTCTGCCCTGCGTTTCGTCACTCACCCAATAGCTTCCTGATGGTGTCTTCCATCCCCTCAGCCCATACCCGATAGCCGCGTTCACTGGGATGCAGCGCGTCGGGCATCATCTCTTCAGACAAGCGTCCGTTGTCATCGAGAAAACGTCTGTTCAGGTTGAGAAAAAATACCTGGCGTTGGTCGGCAAAAGCCGGGAGACGCTCGTTGACCGCATTGTTCATTCGGCGCAGTGGATCATCGGCTGAGAGGCCTCGCGGAAATACAGCCAGCAGCAGGATTTTCGTTTCCGGCAAACGGGTGCGCAATGTCGCGAGAATGGCTTGGATCCCGGCAGCGGTTTCTTCCGGAGGATCTTCGCGCCTGGTCGCGTTATTCGTCCCGATCATCACGACCGCCAACTTAGGCGTGATGCCATCCAGTTCTCCATGTTGGAGCCGCCACAGCACATTGTCCGTTTGATCGCCGTTGTAGCCAAGATTGGCGGCATGCCGATGTCGATAGAACGCGTTCCACACCGGACGCCCGTCCTCTTCCCACCCTTGCGTGATGGAGTCGCCGATGAACAACAAATCGATGTGGCCCTGGCGTATGCGCGCCACGGTGCGTTCATGTCGTTCCATCCACCAGGCCTCAGGTTGAGGGGCGGGACTCATGGCTTTAATCTGTCCTGCGAAAGACAGTGAAGGTTCGAGTACCAACGGCAGAGCACTGAGCAACAATGCTATTAGAAAAGAGATTGGCAGAATGTTGCGGCGCATCGAGGCCCTCACAAAATGATGCAGCAAGGTGTACTGCAAGAGGCGGAACAGATCAATTGCCCCGTTGTGCAGTTGCTGAACTCTGCGAGCAGCGGAGGCAATGCGGATTGTCACTCGGGCGGACGGCGATAAAACTCCAGTGGTGCGGCGGCGTCGCTCTCGAAGGAGAGACTTTCCCCATCGAGGCGATAACGTATCGAGGTCTCAAATGCGCGAATGAAGGCCGCCTCGAAATCCATGCGTCGAGGCTCGCAGGCCATACGTGTCGTAATGCCCCGTGAGACCGTGACGTCACCGGCCTTGGGCCCGAACGTGATGCCGGCAGAATAACGATTGCATCCCGCGTGGCCCGACACCTTCCCGTCCTTGAAGGTGAAGATCACCGGTTCTCCATCCTCTCCGTAGGGGACCGCATGGTTGCCCCAATGCGCGAGTTCCCAGCGGTTCCGTTCAGCGACCTGTTTCATCTTGTCCGGTGGAGGAGTCGTGACGCAACCTGTGACCAGGACTAATGTGCAGAGGGTGACGAGGTAGAGCAGGCGCATCAGTTATCCCTTGCGTAAAGAGTTACGGGGGGCTGATCCTTGGGAGGGCTGCGCCGTCCCGGGCCTTCCACCTTGAGGCACTTCGTAGCGCAGCTCTGCGAAGCCAGGGCCGATCCTGTTCACAGACACCAATTTGAACGGCGGGCTCGTGACACGGCGAGGAAAGAGTGGTTTGCCGCCCCCCAACGTCACGGACCCGACCTGAACGATCACCTCGTCCAGCGAACCCGCATCGTAAAACTGTCCGGCGAGATCTCCGCCACCCACGATCCAGATATTTTTCTGTCCCGCCGCCTGGCGCATCTCAGTGTGAACCGGTCGAACGTCTCCACGGACCAGGCGAATATCGGCTCCCGTGACCAGAGGAAGCACCCGGTTGGAAAACACCCACACCGGCTGGGAGTAGGGCCAGGCCGCGCCGGTTTGAGCGGCAATCTTGTCCGTATGTCGGAGCATCCATTGATAAGTGGCCGAGCCCATGGCCAGGGCGCCGACGTCTGCAATGAATGAGGGATAACTCGTCTCATTCACGTCGCCCAGCGGAAAGAGCCAGTCGAGCGAGTCGTCTTCTGTTGCGATGAAGCCGTCAAGGCTAGTGGCGGTGTAGTACTGAGTCTTCATGGCGTGGAAACGCAGGGCTATCGGTGCCGGCTCTAATAAGTACCTGCGTTACATGTCCTCAACGTCCGAGCACTTCGCACTCACGCGAAGCTGGATGCCATCTTTAGTTTTTCCTTGGAAAGTGATCTCGGCGCCTTTGCCATTCTTCGTCATGGTGAGGGGTGCCTGATCAATGCTGTATACGGTCGGTTTCTTGTCCGGATCACCGAACGCGACGCGTACGTCGCCTTGCTTTGCCCCCGCCCCATCAGGATTCGACACTGAAATTCCGGCTTCAGCAATGGCCTTCGCATCGTGCGCGTCGAAATCCTTCCACGCCGCCGAATAGCGGTTCTGCTTTTTGGCGTGCAGACAGATCACCGTGTCCGCCGGCGGCTTGTACGTTCCGGCATGTGGTCCATTGCCGATCACGATGTCCAATGTGTTTCCGGCCGGAACGGCCCCCCATGCTGATGCTGTCAGCGCGAATAAGCCTGTGAGAAGCAGGATCGAGTGCAATCGGTTAGGCATGCGTTCCTTGTCACAATAGTTGGAAGACATCTGGCTGACGCACAGAGAGCTTCAGCACTATTGCGCCGATCGTGGCGATAATCAAGGTGCCAATCCGTCCGTGAGGAGGCGGAGTGCATCACCATCGTCTCATGGTGGTGAGGCTGGTCGTTGGCACTGAGATCCTGGACGAACGCATTTGGCTGTCCTATCCCCTCCGCCCGTACCCCTCCAATGTCATCATGTCTGCGACGTTGCGGTCGTTCACGAAAACATCGGCGAGGGTGCGGCCATAGACGTCGTGGCCGTGGGGGATGATGTTGATCGTTCCTTCTTGGAGCAGTTGCTCGAGGCGGAGGGCCGCTTCTCGTCCGCCCGGCTCGGACAATTCCGGCGCGTTGTAGCCACGAATGCGGATACGATCGGTGCCATATCGAATCGTGTCGCCATCGACCGTCCGCACTTGCCAGCCTTCCACGGTTCGCTCGAATCCACCCATCGACAGCGCATGGCGCGGAAGCGATCTCAGCCCTCTGCTGAATGAGCGCGATTTTTTCGCCAGCGGATTCTTGTGCGGGCGAAGCCCTCTCTCATGGTGTCCTCGCCGGTACCGTTGAGTTTGATGCTGGGGAAGGGATGAGCGTTGATCGGGTTTCAGATCCCAGCAGTCGGTGCAGTGGAACGGGCTCGGATCGTTCTTGATCGCCGGGGTGTACGTGTGGAGCGTGGATCGGCTTTCTTCCACCGCTGCAAGTGCCGTGGTGGTGGGCGAGGCCACAAGAAGCAGAAGGGCCAACCGGCTCAAAAAGCGGGAGTCGGGTACGATTGTGTGCAACATACTGAGAGTCCTCCGTGGTTCCGGAGGGAGACACAGCACGCTCCATGCCATCGCAGTGCAGCCGCGGTCTCGCGGTTGACAAGCCGAAAAACCGCGTGCTCAAATGCCCAGCGAGTATCGTATCTCGTGAAGATTTGTTCGCCACGACGTTCCATCCTGGCAGGCCGATTCCCACGAGATACACACAGTCAGCGACGATTCACGGAGGTGTAACTCATGGATATGTTTGGAAAAGTTGGGCTGGTCGAGGTGCCGATCTTGATCGCACCGGATCAGAAGGCGTGGATGGATCGCATGATCAAGGAAGGCAAGATCGCGATTCCTCCGGGCGGAACCTTGGAAAAAGGGTCGTTGTATTCGATGTTTGTCCGGATGCTCCTGCACAACGCGATGGAAGAGCAGAAGCGGCAGGAAGCGTTGGATATGGACGACGAGGACGACGACGAATAGCTCAGGCTGCTGAACACGGTCTCTAGCTGCGTATCTGAATGGATGCATTTCGTATCAGTTTCGATACGAAATGCATCCAGCAATGACTCCCACCAAAGACGAACGACGCCCGCCGTTTCGCCCCAGGTCAGAGGTTCTTGAATGCGGTTTGGGCCGCGTTGAGAGTGCGCTCAATGTCCTTCGGGGTATGGGCCAGGGACATGAAGGCGGCTTCAAACTGTGATGGGGCCAGGTACACTCCCGCATCCAGCATCTGGTGAAAGAATTTCGCGTAGACCTTCGTCTCGCACTTCTTGGCGGTGGCCCAATCCACCACCGGTCCCGGAGTGAAAAACGCACACATCATCGACGCGACCCGGGTTTGCGTGAGGGGGATTCTAGCCTTGCGTGCAATCTTCCCCAATCCTTCGGCCAATGCCGCCGAGCGTTGTTCGAGTTGTTCATAGGTGCCGGGTTTTTTCAGCCGCTTCAACGTTTCGATTCCTGCCGTGACGGCCAACGGATTTCCTGACAACGTGCCGGCCTGATAGACCGGCCCGGATGGCGCAATCATCTTCATGATGTCTTTCGCGCCGCCATAGGCCCCCACGGGCAGTCCCCCGCCGATGATTTTGCCCAGGATCGTCAGATCAGGCTTGATGCCGTAGAGCGTTTGCGCGCCGCCGTATTGAACGCGGAATCCCGAGATCACCTCGTCGAAAATCAGCAACATGCCGTGGGCATCGGTCAGCTTCCGCAGGCCTTCCAGGAATTCGGGAGAAGGCGGGATGACGCCCATGTTTCCGGCGATCGGTTCGACGATGATACAGGCCAGCTGGCGGTAATGTTTCTTGATCAACTTTTCCGCCGTCACCAGGTCGTTATAGGGCGCGGTCAAGGTGTGTTTCGTGAAATCTTCCGGGACGCCGGGACAGTCGGGAATGCCGAGGGTGGTCAGTCCAGAACCGGCCTTGGCTAGCAGATAGTCGCTGTGGCCGTGATAACAACCTTCGAATTTCAGAATGCCGTCGCGTTTGGTATAGGCACGGGCCACGCGAATGGCGCTCATGACTGCCTCGGTTCCTGAACTCACCAGCCGGACCTGTTCCATTGAGGGCAGGGCCTCGCGAATCATCGTGGCCAGTTGGATTTCCAATTCCGTCGGCGCGCCATAGCTAGTGCCGTTCGCGGCGGCCTGTTGGATGGCTTTAGTCACGGTGGCTGGCGCATGGCCCAGAATCATCGGGCCCCAGGAGAGAACGTAATCGAGGTAGCTGTTTCCGTCGACATCATAGAGGCGTGCGCCTTTGGCGCGGGCGATGAATCGAGGCTGTCCCCCGACTGAGCGAAAGGCTCGAACCGGGCTATTGACGCCTCCGGGAATGATCTGTTGTGCCTCTGCGAAGAGTTGTTCCGAGCGTAGTGTTTTCATGGGCCTCTTTCATCGAGGGGTGAGTTGGGGCGCCAACCTACCATGGGAAATTCAAAACGGTCAATTGCGGAGGCCCTTCACGCGGACGAGACTGGCATCCGGCCCGGCGGATGATTCGATACAATGTTTTATCCGAATGGATACACCAAGCAGAGCTCCTGATTCGACTCGAGCACATTTGTATAAACAAAATAATGGGTTATCGTATCTTCTGCGAGTGGCGCAAGTTTTGCTGAATACCGGGTATCACTGCGTAGGAGAATAAGATGAAAGTGATTTGTTCCTGGTGCGAAAGCGAGGGGCGACCGGCCGTGGTGCGGGAAAAGGCCCCGCTGGCCGATGGGCGCGAAACCCATGGTATTTGTTCCAGTCACCTCCAGCAAATGGGTGTCGGGCGGGATCCACTCGTGCCCGGTTACGAAGAGGGACTGTTGCCACGGTATGAGCCCGTGGTCGCCCGCCGACGAGCTGAACCCGTTGCCGCGCTGCTATGATGATCTGCGTTAGACCTCACCTGGCAATAGGGACAAAAAATGTCAATCGTTGCCAGAATGCCACGTGTCTGACAGGCGGAATGGTCGAATCCTGCTCGGTCAGTTCCTCTAACCCCATGAAAAAATTGTAAGTCGGTCCAATCTCTCTGGCTGGTGCGGCTCTTGCGCCTCCAGTGGGGCTAGTCGGACTGCAACGAATGGAGTGAGCCAGTGAAAGTGCTCTGTGCCTGGTGTGTACGAGACGGTAAGCCGGCGTTTTTGCGTGAGAAGTCACCGATTGACGATCCCAGCGAAACGCATGGGCTCTGTGGTGATCATTTCACGTCGCTGAGCCTGAGCGTGAGACAGGTCGTCACGCCGAAGGTCTGGCTGCTCTCGCGCGCCAACGACCTGTCCTGGGGGCTTACCCGGTGGGTACAGCGTCAGATGGGGCGGTTTTTTTCACTCTGCTAATTCCGGCCACTGGTAATTCGCTCGCCAGTGAGTCGGGCGTTCGACCTACCCCAGTTTTCCCCGTAAGAGATTCAATCCCTGTTCAATCAAGTTTGAGTCCGGCATCTTGCCGTCTGGCGTCAGCTTGTCGATCAAGCCAGGCAACAGACTCGCCAGTTGACCGCCGGCTGCTTCCGGACTCAGTCCCGCTTGCGAGGCCAATTGTTTCAACAGGTCGCCGCCCAAGCCCTGTTGGATCTGTTCGGGGGAGATCGGCAGGTTCTTGCCAGTGCTGACCCAGGAATTGACGATGTCGCCCAGGCCGTTCTTCTGGAAAGATTGAATCAATCCACTGAGTCCGCCGACGTTACTGTTTTGCCCGAGTAGGCCGATCAAGGCTTGCATCAAGGGATTCTGCTCACCCTTGTTCGCCATCATGCCTGCTGCCGCCTGACCGAGTTGATCGAACAGTCCCATGTGACCTCCTTGAATGTGCGGGAATCGCCGCGGCCTAACGGCCGCTGGTTTTCGATCCCTTTGATCCGGTGGATTTGGCCCCCTTGCGCTCCATGGCTAAGGGCGGTGCGAACCAATTGTGGCGGGTACGTTTATGTCGCTCCGAGACCGCCAGCACGGCATGAAACGGCAGTCCGTTTCCCGTTGCGTCGTCGGATTCTTTGAGACTCCAGGCCTCGCCGGCTTCATTCAAGATTTCCACGAAGGTTTCAAAGTCGTCCTCTTCGTCGGGTTTCGTCAGCACCTGGTCGGCATCCGTGACCAGGACGAGATACCCCTTGGCCGGCAGCCAGTCGAGGTCGGCGAGACATTCTTCCAGGGCGTCCCAGTTATGGCCGAAGTAGTCCGGAAACGAGAAGACCCGGCTGAATTCATCCAACAGTCCGGTCTTGGTCTTACATTTCTTGCCGGAGATGGTCTTGATCACGAAGTGGGCGGGAACCGACAGCAATTTATCCAGCGCCTCTCCCTCGGCATGCACCAGGAGATGGGCCCATGGTTTCTTGATCGATTGGAGCGCAGTAATCGACATGTATCCTCAATTCATCGGAATAAATGAGCGATAGTGATCGGCCGTGTAATAGGCCTTGCCGTTGGCCTGATTGATGACGATCCGTTCGGCCCCGCGATTTTTCCCCGCCACTTTCGGATGCACGTCGTACTCGCGATAGCGGCCTCGCGGGAGGACGCGTTCACGATTCTGAAAATTCCGTCCCCCGACATACCCCGGCAGGGGCTCTCCATGCCGGGCTTCTATGGCTTTGAGTGTGTCCCGTGCCACCGGCGGGATGGCGTCGCGCACATTGCGCGGATTCGTTTCGGGACCGGCTCGCACTGAGCCGGTCTGTGCGTTCGGAGCCTGGTTGGGAGCGGGAGTGAGGAGCGGAGCCGGTGTGTCGAGAAGTGTTGGGCCTGGTTCAGCCGTGAATGCGACGCTCAGGTGAAGGAGCAGTGCCGCGCACAGCCAAAGAATAAGACCTGTGAAACGTGGAACAGACATGGTGATTCATGACCGATGACATCAACAGGCACGACCCTAACATGTCACATGGGGGCGGTCAACGTGCTACGCCGTCCGATCCTCTCGCCCGGCGGGGCTTTTCTCGTTCGGCCTCCTCGCCGGACTGCACGTACGCCTGCGTCGGCCTTACTTGCGAGAAGCCCCGGCGGGCTTCGGTCTCGAACGCCTCGCAACGGCATTCATGAATCATCCGAGCTAAACCCTGTCGTGCGGCAGCTCCGCCCCGTGCATGCGGGTGAACAATTCCCAGTCGAAGGGCTTGGGCGCCACGGCATGCAAGGGAACCGTTTCGATCCGGTTCGAATCGTGATAGGCCACCATGCAGCCGACGATGCTCTCCGGTTGCTCGACCAGACGGCGTACCGTTTCGTAGGCGAGATGCTGCGCGATCATTTTATCTTCCGGTGTCGGCGGGGCGCCTCTGAGCGTATGCCCGAGAATGGTGGCTTTTGTGGCCGAAGCCAGCGAGTACTGGCCCGACGACTCCCGACGTTGCGGCCATGTGGCAATGGTCTGCGCCACATATTCAACCAGACCATGGACCCCGCCTTCCCGGTGATGCCGGTGAGGAGTCCGCTCCGCCACGACAAAGATGTGACTCTTGTTGGGCACGCCTAACGTGTGCTTCAACGTACCGAGGACAATCTCTTCGATATACGCGTCGGGATCAGGATGCTCATTGACCAGGATCCCTTCCGCTCTAGCCTGATAGGCGCATGCCAAGGCCAGGTGGCCGGACCCGGCGCCCATGACCTCGACAAAGAAGATGCTGCCCATCGCGGCGCTGGTGGCTTTGAGCGATTCGATGGATTGATTCGCGAGGGCGATGGCTGAATGAAATCCCAGCGAAGTCGTGCCGGCGATATTGTTGTCGATGGTGCCGGGAATACCCACGACTTGCACGCCGTACGTCTCGTGAATCGCCCGCGCACCGCGCAAGCTGCCGTCGCCTCCCAGGACCACGAGCGCCGAGTCTTCCAGATAGGGGGCTAAGGAACGCATCGCGGCGCGTTGCACCTGCTCGTCCTTGAAATCCTCGAACCGGCTGCTGCCGATGGGGCTGCTGGCATGGCTGCTCATGCCGCGCGTGTCTTCCTCGGTCACGGCATCGATCCAATTGTTGGCCAGGCCGAGAAATCCGTGCCGGACAAACAAGACATCCAAACCGAAACGGTTACCGGTGACGCGCAACTCCTTCAAGGCTGCCCCGCCGCCACCGAAATCCCCGCCAGACACCAGGGCGATGAGGCGTTTAATGCGTCCCGGCTTGAGGGTGACGCGCTGGCTTCGTTCCCGTTCAACCGTCACCCAGGCCTCGCGTGCGACCCGATCGCTTTCGATCAAGCCTACCGCGGTGGAATAGCCGGAAAGTTTGCCGTTCTCCAGCGTGAGCAGCACCACATTGTCCTGCCCTTCCTTATATTCACCGAATTCGGAGAAGGCTTCCCGGAACGGCCGCGGATCGAGGTAAATCCGCAGCGCGCGCAGCGTCGAACTGTGAGTATAGAGACACAAGACTTCTCCCGGGTGAGAACGGCCTAGCCGGTGGAGACCGTCGATGACATCGACGTAGAGATCGAAGAATGAATGCCCTCCGGGGTAGCTATAGAAGGGATGTTTGATCAGCCGTTTGGCGGTTTTCGAATCGACCCCGAAGGCCTGAGCGGCCGCCTCGAGCTCCGCCTGTTTTTCCATGCCGGTGACCCAGCCGAAATCTTGCGACTCCAGGGTCGGTTCGACGTGGGGATGCACCGCATCCGCCCGGTCCGGAAGCAACGCCTTGGTGATACGCTCGCAGAGTTGTGCCGTGTTCGGGCTGTGACTGATGAGGTGGAGGAAGGTGCGCGGATCGAGATAGTTACGCAATTGCAGATAGCCCAATTGCTGACCGACGACACCCACCATACGGGCCAGCGCAGCCCCCACGGCTTCGGCCCTGGGCACGCCGCGCTCGGTATCCAGCACATTTGCCAGTCGCCGGCCCACGCGATGGGTTTTGCTTTCCACCTCGGAGACACCGTGGCGCATGGTGAGAAACAGGGTGCGGTCGCCGAGGTCGCGGGGAAGCAGCCAGAAGCGGTCATCGCCCAGATCCAGCACGATCCGGCCTTCGGCCAGCTGCGGGGTCAGTTGAGTCCGCGGCACGATGGCGACGGGGCGGCGATGTGCAGGCTTTTGGGTCGCGCCGATCGGAGCCCGATATAAGGGCGCGAGTTCCCCGCGTGCGAGCAGCAGATTCCATGCTGCGAAAAAGACCAACGGATCATTCCCACATGCGTTGACGAGCAGGTCCTGCCGAGCGGCGCGGTATGCCTCGGCGCTGGGTAAGCCAGCCTGCGCATGCTGGATGAATGTCCTGATCCGGTCTGTCGCGGCCTGCGCGCGCTGCAGCCGGTCGGTCGATGGCGGTGGAGGAGGCGGCAACAGGAATCGGCCGCTCGAGGTACGTTGTGCGAGGGCTTCTCCATAGGCCAGCAGGCCGTCTATCGTGACAAAGTCCAACTGATCAGTTGACTGCTTGTCCGATGCGCTCATGAAAGGCCTCGTGGTGTGGGGGTTCGTAAGAAAATTTTAATGCGTCCGGCGTCGTGATTCTCCTGAATGCATGCAGATGTTCTTTTGCGGCATGCGGACGGGTTTGTTAGAATGACCCGTTGCTGACGTATCAGGGACGCATCGAGCCTCACCGTTCACGTACAAGATGGTGTGCCAGGCCAATCTTGTCAAGACAGAAGAACAGCAGCATGCGGAAAGCGAAAATCGTCTGCACCATCGGCCCAGCGAGCGATGGCGCGGGCGTGCTCGAGCAGCTCATACGGAGCGGCATGAATGCCGCACGGCTGAATTTTTCCCACGGGACGCATGCAACCCATGGTCATGCGATCAAAGTCATTCGCGAGGCGGCCGACCGTCAGGGAGTGGCGGTGGCCATCATTCAGGACTTGCAGGGACCGCGCATTCGCGTCGGGAATATCGACGGCGCGCTGGAGTTAACGGTCGGCCAGTCGGTGCGATTGCGAACGATGACCTTGCGATCCGGCGGCCAGATCGGCGCCCGGAGCGTGATGGCATCCGATAGGGTGCAGGAGATTCCCGTTACCTACCAGGCCCTGACTAGAGACATTCGGCCCGGGGCCAAAATATTGATCGATGACGGTCTGATAGAACTAACTGCGGACAGGATCATCGATGGCCTGGTGGAATGCACGGTGGTGGCAGGCGGGCGTGTCACGTCTCATAAAGGCATGAATCTCCCCGGCACGGTCGTTAGCGCGCCGACCCTCACCGAAAAAGACCGGGAGGATTTGCGGTTCGGCGTGGCGCAGGGTGTCGACTATATCGCGCTCTCGTTTGTGCGCGGCGCGGAAGATATCCTCGCCGCCAAGAAATTGATTGCCGACTGTGGCGGAGATGTGCCGGTCATTGCCAAAATTGAACGACAGGAAGCGGTGAGGGACCTGGAGGCCATCCTCGCGCATGCGGACGGGGTGATGGTTGCGCGCGGTGATTTGGGTGTCGAATTGGGACCGGAAGCCGTGCCGGTGTTGCAGAAGCGCATTATCGCGACGGCGAATCGCCATCGACGGTTGGTCATCACCGCCACGCAAATGTTGGAATCGATGACGCAACATGTGCGCCCGACCAGGGCGGAAGCGTCGGATGTAGCCAACGCGGTCTTTGATGGAACGGACGCGGTCATGCTGTCAGCCGAAACGGCCGTTGGGCAGTATCCCGTGGAAGTGGTGCAGGTGATGGATCGGATCGTGCGGGCGGCGGAAGTTGAAACGGGACCGGGATTCGTCAGGCGGGCATCGACCGAGAACACCTGTCTGACATTCGAAGAAGCGATCTGTCTCTCGGCTTCCTCGGCTGCGGCGGCGACCGGTGCGCATGCTATTGTAGCCTTCAGCGAGCGAGGAATGACGGCCCGTTTGATGTCGAAGCAACGCCCGGCTGCGCCGATCATCGGGTTTACTCCGTTTGAACCGATTCGCCGACGGATGGCCTTGTATTGGGGCCTCTTGCCCTACACGATGATCCAGATTCCGACGACCGATGAGCGGGTCAGCGAGGCCGAACGCCGGTTGAAGACGGAAGGTTTGGTCACCGCAGGCCAGCGTATCGTCATTCTGTCCGGAACCAGAATCGGCCAGCCGGGTGGAACGAATCTCATGAAATTACACGAGGTGGCATAGCGGTATGATGAGTGCGCGCCTCATGATCATCATGCTGATGATGGGAGTCTGGCTGACGGCCTGGACCGTCCCCGGACTCGCTCAAACCAATGCGGTGTCGCATTCACCGGCCAAGGTCGTGGAGAAATATTTTGCGCTCGATAACAAGGGCGTGCGGCTCGATGCGAGTTCCTTCGAGTCCGTGGCGGGATTTGTGGACTGGAAGGAAGAGCCGGCCTGGGGCAAAGTGATCGTCATCAACGGCTTCACGGTGCCGGATGATTTCCGGCAGTGGGAGATTGTGAACCGGCTGGAAGTGGTGGTGCCGATAGAGTTTCATGTGCTGGGCGTCATGTATCTGGATACCGCCGGGTTTGTGCCGGAGCCCGGCACGGAGCAGGCGCGTGTCCGGCTCAAGGTAAAGAACGGGCGTTGGAAAATCATGGAACCGATCCTGCCGCCCCACGTCGGTCAGAAGCGCATGCTGAATGTGGTGCGTCAGGCCATGTTGGAAGAAAAAGACGGGACGCGGCTGGCCTCATTGACGGCGTTGCAGGCGGAATTGCGAAAGGCAAAAGAATGACCAAGAAGGCTGAGATCGATTTGCTCATCTTCGACCTCGACGGGACGCTCATCGAGTCGAAGTGGGATATCGCCGACAGCGTCAATTTGACGTTGCGCGATCTGGGCGTGCCGGAGCGTCCGCAGGAGGAAATTTTCGGATTTGTCGGAGACGGCGTGAAGAAACTGCTGCGCCTGGCAGTCGGCGAGGGTAAGAAGGATCTGTACGACGAAGCGCTGCGCATCTTTCGCGGCCACTACTTAACTCATTGCCTCGACCGCACCGCCTTCTATCCGGGAATCGACCAGGTCCTCGCGCATTACTCCGCCAAGCCGAAGGCCGTGGCGACGAACAAATCGATCGAATATACCAACGTGATTTTGAACGGACTCGGGCCGCAGCACTTCGCCTATGTGGTCGGCGGGGATAATGGCTTCGGCCTGAAGCCAGAGCCGGGCATGCTCGTGCATGTGATGGAGCAACTCGGCGTCGACAAAGATCGCACGGTGCTCATCGGCGACAGTACGAATGACATCAATGGTGGGCACAATGCGGGTATCCGGGTCTGTGCGGTGGGGTATGGCATGGGCAACCGTCAGAAGATGGCGGCTTGTCAGCCGGATTGGTTCATTGAACGACCGGAGGAACTGATGGAGCTCTTCATATGATCAGCATCGAACGAGCGCGCACAATGGGTGTCCTGATCCTTGCCGGAATATTTGCGGCGGCTGTGCCGGGGTACGCGGAGTCCCCAAGCCTGGCCGATCGTGTCATCGAGCACAAGTTGGCCAACGGGATGACGGTTTTAATGGTGGAGCGGCATCAAGCGCCGATTGTCAGCATCAACATGACGTTCGGTGTCGGTGGCGTGAATGAACAGGTCGGCCTGACCGGCCTCGCCCATCTATACGAACACATGGCCTTCAAAGGCACCCGGACCGTCGGCACGCGAGATTTCGAGCGGGAACAGGCCGTGCTGGACGATTTGACCATGGTCGGGAACGAACTCGACCGCCGCGAGCGCGAAGAAGCCGCCCGCGCCCAGATGGAAGGCAAGCCGCACGTGGTGTCGCAAGAGGTGCAACAGCTGCAGCGGCGGTTCAAGGAATTGCAGGAGAAGGCGGGCGAATACGTGGTGGGTAACGAAATGGCCTTGCTCTATCAGCGCCATGGCGGCGTCGGCCTCAATGCCTCGACCGGCAAGGACATCACCCGGTATGTCATCAGCCTGCCGGCCAACCGGTTGCCGCTCTGGGCGGCGCTGGAGTCTGATCGAATGGCGCATCCCGTCTTGCGCGAGTTTTATAAGGAGCGAGGCGTGGTCATGGAGGAGCGGCGTCTGCGGACCGACGACAGCCCGAACGGCCTGCTGTACGAGACGTTCACGTCCACGGCGTTCCAGGCGCATCAGTACGGTGTGCCGACGATCGGCTGGGGCTCGGACATTCTGGCTCTCACGCCGGCCGCCACCGAAGCCTTTTTCAAAACCTACTACGGCCCGAACAACGCTACGGTCGCCATCGTCGGCGATATAAAGCCGAAAGAAGTGATTGCATTGATCGAGCAGACGTTCGGCAAGATTCCCGCCGCGCCTCCGATCCCGGCGCTGGTCACGGAAGAGCCGCCGCAACGCGGAGAGCGTCGGGTTGAAATCGAATTCGATGCCGAACCGGCACTGGCGATCGGTTATCACAAACCCACCATCGGCCATCCGGATGATTTCGTCTTCGACGTCATCGATGAAGTGCTGACCGAAGGGGTCACCTCGCGGTTGTACAGCACGCTGGTGCGCGATAAGCGTCTGGCGGCCTCCGTGTTGTCGGATACGAATTATCCGGGCGTTCGTGCGCCGAACCTCTTCGTGATTGCGGCGACTCCGCTGGCGCCCCATACGACGACAGAGGTGGAATCGGCCATTTACGAAGAACTCGAACGGTTGAAGACGGAACCGATTTTGGCAAAAGAGTTCGAGCGGGTCCTCAACGGACTCGATGCCGACCTGGTACGGTCGCTGCGCTCCAACAGCGGCCTGGCCTCGCAGTTGGCGTTTTATCAGACCGTAGCCGGAACCTGGCGCTACGTGTTGAGCGCACGCGATCGGATCGCAGCCGTGACACCGGCCGATGTCCAGCGGGTTGCTGCGCAGTATTTGACCAAGCCCAATCGTACGGTCGGGGTGCTGGTGAAAAAAGCGCCGGATAAAAAAATGGCGGCGGCTGGTGAGGTGACCCGATGAGGCGCGAGATACGTGACGTGCAAAAAGGGAGTGTCATGAGAAAGACGGCGAGATGGATGTCGTTTCCGGTGTTCCTCCTCTTGTTCCTCATGCAAGCGGCCATGGGGATGGCGGGAGACCTTACGTTGGACAATCCTCGCGCGATGCGGTTCCCCACGGTGGAGTTCAATCCGCCGGACGCGGAGCGGCTCGTACTGGAAAACGGCATGGTGGTCTACCTGCTCGAAGACCACGAGTTGCCGCTGGTGACGATCAATGCGACCCTCAGGACCGGCAGTTGGCTGGATCCGGCGGACAAGGTCGGTCTGGCCGGGATGACCGGCGCAGCCATGCGCACCGGCGGGTCGGCCGGCATGTCGCCGGACGAGGTCGATGAAGAGCTCGAACAGTTGGCGGCGACGATCTCCATTGGATTCGGGAAAGAATCCGGCTCCGCCTCACTGGATGTGCTGAAGAAGGACCTGAAACGCGGGCTGCAGATCTTTGCCGATCTGTTGCGGCGCCCGGCATTTGAGCAGAGCCGCATCGAGTTGGCGAAGTTGCAGGCACTGGAGGGAATCCGGCGTCGACAGGACAGCCCGGGTTCCATCGTCGGTCGGGAGTTTGCCAAGTTGCTCTACGGCCCGACCCATCCCAGCGCGCGTGAAACGTCGGTCCGTTCAATCGAATCAATCACCCGCGAAGATCTGTTGGCATTCCATCAACAGACGGTGCATCCCAACGGCATCATCCTGGGCGTGACCGGTGATTTCGAGAAGGCCGGCATGCTGGCTCTCTTGCGCGAAGCCTTCGGGGATTGGGCCAAGGGGACCGTGCCTGATGTCACGATTCCGCCTGTGGCAGCATCTGAATTCAAGACCGGCCTCGTCCGGTTCGTCAACAAAGATACGTCGCAAACCCATTTGCGGGTGGGGCACCTCACGGTCAAGGAAACCGATCCCGATTACGTGGCGGTCGCGATCGCCAACGACATTCTGGGCGGCAGTTCGTTCCGCAGCCGACTCTTCAACGATGTGCGCACAAAGCGCGGGCTGGCCTATTCCGTCGGCAGTGGTCTGCGGGCCAGTGTGTATGATGAAGGCGTGTGGCTGATGCGCGCGGAGACCAAACTCTCATCCACGCAGGAGGTGGTCAATCGCTTCGTGGCGAATATGGAGCGCATGCGCAACGAGCCGGTGACGGATGCCGAGTTGGAGGAAGCGAAAGAAGCCTATGTGAATTCCTTCGTCTTCTCGTTCACCAGCGCGTCGAGCATCGTCGGGCGCCTGATGGATCTCGAATATGACGGCTTGCCGAAAGATTGGCTGCAGCAGATTCGAGACAAGGTGGTGAAGTTGACCAAGGATGATATCCAGCGCGCGGCGAAGGCGCATTTCAATCCCGAACGCTTGCGGATTCTCGCGGTCGGCTCGGGCGAGGCCCTGTCGAAAGTGCTGGCGAGTTTCGGCGAAGTGAAGGAAATTATGCTGGTGCCGGAGAGTTAACTGCGTTTGTTCGTGCGTAGGTCGGAGACTGCTATGCCTCTTGAAGACGAACTGAGCGATATTCTGAAAAAGGCCCGCATGGGTCAGCAACGGTCTGTGGCCGAGGTCGCGCGTGTGAGCGGCATGCCTGAGACCGAGGTGGCCGAGTTGGAGCGGGGCCAGGCTCCGCGCGGTCGTGATCAGGTCCAGGCTGTAGCCCGCGCGCTTGGGCTGAGGGAAGATCCGCTTGCGCAGGTTGCGGCGGGCTGGACTCCTCAGGTGATGCCCACGTCCATGGCTCACGTTGAGACCGTGCTAGGCTCGGTCGGCGGCTATGAGGTCAAAGGCTATATCGTCCATGATCGCGGCGAAGCCGTCATCGTGGACACCGCCTACAACGCCAGTGCGATGTTGGATCTTCTTGCCGAGCGAAAGCTTCGTCTGCGGGCGATTTGCCTGACGCATGGCCATTCCGACCATGCCGATGGAATCGACGCGATTCTAAAGGCCAGTCCGGTGCCGGTCTATCTCGGCCCTGACGACCTCGATCTCCTCAGTTGGCGTCCTTCGGCGGAGCTGCTCCAAGTGCCTCAGCAGGGTGGAACGGTGCAAGTCGGCGGGTTGACGCTGCGGTTCATGCCGACACCGGGCCATACTCCGGGCGGGGTCTGTTATCGCATCGAACAGGCCGGAGAACCGATCTGCTTTGTGGGCGATACCCTGTTTGCCGGATCGATTGGTCGCTCCAATCCAGCCGGGTTGTACCAAACGCATCTCGATTCCGTCCGCAAGCGCGTGCTGACGCTTTCTCCTGAGACGCGCCTCTTTCCAGGCCACGGGCCGGCCACGACAGTTCGTGAGGAATTGCTCCATAACCCCTTCGCCGCATAACTGAATGCTGAACGAGTCTGCCAGCATGCTTCTCGATTCGCCACGGGCCTCCACATTCGTCCGAGCGTACCGGGCGACGCCGGAGGGGTTTCATGCAGGGTGAGGATGCGGATCAACAGCGGCTTTCTGGCGGCCTGACTCCTGTCGCGCCCGACGAGGACGATGCGGAGGAATGGTCGGAGGAGGACCCTCCGCGCTTCTCCACCTTTGTGCTTCCCGGCCTGCTGTTTGCGCTCACTGTGTTTACCGTGTTGTGGGCCGGCGCCTATCAAACCAACACCAATCCGCTGGTCGGTCCCTGGAACTTTCTTGTCGACGACCCTGGTTCGTTATGGAAAGGGATTCCCTTCGCCGCGACGCTGCTGGGTATCCTGGTCACCCATGAACTCGGCCACTATGTGTTCTCGCGTCTGCACGGGGTGCCGACCTCATTGCCGTTATTCGTGCCGGGGCTGCCGCACTTTGTCGGCACGTTCGGGGCGATTATCCGCATGCGCGCACCGTTGACGGATCGGCGGGCGTTGTTTGATATCGGGGTCGCCGGGCCGATCGCCGGCTTTGTTGTCGCGGTGGTTGCCCTCGTGATCGGACTGCGTCTGTCTACGGTCGTGCCGATTCAAGGAAGTTACGGCATGCACCTGGGCGAACCGCTATTGCTGCAATTCGCCTCGTGGGTCGTGATCGGCCCCCTGTCGCCGACCGCGGACGTAATTCTGCACCCGGTTGGATTTGCGGCCTGGTTCGGCCTCTTTATCACCTCGCTCAATCTGCTGCCGATCGGCCAACTCGATGGTGGACATGTCGCCTATGCCCTGTTGGGAGAGCGGCAGCGCAGCGTGGCCGTCGCCCTCGTGCCGATCCTGATGGTGTTCGGCTGGCTGGGTTGGAAAGGCTGGTTCTTGTGGGTGGGACTCGCCGGCCTGATGGGCCTGGCCCATCCCCCGGTGCGGAATCCTGGTCGCGAATTGGGAGCCACCCGCGTACTGATCGGGTGGATCGCGTTGCTCATCTTTGCGGTGACGTTCTCCTGGGAACCGTTCATTCTGCGCTGACTGATGCATTGCCAAAAATGCGGATGGGAACAGGAAGACGGGAGAGCGGACTGTGCCCGCTGCGGCATTATCTTCGCCAAGATGGTGTCGTCGCCTCCGCGAGCCACTCCACCGATGACTCGGCGCGCGCCGGTGCGCGAATCCCTCTGGTCGAATCTGACCAAAGACTGGTTGCTCACGACTGAGGAGTCGGTCAATCCGTTTCATTTCGCCGGGCGGGTGCTGGTATTTCTGCTCCTGGTCATCTGGGGCTGGCGATTCATCACCACGCCCCTTGAGACGAACTACACCGGCGACTCGTTTTTACATCTGGTGAATCTGCCGTTCCACGAAGCGGGCCACCTACTCTTCATGCCGTTCGGGCGATTCATGACCATCCTCGGCGGCAGTCTCGGGCAGATCCTCATGCCGCTGGTCTGCCTGGTCACCTTCATCATCAAGACGCGCGATCCATTCGGCGGCTCGGTTGCGCTCTGGTGGACGGCGGAGAACTTCATGGACGTCGCGCCCTATATCAACGATGCGCGCGCAATGGATCTGATCCTGCTCGGCGGGTTCACCGGAAAAGAAGTCGATGCGCACGACTGGAACAATCTCCTCACCATGCTCGGCTGGTTGCCGTACGACCATCGTCTGGCGAAACTGGCCTATGGCATCGGCACGGTCCTGATGCTGTTGGCGTTGTTGTGGGGTGCGATGCTGGTAGCCCGACAATACCGGCGGCTGGACTGGTAGCCCGTTCCACTCACCGCTCCCATCCTTGAAAAGTGCTCAAGCATGGTGCACACTGCGGGCATGCCAGTCCTATCGCTCTGCTGCCGGGTCTCTGCCGTTCTCTTCTCCCTTTGGTGCTATACGGTGCCGAGCGACGTCCATGCCGACGAGGCGACCTCACGGTTCGTCTTGATGCTGGATGGCGAAGCGGTGAAAGATTCGGCGAGCGGTCTGGTCTGGGAGCGGGAACCGGATTACATTTTCGATGTGTGGGAACGCTCCGTCGCCCGATGCGCCACCAAAACTGTCGGCGGGAAGCAGGGCTGGCGCGCGCCGACCATCGACGAAATCAAGACGTTGGTCGATGTGGATCAGCAGGATCCTTCGCTTCCGGCGGGGCATCCCTTTCGCAATATCAAGTCCGGCATTTATTGGACAGCCACGCCTCATCCCAAGGATGACATCGTCGCCTGGCAGCAAAGTTTCTTTTCCGGCCAGGCTGTGACCGATCAAAAGTCAGGCACGCGGCGATTGTGGTGCGTGCTGGGAGAGGCCCGTAGGTAACGCCCCGCCGATGTTTCTCCCGTCCTTCCACAAGCTGTGACGGTCTTCAGCACATTTTCCTACACAGGGCATGTCTGCGATCGGCGCGCAGTGCGCGGCTGTCGCGCGCAAGTTGCGTCGCACCACGGAAGGTGGTACATGAGTAAATAAGACGACAGGTTTTTTTCGTACTTTGACAAATGCAAGAGTTGATCTTTCTCTTGAGTGAGTGGTGAGCCTCGCGATGCTGCGCGTGAGTAGAGGGTAGTGTCGTGATGACCGCCCTCCTGACCGTTCTTCTCGCCTGTTACCTCCTGGGGGGGCTGCTCCCTCTCTGCACAACACGTCCCTATCTTCAGAATATTTTTGCCCATGGGTGTGCGGCTGCCGCGGGCGTCGCCGGTCTTGTGCTGGGTGTTGCGGGGCTCCTCTCAACGGCTCCGCTGACCCTCTCGCTCGCTTCGAACATTCCCCAACTGACCTTCGCCCTCCGGCTGGATCCACTGGCGGCGTTCTTCGTGTTGACCATCTCGCTGGTGGGGCTGGCCGCGTCTGTCTATGCGTATGGCTACGTCGAGGAGTTCTCCGGGCGGGTCTCGGTAGGATTGTTGGGCTCCCTCCTCAACGGATTTTTGCTCTCCATGACCCTGGTGGTTCTGGCCGATAACGGGTTCTTCTTCCTGATCCTCTGGGAAGTCATGTCCCTGCTGTCCTATGTTCTGGTGGTGACTGAGCACGAGAAGCCCGGCGTCCGCGAGGCCGGGCTGTTCTATCTCATCATGACGCACGTCGGCACCGCGTTCATCATCCTCACGTTTCTGATTTTTTTTCAGGAAACCGGCTCATTCTCCTTCGAAGCGTTTCGCCACCCCGATCAGCAGCTTCCGGAGGGATTGCGGTCGGTTGCGTTCTTTACGGCCTTGATCGGATTCGGTGCGAAGGCCGGCATCGTCCCGCTGCATGTGTGGCTGCCCTATGCGCACCCCGCCGCCCCGTCCCACATCTCGGCCTTGATGTCGGGGGTCATGATCAAGACGGCGATCTACGGCTTGATCCGGGTCTACTTCGATTTCATGGGCGGAGTATTCCCCTGGTGGTGGGGCTTCACGTTGCTGGTCCTCGGCACGGTGTCGGCGCTTCTGGGCGTCATGTACGCCTTGATGGAACATGACCTGAAGAGTCTGCTCGCCTTTCACAGCGTGGAAAACATCGGCATCATTCTGCTGGGGATCGGCGCAGGGATGATCTTCCATACCTATGGCTTGCATGAGTTGGCCGCACTCGGATTACTGGCGGGCCTGTACCACACCATCAACCACGCGGCGTTCAAGGCGCTGTTGTTTCTAGGCGCCGGGGCGTTGCAGTTTGCCACCCATACCAGACACATCGAGGAATACGGAGGCCTCCTTCGGCGCATGCCATGGACGGGCGCGTTCTTCCTGGTCGGCGCCGTCTCCATCGCCGCGCTGCCCCCTACCAACGGGTTCGTCAGCGAGTGGCTGGTGTTTCAGAGTCTGTTTCTCAGCTTCCAACTGCCGACACTCTTTCTCAAGTTAATGTTGCCGATTGCCGCCGCGATGTTGGCTTTGACGGGTGCGCTGGCGCTGGCCTGTTTTGCGAAGGCGTTCGGAATCTCGTTTCTGGCGCAGCCGCGCAGTACACAGGCCCGTCATGCGAAGGAAGTCCCCCGGTCGATGCTGGCTGGGATGGGCTTCCTGGCAGGGCTCTGCGTCGTGCTGGGGCTGGCGCCCATGTTGGTCGTTCCGTTGCTGGATCGGGTGACGGCGCCATTGACCGGCGCGGCAATCAGTTCACAGGTGCTGGCGCTTGACGGCTGGGTGGTGGCGCCGGTGACGGTGGAATTCTCCAGCATCTCAACGCCGGTGCTCGCCATGCTCCTGGTCGGGGCGGGGGCGTTGGGGCTGCTGATGGCTCGACTCTGCGGGAAGGGGCTTCGCGCGCGCTACTACAAGACCTGGGGCTGCGGGCTGAATCTGACGCCTCGTATGGAATACACCGCGACCGGTTTCGCACAACCGATCAAGCAGGTCTTTGAAACCATCTACCAGCCGACGGTGAAGCTGGAGCAGGAGTTTCTGGAGCAATCGAAGTACTTCATCAAGCACCAACGGTTCGAGTCGCACATCGAGCCGGTCTTCGAGAAATACCTCTATCAGCCGGTGGTGGCCTTGATGCTGGCGACAGCCGACCGGCTGCGCATCATTCAGGCCGGCAGTCTCCATCTCTACCTTACCTACATTTTTGTGACGCTGGTGCTGTTGTTGTTATGGGCGGGGTAGGCCGAGGCAGCGGGCTGTGCGCATGGGTTGTGCCTGGTCGTTGGATCACTGAGTGACGGGAGCTATGCAGGCGATTATCCACATCGTGCTGGTCATTGTTCAGCTGGCGCTATTGCTGACCCTCTCTCCGTTTGTCGTCGGCCTGATCCGAAAGGTCAAAGCCCGTTTACAGTGCCGCCGTGGGGCGAGTCTGTTTCAGCCCTATGCCGATCTGGCCAAGCTTTTTCGGAAGCAGCCGGTGATCTCTTCGACGACTTCCTGGATTTTTACCGCGGCGCCCTACATCGTGTTTGCTTCGACCATAGCGGCAGGGCTGTTGATGCCGGTGTTCGTGTCCCACACGCCGCTCAATTTCGCCGGGAATATCATTGCGCTCGTCTATCTGTTGGCGCTGGGGACATTCTTTCTGATCCTGGCGGGGCTCGATGCAGGATCGGCATTCGGGGGAATGGGCAGCAGCCGCGAGGCGATTGTGGCGACGCTGGCCGAACCGGCCATGATGCTCTCGATCCTGTCCATTGCGCTGACGGCGGGCTCCACAAATTTGAGCACCATCGTTCACCAGTCCGCATTGATGGAAGGGGTCGTCGTGGCCCCACCTGCGCATTTGATGGCGTTGGCCGCGTTGTTCATCGTGACGCTGGCGGAAACCGGCCGTGTTCCGGTGGATAATCCGGCGACGCATCTGGAATTGACGATGATCCACGAGGCCATGCTGCTTGAGTATTCCGGGCGGTACCTGGCGTTGATGGAATGGGCGGCCGGCATCAAGTTGCTGGTGTTTCTGACGTTGATCGTGAATGTGTTTGCCCCCTGGGGGATTGCCACGAGTCTGGCGCCGTCGGCCATCGCCGTGGGGCTGCTGGTCTATCTCGTCAAAGTTTCGGCGCTGGCCATTGTGATCGGTGTGATCGAATCGATGTTCGCGAAGCTGCGATTGTTCCGGGTGCCGGAAATGCTGGGGGCGGCGTTCATCCTGTCGCTCCTCGCGCTGGTATTTTTCTATACATTGAAAGGATAAGGCGGTGCCGGCTTCCACCCACTTGGGCTCACAACTCGTCGATCTCTGCTCGGTTCTGCTGCTGCTCTGTTGTTTTGCGATCGTGGCGCAGCGTCGGCTGTCGGCCTGTGTGGATCTCTTCGCGCTGCAGTCCGCATTCCTGGCCGCGACCGCCGCGCTCGTGGCATTCCTGACCGGGCACAAGCACATCTACTATGCGGCGGCTCTGACGATCGTCATCAAAGTGATCGTGCTGCCTCGCATTCTCCGGAAGGTCATCGAACGTCTGAATGTCTCCCGTGAGTTGGGGATGAACATCAACATTCCGGCGGGCCTGTTGATCTGCGGCGCATTGGTCGTGATCGCCTTCTTTATTACGCAGCCGATCATTCCACTCGGCTATCTGCTGACGCGCGATTCTCTGGCCATTGCGCTGGCCATCATTTTGATCGGATTTTTCACCATGATCGCTCGCCAGAAGGCGATCACGCAGATGGTCGGATTTTTGGTCATGGAGAACGGCGTCTTCCTGGGGGCTACGGCCGCTGCCTACGGCATGCCGCTGATCGTTGAATTGGGCGTGTTCTTCGATGTGTTGGTGGCCGGGCTGATCGTCGGGATTTACACGCATCGGCTACAGGATACGTTCGATAGCGTGGACACCAGCACGCTGACGGTGCTGAAGGAATGAGTTGGCAAATGACGGATGTCCGGCGAACAGGTGCTGCATGTGGTCGATGATCGTGTTGCTGACCGGGCCGGTCCTCGCCGGTTTCCTCAGCCTGGTGATCCATCGCGCCCGGGTGCTGCACGTCGTGAATTTTTCGACGATGCTGGCGCTGGCCGCTGCCGAGACGTTGTTGACGAGGCAGGTGTTGGCCGAAGGATCAGTCACGACATTGGGCGGCTTTGTCTATGTGGATGCGCTCTCGGATTTTATTCTGGTGATCATCACGGCCGTCGGCCTGTCCTGTTCCCTCTACATGTGGTCCTACATGGACGATCGGGTTGCCCGCGGCATCATCGCGCCGAAGCGTCTCGGGCACTTCTTTTTCCTCTTCCACATGTTCCTGTTTGCAATGGTCGCCGCGACGGTCGCGAACAGCCTGGGCGTGCAGTGGGTGGCGTTGGAGGGGACCACCCTCGCGACGACGTTCTTGATCGCCTTTTTCCGCAGGCGGGAGTCCCTGGAAGCCGGTTGGAAATATCTGATTCTCTGTTCGGTGGGTATTGCCCTCGCGCTCTTTGGAGTCGTGCTCACCTATTATTCCTCTGTGAGGGTCCTTGGCGATGCGAGTTCGGCGCTCAATATCACTGCGCTGATCGGCGTGGCGAACCAGTTGGATCCCAATGTGCTCAAGCTGGCGTTCATTTTTATCCTGGTCGGCTACGGCACAAAGGTGGGTCTGGTTCCCATGCACACCTGGTTGCCCGATGCCTACAGCGAAGCGCCGGCGCCGATTGCGGCGATGTTGGCCGGCGTGCTGGAGACGGTGGCGGTCTACACGGTGTTGCGCAGCAAAGCCCTGGTGGACCAGGCGCTTCCGCCGGAGTTCACCGGCAATCTGTTGCTCACCTTCGGGCTGCTGTCGTTCATCGTGGCCTCCCTGTTCATTCTCATACAGCATAACTACAAGCGGCTGTTTGCCTATTCGAGTATCGAGCATATGGGACTGGCCATGATCGGGTTCGGAGTGGGCGGGATGGTCGGCACCTTCGGCGGTCTTTTTCACCTGCTCAACCACGCCGTCGCCAAAGCGTTGGCATTTTTTGTCGCAGGCAATATCCATCGCCGGTTCGACACCTTGGAAATCGACGGAGTGCGAGGGGTCGCGCGTGTGCAGCCGATCACCGCCGTGGCGATTCTGGTGGCCGGTTGTGCGCTGGTCGGGTTGCCGCCCTTTTCACCCTTTGTCAGCGAACTGTTGATTGTCTCGGCGGTAGCTGCGCAGGACTTTGCCTCCGATACGATGCATGTCGGACGATTTGTGACGATGACGATCTCGGACGAGATGCGAAGCCTTGGCATCGTTGCGCTGTTCCTGTTGTTCGCGGTGGCGTTGTTCGGCGGGTTTATGTTTCGCATCGGGGCCATGGTGTGGGGCACTCCTCCCGCCGGTATCGCTCAGGGAGAATCGTGGACGGTCGGCCATGTGCCGCTCATGATCATGATCGTCGCTTTGCTGGGCCTGGGCTTCATGCTTCCCGAGCCGATTCAGACGTTGCTGACCAGGGCGGTCAACGTGATTGTGGTGAGGTGATCGTATGATCGACGCACGTCCGGCGGTCGAACAGGTGCAAGCGGCGTATACGCAGGCCATTGCGGAGGTGCGCACCGTACACGGCATCCCGTTGCTCAGGATGAGGAAGCAGGATCTGCCGACGGTCGCCCATTTTCTACACACGAATCCGAATCTACGAGGGTCGTTGTCGCTGCTGTGGGCGGTCGATCATCGCCCTCGCGAAGCGCGCTACGAACTCTGTTACCTCTTCACGTTGGCGGATCGCAAAGATTGGCTGCTGCTCGCGACAGACCTCCATGGAGAAGAGCGGGAATTTCCGTCGATCACCCCGCATCTCCATGCGGCAAAGTGGTATGAGCGGGAGATTCGGGATCTGTTCGGGCTGATTCCAGTCGGCCATCCGGATATGCGGCGGCTCGTTCGACATGAACATTGGCCGAAAGGATCCCATCCGCTGAAGAAAGAGTTTCCCTGGGATCGGGTGTTGGGACGGGTGCAAGGGGAGTATGCCTTCCGGAAAATTCACGGTGACGGGGTGTTTGAGGTGCCGGTCGGCCCGATCCATGCGGGCATCATCGAGCCGGGTCATTTCCGGTTCTCGGTGGCCGGTGAGCCCATCATGCAACTCGAAGTGCGTCATTTCTGGAAACATCGCGGCGTTGAGAAGTTGTTCGAGCAGCTGCAGTTGACGGAAGCGGTCCCGTTGTCGGAACGGATCTCCGGCGACACGAGCGTCGGCCATAGCATGGCCTATTGCCAGGCCGTCGAGACCTTGCTGGGCGTGGAGGTCTCGCCGCGTGCCCGATATCTGCGCACGCTGTTTCTGGAGCTGGAGCGGTTGCACAACCACATCGGCGATGTGGGAGCCATTTGCAACGACACCGCCTATGCCCTGGCCCATGCCCACTGCGGCCGGATGAAAGAACAACTGATGCAGCTCAACGATCGCTTGACCGGCTCGCGTTTTCTGCGCGGGGTTAATTGTGTCGGCGGAGTGGCGCTCGACCTGTCAGGCATTCAGCTCGCGCAGGTGGAGGTGGAACTGAATGCGCTGGAGCAGGATTTTTCGGCGATCGAAAAGATTGTGTTCGCCAATGCGTCGCTCACGGAGCGGCTGGAGAATACCGGCATCCTCACGGAGGGAATCGCCTGGGACCATGCCGTGATGGGTGTGGTGGGCCGGGCCTCCGGGATCGATCGGGATCTTCGTCGGGACCGCCCCTTTGCTGCTTATGATGTGCTCCAACCGAATGTCGCCCTCTACCGCTATGGCGATGTGCGCGCGAGGATGCGGGTGCGCCTGGATGAGATCCATGAATCGATCCGTCTCATTCGCGAGGTCCGCCGGGGTCTCCCGCTGGGCCGGCACGTGTCCCAGCCGATGCACCAACCGCAGCCCGAGGCATGGGCCCTGTCGGCGGTTGAAGGATGGCGAGGCGAAATTCTTTACATGGTCATGGCCGGAGAAGCAGGGCGAATTCATCGCTGCAAAGTGCGCGATCCGTCCTTCGTGAATTGGCCGGCGATCCAATGGGCGGCGCTCGGGAATATCGTGCCGGACTTCCCGTTGATCAATAAGAGTTTCAACTTGTCCTATGCAGGGAACGATCTGTGAGAAACAAGCCTGTAGCAAGCCACCTTCAGCAGCCGGCTCTGCGCTGAACACTGATCGCTGACTGCTGACGGCTAAGGAGGCGCCATGTTTCGCATCATCAATAAAAGTCTGAAGACCGGCGTCGTGACAGGGGAGCATCCGCCCGCTGTCGCACCTGCCGAGCCGGTCAGCCGGGACGCCATCGAAAAGGCCAAACCGTTCCGGCGCTCGCTGACGATTCGCGAAGTCGATACGGGTTCCTGCAACGCGTGCGAGATGGAAATGAATGCGCTGGCCAATCCCGTGTACGACGTAGAGCGGTTCGGGGTTCATATTGCGGCGTCGCCGCGTCATGCCGATGCGCTGGTCGTCACGGGGCCGGTGACCGTCAATATGGAGCGGGCGTTGAAGGATGTCTACAAGGCGACGGCCGACCCCAAGATCGTGATCGCGTTGGGAGACTGTGCCGTGAATTGCGGCATGTTCAAAGGGAGTTATGCCGTGACGGGGCCGGTCGATCGCCACATCCCCGTCGATGTGCGTATTTCCGGATGCCCTCCACGTCCGGCGGAAATACTGGCGGTCCTGGCGAAGCTTCGACAGGATGAGTCGGCCACGGGTACCTAACGCGCCAAGGCCGGTCAGTCTTCACTTTTCCTTTTCTTTCTCGCTTCAATTCGGTTTTAATCGTGCCCTAATTCCCAAACGCCATAGCTGCGGGTGCAGTCTGCGCATAGGACTGTGCCGAACGGTGAGCAGGACATGACCTTCGTTCGATCTCCGCATCCACATGCCCGTACGGTTCTGCCGAGAGCGTTCCCCAATTGGACCATCCGCATCTTGTGGCTGGTGATTTCCTGGGTGCTGATTGCACCGGCTTCTGCGGCTGAACCAGACGCCGTTACAGCTGTTCCTCCGGGAAATAGTGGTGAAGGAAGTCTCTGGCATTACGGGGCTTATCTTGATGTCGCCTACGTCGTCAATTTCAATTTTCCGGAGAACCATCTCTGGCGGAGCAGGTCGACGGCCGTGCGCCAGAATGAATTCACGCCGAATATGGCGTTCGCCTATGTTCGGAAAGACGCGAATGAATCATCACGCTGGGGAATGGAACTCGGGTTGCAAGGAGGATACGATTCCGAGCGCTTTGCATTTTTGCAAGGGGAACGGGAAGTCAGCGGGGCCGATACCTTGCGGCACATCCATCGCGCGAATGTGTCCTATCTGGCTCCGGTCGGGAAGGGACTCACGATCACGGCGGGTCTCTTCAATAGCCTGATCGGCTATGAGTCGCTCTATGCGAAGGACAATGTGAACTATACCCGGTCATGGATTGCCGACAACACGCCCTACATGATGTTCGGCGTCAACGCGAAATACCCCGTCACCGACAACCTGACGGTCACGGCCTTTGTGGTCAACGGCTACTATCACCTCTCACACCCGAACGACCAGCCGAGTTACGGCGGCCAGTGGGCCTACAAGGCGACCCCGCAACTCACCCTGACCCAGACCGTCTATGGGGGGCCGGATCAGACCAACACGGCACTGCAGTTCTGGCGGTTCTACGCGAATCACATACTCGAATGGAAAGGTGAGGATGTGACGCTGGCTGCTTCCTACGATGTCGGAACCGAAGGCATGGCCGATCGTCCGGGGCATCCCAGGGCGTTTGTGATGGGGGGCAATGTGGTCGCGCGATGGCATGTGACCGGGCCTTGGGCTCTGGCGGTCCGGCCGGAGTTCTACTGGGACCGGAACGGCCGTTGGACCGGCTCGGAGCAATTTGTGAAAGCGATGACCTCCACGATCGAATACCGGATTCCCTATAAATGGACGAACACGACCCTGCGGCTTGAACATCGATGGGATGAGTCGACCGGGGCGGGCGGGGGATTCTTCAGGCGTGGAGAGGTCCAGCCGGGCGTGCTGAGTCTCACGCCGAATCAACATCTGGTATTGCTGGGGATCCTGTGGACGTTCGATTCCCCGTGACCGGGCACTGAAAATGGCTTCGGGCTTCGTTCTCGCTTCGCTCAAGCCTTCGACGTACTGCCGGGAGTATGCCTCAGCCTCTTGCTCACTGCGGCCTCGTGCAAGAGCTATGTATGCGCGCCTGTCTAGCTGCTTAGTTCGTAAGGCGTTGTTTTTCCCTCAAGAGCCGCAACATGTCGGTGAGTTCCCGGCCAAACCGTGTCATCGCTACGTCTTTGGCCTCGGCGACGGCGTTTTTATCCTCGAGCGAGGGAGCGGGGCCGATGAGCGTCGTTTCGCCCTCGGCGGTTTGTGTTCCGTAAAGAGCTCCGGTACGGACATCCCATAGCGTCCCCTCCACCATGAACAACGCATGGCTTTCCGTGCCGTGCGCAAAGTATGTGCCGATGCCGGTCGCGTACCAGGCGGCATGGCCGTTGTTATACCGTTCGACCGCCGAAGCTCCATCGATCACGAGTACCGCATCAGCGTTGTAGCGCGCCGCAGCCATGCGTATGTCGCGCAAGGTGTTGCCCTGCACCGTGGAGTTGGCGAGGAGAAAGGTCTGCTTAAGAATGCCTTCTTCCTCCGCCGGTTTGAGTGCGCGTTGGACCAGGTCGGCGTCCACGCTCAGCCAGTCTACCCGCTGCAACACAGATCGGCTCGGGAAATCCTTATGCGCAAAGTACAGCGCCAGGCGATACGGTGATGGCAAGCTGGCCTGGACTGCCATCGTGGCGGCGATATCACGGTCGGTGACCACATCCGGACGGTCGTGAAAGGACTCCTGCAGAAGCTGGCGGTTGAGGCCGCGGGCTCCGGTGCAGGCCGCACATGTCATTGTGAGTATGAGTGCCAGAACAAGAGGATGCGTACCCGTTTTCATGCGGCTCCTGTGATTAGAGTGAAGTCGAAGGTAAGGTCGGATGACTGTGGGATAGATCTTCCAGCGCCAGCATCAGCGCATGGGTGCCGGAGCGGCCATGGCCGAGTGCCTGCACCTTCTCGTACAGTTGATGCGCGAGGGAGAGGCCGGGTAAGGTGAGTTGTCGTCGCCGGGCCTCATCCAGTGCGATCCCCATGTCCTTGACGAAGTGGTCCACGAAGAAGCCAGGATCGAAATTCCGGTCCACGATGCGCGGGGCAAGATTGTCCAGCGTCCAACATGCCGCGGCGCCGCCGCGAATCGACTCCAACATGCGTGGCACATCGAGTCCGGCTCGGTATCCATAAAGCAGGCTTTCGCAGACGCCGACCATGGTGCCGGCAATGACGATTTGATTGCAGAGTTTGGCATGTTGACCGGCGCCTGCATCGCCCTGGTGAACGATTTTTTTGCCGAGTTTTTCCAGTAACGGCATGACCGATTGGACGGCGCTTGTGTTACCCCCGACCATGATGGAAAGGGTGGCATTGCGCGCGCCGATGTCTCCACCCGAGACCGGCGCGTCGATCGCATAGGCGTCGCGCGCATGCGCGGCTTGCGCGATCTCCTGTGAGAGCGACGGTTCGGTGGTGGTCATATCAATCAGCACCATGCCCGCGCCCGTTCCTGCCAGTACACCTTGCTCACCGAAGTACACCTGCCGCACATCCTGAGGGAATCCCACCATGGTGATCACGATGTCTGTCTGCTCAGCCACCGCGCGGGGAGAATCGGCCCATGTTGCCCCCTTGGCAAGAATCGCCGAGGCTTTGTTCCGGTTTCGCGTGTAGAGCGTGAGGCGATAGTGGGCGGCCTGGAGATGCTGGCACATGGATGCGCCCATCACGCCGGTGCCGATCCACCCGATGCGTGTGTCTGCCGGAGTGGCGAGGCGGGGGCTTTGTTCAGGGGGGCGATGGGTCATCGTCTATTCCGCCAGGGGGCTGATCCGGTTCGCAATCGCTTGCACAACGCCTTCTTGATCCATCGCGATTTTTGCGCCTTTAAAGCTCAACGCATAGCCTCCATGGCTGGGAGCCTGGATCGTTGCATCTACCGCGACGCGCGCGCCGTCTTCCACGTCGGGATCTTTTACCATCGGCACGCCACAGAGCCCCGGTACGGCGACGGACAATGTGGCCGTGTCATCTTCCAGGTTGAAGAGGTACCCGCCGTAACAGGTTGAGCCGGCCGGGATCTCATAGGGATCGAGCGGCTGGACGTTGCGGACTGTCCCTCGCAACGTGATTTGCCGCAAGTGGAACAGGGCGGGGTCGGCGAGGACCTCTTGCACGGTCACGGCCTCTTGCGCCGAAACCAGGCCGACGCCGGAGAAAAGCAGCGTCAGGCAGATAAGCAGCCCTGCGCACGGGCGCTGGGCGGATTGAAACGTCTCACGAATCATCGGCTGCATTCTACCATTCTTTGTCTCGATCATCGCCCACATAGGCTTTCATGGTGCGAGTGGATATAATCGCCGGCGACCCGATCTGAGTCATACGTGTTGAATGGTGAATGAGGAGAAAACGCTGGTGGGAATCCTGAAATCCCCATCGAACATCGGGAAGGAGCAGCGATGAGTGACGTGCAGCGGCAGATAGAGACGTACATCAAGGATGTTCGCCCGCAGTATGAAGATATGCTCGGGCAGGCCGTGGAGATTCCATCCATCAGCATGGATCCTCAGCATGCGCCGGATGTGCGGCGCATGGCCGAATTGGCGGCGCAGTATCTGCGGGCAGCTGGCGCGGAGGCCCACATTGTGGACACGCCCGGTTATCCGGTGGTGTCAGGCGGATGGACAGTCGATCCCTCCTATCCCACCGTCACCGTCTATAACCATATGGACGTGCAGCCGGCGCAGGAACCAGAGTGGAAACAGGCGCCGTTTGCTTTTCAGAACGACAATGGTCTTTATCGCGGGCGCGGCGCGACAGACGACAAGGGGCCGGCCCTTGCGGCCCTATTCGGTGCGCGGTATGCGATCGATCAGGGAGTGCCGATCAATGTGCGCTTTCTGTGGGAACTGGAAGAGGAGAACGGCAGTCCCAGTTTTGCCGCGGCAATCAAGAACCGGGCGGCGATTCCGCGTCCTGATTCGGTGGTCATTTCCGACACGATCTGGCTGTCGAAGAATCAACCGGCCATGCCCTATGGGTTGCGGGGATTACTGGGCGCGCGATTGACGCTACGCACCGGCTCCAAGGATGCCCATTCGGGGGTGACCGGAGGCGCGGCGCGCAATCCTCTGGCCGAGCTGATGGATGTGGTGCATGGATGCGTGGATGCCAAGACGGGGAAGGTGAAGATTCCAGGGTTTTATCAGGATGTGGTTGAGCCCACTAAGGCGGAGATCAAGAGTTTCTTGCAGTCGGGCTTTCAGGTGAATCGTTTCAAGCAGGCCTATGGATTCAAGTCGCTGCGAACGCAGGATCCGGCTGAGGTCATGCGCCGCATCTGGGCCGCCCCGACATTTGAAGTGCACGGCCTGGTCGGCGGGTACCACGGGCCCGGCGTGAAGACGGTGGTGCCGGGTCATGGAGAAATGAAAGTCAGCATGCGGCTGGTGCCGAACCAGACTCCGGAGAAGGCATTCGCGCTGCTCAAGCAGCATGTCGCGAAACTCAATCCGGATGTGAAGGTCGAACGAGAGGGTATGTTGCAGCCGTTCCGCGGAGTCTTCGACGGGCCTTATGTCGAGGCGGTGAAACGCGCCGTCAAGACGGGATTCGGCAAGGAGCCGGCGTTCATCCGTGAAGGCGGATCGATCGGCGCCGTGGTGACGATGCAGAAGGCCTGGAAAGTCCCGATCCTGTTTATGGGCCTGAGTCTGCCCGAACACGGCTACCATGCGCCGAATGAATACTTCGATTGGGGGCAGGCTTCCGGCGGCATGAAAGCCTTTGCCCATTATTTTTCGGAGTTGGCCGCCATGCGATAGCCCGCTGGCAGGCGTGGGTGTAGGCGGAATCCTGCAGGCCCTGACGCAGATTGTTGAAACATGACAAATGTCATACTTGTTTTATTGGTGAGCGCGGTATTCTCACGCCGGTTCTGAATGAACCGAGACCCATTCACTTTCAACAGGAGGAGCCGCAGCATTATGACAGTACGCAACAGCCGCTTTCGTCAATCTGTGATCCGCACGGTTCTGGGGTTAGCCTCAGTGTATGGCGTGGCCATGCAGCCGGTCGAATCCGCCTTCGCGAAAGTTGTCGAAGTGTCCATGACGGCCGTGGAAACGAAGTTGGTGATCGACGGCGAGGGACATACATATGACGCGTGGACCTTCAACGGGCAATTCCCCGGTCCGGTGATTCGAGTGCAGGAAGGCGACGAAGTCGTGTTTTCGCTGACGAACCCCGAGACCAACGGTCGGCCCCATTCGATGGATTTTCACGCCGCAGAAACGAACTTCTTGGAGCACTACAAGGAAGTGCGTCCCGGCGAGTCGCTGCAATATCGTTTCAAGGCCAAATGGCCGGGCATTTTCGCGTATCACTGCGGTGCCTCTCCCATGATTCAACACATCGCGCGCGGGATGATGGGCGCCATCATCGTCGATCCGAAGGATCCCAAGGCGATGCCCAAAGCGGATCGTGAGTATGTCCTGGTGCAGAGCGAACTGTTCAAAGATCCGGACGATGTGGACGGGATGTTCGAGCGGAAATATCAGCACGTGGTCTTCAACGGCGCGGTCTTCCGGTATGATCCCGTGCACAGCAAGGCTGGGGGCGCATTTTTGGAAGCCAAGCCGGGGGAACGCGTTCGGTTCTATTTTGTGAATGCCGGACCGAACAACGTGTCGGCGGTCCATCCGATCGCAGAAATCTGGGATGATGTGTGGGAGAGCGGGAATCCCGCCAACCATACGCGCGGCGTGCAGACACAGCTGATTCCGCCGGCCGGCGCGGCGATTCTGGATATGGTGCTGGACAACAATGACGGGGTCTATCCCATCGTCACGCATTCCCTCACCGATGCGCTGCGTGGTGCGATTGCGTTGTTGAAGGTGGACAAAGACGCCAAGCAGCTGCCCCTCATGCCGTTGGTCGCTCCTGCCAAGTAATCGGTGAGGTCGTCATCTCGCCAGGGTTGATTCGCCGGGCGGCTTCCAAGCCGCCCGGCTTCCTCTTCTGATTTCACTCTCCAGCCGACGGTAGTCGCTGCGCACGGTCAAGCGTGCGTGTTTCCATTCCATGCAGTTCAGTCAGTGGAGAAGCGACGCTCGTAGCGAGGCCCAAGTCGCAGCCTGCCGGCGGGATCTTAGGTGAGGGAACTCATGTCGATGACGAAGCGATATCGCACGTCGCCGCGGACGAGGCGATCGTAGGCCTCGTTGACCTGCTGGATCGAGACCACTTCCACGTCGGCTCCGATGCGGTGTTTGGCGCAGAAGTCGAGCATATCCTGCGTCTCCTGAATGCCGCCGATCAATGAGCCTACCAGGCGCCGCCGTTTAAGGATCAATGGGAAGGCCCCCAGTTGGGCTGGCTTATCCGGCACGCCGACGAGGATCATTGTGCCGTCGGTCTTCAGTAATTCCAGATGGGCATTGAGATCATGAGGTGCCGACACCGTGTCCAGAATGAAATCGAACTGCTTGCTGAGGGTCGTGAACGTGTCCGGATCAGACGTCTTGTAGAAGTCTTTGGCGCCTAATCGCTTGGCATCGAGACGCTTCTTATCGGAGTGGCTGAGAACCGTCACGTGAGCGCCGAGGGCTTTGCCGATCTTGACGGCCATGTGGCCCAAACCTCCCAGTCCGACAACGGCCAATCGATGTTTTTTCCCCACTTTCCAATAGCGTAACGGCGAGTAGGTGGTAATGCCGGCGCACAGGAGCGGCGCGGCTTCCTCGGGGCGTAGTCGCTTGGGAATGCGAACCAGATAGCGTTGATCGACGACCACTTTGGTGGAGTATCCGCCATAGGTGGGAGTGACTCCGTCACGCTCCTTGCTGTTGTAGGTAAAGGTCAGGTGTCCTTCGCAATACTGTTCCAGGCCTTTTTTGCATTGGGGGCACGTGCGGCAGGAATCGACGAAGCAGCCGACCCCCACCATCTGACCGACTTTGAACTGCTTGACCGAGGCGCCTACCTTTTCGACTGTGCCGACGATTTCATGCCCTGGCACCATGGGAAAGAGCGACCCTCCCCATTCGTCCCGCGCTTGATGAACATCAGAGTGGCAAATGCCGCAGTAGCGGATGGCGATGAGCACATCCTGCCGGCCCACTTCGCGGCGCGAAAAGGTGAAGGGGGCGAGCGGTGATTGTGCCGTGAGCGCGGCGTAGCCTTTAACGTCGATCATGGTCGGGGTTCCTTAGGATCAAACTTTTGCCGTCATACAATGGTCCGGTGGTTATTGTGCCGGCGCCGGTTGAGGGTTGTCCGGTTCGAGCGTGATGCCGATTGTCGCCGGGTCCTGCTCCCAGGCTCCCGGTGCGATGAGGCCGAGCAGCGGCAGCAAGAACATCGCTCCCCCGATGACATCGACGATCCCGACACTGCTGAGTTTTCGACCGGTCATTCTGGACTGGGTTTTATACCCTGCCTTTTGCACTTCGACCGTGAGATCTCCCCGGCGCGGAACCTGATGTTGGAGCGGGGTGGTGCCTGCGAGGGTGCCGTTGATCAGCACATTCGCGCCAGGCGGCTCGGAATTTACCGTTAGCGGTTGCGAGCTCCCGCCGAAGATCGAGCAGGCAGTCAGATTCAGGTGACAGAGGATGAGGATGGCAACCGTGACCGGCCTCTGCGCGCTACGACGGTGGGATGCGAACGGCATGGGACTCTCCTCTCAGTGGTGCTGCGCCATGGTTATCACAGCTTCCGGCGGTTGACAAGGTAAGGAGAGCAGAGAGAAGTGCAGACACGAAATCGACACACTGGAGGGGGCGGCGGAGGTATGGCACCTCCGCCGTCCAATCGTTGGCTGACTCAGGATCGTGACGAGGCCGTCGCCAGGATGGGCGCGAATATCGGATCGGCGTCCAGCACCGCTTTCAGCAGGCCTGTATGGAGGAAATAGCGCCAGGCCTCGTCCGATTTTCCCGGCACTTCATCGAACCAGCGTTTGGCTTCGGTGAGGTGATGGAGCATCTTGGTCTTGTCTCCATAGTTGGGGAGAAAGATCATGCTGTAGGCCATGGCATATTCCGCGAGAAACTTATCGAGCGGCAGTTCGGCTTGAGCCAGCGCCGCCTCGGCGTTGGCATAGGCCCGCGGAGTTTCGGTGTCATGCAGAATGCGGTTCCACGAGACTTTGTTGATGCGAGACCAGGCCAGTTGCAACAGGGCCTCAGACCTGGGCGTTCTCCGATGTTCGGGAATATCTTTGATGAGGGCTTCAAAGGTTTCGACCATCGGAATCTGATCATTGTTCCACCGATAGGCGACCCCCAGGCGGAACCGGTTGTCGAGCTGCTCCGGCCGGATTTCGGCCAGGGTTTGAAGCGCCGGGATCAGCCGATAGAGAAAATCCGCGGGCGTGGGTTGCGAGAGGCCACCCATTTCCATGCCGTTGGAGAGGTCCAAGCGCATACCTTGCGCATAGATGTTCCAATAAAATTCATCCAGCACAATGCCGAGGGCCGGGTCTTTGACCGGCACCTCATGGCTGCTTCTGGCTTCGCGCAAGAGCACACTGTACAGGTGGCGAGTCAGCACCGTGAGGGCATCGGGCTGCTTGGGATCGATGATCAACACACGGTTGAGCAGGGCCACTCGATCGCGCAGATCTGGAAAGCTGGCTGCGCGTGCCGCCGCGGCGGTCAGGACGCCCGGTTGGTCGTCCGGTCCCCACCAGACTAAGGAGTCAGGCAGTGCGCGGCTGACTTCCGTGGTGAAGGGAATTTTGTCCGCCATCATGCCGGGGGCGTCCGGCTGCACGGCGACCGGCAAATTGAATACCGCCGTATCTCCAGGGAATCCATGCTGCTTTAATCCCGTGAAGACCACCCATTGGGTCGTGACAGACTTCAGCGCCTTCCGCGGACGCTTGATGGTATTGGTCCATTTCACATTTCCCGCCGCATAGGTCACCGGCGAGGTAAGTGGATCCTGATATTGCACCGAGAGTTGGACCAAGGTGGTCGGAGCGGCAAGGACTTTGCCCGTGCGTGCCAGCTTGAACGACCCGGAAGGAATCGTGCGGCTATTGATGGCCGTCACATGCAGCCCGCTTCCCGGAGGCGCAATCCCCACCACATCTGCCACAAAGGCAGAGGCGGGGGCTCTCGGGAGATCATCGCCGAAGAAAACCAACGGACCGGCGCTCGGCCAGATTACGTCCATGGCGATGTCCGACCGTTTCAACATCGGCGCGTAGGCGTCGGTCAGAGTCTGCCAGCAGGCATCATAGGAAGGATCATCGGTCGGCGCGAATTGTTTCACCTTGGTTGGGGAAGCCGTAAGGTATCTGTACTGACAAGCGAAGTCTAATTGCCCGGCGGTCACGCGATCGCCGTGCGAAAGCGCTTCGGCATACCGTATGGCAGTCTGTATGGCCGGCGTCGTTTTGGGCGCGCCGGTCTTGGCATGTCCCTTTCCGCCTGCAGTCGGTGCGGACTCGGCGGTGCCGGCCCAGGTACCGAGCGCGAGCGCCAGGGTGAGGATGGCTATGGTCTGTCGTCGATGGAACAGGTTCCCGCGAATCATGCGAACGACCTCCGGTGACGATAAAAGAAGGTCACTCTATCATGCGGCTCTTTTCAGACGAAAGAGGTTCGCTCTGCGAGGAGGAGTTTACGGGGTCGGGGGAAGCGCTGCCGGGGATCGCGAAAATTGAATCAAGGAGCGAATGTATTGGAGCACGGCTTGTTGGTCCTCAGCCGGGAGCGCATCTTTCCAGGCCGGCATGGCGGTGAGCGGTTTGCCTTGCGCGATGGTGCGCAGCAGTTCCTTATCGGTCTTGGCGGAGGTGGCTGCGGAAATGAGATTCCCCGGCCGCGGCGAGAGAAACGGAGCCTTAGGGCCGTCGCCCTTGCCGGTTGCGCCGTGACACTCCATGCAGTGTTCGCGATAGATCGTGAGTCCTCGATTGAGCCCTTCGGAGGGTTGGGCGAGCAGAAGTCCGGTGCTCCCGCAGGTCAGCAGGAGCGCGAGAAAGAGCCTCGCGGAATGCAGAGGACTATGCCGCCCGGTTGAGCGGACCTTTCCATGGATCGGGATCGTCGGGTCAGAGGCTTCTGCCGGCGCATGCGTTGCCGGAGTGGGCATCGGAGACATCACGAGCACTCACACCGTCGCGGCAGCCTTTAAGATTTGACGGCGGAGGGTTGCGCGATCTTTTTCTGAGAGGGGAGGGGAGGGCCGATGCTGGCAGAGGCGAACCGTTTGGCGCAAGGAGTCGAGAAAGACCTCGCACTTCGGACAATCGCCGAGGTGCGCACGGATCTCCTGACAGATCTCGCCGGACAGCTCGTCGTCCAGGTAGGAGGAGAGGCGCTCCAGCACTTTGACACAATTCCGTTTGCGGTGACCCTGATGCGGGGTGGGCTTGCGGGTGCCTGGATATGTGCGTATGCGGTCAGCCATGGCGGTGCTTCTTCTTGACTATACCAAACTATCAATGCCTGGTGGCAACGTCCTGGTGAAATTCTTCTGCCAGCCCTTTTCCGCTGAGTTCCTTTCGCACGAAGAGTCGGGCCCGATGCAGCCTGGACTTGATTGCGCGCTCGTTCAGTCCGAGAATGCTCCCGACTTCCTTGGCGCTCAACCCCTCCATGTCGCGAAGGACCAGGACCATGCGGTATTTGGGTGGCAGCTTGGCGATGGCGCGATCCAAAATCTGGCGTAGCTCTTTGTTTTCAAGGGCTTCCTGAGGGCTCAGGCCCTCCATCGGTACCTGCAGCGCAAATTCCCCTTCCGATGTCGGAACAAACTCGGTCAGGGACAGCTCGCGTTCCGGCTCGCCTTTTCGCTTGCGCCGCATGCGCTGGCAGGCATGGGAGGCGATCGCATAGAGCCAGGTGGAGACTTGCGCATCCCCGCGAAAGCGATCGTATGCGCGATAGGCGTTGAGAAACGTTTCCTGGACCAGGTCTTTGGCTGCTTCGGCTTCGCCGCAGAGCCGGTAGGCAAACCGGTACATCACGTCGACATGATCACGATAGAGCTGGTCGAATGGACTGGATGACGAGGGGGACGGGCTATGGCCGTCAGGGGATCCCGGCTGACTTTTCTTCCGTGATGCCATACGCGGAAGGGAGTCTACGGGCGGCCTTCAGACTCTGTCAAGCGAAGGCACTTGTGTGTGCCGAGCCCGACAGCGTCGTGCTAATTGATGCGACGAACGTCGACGAGTTCGCCCTGCTGGCCTAGCTCAACTGTAATCGGCGCACCTTCCTTCAGCGCCGAAAGAGAGGCCGGCCGCTGGGTGAGGGGAATAGACTGCGTACCTTCCGGCCCCTGCATGACGAGCGCGTTCTGTCCACCTGATTCATACGCGAGCGGGCCGGAGAGGAAGCGGCGTGAGGGAGTTGAAACGCCGTCTTGATATAGGTCGATCGCCACGTGCCGATCCTGCACCCACACCGACATCTCCTGTCCGACTTTGGCATTCCGGACGCCGGTTTTTCCGCTCACGGTGACAATGCCGAGCGGGGTTTTCAGGAACACATAATTCGATTTCAGTTTGGAGACCGTTCCAGTCAACAGTAGCCGCACCGACGATGGCGTGCGGGGCACCTGGTTGACCTGCAGGTCGTACTGCACATCATGCAGGCCGCGGACGGTCCCGGCTCCATCGACTTCGATGGTCAACGGCTGCTCCTCGGGGCGTCCGGCAACTTTGGCCTGAAACGCGCCGAGCGTGAAGGACTGGTCGCCATCCGGGGTCCAGAGTGCCACGGCCTGTTTCTCGGGGGAGGTGAAGTTGGGCATGCTTGTCACGTAGCGATGGACCAGTTTATCGGCGCCCCTCTCACGGATATCGATCACGGTGGTCGTGCCATGGACCCAGAGCGTGATTTTCTGCGAGCTCTTAATGTCGCGCAGGGTGGTTTTGGAACTGAGGGAGAGCGGTCCGATCGGAGTCTGTAGGAACACGATGCCTGGTTTGGATCTCCAGATGGAACCGGACACCTGTGCCGACGGGGAGACCGGAGCCTGGGCTACGGCCTGGACCGGATCAGGTTCAACAGATTCCGGGGCAACCGGCTCGCTTGGTTCGGCGAGCGGAGGCGGCTCGATGAGGGGTGCGGCTGTGTCGGCCCAGGTCGGTGTGGCCAGGCAGGCCAGAGACAGCGCGGCACTCAACGGCAGCGAAAGGAATAGAAATCTTTCATTGGAATCCACGAAAGTCGCCATAGTGTGTATCAAATTACTGGGTTCGGAATGGTGTGACGCCGATCGAGTGGGGGAGTAACCGGCCGTCTTTGGGCGGGGCGGTTCCTGCCGGATCGTGCGTGGTGAACAACGTCTCTTGTGCGAATAACATGCTGCTCGGCATGAGTCAAGTTGAAAGGCCTTCTGGGTCTTGGTGCAGGCTGCTGAGCGGGCCGTGCGGACGTAATGGGCAGAGCGGGGGCTGAATGAACAATTGACGCGGTGATCCGCCCGCTATTTTTTGCGAGTCATCAAACGAATGGGCGTACCTGAAAAATGGTATTCCTTTCGGATCTGGTTCTCCAAAAAACGGAGATACGCCGGAGTCATGTTGTCGGGATGTCCCACAAACAATGCAAACGCCGGGGGGCGTGTCGCAACTTGCGTCACAAAGGCCGACTTACTCGCTTTGGCGGGTTTGCCCTTTCTGACCGGCAACGGATGCTCCTCCAGTAGCCCCTGGAAGAATTGATTCAACGTGCCGGTGGGAACCCGTTTACAGAATGAGAAATAGACCTGGTCGATCAACGCGAAGAGGCCGCGCAGGAAATCCTGCTCCAGCGCCGAAATGAACAGAACCGGCGCCCAGGCGAGGAAGGGGAAGCGGCGTTCAAGCTCGAGTTTGTAGGTCTCCCGCGCGCCCACATCGTCCGTCTTGAGGTCCCACTTGTTGACGACGAGGATACAGGCGCGTCCTTGTTTGAGGACCAGGCCCGCAATCTTCGTATCCTGCTCGGTCACGCCTTCTTCGGCATCCAGCAGGAGGACGGCGATGTCCGAACGGCCGATTGCGCGGAGCGAGCGGGCGACGCTGTACCCTTCGATGCCACGCTCGACGCGACCACGGCGGCGAATACCGGCCGTGTCGGTCAGCACATATTGACGATCTTTGAAGGTCGCGATCGAATCCACCGGATCGCGGGTTGTCCCCGGCACATTGCTGACGACGACGCGGGCCTCACCCAGGACCGAGTTGACCAAGGTGGATTTTCCGACGTTCGGACGCCCGACGATGGCTATGCGAGGAATTTCAGCCGCAGTCTCTTCTCCCGGAGGCTCGACCATATGAGGAAACAGATCGTCGAGCAGTTCGGCGACGCCGATGCCATGTTCAGCCGACAGGGGATAGAGTTGCTCCTGGCCGAGGCGATAGAAGTCGGCGACCAGCGGGTCGGCCTTCGGCGTATCGACCTTATTAATCACGTAAAACACGGGTTTGTCCGAGCCGCGCAACGTCGCCACCACCTCTTCATCCGGCGGGGTCAGCCCGGCCCGGGCATCGAGGACGAGGACGAGGATATCTGCTTCCGCGATGGCGAGTTGGGACTGTTGCCGGATCAGGGACAACATGCCTTCGTGGGCCGTCGGATCAAGTCCGCCGGTGTCGACGAGGCGGAAATGCCGGTTGCGATAGGTCGTATCGGCGTAATTGCGATCTCTGGTCACGCCCGGCACATCGTCGACGATGGCCGCCCGGGTGCCGAGAATGCGGTTGAAGAGGGTCGATTTACCGACATTGGGTCGCCCGATCAAGGCGATAATCGGCAAGCGCCCGCCCTCAAGGGTGAAGAGCGGGGTGACGGGACCGCGAGCGGTTTTAGTGCGTGACATGGTGCGAGACGGTATCATAGAGATTTCATTGAACACAATGACTCGTCTTGTCGCGCCGCTCTCCGTTATACTGCGCTGATGCTGCACGACCGCTCACAACTGAGCCCCCAAGCCGTGGATTGGACCAGGATTGACGACGTCCTCCTCGACATGGATGGCACGCTGCTGGACCGCCATTTCGACAACTTTTTCTTCGAGGAGGAGTTGCCGAGACGATATGCGGTGAAACATGCCCTGGCGTTCGAGGATGCCCGGGAGCGATTGATGGGCATGTACCGTTCGGTAGAGGGGGAGCTCGCCTGGACGGATTTGCACTATTGGACGGAGCGGGTGGAGATCGATGTGGTGGCGATGCATCGCGAGCTCGACCACATGATCGGCTTTCTTCCCGATGCCGAGGCGTTTCTCCTCTCGTTACGCCGGCTGGGGAAGCGCGTGACCATTCTGACGAACGCGCATCGGGCAGGGGTTGAAGTCAAAACCGCTAAGACGGGCCTGGATCGACAGGTCGATCGCATTGTGGATGCGTTCGAGGTGGGCTGGCTCAAAATGCGCTCGGAGTATTGGCCGACCTGCCGGGAGCTGGTCGGATTCGATCCGTCGCGAGCCCTCTATATCGATGATGACGAGCAATGCCTCGCGGCAGCCGAACAGTTCGGGATCGGCCGGATTTTCCATCGCTCGAAGTCGAGCTCTCAAGCCTCGGCGGTTCCCTCCGCACGTTTTACGTCCATTGAAACTTTTCATTCGATTCTACCCGGGTAACCGAATCGCCCAGGCTTCGCTCGGCTACTTCAGCCACCGGGGCCGCTTACTTGAGGGGATCGAGCAGTTCGCGAAGTTTCTGGGCGAGCTCCGTGGGTAAGAACGGTTTCTGAATAAAACCGGTTCCCGGTTCCGCGAGAAACGTCGGCAGCACACTTCCTTCCGCATACCCTGACATAAACAGCACCCGAAGGGTCGGCCATTGCTGGCGCAGGCGCTCAGCCAGGGCAGGGCCTGTCATCTGCGGCATGACCACGTCGGTGAGCAGAATGTGAATGGGTGTTTTGGCGGCGGCGACGAGGCGGAGTGCCTCCTGTCCACTGGAGGCTTCCAGCAGCGTGTAGCCGTAATCCGAGAGGGCATGGGTGAGCAGAAGGCGGACCGCCTGTTGGTCTTCGACCAGCAGGATGGTTTCGTGACCGCAGTGGGGCCGCGAGGGGGTTGGGGGCGCGGCAACGAGGGACGGAGCCTGGGCCAATGGAAAATAGATGTCGAAGGTGGCGCCTTCGCCGGGGATGCTGTCGGCAAAGATGAAGCCCTGACTTTGTTTGACGATCCCGTAGACCGTGGCCAGTCCGAGTCCCGTGCCTTTGCCCTCTTCCTTCGTCGTGAAAAACGGTTCGAAAATATGGGACAGCGTGGTCCGATCCATGCCCTGCCCAGAGTCGCGGATCGACAGGTGTGCGTAGCTTCCCGGGAGCATCGCGGGATGGGGCACGGGCATATCTTCTGTGATCACCAGGGTTTTCGTCGCCATGGTCAGGGTCCCTCCCTGCGGCATGGCGTCCTTGGCATTCACGGCCAGGTTCAGCACGACTTGATCGATCTGTCCCCGGTCTGCGCGGATGATACAGGGCTGAGAGGTGAGGTCTCTTACCAGGGTGATGTCTTCACCGATCAGCCGTTCAATCATGGACCCGGTCGACGAGAGCGCCTCGTTGAGATCGAACACCTGGAAGGTGAGGACCTGTCGCCGGCTGAATGCCAGGAGTTGCTTGGTCAACGCTGCTGCCCGCTGCCCGGCCGTGAGGATCTCGGTCAACGACCGGTGCAACGGATCTTCTGCGCGTACCTTTTCCAGGAGCAGCGTGGCGCATCCATTGATGACTGTCAGCAGATTGTTGAAGTCGTGGGCGACGCCACCGGCCAGCCGGCCGATGCCTTCCATTTTGTGCGCCTGCCGGAGCTGCTCTTCGAGTTGTTTATGTTCCGTGACGTCGATGAAGAAGCCGATGGAGCCGGACGCCTGGCCGCCGGGACCCTGGATCAAGGTTCCCCACATATTCACATCGATGAGGGTTCCGTCTTTTCTCTGGCGACGCAACTCCAGGTTGCGTGGGGCGCCGCCGCTCATGACCGAGGTCCACAATTCATCGGAGGCCTCCTCCTGCCCGTGAGGCACATAGGGGACTTCCTGTCCCAGGACCTCTTCTCTGCTCCAGCCGAACAGGCTGGTGGCAGCGGCGTTCCAGGTGGTGACGTGCCCGGCCTGATCCAACTCAATGATGGCGAGCGGGGATTCCTCGATGATGGTCTGAAGATGGGCCGTCATGCGTCGTAACTCGCCGGTGCGCTCACGGACGTGTTGTTCCAGCGCCTCCTGCGCCTGCCGCCGGTCTGCGGCTTCCAAGGTGAGGGTGGCCATGGCGGCTAGGGATGCAGCAAATGCCTTTTCTTCGCTGGTCCAGATCTTGGCCGGACCGACATGTTCGAGACAGAACACTCCGACCACACGTCCATGTCGGCGAATCGGGGCATCCAGCATCGCCACAATGCCGAGGGGCGCAAGATAAGACGGCGTCAGTTCGCACGTGCGCGGATCGGTTTGCGCAGCATGGGTCGCGAGGGAGTAGGGTTCGGTTTCAAGCGCGCGAAGGTACGCCGGGTATTGCTTGATCGACAGTGTGGTTCCATGGGCATGACGTTTGGGGGTGGCCTCGAACAGGTCCTGCAGGATCAGGTTGGACTGGGTGTCGTCAAAGAGCCAGATGCTCGCTCGCTCCACGGCGAATGTGCCGGCCGCATGTTCTGTCATGACCGGAAAGGCCTGCTGGGGGTGCCCGCTATGGATGGACGGATCCTCCGCCAGCTTGTGCAGAACGGTCTGCTGCGTGGCCAGTTGTCCCAATCGCAGCTGTTCGATCTCCTGGCGCTGTTTCTGGTCCGTGATGTCTTCTGAAATGCCCAGGAGATAGCGCGGACGGCCGGTGTGGTCATAGAGGGGAAGCTTCTTGGTATGGAGCCACCGCAGGCCTTGATCTTTGGTCTGGATCGGTTCGGCTGGAATGTCCAGCAGGACTCCGCCGGTGAGGACTTCCCGATCCCTCGTGGTGAAAAACTCCGCCTGTTCACGAGGAAAAAAGTCGAAGTCGTTCTTCCCAAGAAGCGCTTCCCGCGGCACGCCGATAAGGTCCTCGCCCGCTTTATTGAACTGGACGAAGCGCAGTTCGCTGGCATCTTTCAGGAAGACCATGTGAGGAATGTGTTCCACGATGGACTCCAGGAGTTGGCGCGTGTGGGTGAGGGCGTCCTCCATCCCCTTCCGTTCGGTGACGTTCTCGCACACGATCAGGATATCGTAGTGCCCGTCGGGGTTGCGTACGGCCCGTGCGGCTTCTCTGACCCAGAGAGGGCTCCCTCCCTTGCGAAGTTTTCGGAACTCCCAACGGAGGACTTCGCCCGGTCGACCGAGGCAGTCGGCAAAATGCTGCTGCAACTTGGGTTGATCGTCCGTGTGCACGATCAACGAGATGGATTGGCCGATCAACTCCTCCGCGCGGTAGCCCAATTCCGCAGCGGCAGTGGCATTGACCGTGAGCAACGTGCCGTTGGCATCCACGGTCAGCAGCATTTCGGGGCTGCTCTCAAACAGCGCGCGGTATCGGTCCTGGCTGAAGCGCAAGGCTTCTTCGGTTTGTTTTCGAGTGGAAATATCGCGCAACACGGCTTGGAATCCGATGACCTCATGGTCGCGGAGCAGCAGTTGCACGTTTTGTCCCACCCAGAGCGTCTGCTGCATCCTGCTGATCAGCGGGAATTCGTAATAGGTGCTCGGCGTCTTGCGCAGAAATTGGCGGATGTAAAAATGTTCCGTCTTGCGGCGGTAGTTCGGGTGTACGAAATCCAGAGCGCGATGGCCGAGCATGTCCGTCTCGTGATACCCGAGCAGCCGGATCACGGCCGGATTGATGAAGGTGAACCGGCCGCTCCGGTCCGTGCGATAAATGATGTCCTGCGCGTACTCCATGATGAATCGGTAGTGCTCGGTATGCACGTTCAAGAGCAGCGCGGTTTGCTCTCCCTCCTCCAGTTGGGACGCGAGTTGATCCACCAGCTGCGCGTTGTGATATTTCAGCTGGAGGGTTTCCAGAACGGTATTGGATGTGCGGTAAGCCGTGTAGACCATGAGCAGCGAAAACAGCAGCGTGCAGATGGCCATGGGCAAGGCTTGCTCATGATTGAGCAGAACGAAGCGGAGGATCAGCGGTGTCAGCGTTGGAATCGCAAAGGACAGAAAGGCGTCGAATCGGGCAGCCAGGGTTGAAGACGCGCCGGCCGAGACCCCGCCCAGGACGAAGGCCAAAAAGACCTGGTGGGCGGGTGATGATTCGGGAAACAGCACCACCGCTGAGGCGCCCCACCCGATGCCGGCCAGCGTGGTTCCCAGCAGGAATGCCCGGTCCCAGCGGTGGATCGTGGCCGGTGTCGGCGGCGTGGCTTTGAAGGATCGTACGAGCCCATACCGGCTGGCTGACAGGGCCAGATGATAGGCAAGCCACGCGAGGAGCCGGTCGTGCGGAAGCACGTCCCAGTTGACGAAGAACAGCGCGACGGCGCATCCGAGGCCGGCGACGAGCGCCGCCGGCATAGCCTCGTAGAGCAGGGTGATCCGCTGCAACGCCAGGCTGGCGTCCCTGGCTGAGTCGATCGATTTAGAGGAGGACGCCGTGGAGGATTGATCGGCCGGAACTGGCTGAGAGGAAGCCATCGGGATCACTCCCGCCTTGTGGAAGGACGAATGCGAAGACTGTGCATCATAGGCTGCAGTCTACAAAATTGCCGGTACGTATACAATTTTACTCCGAAATGGTGATGATTGCGCGCGGGTTGTTGCCGCAGGCCATGCCGCGATACATCTCTCCGCCGATTCGAGGGACGCCGGGAAGGCGATATCGATCGATTGTTTCCAGTCGAAGGGCTGCTTGAGTCACCAAGTGATCGATGCGGCGGTTGAGATTGCAGCCGCAGGCCAGGCATTGTTGCAGCGGGTTGAGACGATCCTGCCAGCGAGCGGTGGCGGGGTCGTCGCTACGGCCATGCTCAAGGAACAGGAAGTGGCCATCCGGCTTCAAAACCCGCCGGACTTCGCGTAGCGCCGCAACGGGATCCGGAATTGTGCAGAGTGTGAAGGTGCTGACGGCGTAATCGAATGTTGCATCCGCGTAAGGCAATCCCTCCGCGCTCACATGCTGGATGTGGACGGGGAACGGAGCGCGGGCCACTCGTCGGGCCACGCGCTGAGGTAGAAGCGGTGCGGGATCGACGGTGTGCAGGGCCGTGACGGTTCGGGGGTAGTGCGGCAGGTTCAGCCCTGTGCCGAAGCCGATTTCCAGCACCACCCCCTGCGCCGGTGCGAGCAGGCGCTGGCGTTCGATTTGGAATCGCTCCCCTCGGAGCACCCAATCCATAAGTCGCGGAAAGATGTAGGTGGCGTACATCGGTTCGGGAGACCATTCTTGGTGTTCGGATGCGGCTACACGGTCGCCGTTCGGAGTCTTTCTGCCCGGCATTTGAACAGGAGTCGATCCCGGGATCAAGCAGAACAGACACTGCCGAGGCGGGAGCTATTTCCCCCCGTCTCGTCCTTGTCGCTCCGTGCGGCGTATGCTAGAGTCGTCCGTTCTTCACGCGAGTGCAAATAAACGCGTCATAGTTGATGTTCAGACGATGAGCAAATCATACGATCACCAGGCCCTTGAGTCGAAGTGGCAGGCCTATTGGGAGACCCACCGCCCCTTCCGGGCGCTGGATGACCCCTCCAAGCCCAAGTTCTACTGCCTGGACATGTTTCCCTATCCATCGGGGTCGGGGCTGCATGTCGGGCACCTGGAAGGCTATACCGCGACCGACATTGTCTCACGCTACAAACGCATGCGCGGCTTCAATGTGCTCCACCCCATGGGATGGGACGCGTTTGGATTGCCGGCGGAGCAATATGCCGTGAAAACGGGTGTGCATCCCGCCATCACTACCGCGCAGAATATTGCGACCTTTAAGCGACAGATGAAGCGTGTCGGTCTGTCCTACGACTGGGAACGCGAACTCAGTACGACCGATCAGGATTACTACCGCTGGACCCAGTGGATTTTCCTCAAGCTGTTCGAGCGCGGGTTGGCCTATGTGGCGGAGGTGCCGGTCAATTGGTGTCCGGCCTTGTCGACGGTGTTGGCCAACGAAGAGATTGTCGATGGCAAGAGCGAGGTCGGCGGGTTCGACGTCATTCGTAAGCCGATGCGGCAATGGGTGTTGAAGATCACCGCCTACGCGGAGCGGCTGCTTGATGACTTGAGCCTGGTCGAATGGCCGACTAGCACGCTGGAGATGCAGAAAAATTGGATCGGCCGTTCCATCGGCGCGGAAGTCGACTTTGCGCTGGCCGACACGACCGGCAATCTTCGCGTCTTCACGACCCGCCCCGATACGCTCTTTGGCGCGACCTACATGGTCGTGGCTCCCGAACATCCGCTCGTCGATGTGGTGACCACTCCGTCGCAGCGGGCGCAGGTGACGGACTATCGCGATGCGGCGGCTCGTAAAAGCGACTTGCAGCGCCAGGAATTAGACAAGGTCAAAACCGGCGTCTTCACGGGCGGCTATGCCATCAATCCCGTCAATCAGGAGCGCCTGCCGATTTGGATTGCCGATTACGTGCTGATGAGTTACGGCACCGGCGCGATCATGGCGGTGCCCGCCCATGACGAGCGTGACTGGGCCTTTGCCACCCAGTACCACCTGCCGATCAGGGAAGTGATTCAAGGGGGACAGGTCGACAAGGCGGCCTTTACGGACACGGATCGCGGCCGCGTCATCAACTCGGCTACTCCGGATGGGTCCTGCTCGCTCGACGGGTTGCTGCCCAACGAGGCGATTCCCAAGATGACGGCCTGGCTTGAAACCAAGGGCAAGGGCAAGAAGACGATCAATTACAAACTACGAGACTGGCTTTTCGCCCGGCAACGGTATTGGGGCGAGCCGTTTCCCATTGTGTGGGTGGATGGTGAGCCCCGGCCTTTGCCGGAGGAGCAGTTGCCACTCGCGTTACCCGAGACGAAGAACTTCAAGCCTTCCGGGAGCGGAGAAAGCCCGTTGGCCAATCTCGAGGAGTGGCTGACCACGACAGATCCTGTCACCGGGAAACCGGCGCGGCGCGAGACGAATACGATGCCGCAATGGGCCGGGTCCTGCTGGTACTACCTGCGGTTCATCGATCCCAAAAACACGCAGCAGATGGTGAACCCGGCGAAGGAGCAGTATTGGATGCCGGTCGATCTCTACATCGGCGGCAGTGAACATGCCGTGCTGCATCTGCTCTATAGCCGCTTCTGGCACAAGGTCTTGTTTGATGCGGGCGTGGTCAGCACGCCGGAGCCGTTCAAGAAGTTGGTGCATCAGGGCATCGTGTTGGGAGAAGACAATCAGAAGATGTCGAAATCGCGCGGCAACGTGGTCAATCCCGACGAAATGATCGACCAGTTCGGGGCCGATGCGGTGCGCTTGTATGAAATGTTCATGGGGCCACTGGAATCGATGAAGCCCTGGAGCACGCGCGGGGTCGAAGGCATCACGCGATTTCTCGACCGCGTCTGGCGCCTGATTGTCGGGGAGGACGGCGCCTTGAGTTCAGCGGTGACGAACACGGAACCGACGTCCGAGCAGCAGCGATTGCTCCACTTCACCATCAAGAAAGTCACCGACGATATTGAGGCGTTGCGATTCAATACGGCGATTTCGCAGATGATGGTGTTTACGAACGACATGACGAAGCTGGACCAGCGGCCGCGAAGGCTGTTGGAGCCGTTTGTGCTGCTGCTGCTGCCTTTTGCGCCTCACCTCAGCGAGGAACTCTGGGAAAGGCTCGGGCATCAACCGAGCGCAGGGCAACAAGCCTGGCCGCAATTCGATCCGGCTTTGGTGGTCAGCGACCGGCTGACGATCCCGGTTCAGGTCAACGGAAAGCTTCGTGGAAAGCTGGAGGTCGATTCCGGGACGTCGCGCGATCAGCTGGAGCCTCTCGCCAAAAAAGAAGTGGCGGAATGGCTGCAGGGGAAAGAGCCGAAGAAGGTTATTTATGTCGAGAAGAAGTTGATCAACTTCGTGGTGTGATGCCGTGCACCGTTACCTGCTACCTTGCGTCTTGTGCCTTCTCGCAATGAACATCGCCGCCTGCGGCTATCAGTTCCGGGTGCAGGGCGCGGGTCCCACCGTCGGCGGTGCGCCGGAAACCGTGACGAAGCGGACGCAGGCGCCGCGTCTGGCCATTCTCCCTATTGCCAATAGTACCTATGAACCGAATTTTGAGATCAAGCTCGCCAATTATTTGCGCCGGGAGTTTTCCGCGGGCGCAGGCGCGGAAATTGTCGGCGCATCGGCCGGGGCGGACCTGTTTTTGTCCGGTCAGATCTTACAAATTTTATTGCCGACCTTAAGCTTCGATCAGACCACGACATTTGAAAGTCGGGTTGAAATGCTGGTGAGTGTGAAGATCGAGGATGCCAAAACCAAGCGGCTGGTCTGGTCCCAGGTCGCCAAAGGCACGTCGGAATTTTTTCTGACACAGGATCTGCAGTTCAATCGCGTTCTGCAAAATCGGGCGCTCGAGCAGGCAGGCCGTTTCGTTGCCGAGGATCTTGCGTCCCGGTTTCTATTGTTCCTGGACACGGGTGAATTGGACAAGATGCTGAAGCGTCCCGTCAAGGCAGAGGCGGTTCCTGGCGCCAGCCTGCAGCCCGAGTCCGCCCCGACAACTTTGCCCGAAGGGTCTCGCCGATGAACGCTTCGGTCATGAGCATGGAGCTGCCTCAGTCGCTCGCACGTAGCGGGGTGATGCCGCTCTATGCCGTCGTCGGAGAAGAAGATTACCTGCGTGACCAATCCGTTGCCGTGCTTCGAGCGGCGGCCTTGGGTGAGGCAGTCGATAGCGGCTTCAATTCCGATACCTTTCACGGCGACGATTCGTCGATTGAGGATGTTTTGGCTTGCGCCGCGGAGATTCCGGTGTTCGCCGCGCGCCGCGTGGTGGTCTATAAGTCTGTGGAGAAACTGCCGGCCCGCGAAGGCGAAAAGCTCCTGTCCTATTTTGCGGCTCCCAATGACACGACGACCCTGATCGTGGTAGCGGCCAAGTTGGACGGACGGCTCAAATGGACGCAGGCCCTGACGAAGCGGGCGGTGACGGTGAATTGCGCGCCGCTGCGCGATGCACAGCTGTCGGCATGGATTCGTCAGGAAGCAGCCACGTTAGGTGTGCGCATTCACGAGGATGCGATCCAGTTGCTCAAGGAGGTGGGAGGGGAGTCACTCTACGCTGTGAAGCGTGAGTTGGAGAAGCTCGCCTCCTACGTGCCATTAGACCGGACCATACAATCATCGGATGTTGAGACCCTGAGGGGGACCGAACCTGGCGCATCGGTGTTCGATCTCATGAATGCCATAGGGGCGCATGATCATGGGCGGGCGTTCAGGATTCTTGCGAGAAATGTAGAAAACGGCGAAGCCCCGCTTCGTATTCTCGGCGCGTTGGTCTGGCAGTACCGGCGTCTCTGGAAAATGAAAGACCAGCTCAGGTCAGGCGGGCGAGAGGGCGAGGCAGCGAGGACCTTTCGGATTGATCCTTCGCGAGTGCGGGGATTTTTGGCGCAATTCCCCGATACCCAGATGGCGCAGGCGTTTGAATGGTTTCTGGAGACGGACTCGAAGCTCAAGGGTGGGAGCGGAAGTGCCCCGGTTCGGGTGATGGAAGACCTCTTGTTTCGACTCTGCGGACTGCCGTCGAAATCAGTGTCATCGGTACAGCGGGTGCAACCGGCACCACCGGCCTCGCGCCCGTCGGGTTCGAGACCGGTGTCGAATGTCAGGACGGTTACGCGGAAGCGGTGATGGCGTTCACCCGCACAGCGAGGCGGGACACGCGGCGCGAGGCCGTGTTGGGCTTGAGGACGCCTTTGGTCACGGCCTTGCTCAGGGCCGCAGTGGCATCACGCAAGGTGGCTTTCGCTTCATCCGGCTTCTTGGCCGCGATCGCATCCTGAACCTTGCGGAGGATGCTCCGGACCGCGCTGATGGTGGCGCGATTGCGCAAGCGGCGCTTCTCAGATTGACGAGCACGTCGAATCGTGGATTTGTGTACAACAGGCATACGGATTCTCCTACGTTCAAAGCCTGAGCTTGTAGCATAGGTGGAGAAGGCAGGTCAAGGACACTGAAAGGAGTCGGCCGGTTTCCTGGATGATTCCAGGTATCGAGGGCGTAATTATGATGACGCGAATTGATGCACGAGATCGATTGATTGTCGCGCTGGATGTCCCTTCCGCTGCGGAGGCGGATGCGTTAGTTGATCGGATGGGGGATCAGGTGCGGTTTGTGAAGGTGGGGCTGGAGCTCTATACGGTGGCAGGCCCCGACATTGTGCGCAAGCTGGTCGATCGTGGGAAGCAAGTGTTCCTCGACCTCAAGTTCCTCGATATTGAGGAGACCGTTCGACGCGCGACGGCGCGAGTCGCCGCTATGGGTGCCACCTTCCTGACGATCCATGCAAACCGAAAGGCCTTGCTTGCGGCCGTGCAGGGCCGAGGGCAGTCCAATCTCAAGTTGCTGGCAGTGACGGTGCTCACCAATTTTGACGGGGAAGACTTGCGGGAAATGGGTATTCAGCGGAGCGTCCGGGATTTGGTCACGGCCCGGGCTATGTTGGCGGCAGAGGTGGGGTGCGACGGCGTGGTGGCGTCCGGGGAGGAGCCGGAAGCGATTCGTGCCAAGGTCGGACCGAATCTGGTCATCGTCACTCCCGGGGTCAGGCCGGCAGGAAACTCCACGGACGATCATGCCCGTGTGACGACGCCGACTCAAACCATTGCCGCCGGTGCAGACTATCTGGTCATTGGCCGTCCCATCCGTGACGCTCAGGATCCTCCGGCGGCTGCGGCAGCGATCCTGACGGAAATGCAAGCGGCGTTCGATCGTCGGGGAACATAACGAGACAGACGGTCCCTCCGGTAGGCCTCTCTGGGACGAATATTCTGCGGGGTCGGAGAGAGATGTCTGGGCGGTTGCGACTGTTCTCTAGGGTTTGTTAAGATGCGCGTTCCCTGTTGGCACTAGAGTGGTGGGTGTAGCTCAGTTGGTTAGAGCGCCGGATTGTGGATCCGGAGGTCGCGGGTTCGAAACCCGTCACTCACCCCAACAATCGTAGACGCACGGATTTTGGGTGAGGACACGATGACTGGTGGCAACAAACAGCTCGTTCCGTCGGTTCCGCATCGTGCCCCTGCTACTGTCGGCACCTCCTTCCATGTGCGATCGTTTCGACGTTTTCCTGTCCAGTGTTCAGTCTATTATTCCTGCGATGCGTTCCAGGGAAGCGGGATTGCCTGGAATCTTTCCCTCAACGGATGGCGTGTCGATGGGACGCATCCGGTTGAGCCCGGGACGATAGTCACCCTGTGCATCTTTCTCCCCGGTCCACACCCCACGGTGTTTGTCGACCGTGCGATCGTCCGCTGGTCCCGGGGCCAAGAGTTCGGCATTGAAGTCCATGCGATCAAAGCGGATGAGCAGGCCCGACTGGAGCAGTTCGTGACCGCGTTAGTCTAGTTCCCACCCCTATGCCATGTTCTCAACTTCAGTCCAGCGATGGGATTCCTTCGTCCTGCCGGGATCCAAAATGTGCTTGGTCATTTCCTGCAAGTTGAGTAGACTGAACTATCGTCGAGGCTGATGCGCGTGGTGCGCATCCCCTCCCTCACAATCATGGCCAAGTCACAGACGTCTCGCTCGCATTCCCGCGTCCCCGTCAGCTGCTTCCTCTACTATTTGGGGGAGGGGCTGGTCGGAACAGGCAAGGTGTGTGATCTTTCCGTCAAGGGCTGGCGGATTGACGGAGATAAGCCGGTTACGGTGGGCATGAAGCTGACGCTGCGCGTCTTTTTGCCTGATCAGCCCAAAGCGATCGACGTTGAGGGTGTCACTGTGAAGTGGGTGAAAGACCGCGTCTTCGGGCTTGAAACTGTCAGAATGACTGCGGCTGCCGAAGCGCGTATCCACCGGTTTGTCGATTCCGTCTTGAAATCGGCAGATTCCCCCCGCGTCGCCTAATCAGCTGCATCTTTCCTTTCTCTCATTGTGCGTTCCCGTTCGGTTCCATCTTGAGTTCGTGCACCTGCTCTGCGACGTCTTCGCCCCCTTATGAAACGTACGTGCGCTGCCTGAGGGATCCCCCACTTTCGGGGACTATCCCGCAATCTGTTGTTTTTCATATCCTGCCGAGGCGTTTGTTTGGAGGAATGATGGAACAACAGAATCGCCCACGTTTTATCGTCGAGTGTACCGGCTCACGTTCCGAAGACGGTCTGCTGGTCTGGAACGGCCGGATGCTTGATCTCTCGATTCCGGGATGGTCGCGAACCGGACTCAAAGGGTTGCAAGCCGGGGACCTGCTTCAATTGCATCTGCATATTCCGGGACAGCCCAAGCCTCTCTCCGTGAGACTCGCCACGATCCGCTGGGCGAGTGACTCGCGGTTGGGAGTCGATCCCATCCTCATGGACGCCGATGATCAACTGCGCTTAAACGACTTCGTCAGTGCTCACGCGACAGTGCCTGTGTTCAGTACGGATCGAAAAGAACAGATCGTGATTTCTGATGCCGGATAGTCGTACCGTCGATTTCCCCGCTTGATGCTGCTCCCTCCTCCTCGCATCCCTGTGTATGGTCCACTGAAATGTGATCCAGCCGTTATGTTTTCCATCCCATCGGGTATTCGCTCGTGTTATGGGACGGACAGTGGTTGCCAGTCTGCGTTGTCCGGCGGCGCATAGTCGGAATAACTGAGGCACGTGTGTGGCGATGTCGAGACCGAATTGCTTGACATCGTTGGGCAAGATGGTGTCTCTTAGCTTAGACACATTGTCACACACACCGGCCTTTCCCCCAGTCCAGTTCGGTCATGTCCTAACAGTTTTTCCGGGGCGGAGGCGTGCGAGATTGACGTATGACGCCTGGTCCCCTCATTCCTGATGCTGCCCATACGACCCCGCTGACGCCTGAAACCGAGGCGCAGGTCGACCAATTTGCCCATACGGATATTCTGGTCGGCATTCCCAGCTTCAACAATGTTGAGACGATCGGTCACGTCGTCAAAGCGGTGAGCGCCGGCTTGGCCAAATATTTTCCGGAAGCGCGCGCCGTCCTGGTGAATTCAGACGGCGGCTCGACGGACGGCACGCAGCAGGTGGTGGCGCAGGCCGTGGTCGATCTGAAAACGCTTTTTATCGGCGACCAGCAAAGCTCGCTTCATAAAATCATTACTCCGTACCACGGTATCCCTGGAAAGGGGAGCGCCTTTCGCACCATTTTCGAGATCGCGCGCCGGTTGAAAGCCAAAGCCTGTGCCGTGGTGGATTCCGATTTGCGGAGCATTACCCCGGAGTGGATTGAACTCCTGGTGAGTCCGGTGTTCGAGCAAGGGTTCGACTATGTCGCACCCTACTACCTGCGCCACAAGTATGACGGCACCATTACAAACAGCATTGTGTATCCGCTGACGCGCACGCTCTATGGTCACCGGATCAGGCAGCCTATCGGCGGAGATTTCGGATTTTCAGGTCAGCTGGCTCAACACTATCTGGACAAGCATGTGTGGGAGTCGGAGGTGGCGAAGTTTGGCATCGATATCTGGATGACCACGGAAGCCATCGCGAGCGGAGCGCGGGTCTGTCAAAGTTTTCTTGGCGCCAAGATCCACAACCCCAAAGATCCGGCGGCGGACCTCTCGGCCATGCTAGTGCAGGTACTCGGCGCGGTGTTCGCCTTGATGGAAGATCACTATTCAGTGTGGGGCAAGAGCGACGGGTCAAACGCCGTGCCGTTGTTCGGATTTCAGTACGAAGTGGGCGTTGAACCGGTCAATGTCAACGTCGATCGTATGATCAGCACGTTTCGGCAGGGGCTGAGCGATCTGGGCACGATCTGGGATCAGATTCTCGCTCCGGGGACCAGACAGAGCCTGCGGCCGTTGGGCACCTGTTCTTTGCAGGACTTTCGGATTGCCGACAGCCTGTGGGCGCGGGTTGTCTATGACGCGGCTGTAGCCTATCGCAATCGTGTGTTGCCGCTGGATCACGTGTTAAAGGCCTTCACGCCCTTGTATCTGGGGCGGACCGCCTCGTTCGTGTTGGATACGCAAGGGCTTACATCGAGCGAAGCCGAGGGCCGCATCGAAGCACTCTGCCAGGCCTTTGAGAAGGATAAGTCCTATCTGGTCGCGCGCTGGAATGAGCCTCATGTCGGTTAGTGTTCGTGAGTCGATCCATCTGAAGGCAGGCTGTAGTTCAGGCCGGAGGAGGGAAGTATGAAGGAATTTTTTGAGAAGGGTCTGCTCGACCCCCTGGAGCTGATGGCGCGGCAGGTGCTTGCGGTGCTGCCGAGCCTTCTGGCCATGTCCATCATTTTCTTTGCAGGTCTGGTGGTGGCCTGGACGGCCAGTCAGGCGCTGGAGCGCCTGTTGCGCGTGATCGGACTGGATCGGTTGTTTGATCGACTGGGCGTGACCGGCGCATTGTTGCGCGGCGGGGTGAAGACTGACCCGTCGCGATTGGTGGGGCAAGCGGCCTATTGGTTGGTGATGATTTTTGCGACGGTCGCCGCATTGGGCGCGCTCAATCTCCAGCCGATCAATGATTTTGCCAAGTCGTTCCTCGCCTATGTACCGCATTTGGTGACGGCCGGCCTTATCCTGGTGGCCGGCTGGCTGTTGTCCAACTTCGTATCCCAGGCCGTGCTGATCGCCGCGGTCAATGCAGGACTCCCTCCGGCGCGCCTGGTGGCAACCTGCTCGCGATGGGGAATTCAATTGCTGGCCGTGGCCATGGCGTTGGAGCAGCTGGGTATCGCGCAGAACATCGTGGTCGTCGGCTTTGGTATTACCTTGGGAGGCATCGTCATGGCCGGGGCGATCGCATTCGGGTTGGGCGCAAAAGATTTGGCCAAAGACTACCTTGAGCGCGGACTGTCGGTCCGTACGCGAGAGGGTGCGCCTGATGACTTACGGCACCTATAATGGCTGAAGTATCTGAATGGGTGGATGACAAAGGACGAGCTATGATCAATAAAATTTCGGACGCCGATGGTGAAGCCAAGGCGCGCCGCTGGTTGGGTGGCGAAGCCGCTGTGCCCCGTTACCCGCATCGGCGCCAGAGCCCGTTCGTGTTCAATCGCTCCCTCTTGGGGCTCGTGGCATTTGCCGTCGGGTTGGGGTTTGCCGGCGGCCTTTTGGCAGGTCTTCAATCCAGGCGGCGTGTGATCGTGTTACCGAAGGGGCAATGATGCATCGACCATTGCAGCGTTGGCGCAGGGTGATGCCGGAATGTCCGTCAGCCGACCGTCACCAGCTCGACAAAAGATCAATGAGGCTGCGGTTCCATCCCACGGGGCCGACTCCGTCGGCGCGGATGAGGTGGGGAAGGTGCACGTCCGGGTCGTAGGAGCCATCCGGTTTCCTGACCAGGATGGGATAGTCCACGACTTCCAGCATGGGGAGGTCGTTGAGACTATCTCCGAGGCCGACCGTCACCAGCGTATGCCCGTCGTTCTGTGCTAATCGTCTGTACCACGAAATGAGCCGTTGGCTCGCGATCCCCTTATCATTCGCTCCCATCAAATGGTAGAAGCGGCCCCCGCGCGTGCAGCGCAGGCCGCGTGTTTCCGCCGCTTCGAGCAGGTGCTGCCACCTGACGCAATTTCCCTCAACGACAAATGGCTCATCATACTCACGTTGTGTCGCCAGGAAGGCCTCGGCGGGTGACAATCCCGTGCGTTGAGCCACCTCTTCAAGGGAGAAATCCCCGAATCCCTTCAACCGACAACCCAGTTCCCGGCTGATTTCCCCCAGCGCCGACCGAAGCCGGTCGTACGAGGTTCCGATCTGGACGACCTGATAGGCGCCGCAGAGCGCTGACTGTTCCAGCGGGAAGGGGAAGGAGCCGTGGGGAACAAACAGGGCTCCGCCATTTTCGACAATAAAGGGGTGACGATTGTGCAGACGAAGACGAAGCGGCTCCATTTCAGCACGGGTCTTGCTCGAGACCAGGATGAGCGGCGCGTTGAGGTTGCGTATGGCGGCCAGGGCTTCGGTGGCGGCTTCATACGAGTAAGTCGCGGCGTCGAGCAGGCTCCCGTCCAGGTCTGTGAAGATGAGGATGCGGCGCATGGTCGGTGAGACACTCCCTGGACGCAGTATACGGAACTCGCGGTGGCGGGTAAAATACCTGTCTGTCGGTTTGCCACGCATCCTCACCAGCCTGCAAGCCCTCCCCAGTTTCCAGCCTGCCCGGTCTGAGATTCCTAGATGAAGGGCTCTCCCTCAGGAATTTGCCGGGGAATCGGTTAAAGACGCTGCCATGGGCTTCCGAGTATGGGACGTGGCAGTCTTGCCGGTTCAGAGGCTCGCGTCTCCGCTTCTGTGTCAGAACCGGCACAGGAGAATCCCTAATCAAGATCGAGCCGAGAACTGCCGAAAAGGATAAACACATGGCTGTGTCGGATCCTCGGGCCTTCAGGGATGGGCGGCCGACATGTCAGGCCTCTGTGCACGATGGCTCAGATGAGGACCATACTTGTGGCCAAGGCACTTCCCTTACTTTTTCCTGACTATGCTCCTGCTGCCGCCGTTGGGGGCCGCGCTGGTTCGATGCGATCGCTGTGGTGAAATCACGGTGGTCTCTGGGCCTAAATGCTCGTAATGCTGTAGGGTTACACAGTGCGATCCGATAAAAAACCTCCTCTGAAATCCGATAAAAAATCGCCTCCCAAGGTCCAGAAAAAGGGCAGCATCGGCTACAACAAGAAGTCGGCGCTGCTCGAAGATGCGATTACGCAAATGAACGCCGGCAAGTATGGCCGTGCGTCCTCTGCGCTCAAGGACCTGCTCGCACTTGACCCCCTCAATGCAGAAGCCCGGCGTCTCTTCGCCACCCTCCACCTCCGCCTCGGCAGCCTCATGAGCGCCAGGACGGCCTTCGAATCCCTGGCTCGCGAGGCCATGGAGCGGCAGGACTATTGGCTGGCGGAATCGCTCCTGCGGGAATACCTGACGGCGGGCCCCCGGTATGTGCCTTTTCTGGAAATGCTGGGACGCGTCTATGAGGAGAAGGGCGACGTCATGGCGGCGGTCGCCGAGTACGGCAAGGCGGTTGAGGTCTTGCTCGAAGATCCAGATACCGAGAAGCCGAACCATCCCAGCGACCTCTTTGCACGGATTCGTTCGATTGCACCTGGAAGTCCCGTCGCATTCCGCTTTGCGGCGATGTTCGATACGGTCACAGGGCAAGTGTTACAGGCCAGTCCTCAGCCTGCCGCTCCCGCCTTGGAAAGTGACGCCCCCCAGGCTGCAGCGGGGCCGGACGCCGTTGTCGACAATACCGTCACCATGCCCTGGGAGCAGGTGGAGTCGCCTGCAGCCGCGTCCATTGCCCCAGAAGCGCCTGTTTCAGCGGTAGAGCCAGCGGTGGAGGTCAGCGAGCCGGTTGTTGCCCCGGCATTGCCGGTCGAGGCGGTCGCAGCAGACGGCCACCAGGATACTTCGCTGGGTCAAAGTTCGGCTCCCGACGGATCGATCTCGTACACGGGGCCGGAACCTCAGGTTCTTGCTGAAGCCACGCCATCTTCAATGGCGTCAGTGGAAGAGCCGGCCAGGACCGTGACACACAGTGAGACATCGGTAACCGACCTGCTTTCCACCTCGATAGGGGAGGCTGAATCGCCCACTCCGTCGGTTGCGGTGGAGTCCCAGCCCGCGATCGGGATGTTAGCCGAGGCCGATGGTGGCCATCCGATTGCTCAAGCTCCTTCGAGCCCGGCCCCTATGCCATGGGATCAGGTCGAAGAGGTCGCCGTCGTGATTCCTCCCGCATCTGTGATCCAGGAATCATCGGTGCCGGAACAGGCGGTCTCGGTGCCCGTTGAGTCGGAACCGGTAGCGGCTTCGCCTGTTGAAGCGGTGCCCCCCATCATTGAGGTGCGAGGAGAGGCTGGCAGCCAATCAATGGCTCACGCGCCTTCGAGCCAGGCACCTCTGCCTGGGGAGCAGGTTGAAGATCTGGCCATCGTCATTCCTCCGACGCCTGCGAGTCAGGAGTCGAGCGTGCATGAATCTGCAACGGTGGCCTCTCCTGAGGCTGGCCTGCAGGCGGATCCGCCGAGTGAACCCGCTCCTCGCACGATCGAAGTACTGTCGCAAACCGGAAGTCACCCGATTGTTGAACCGCCTGCGAGTCCTGTGTCCATGCCCTGGGATCAGGTGCAGGAAAGTCCTGTTCTGATTCCTCCGCCGGCAGAGCAGTCGGCATCCACCGTGGAGGTGGTGGCGCAGGAATCATCCGGGGCAGAGGAACCATCGTCATCCACGGTGGAGGCGGTGACTCCCAAGATCGAAGTCCTCACGCAGGCCACCAGTCATCCGATCGCGCAGCCACCGGTGAGTCCTGCTCCCATGCCTTGGGACCAGGTTCAAGAGACGATGACTGAGACGCCTCAGAGCATAGAGGCGACAGCTGAGCGTGATGCGGTCGAGGCCGGCAAGGCGATCGAGTCTCAGGCAACGATGCCAGAGCGCGGTGCCGGAGCGGCACCGGCACCACCCTCTGGATCAAATGGCTCGGAGGTCACCTCCTCAGGACTCTCCTGGGACGAAATTCTCGCGGCGGTCGCTGCCATGCAGTCCTCTCCCGCACCTACCCAGACACTTCCTGGCGCGGAACCGGAGCCGAAATCCGATCGCACCACGACGGATAAGCTGGCCCAGGAGGGCACGCCCCCTCCGGATCCTGTTGAGGCGGAATCGACGTTGTATGAAGCGCCGTTGGTGGAACCCTCTGTCGATCCAGGCAGTGCGGCAGCGGCGTTGTCGGCGCCCATGCCATGGGAACAGATCGAAGTTGATGACCTCACCATACCTCGTCAAGAACCGGAACCGGAATTCGGGCCGGTCTCTGCCGAAGCTCCCGCCGGACCGCTGGATCCCACGCTGGTCTTACCCGCTGAGCCGAGCATGGCTGAGCCGGTAGCCTCGACGGACAGTCCGGTAGTCAGTGCTGCCAATCTTTCTGCGACGGTGGTAGCCGATTCTGGCCCCGAGTTCCGGCTGCTTGCGCCGGAGGTGCCGAGCGAACCCGGAGCGCCTCCCGTCCCTCCTGCCGTGGCAGCGCACGAGGACGCCGATGCGCAGTTTTCAGGGCTCGTGCTCGAACCGTCAGGAGTACTTGCAGAGGAAGAACCCGCTGCAGCCTCGTTGCGATTGGCCGAGGGCGAATCGACCCCGCCTGTTGCAGCCGTTGAGCCTGTGCACGTCGAAGTCGCACCGGTCACGGAATTCACGATCGCGGGAATGCAGAATGAGTCTCCCACAGTTTTGTCTCCAGAGCCGACCCTTGAGACAGAACAACCTGTGGAGGTGATCCCGGCGCAGGCAGCGATGACTACTCCTGAGCCGGAGACGGTGGTTGAGGAGATCGTAACTCTCGCTTCGCCGATGCCGATTGAGGAGCAGGCGGTTGTGGAGGTTGAACCGATTGTTGCGTCGGCGCAGGTGGACGCGACAGTGGATAGGCCCACGGCTCCGACACCGGAATGCTCGGTAGTTGTCGAACAGGAGCCAGTCTCGCCGTCAGCCACGCAAGACGTTGTCGGTGCTCCTATCGTTGAGACCATGGTGCCATCCGTTCAACTGCCGTCTGCTCCGGCGGAAATGGTGCAAGAGCTTCAGCCTGTTTCATCGGCAACGGAGGTGATGGGTGCCCCGGCGGAGGAATTGTTACAGCAAGTCGCCGTGCCAACCCAGGACTCTGAGCCTGTCCAGCCCGAACCGCTCCTGGAGACAGCTGCTGAGTCTGTTGCTTCGGTGAATGCCCCGGTGGTGGAACCGGCAACACCGGCTCCATCTGAACCAGTTGCGGGCGATGGGTTGCACATTCTCTGGGAGGATGCCTCGTCGGCACCGACGCCGAAACCTTCCAGCGGAAACATGCTGACCCGGTGGCTCAAAAAACCTGCGGAGGTTGTTCAGCCGGAAGTCAGCGCAGTCGATTCATCGACTGCCGTACCTGGTGAGCCGTTGGCCTCTATCGTTCCCGTACCGGTTGAAGAATCGGTGCCCGCCGAAGTCGTGGCGGAGCCGCCTCCCCCGGTGCTGGCTGAAGAGCCGGCCCCCCGTCCCAAACCGAGCCAGCCTATCGGAGGCGGTCTGTGGAGTCGCGTTGCTGAAGTGGCGGCTTCGCTGGTCGGTGCCGGTGTGTCGACGACCCGGTCATTGGTGGTTCTGGTGCTGGGGTTGGTTGGGCTCGTACTGCTCGTTGTCGGGGGAACTGTGGGCGTCGTGGCCCTGACCTGGATGGTACTCGATGAGCAACCCAGCGCGGCATATCGCACTATGACATCGGTGCCTCAACAGACCTTGCAGGACTCAAGCAAGAACGGCTACCTGCTTCTCCTCGGGTTCGGTGCCGCCGCGAGTCAGGATCCTGTGCAGGCGGGGATGGAACGACGAGTCGAGAGTGCCGACCTGGCCTTTACGCACACCTGTCTGACCGGAGAAGGCTATGCCCCAGGCGGTGATCAGGGGGCGTCAGCGGACGCGGCGGGTAAGTGGATGAAGACGGCTGATCCTGCGGCGCAGATGCTTCAGGGCGCGAGCGGAGTAAAGACATGGGCGTCGCAGGCGGAGGTCAGCCTGGGCCGTTATCGGCAATGGCTGAACAAGCCGTTTGAGGACGTGGGGTATGGGCAGCCCATCAGTCCCAACTGCGGCCTGATTCTGCACACCCATCGCCTCTATGTGGCGGACGGATTTACGCAGGATGTCGAGACGGGCGTGGCCCGGCTTGAAAGCGATCTCACGGCGTGGCGGACGGTGTTGGGGCAGGCGAAGACCCTGTCGGTGAAAATGCTGGCCAGTGCCGCCATGAATGACGACATTGCGATCATGGGCGGGCTGTTGCAACGGCCTGACCTTGATGACCGGTTTGTCAGTCGCCTCGCCAAGCTTGCGCGGCCGCTGGAGCAGACCGAACAGTCGCTCCGATGGCCCATGCAGAGCCAGTTTGTGCTGGCCACCAAGACGATAGACGATGCGATCAGTCAGGATCGGGCCGAAGCCCGTCCCGTCTATGGCGCTATCGCTGCCGCGCTCCCGTTGCCCAAGCAGCGCCGATTCAATGCCTACGCCCAATATTACGAAGTGGCGGGCAAGGCGGCGGCAGAAGGCCGCTTCGCTGATTTGCCGAAGCAGTCGCAGTTTGTGCATGCGCCTCCTTACGGCGTGAGCGACATGCTGATGAACCCGATCGAAAGCCTCGTCGGGGTCGATCCTCTCCCCACGTGGGACACGTACGCCGGGCGTGTGTTGGAAACCGATGCGCGCTTACGGTTGGCATCGCTGCAGGCCTGGTTGCGTCGGACGCCGCCGGAGCAGGACTTGCTCACCAGATTGGCCAAAGCCGGACAAGGGCTCTACGACCCCTTCACCGGACTGCCGATGCTGGTGAATATGAAAAAGAGCGTCCTCTATAGCGTCGGCCCGGACCTGAAGGACAACGAAGCGCACGAGCGCCTCGACCTCGTGGCTCAGATCCCGTCGGTTGCCTGGGTTGGCGGCAAGAAGCCCGCTGACGCGAGCAAATCCAAGTAGTTCTCTCCGCGAATCCACTTCAGCCACTCCCATTAAGAATCCGTTGGGCGGGTCGCTGCCTGACCCTTCACAATCGCAGGGTTGAACCGAGTCAACCGTGAGCCTGCTCCTGCGTTCTATTTCGATACAGGGGTAGGTTCAGAGTCTGTTCTGGAGGGGCAGTCGTGAGTTTCGGCAGGCAGGCCCGATGGTGGAATGAGTGGATGTGCTCTGAGATCGAGTCCGTACGATCGCTCTCGCTTGATTTCATGCTGCGTCGGGTTGAGAATCGAGCCCGTCGGGGGCGACGCCAGGAAAACGGTGTCGGCGCGTGTAGCCCCCATATGGTTGGTCACGCAAGGTCTGCAGGGTGGGCGGGAGAATGAGCGGCTGGCATTCTCCTATCGCCGTCAATGGACAGCCAGGCAATCTCTGCCTGGGTGAGAGGGTGGGATCACTGGATCGAACCCAGGCATTGGATCGGTTTCTGGCAGGCATCGAGCGGCGGGCATTCCGCATGGCACATATTGCCACGGGGAATGAGGATGAGGCGCTGGATCTCGTCCAGGATGCCATGCTGAAACTTGCGCAGAAGTATGCGCAGCGACCTGAGGAAGAATGGGCACCGCTGTTTCACTGTATTCTGCAGAGCCGCATTCGCGATTGGTACCGACGGGAACGGGTACGAAACCGGTTGCGGGAATTTTTTCATGGCTCCCAGGACGAAGAAGAGGGAGAAGATCCGCTGGCGCAGGTAGCTGATCAGGCGGCACCGGCACCCGATGAAGAAGTGCAGCGCAAGCGGGCCTGTGCGGCACTCGACGTCGCCTTGCGCGCCCTGCCGCTTCGGCAACAACAGGCGTTTCTCCTGCGTATCTGGGAGGAGCTGGATGTGGCTCAGACGGCTCAAGCCATGGGTTGTTCGCAAGGCAGCGTGAAAACCCATTTGTTTCGCGCGCTGCAGGTGCTGCGACAGCGTTTGGGGGAACATTGGCCATGAATGAACGATCGAACGATCAGCTGGATCCGCTGGCAGCGGCGGCGAAGCGTCTTCTCGATCAGAGTGTGCAGGACCTCGATCAGAGGGCGGTGCTGGCGATCCAGCGCGCGCGGGTGAATGCCGTGAGCCACTCGTCTGCGACGCGGCCTTGGCTCAGATGGGCTGGAGCGGTGGCGCTGGCATCGATGGCTGTCTTGGCGGTGACGATGTGGATGGGGCCATCCACCGGAGGGAATCATTCGCATCTGCTGTTGGAAGATCTCGAATTGATGCAGTCGCCGGAGAATCTGGAACTGTCCGAAGATCTCGAATTTTACGATTGGCTGGCTGATGGCACTGCCACCACCGGCTAGGCGATGGCTGATTCTGGCCCTCTGTCTGGTGGCCACAGTGGCACAGGGAGCGCCGGAACCGGCGACACGCCAGGATGAGCCGGATGCCGACCTTCTCGACTTCCTGGGGGCCTGGCAGAATGAAGACGGCCGCTGGGTGGATCCGTTCCAGCTTGCCGAAGAGTTACCGGTTCGGGCACCGACCGAATTGAAAACAGATCGACCGAGCCCTGGGACAGGTTCCCGCAAACCGTCCAGGGGCAATCAACCGAATCCTGCTCCTGATACTCCGCGTGACCCGATGAGGATGCAGACTGGCCCATGAGAGCATTGTTGCTGTGTGTGCTGATTGTGGTGGCAGGCGGAGTGGTGCCTGTTCGAGCGCAAGGCGATTCGGCCGGTGTGCCTTGGAGTCAGTTGAGCCCCGGCGAACAGCAACTGTTGCAACGTTTCGGTGACACCTGGGATCAGTTGCCGCCGCGCAAGCAGCAACGTTTGCGGAATGGGGCTCAGCAGTGGGGCACCATGACGCCTGAGGAGCGGCAGGAGGCGAAGCAACGGTTCAAACAGTGGCGGTCGCTTCCTCCCGAGCAGCAGCAGCAGTTGCGTGAACGGTACCAGCAGTTTCGTCAGCTCCCGCCTGAACAGCGCGAGTCGGTGCGCAACGCCCGGCGATGGTTCAGGTCTCTTCCGCCCGAACAACGTCAGGAGTTGCGAGAAAAGTTTCAGCGCATGTCGCCGGACGAACGTCGCGCGTATCGCCGGGAGCTTCGTCGCCAATATGGTGGGGGTGGCGGCGGCGGCGGACAGGTACCCGGCGAATCGTTCTCCCGATAACCCTGGAGCGGATAGTCGGATCAGTCTTGAGTTCCTATCACCTCCGGTGGTCAGCTATGCAGCGCTAGTCTCAGCGGCTCCGTCTGTGGTTTCCGCTCCCCTGGTGTCCTTCACATACACACTGCCCGGCCTGCTCTTGGCGACCTTCTTCAATTCCGAGGCAATCTTACTGACATCGCCCGGGTGGGAGATGGTCCGGTGCTCGTTCGTGACCACGGCGATGGAGAGGCTCATAATGGGAAAGCGCTCGTGGTTGCCGCGCCGGTCGACGGAGTCGATAAAGCCCTTGCCCCGATCATCGGGATCGTAAAAGTCCGGGATGACCAGATCGAACCGCTTGATGAGCGTCTGGCAAATCGGTTCGATGGTGGCCGGTGCGCTCATGAACACAAAGTCGTCTCCACCCACATGGCCGACGAATCCATCGGTGCCGGCCAGTTCGCTGACAACGGTGGTGAGAATTCGACAGGTGACGACCAGCACTTCGTCGCCACGGGCATAGCCGTAGCGATCATTGAAGGATTTGAAGTTGTCGATATCCAGGTAGGCGAGGGCAAAGGGCGCCCGGCTCTCTATGCGCGCCGTGGTTTCGTGCAGAATCGTGCTGTTACCCGGCAAGCGCGTGAGCGGGTTGGCATCCAGTGAGCGTTCGAGTCGGCTGAGGCAGAGACGCACCCGCTGCGGCACTTCATCCGGCCGGTAGGGTACGGCAATATAATCGTCGACGCCGAGCGTCGCCCAATCCAAATCATTGACCCGAATGTCCCGCACCAGAATAATCAGCGGCAGGCGGCCCAGAAACGGATCGGCGCGCAGCTCCCGCGCCAGCGTGTCCGCCGAGCGTCCATTCGTGCCTTCTGCCGCCAGTACGAGGCAGGGCGGATCATGTACCAACTCATGCATGGCCAGCCGTCCCGCATCGGCAGTCACCACACTGAATCCGGAGCGGCTAAGTCCCGCCGTCAACCGCTCGATTTCGACCGGATCGTTGTGCAGCAGCAGAATACGCCGGTTGGAAGGAGACCCGCTCATAGATAGTCGTCGATGGTTTGAAACTCGTCCGTGGCCTGCGCGAGGCACAGGGCGAGGCTCTGGGCGTCGAGGCCCACCAAATCCCAGGCCTGACGGGAGAGCGGAGGGACGAGATCGTCGCCGGGGTTGCCGCAGGCGAGGCCCTTCACCAGCACATCGGCCACATGCACGATGGCAGTTTGGAGCGTCGCGTCCTGAGCGGCTGACGGGGTGTGGTGGTGGAGAATGGGCTCGCGTAAACTGGTCGGCAGATGCCAGGCGGTTGCGAGCCAGCCGCCCACATCGGCATGCGTAACGTCGAAGAGGTCCCGCTCTGTTTCCATGAGGGACCGGGGGGTATTTTTTGTGGCCGCCGTGATCTGTTGGCCGACATCGGGCCATTTGACGTACAGCACGACCTTGCCGATATCGTGAAGCAACCCGCCGACAAAGACTTCTTCAGGATTCTTCATCCCGGCTTTGGTGCCCAGGATGTGCGCCGTGATGGCAACTCCCAGTGAATGGCGCCACAGCTCGTTCATGCCGGCGTTTCTCATCATGTCGAACGCGGTAGCGCAGAGTGTGAGCCCCTTGACCACACTGAGTCCCAGCACCACCACCGCGTGAGCCACCGAAGCAATGCGCGAGGGAAATCCATAGAACGGCGAATTGGCCAGCCGTAGGACTTTTGCGGACAGTACCTGGTCCTTCTCGATCAGCGCGCCGATCTCTTCCGCCGAGATATTGGGTCGGCCGATCATCGACGCGAGTTTTTGGACGACATGGGGGAGGGTCGGCAATTCGCCAACCTGTTCGATGCGCCGTCGGAGGTCTACCTTGGCCGAAGGATTCATGTGGTCGGCGCCTCCGGACTGTCGGCCACTCCATGGGTCGCTCGGAGTTGCAGGCGAATGGCTTCGCGGAGCTGGTGTTGAATGGGGTCGTCGATCACCCGCCGGAAGCGGTGCTCGAGCTCGGCTTCCAGTTCGGCGAGAGTCTTGCCGCTCGCGTCGCCGGCCTCTCCTTCGACGTAGATCGAGGTCAAGCCCAGACGTTGGAGGCGGGAGAGCGTCGCGTCGTCTAACTCAGCCCCGGCGGGGAGCACGACTAATCCCGTGCTGTTGGTGACGGGTTTCGCCAGGATCATGCCCGGGGTGAGTTCTTCGATCACGACTCGTTTCATGCGAGGCTCTCGTCTCCGTTCGGTGCGTTGAGCCGTGAGACCGATGATGCCGGTCGCCCCTCAGAACGGAGGGCATCCATTTGGGCTCTATCGGCAGAAACCCCACCGATCTTGAGCGAGGGGCGGTGGTGGGCCATATCAACGGCCTGCTTGACAGGACGGGGGACATTCCACAGAATCGTCCGAATCATCAGGGGCTGTGGTTTCACGAAGGGAGTGGTCGATGAAGTGTGAGATTCTGTATCCCGGGGCATTTCCGATGGTGCGTGTAAATCTGGATGCCAGCGAGACGGTGAAGGCTGAGTCCGGCGCGATGGTGGCCGCCTCGCCGACCATCGATATCGAGAGCAAGATGGAAGGCGGGTTTCTGGGGGCCCTCTCGCGGAAGATGCTGAGCGGCGAAAAGTTTTTCTTCCAGACCTTGCGGGCCAGCCGTGGAGCGGGAGAAGTCCTGTTGGCGCCGACGGTCCCCGGCGAGATCGTGCTGCTCGAACTCGACGGCGTGAATGAATACATGGTGCAGAAAGACGGGTTTCTGGCCGGTGCAGAGGGCGTGAAGATCGAAAGTAAGATGCAAAGCCTCACGCGTGGCCTGCTGGGCGGCGAAGGGTTTTTTATTCTGAAGATCGGCGGGATCGGTCAGCTGATCCTCAACAGTTTCGGCGCCATCCATAAAATCGAGCTGAAGCCGAACGAGGAGTACATTGTGGACAACAGCCACCTGGTGGCCTGGACCTCCACCACGACGTACAACATTGAAAAGGCGTCCTCCGGGTGGATCGCCAGCCTGACCTCGGGCGAAGGCCTGGTGTGCCGCTTCCGCGGTCCCGGTATCGTCTATATCCAAAGCCGTAATCCCGGCAGTTTTGGGAATTGGATACGACAGTTCATTCCCGTTTCCGAGTAACGGCTGAATGGCGGGCGCTGAAAACGCCTGCCAACTTTGTTCTCGGTTCGAAAAAATCCTCAACGTACCCCAGAGGGTACGCCTCCGGTTTTTTCTCGCCTGCGGCCGCGTTGGTCGCCGTTTTGAACGCCCGCTTCACGGGCGATACTTCTTCATGAGGAAAGTCCAAGGCCGATGAACCCTATTCCCAACGCACTCTGTTTCGGTGATGGTTTGCCGGCGGCGGGCGCGCCCTGCATAGTTGCGCTGTCTGCGGACGGCCTTCGCGTCAGTCCGGCGGGTGATGCCCCGCTCCTCGAGCAGGTCGTGTTGTTCGCGGATATGACGGTCGAGGCCGGCGGGCTGGACCATGACCAGCTGGTGGTGACGTGGGGAACGGGTTCGAGTGCCCGGACGTTGTACGTGAAAGATCCTGCCCTGATTGTCGCGTTCCGTCGCGCGGCCCCGTCAGAGTTGACGGCGCATTTGGAACGAGCGGCCCAGCAAGTCAGGCGCGCCCGTCACAGCCATCGTCTTTTGTGGGGTAGCACAGTTGGGATCGTGGTCGGTCTGGGCCTGTTGTTGTGGTTCGGGACGGATCTCATGGTCGAGTGGGCGGTGGCGAGAATCCCCATCGAATGGGAACAGAAGTTGGGCGAAACCGTGTATCAGGATTTTCTGGCCAAGGAAACGGTGTTGAAGGATGGTCCTGCGGTCGGCGCCGTCCAGGAGATGACGCATCGACTGACGGAAAAGATTCCCAACAATCCGTATAAATTTCAGGTCTCCGTCGTGCAAAGTCCAGTGGTGAATGCCTTCGCACTGCCGGGAGGCTATGTCGTGGTGTTCACTGGATTGATGAAAAAGGCGGAGAGTGGGGAAGAAGTGGCCGGGGTGCTGAGTCATGAACTAAACCATGTGCTGCAGCGGCACGGCCTGGAGCGCATCGTCAAAATGCTGGGGCTGGCGGCGGTAGTGGGTATTGTGCTGGGGGACCAACAGGGCTTGACCGGCATGGCCAAGCAGTTGGGAATGGAGTTGGCGACGCTGAAGTTCGGTCGCGCCCAGGAGACGGAAGCTGATGTCACCGGGATACGGCTCCTGTCCGATGCGCGAATCGCCCCTGACGGCATGATCCGGTTTTTTGAACGTCTTTCAGAGAAAGACAAGGAACGCGTCGAGCTTTTTTCCACTCACCCGATGAGTGCGGGCCGTGCGGAACGATTGAAGGCAGAGCTGGCGGCGTTGCCCAAACGGGATCCCGAACCGTTCACCTTCGAATGGAAGACCGTCCAGGACTCGCTGGGAGCACCTGAGGCCAAGAAGTAATGCGAGAAGCGGGAATGCGCATCGGGGTCATCTCGGATACGCATGGGCTGTTCGACCGGTCGATCATTCACCACTTTGCCGGAGTGGAGCATATTCTGCATGCCGGTGATATCGGGCAAGGTGATGTCATTGCGCAATTAGAACAGATCGCTCCGGTGACGGTTGTCTCCGGCAATGTGGATGGATTCGAAGCAAGCGGCATTCCTGTAGAACAGGTGATTGAATTGGCCGGCCGCCGGATTGCCGTCTATCACCGGCTGTATGAAAAAGGAAAGTTGACGCGCGACGGCGCCTCTTTTTTGAAGCGAGCGAGCCCGGCGGTCTGCGTGTACGGACATACCCACCAGCCGAAGGCGGAATGGTGCGAGGGCGTACTGTTGTTCAATCCCGGTTCGGCCGGGCGGAAACGGTTTCACCTGCCGCGTGCGGTTGGTCTGCTCGTGCTGCATCCCGAGTCTATTAAAACAGAACACATCATGCTGGCTGATCGAGCGGAGTGAGAGGCGCGGGCCGTGCGCCGGATTTTTTGCTCTACATGATGTAAAAGGGTTGGCTATAATGCGGAAGGTTGTCCTATCAATGGATGGCCGAGAGGGCGGAGTCATTCACTTGTTGAGAGGAGGAGGACTTATGCTGAGACAATTCATCGTTGCATTGGGTGTGGTTGCGGTCGCGTCACAGGCCGGTTTGGCCATGGCGGCCAATCCTGATACCGGACCGGGTTGTGGTCTGGGAAAGTTGGCCTGGGCAGACTATAAGAATCAGAAGAACATTGCGCCGCAGGTTATGATGGCGACGACCAACGGAACCTTCGGCAGCGGCACGTTCGGTATCAGCTCCGGCACGTCAGGCTGTACCAATGATGGTCAGGTCATGGCGGACCAGAAGACCACGATGTTCGCGCTGTTGAATTTCGAGAACCTGACGCAGGAAATGGCGCAGGGGAAGGGCGAGCACTTGGCCTCCCTGGCGACGCTCATGGGCGTGCCCAGCGAGCAGCATGCGGCCTTCTTCGCCTTGACCCAGGAGCGTTATACGACTCTGGTTCAGGACGGTGAAACTTCGTCGGTGGCACTGGTGAAGACCTTGAATGACGCGGTTTCCAAGAGCCCTGTCCTCGCCCAAGCGGTCAGCCGCTAATCGATTCATGCCAGGGCTCCGGTCATTGGCCGGAGCCCTGTGCGTTCTACTCCTCCCGATCGTGCATATTCTGTTGATCCTCCTGGCCGGTCTTCTGTTCGCGACCTCCGTCGAGGCGCAAGAGCCGCCTGCCCCGTATCTGTCAGAACTTCTTCAGCGGGCTCACCACGCTCAATTGGCGAACGAGCGTGAATGGCACCTCCTGCTCCACTATCGTGCGAGTCTATTCGGCGGGTATACAAGCGAGCAGGATGATCCAGGGTTCTTCCTGTCTCCCAATGGCAAAACCGATCCTCAGGCTGAACTCGGTGCGACGCTGAGACAGTTTTTTTCAGCAGAGCTGATCGGGCGTTCCAAACAGCCGGCGCAGTGTGCGTTCGTCGCGCGGTATGCTTGGCTCCAAGAGCGTCTTGGTTTTGATCCGGCCCAGCTGCCGCCCATGCCCTGCGAACGGTTTGAACGATGGATCGAGGAGTTTCATGCCCGATCCATTACGCTCGTGTTTCCGTCGGCCTTCATGAACAATCCGGCGTCCATGTTCGGTCATACGCTGCTCCGCGTCGATCAGGAGGGACAGACACCGCACACCCGCATTTTGGCTTACACCATCAATTTCGCCGCGGATGTGCCCAAAGATGAAGGATTGGCGTATCCGATACGCGGCATTTTCGGCGGATACAGCGGGTATTTTTCGACGATTCCGTACTACCTTAAGGTGCAGGAATATCGGGATATCGAAAATCGAGATATCTGGGAGTATCGGCTGAATTTTGATGGGCCCCAGATCCGGCGCTTGCTCATGCACGCGTGGGAACTCGGGAATGCGTCATTTGATTATTTCTTCTTCAAGGAAAATTGCTCCTACCATCTGTTGTCGTTGCTGGAATTTGCCGACCCGTCGTTACGCCTGACCGAGAAGTTCCGCTTTTGGACCATTCCTGCAGACACCGTTCGTCTGCTCGCGGATCAGCCGGGACTGGTGACGGACATCGCCTTTCGCCCGTCACGCGTCACCCTCATTCGCCGCAAACGAGAACATCTCACGATTTCTGAACAGGGGCTGGTCAAACGGTTAGTGCACGATGTAGCGGCCACGCAGTCGGATGACGTGCGGAGTTTGCCGTTGTCACGCCAGGCGTTCGTCTTAGATGTAGCATCGGACTATGTCCGGTACACAGGTGAGCGTGATGAGGCGCAGGCGACGTCAGCCCGAGAGCACAATCGGCAGCTCCTAACTGCGCGGAGTCTCCTGCGCATTCCCTCCGAGGATCTGTCCATTTTGCCCTTCGCCACCCAACCGGAATCAGGGCATCGCACCTCGCGCGCGAGTCTGGGGGGAGGCTGGCGCAACAACGATACCTTTGAAGAGATCAGTGTGCGAGCGGCCTACCATGATTTGCTCGATCCCGAGCCCGGCTACACGCCGGACGCGCAGATCGAGGTCGGCTCAATCAGCCTGCGTCACTACAACCGGGCCGATCAGACCAGGATTGAACGGGCGACCTTGATGAACGTGTTGTCGCTGTCTCCCATCGACAGCCTGTTTCGCGCGCCGTCGTGGAAGTTGAATGTGGGAATGAACACGATCAGGCATGGCGGTTGCCAGCTGTGCAGCAACTGGGGTTTCAATGGAGGTATCGGCGCGGCAACTGAAACGCATCTGCTCCGGCGCGAAGTGTTTTTTGCATTTGCCGAAGTGGAGGGGAACTACAGCCGCGCCTATGAGGAGCGGCATCGCGTCGGGGGTGGCGCATCGGTCGGTTTCTATGCCGACCTCGCTGAGCGGTGGCGTCTGCTGGCGTCGACCAGCTATCTGCGGTATGCGCTAGGGGATAAATCCGACGAGGTGCGTTGGTCGGTCGGACAACGGTATACACTCGCCCAGAATTGGGCGCTTCGCCTAGAGTATAGCCATCGCGATCACGACAATGACGTCCTGTTCACCGTACAGGCGTTTTTCTAGGACGCCTGCAGCGACAGGAGCCGTACGGCCCTAGGGTTTGTACGGCTGGGCGGGATCTTGCCTCGCCTGGCCGGCTTTGCGATTGACAAGCCTGGACAGGTTACCTATACTCCCGCCACGTAGAGCCCCAACTTGGTGGGCGCCATCAACTAACCTCGAGAGGGAGGACTTATGAAGAAGGTGACCGTCTTGTTTTCTCTGAGCCTGATCAGCGCAGCGTATCTCAGCCTCACGGGCTGTCAGATCGTGGCGTCTCCGATGGCGGGTGGAATCTACAATGAAACGAAGTACGGCGATGTGGCCACGACCCACAACAGCGCCACGAAGGAAGGTAAGGCCTGCGGTACCTCGATTCTGGGCTGGGTAGCGACGGGTGATGCCAGCGTCTCGGCGGCGAAAGCGGCCGGCGGAATCACCACGGTGGCGTCGGTTGATCACTCGGCGAAGAACATCCTCGGCATCCTTGGCGAATGGTGCACGATCGTTAAGGGCAGCTGATCACGCTCGTTGTCCCTCTGAGGAAAGGGTCTTCGGGAGATGCTCCCGGAGACCCTTTTTTCTTTCTTCGTTCACTTCCCTCCTGCATGGTACGGTACGACGTGTATGTGGCGTCTCATCTTAGCCGTCATTCTGCTTGGGGTACTCTCACTCCCGCTTTCTGCAGGTAGCGCCGAATTCGGCGAAATAAACTTGGGCGGGTACCTATTGGGAAGCTGGCCGAAGGACCAGCATCTCTTCAACCAGGGCAGCACGGTGCCGGCTTCTATCCAACCGGGTGGAGGCGCGGGTCTGAAAATCGGCTTGTTTCCTCATGCGACCCGCCGGATGCTTGGCATTGAGATCGATTCATATGGCCACGGCGGTGCGCTCTCCTTTCCTAATACCGTGAACGGGCAGAACAACGGCACCGGGCGTTCCAACCTACTGGTGCTGAATACGATGCTGAACCTGATTCTCCGGTATCCCGATAAAATGGTGACCCCCTATATCGGGATCGGCGGCGGCTGGTCGCACGGCACCCTGCTGAATCCCAATATTATTGGACGAGCCGACAAAGATTTCGATTCGGCGCGCGCATTCGGATACCAGTATCTGGCCGGCGCCCAAGTCCTGATCACTCCGAAAGTCTATGTCTTCGGTGAGTACCGCTATTTTTCCGCGAATTATCATTGGGACGGGTTGGCGGTAGATTTTCGTGCCCACTACGGGCTATTCGGAGTCGGACTGCGCTTCTAAGCTGCCATGAGCCTGCTCGATCAATTCTTTGTCTATCATCCACATCCCTGGGAGGAGCGTGACTGGTCGGCCGCCGGCGGAGTGCCGCTGGAGGATGTCTGGTTTCAGGCCGGCGATGGAACGAAACTGTTCGGCTGGTATGCGGAGAACTCCGCCACGTCCGCGGTGCTGCTCTGGTGTCATGGCAATGCCGGCAATATGACCCATCGGCTGGAAAACCTTCGCGCGTTACATCGCCTGGGGCTGTCGGTGTTTCTGTTCGACTATCGAGGGTATGGGAAAAGCCAGGGGCGGCCCTCGGAAGATGGACTCTATCTAGATGCGATCGGGGCCTATGACTATCTCACGCGGGTGCGTCGTGTCAGACCGGAACGGCTGGTGATCTTCGGCCGGTCCTTGGGCGGGGCCGTGGCCGGCGAGTTGGCAACGCAACGCCCGGCGATGGGGCTCTTGCTGGAATCCTGCTTTCCTTCGATCGAAGCGGTCGCTCGTCACCACTACATGGGGTTACCGGTGCATTGGCTGTTGGGCGCCGCATTTCGGCTCGAGGACCGCCTCCCGCATCTCTCACTGCCCAAGTTGTTTGTGCATGGTAATCGCGATGACATCATCCCGCTGGAACTGGGCCAGCAGGCGTTTGCCGTCGCGAAAGATCCCAAAGAGTTCTATATCGTGCACGGGGCTGATCACAACGATGTGCCATCGGTCGGGGGGCGCGCCTATTTCGGTAAACTGTCGGCGTTTTTCTCGACCGTCCTCGGCCGTTGAAACTCCAGGCGATGTCCGGCTCCTTCTGTGTTTTTTCTGTTCATACGTAGCTCGATTGGTAAGATGCACCACGTAGAGGGGAGAAACCCTTGCTCCAGGCTCAGGGGGGCAGCGGTCTGTGGCGAGTGCCTGAACATTCTGGTAGAGTGCGTCCGCTCGCTGCAAGGTTTCGAGACGGCGAGGAGGCAGAGTCGAGGTCTAGCGGCAAGGAGGCATAGTGCATCGGACAGGCGTGAGCGTGAGGCGGTTCATTGGCGGAGTGTCTGTGGTGGCTCTGTTGCTGATGGTGGGATGTGCCGGTGGACCGGCGCAAACGACGTTACATGCCGGCTCTGAAGGGCAGTCTGCTGCACGGGGTGATGTTTCGCCGGCTGGCCCAGCAGAGGCGTCGAGCGGGGCACCGCCGTCGCTATCGACAAAGGTGGTGCTGGTGGCGAACACCAGCGCTCCTGAGGTAGTGAAGGAACCGGTGGTTGAGCCGGCAGAGGATCCGTTCTACGACCCCTTTGCCAAGAGCGACGAGCCTGCAGGGGGAGAAGAATATGACCCCTGGGAGCCGGTCAATACAAAGATTTTTGAGTTTAACCGGCAAGTAGATCGGTGGGTGCTCAAGCCGGCGGCGCAGGGGTATAACGCAGTAGTGCCGAACCCGGTTCAAATTGGTATCAGTAATCTCTTTTACAATATCCGGTTTCCCTCGCGATTGATCAATAACCTGGCCCAGGGAAAATTGTCCGGCGCCGGCACGGAAGTCGGCCGGTTCCTCCTCAACAGCACCTTCGGGCTGGGCGGGCTGGTCGATGTGGCGAAATACATGAACATCACAACGCCGGAGGAAGATACCGGCCAGACACTGGGGTATTACGGCGTAAAGCCGGGACCATACGTCGTGTTGCCGTTTCTGCCCCCGTTTACGTTGCGGGATCTTGTCGGGTATGTCGGAGACATCGCGCTGAATCCGATCAACTGGATGGTCTTTCCCATGATCGAGGTGAACGGTATTCCCTCTCTGGTTGCCCATCATAATCGGACGACGTCGTCGATTGCCCAGATCGGTGGCCGGGTCGAAGAAATCCTGAACGACCGCTCGTTGAACCTGGAAAAGTTTCAAGGGGTGGAAGAGGCTACGCTGGATCTGTACACGGCCGTCAAAAACGCGTACATCCAAAAACGGCGGAATGCGATCAGAGAATAGAGGCTAGCTGATCACGTGGAGTTCGCGGCCCACCTTCGCGAAGGCCGCCACGGCCTGCTCAAGTTGTGGGCGCGTGTGGGCTGCCGATAATTGCAGGCGAATGCGGGCCTGCCCCTTCGGTACGACCGGATAACTGAATCCCACCACATAGATCCCTTCTTGTAGCAGGCGGTCGGCCATTTGGGTCGCGACGGTCGCGTCTCCCAGCATGACTGGAATGATAGGGTGCTGTCCCGGCACGAGAGTGAAGCCAAGAGCGGTCAGCTGTCCTCGGAGCCAGCGGGCATGCTCCATCAAGGTCTTGCGCAATTCGTCGCCTCGCTCCACCAACTCAATCGCTTTCAGTGCCGCTGCGGCGATGACCGGCGGGACACTATTCGAAAAGAGATAAGGCCGCGAACGTTGACGTAACAGCTCGATCAGTTCTCTTCTGCCGGTGGTGAATCCGCCGGTTGCTCCACCCAGCGCTTTGCCCAACGTACTGGTAATGAGGTCGATTCGTTCAGCCACGCCGAAATGATCCGGAGTGCCGCGCCCACCCTTCCCCAACACGCCGGTGGCATGGCTATCGTCAACAACCACTGCCGCGTCGTAACGGTCGGCCAGATCCACGATGCGGTCCAGCTTCGCCAGATCACCGTCCATCGAAAACACTCCGTCGGTCACGATCATACGCACGCGGCTCGATGCCGATTCAGTCAGCCGCATTTCCAACTCGGTCATGTCGGCATGGGCATAACGCAGGCGGGCGGCCTTGCAGAGACGAATACCGTCGATCAGGCTGGCGTGATTCAGGGCGTCGCTGATGATGGTATCCCGCTCGTCGAGCAGGGTTTCGAACAGCCCACCGTTGGCGTCGAAACAGGAGCTGTAGAGAATCGTATCGGCCGTTCCGAAAAAGGTACTGATGGCCTGTTCAAGCCTCTTGTGCAAGTGTTGCGTGCCGCAAATGAACCGCACCGAGGCCATTCCGTAGCCGTATTCATTGAGACCGTCCGCAGCCGCCTGCCGCACCTCAGGATGATTGGCGAGCCCGAGATAGTTGTTTGCGCAGAGGTTGATCACCTCGCCTTGAGCGACGCGAATCTGAGTGCTCTGCGGACTCAGAATCTGCCGTTCGTGTTTATAGAGGCCGGCGGCGCGAATGTCTGCCAGTTGCTGTTCGGCGGCTTGCTTGAGCGATGTGTATGCCATCTTCTTCTTGAAATATGAACGGTGATGCGTGAAACGGCTGAGGGCGCCTCAGATATCCGATCCGTTTTGCGAAACTCTCGCCGCTGGCGTTTATGGAAACAGGACTACTTTGCCGCATTGGCCGGACTTGATCAATTCAAATCCTTGCGCAAAATCTTTCAAGGCAAAGGTGTGGGTGAGGACCGGCCGGATGTTGAGACCGGCCTTGAAGAGGCCGGCCAGGCGATACCAGGTGCTGAAGAGTCGACGACCGGTAATGCCGTGGACGCGAATGCCTTTGAAGATGACCTCATTGGCCAGATCGCAGGTGACGGGGCCGGTGGGAATGCCGAAGAGGGTGACGCGGCCGCCGTTCTTCACAGAACGAAAAGCGTGGTGCAAGGCGGTCGGGTGTCCGGACATTTCCAGCGAGGCATCGACACCTTCACCGTGGGTGATCTCCTGAATAGCCGCGGCAATCGCGTCCGCTCCGTCGGTTTTCGCATTGAGCACGTGGTCGGCTCCCACCTGCTTGGCCAGCCCCAGGCGGTAGTCGCTTACATCGGTGGCGATAATCGTGGCGGCCCCCGCCGTGCGGGCAACGGCGGCAGCGAAGAGACCGGTCGGGCCGCAGCCGGTAATTAAGACGGTGTGCCCGGTGAGATCCTCCACCAGTGCCGCATCGACCGCATTGCCCAAGGGTTCCTGTAGACAGGCCAATTCCGGGGGAATGTCCGGTGATGTTTTCCAGAGAACCGTCTCAGGCAGGACGATGTAGTCGGCAAACGACCCGTCCAGATCGACGCCGAGAATGCGATAATTTTTACATACATGGGCCTGGCCGGTGCGACATTGGAAGCAGGCGCCACAGGTCAGGTGCGATTCGGCCGCGACGTAATCGCCGACGCGCACGAGCGTGACATCGGCTCCGACGGCGACCACCTCGCCGCACATTTCATGTCCGATCGTCCGAGGAGGGTGGATACGACTGTGGGCCCAGGCATCCCAGTTATAGATATGGGCGTCTGTTCCGCATAGGGAGGTCGCTTTAACTTGGATCACGGCGTCGTTGGGTCCCGGGGTGGGATCCGGACGTTCGGTGTGAGTCAATCCTGGCTGGGCGGCAGTTTTCACAAGCGCACGCATGGGCTCATTATAACAAGACCATGAGAAATGCCTAGCTGAAGCAGGAACTTGTCCGGATCCACTGCCGAACTGCCGTGCATCCGGCAGGGGTGCCGCCCGGTGCCGCGCAAAAAACGGGTTGAACTGGGTAGGGCTCCTGGGTAGGATGCGAGCATGCAGTACCAGTTGTACACCGCTTGCGGCCGTCTTGTGTTTGGGCTGGGGCTGATCCTCTGTGTGAGCGGGCCGTTGTCCACAGCCCTGGCCGGTCCGACTTCCAATCCGGCCCCGGCGGCTCCGAAACGCTGGGCGCAATTTGATCTGGTGAGCACCGAACCCGATGGATCAGTGCAGGCGGGCAAGGATGTGGTGCTGAGCATTACACTGGGCGGTGTGCCGCCTGGAACAGAATCCGTCATGGCCATAATCGAATCTCCTGGATTTCAAAGTCAGACGGTCTCCTTGAGTGAAGAAACGACAGCGTCGGTCTACCAGGGCACGGTGATTCTTGAACCCAATTCGACCCTTAAAAGCCGGACGACGGTGCATCCGAAAGCGGTGCGTGTGAGAGTCTCGTTCGCGCGGGCGAAAATCACCGGCCTCGAAGAATTCTTGAAGCGCGATGTCTACGTGACGCTCGGCGATCGCCCGCCTGAGGAGGCCGACGCCGAGATTCCTCCGGGACCGGTGGCCGAGAGTCCCGAGGCCGATGCGGCGGCCGTGCAAAAGGCGACAGAACAGGTCATGGCCGTCAATGCCACGATTGCCGAAGAAGATCTGCTGCCCCTGCCTCCGCCTGGTGAGTCCAAAGCCTATTGGAAACAGGTCAGTGATCTGATCAGCCGCAATTGGAGCCGGCAGATACGCTCGATCCGCCGTGCCCCCAGTAGCGAAACGGTCCGCGTGCACTTCAAAATGTACGCCAGCGGTGTGGCGCAGGTGATTCAGTTGGAAAAAAGTTCCGGGGCGCGGGATGTGAATGATGCCGGACTCCAAACGATCATCCATGCCCAGCCTTTCCCTCCGATTCCGCCCGATCTGGGCGATGATGTCGTCGATGTGCATGTACGCATGCGAACAGGGGCAAAAGTCGCAACACGCGACGTGCAGATGACAGTGGATCGAAAGCCACCGAAGTCTGCTCCGCCCGTACCCCCAACACCGAAAGAAGGGGCCGCGGCAAGCGGTTCCACAAAGGAGTAAGTTATGACGATGCGGACCGGTCGTGCGGTGGCCATGTGGTGTCTCGGCGTGGGTATGCTCCTGGGGACGACGCTCGCGCAGGCAGAAACGGCACGATACGATGTGGACCTGGACCATTCGATCGTGGAGTTTAAAGTCGCTCACATGGTGGTCTCTAAAACGACCGGCCATTTCAAGGACTACACCGGATTTATTGAAATGGATCCCGATGCGGGAACGGTGAAGGCCCTCGAAGCGACGATTAAGACGGCTTCGGTAACGACCAACCACGAAAAGCGCGACGCGCATTTGCGCAATCCCGATTTTTTTGATGTCGAGAAGTATCCGACCATCACCTATAAGATGAAGAGCTATAAGAAGACCGGCGACGGCTATGTCGCGGTCGGCGACCTGACGCTGCATGGCGTCACCAAAGAAATCACGTTGACGGGCAGTTTCAACGGCGTGGCCAAGGATCCTTGGGGCAATACCCGCGCGGGTTTTGCGGCCGAGGGCAAGGTGAACCGGAAAGATTTCGGCATGGTGTGGAACAAGGCCCTCGATAGTGGTGGGCTCGTCGTGGGAGACGAGGTATTTATCAAGCTGGACATTGAATGTATTAAGGCGAAATCGTAAGCCGACCCCCTCCCTCAAGAGGCACGCGCCTGCTCGGCCATCGCGCCGGGCAGGCTGAGCCAGCAACGGCGTACGTGGCGGGGTATCTCGAGACAGGAGATGCAGGCCGCCCCCATCTCGTGACGCCGGTCTCAGTACACACAGTAGCTGGTGGAGGTGGAGCGAGGGTGCCCCGGGCATCCCCTCCGCCTTCGGAGTGAGGTGCGCACACCGTTTCGTGTGCGGATGGTCCGGCGTGAGGGAACGGTGTCTTGGCGGTCGTGGAGCAGAAGGTAGGGAGCAGGGTGATGCGTATCAAGCGGACTGGAAAATTCGGATCAGGCATCGGTAGGATGGTCGGGATGTGGTCGTGCCGACTGATGGGTGCGGTGGCGATTCTGTGGGCGGTCAGCGCGGTGGATGTGTGGGCGTTGGAATTTACGGCGGATCAGATCACGAAGATCAACGGCCGTACCCAGAAGTCCAACATTTATTACCGCGAAAACATGTGGCGGATTGAGCACCACACCATGGGCCCCGTCAACGTCAGCATCGTACGCAAGGACAAACAGGTGGTGTGGCTTCTATTATCGAGGATGAAACATTTCAAGACGGTGCCATACAAAGCCGACCAGGACCTCAAAGTATCGGAGCGATTGGAGGGCGAGATCTCGCGTGAAGAGATCGGGACCGAAACGCGCGAGGGGCACCCGACTACGCTCTACGAAGTGACGGTAAAGGAAGGCGAACGAACGGAGGTCTATTACCAGTGGCTCGCCACCGATATCCGGTTTCCGATGAAACTGGCCAAGAAAGACGGGAGCTGGATCGTTGAATATCAGCACGTCAAATTCAGGCCCCAGATCGACTACCTGTTTCAATTGCCCCTGAATTTCGAACCATTGGAAGAGTTTGATCACGAGCCGGCTGCCGCGGAGCCGAATCAGCCGCCGCTGTGACGGGTGATCGACAGATAAAGGAGTCTCATCGTGCGTAAGCAAGGACTGATGGTGTGGGCGCTGAGCGCCGCGGTGTTGGGGATGAGCGGGTCCCTCTATGCGTTGGATGTCGCTGACGTCACCAGGGAATGGACGCCGGAAGGGAAAAAGCTGGCGGCCGAGCGGGTGAAGTTGCCGGCGCATGATGAGATGATTCGTATTCCGGCGGGCGAGTTCCTGATGGGCAGCGATCGGAAGGTCGACAAGAATTCGTACCTGGCCGAGTTTCCGCAACGGAAAGTCTATTTGGATGCCTACGACATCGATAAGCATGAAGTGACCACTGTGCAGTTTCTCAAATATGTGCTGGCCCACAATCTCGATCCGTTGATCGATTGGCAGTACGACGGCGGCAATTTCCAGGAGACCATGGTCAGCCATCCGGTCATGCATGTGTCCTGGTTCGATGCGGAGGCCTACTGCAAGTGGGCGGGGAAGCGATTACCGACCGAGGCGGAATGGGAAAAGGCTGCGCGCGGCGAAGACGGTCGTATCTATCCCTGGGGCAATCAAATGGCCGGGCTCTCGCGGGCGAACTTCGGCCGGACCGGTCTGTCGGGGCCGGTGCGCGATCGTCCGGAACGGCTCTTGCTCTATCCCCCGATTATTTCAGTCGACAAGTATGACAACGCGGCCAGTCCCTATGGCGTCCTTCAGATGGCCGGGAATGTGGCTGAATGGGTCGCGGATTGGTATGACCCCAAATACTATGTCACCGCCCCGAATAAGAATCCCAAAGGTCCTGAGACCGGCAGCCAGCGAAGCTTTCGCGGCGGCGGCTGGATCGACAGTACCCCCAGCGTGCGGGTGGCGCAGCGTAACGGCACGGATGCCAACACCAAAATGAACTGGATGGGATTCCGTTGTGCGCGGGATGCCAATGAAGGGGCGGGCGCGCAACCGGCCGAGGCCAAGTAAGCAGACGCGAGTCGCTGGTTAAGTGGAGTCGCGCTGGGTTTATGAGGGCAGAGCAGTTCAGGCGGACTGTTTTGCTGCTAAGAGCCGGGCGGCCTGCTCGCTCGTTTCTTTGACTAAAACTCCCATTTTCCCGTGTGACGGCTCGAAGTCTACGGATAGGCCGTGGCTGCGGAGGCGTTCGCTGGCTGTGGGGCCGATCGAAGCAACGATCAACTTTCCGCAAGCTGCTTTGAACTGCGCTGTCTGGCCTGTCTGTTCCACCACGTTCATGACATGATCGATCTGGGCTGCGTTGGTGATCAGCATCACCTGGATCTGGCCTGTCAGAATCTTATCTAAGACCTGTTTCAACGGTTCTATATCTTCAGGCAATGCCCATCGGTAGACGGGGACGGGTAAGACGCGAGCTCCGCGTTGCTCCAAGGCTGTCAGCAAATCGCGATTCGACAGACCGTACTCCTGTACCGCTACGCGTAAGCCCTTGAGCGGTCGATGGGCATCCAACGTCGAGACGACATCTACCCAGGTATTAGGCTCAGGGACGGTTAAGGTCGGTGGGAATCCCAGCGCTTTGAGCGCGGCCACCGGTTTGGGGCCACGTGCAATGAGCACCGTCTCTTTCAACGCACTCTTGATCGTGTCTTTGGAATGACGGCTGTGCAGAATTTCAAACAGGGTGGTGGTGCCGGCCCCTGTTAGCAGGACCAGCACGTCGAGGCCCTCAGTCAACAGCAGCTCGCCGAACTGCAGCGCGGCAGAATTGTCTTCGAGCGGGATTTCGCGCAGGGCCGGAGCCACCAGCGGTTTGCCGCCGTGGCGCTCGATCAGCTTCGCCATTTCAGCCGCCATGCGCGATTCAAACGCGGCGACCGTTAACCCGTTGAACCCTGGACTGGTCATGGCGCTCACAGCGACTCAGTTGCTACCTGTTGAGTAATCGATTACTTCGCGTCCATCGCACATCGAAATCCGGTTGATTCATTTCTCATGGTCGGATCGCTGTCCACGCGGGTGAAGATGCGGACTGTGGGTGTTTCATTCTGCCAGCCGGCCCCTCGAATGACCTTCTTCGTGCCGCTCTCCGGGCCCGGAGGGTTCTTTTCAGGGCTCTTTTCGTAGTACCTCGCATCGTACCAGTCGTTGACCCACTCCCACACATTGCCGGCCATGTCATAGACGCCGAACGGACTCTTTCCCTTCTCATAGCTTCCCACCGGCATCAGGGTTTTTTCGCCGATCCATTTCTGGTTGAAGTTGAGATGTCCATCGGTCGGCTCCACGTTGCCCCAGGGGAAGCGCCAGTCATTGTTGCCTTTGGCGGCTTTCTCCCATTCGGCTTCCCGCGGCAACCGCCTGCCGGCCCACTTGCAGTAGGCATCGGCATCGGCCCAATCGACATTGATTACCGGGCGGTCGGCCAGGGAGGCAGGAATGCCGATGCCCTCCCAGAGATTGCGGGTGGGGTTTTTAGGATTTTGCGGAACGCGGTGATTGGTGGCCTTCACGAATTCCAGGTACCGTCCGTTGGTGACTTCGTATTTGTCGATATAGAACGGATCGATGTTGATGACATGGCGGGGATATTCATCCCGTCCGCCGTCACGATCACCGGTTGGCACTCCCATCGGGTACGAGCCTGCGGGAATCAGAATCAGCGGCGCCCCGTCCTTTCCCGTAATTTCTTTGGGCGGAGCGGCCTGCTCTGCCGCGACTGCATATGACCCCGTGCCGTTCAATCCGATGAGCGCCACCACTATTGCGAGGACGGATCGTGCCAACATAGCTCCAAGCTCCTTTGGTTCGAGAGAGTCGATGACCGATCGTACCACAGCGGAACGAAATTCAAACACGGCTTGCGCAGAGAATATGCGCCCCAGGGGGGGGCAATACCGGAGAATCAGGATTGACGGAATAGCAGGCCCCCACCTACTATACGGCCCAGGAGATCCCGGCGTGCCAACCCATCGCGGCTTACGACATCTGGCTCTGCGTGTGACCGACCTGTCCCGGTCCCGTGCGTTCTATGAGCGATTTCTGGCCATGAAGGTCGTATGGGAACCCGATCCGGACAATGTGTATTTCAGCTCGGGATCCGACAACCTGGCCCTGCATCAGATCGCGCCTGCCGAGTTGGCGCAGTACCAGCCATTGCGTGGCCAGCTGCTCGATCATGTCGGTGTGATTATGGAAAGCCCGGCGCAAGTGGATGACCTGTTCCGGGACGTCCAACAGGACGGGTCACGCTACGGGGCCACCATCGCCAAGCCGCCCAAGCAACATCGCGATGGCAGCTACTCCTTCTACTTTGCCGATCCGGATGGCAACGTCATCCAAGCCTTATATGAACCGACGATCAGCCGGATGGAATTCTTGCCTCCCGCCTGACCACCATGGGTATTTGGGATACATTGCCGCGCGATCAGTATGTCGGGTTGGCTCCCTGGGTGTGGGTGCAACTTGAGAGTAATCAGCCGCCGGGGCCATTTCCCTTCATTGGCGGGGTCGCTCCGGAGGTGGTGGCGAGTTTGCACGAAGCTCACAGTCTCTTTCTTGCCTGCGTGGAAACCGCCATCAGCGATGTGTTTTCTCGCCGCGCAACCCTCGGCAACCCGCAGACCAGGGTGCGGTTGGAGGATGCCTATGCCGAGCTGGTCAATTCCCGACAACAGCTGAGTCAGCACATCACGGCCCGGCGTCAGCCGAGCGGCGAGTTTCACTGGTCGCATCCGTTCGATGCGACCAAATCCGCCACCGTGGTCAATAGCGGCCTGCGCATCTTCAATGCGGTCAAACGCCAGGCGATTCCCGTGCCCTTTGAAAGGCCGATGGGACCGTTGGTGGGAAAGCTGCTGGGGATGCTGGACGGCACGCAGCAGGCCGGCGCGATTCAGACCATTGTGGCGACGGCCGGCCGGGACGGTGAGCGGCTACTGACTAAGGTGATGGAGCTGTTGGTTCAATATGAATGTCTTACGCCCACGGCGCAGACCTCGATTCGCAATCAGTGGCTGCTGAATACGAAGGACCGAGACACGATTCATCTCGGCCATGCCGCGCTCATGTATCGACAGCGCGATCAGTTCCTCCTGTTCGATCCCTGGCTGTTGCCCTGGTTTGCAGAATCGAATGTGCCGAGCCTCTGGGGCTCGATGCTGCCGAAACCGGCTGCCATTTTTTTAACGCATGACCATGATGACCACGTCGATCCCCGGACGCTCCTACACGTGCCGAAGGATGTGCCGATCGTCATTCCCAGCCGCCGGAACCGCAAGAAATATTTTTACGACTACCTGCCGCTGCTTCGGGAATTGGGGTTCAGTCACATCATCGAGCTGGCGCATGGGGAGAGCTGGAATTTTGAGGGCGGCGCCGTCGTCTCGGTCCCGTTTTACGGCGAAGACCCCTGCGACCTGGAGATGCCGAGAAATTGTTATCTCGTGACCGACCGCGGACAGAACGTGCTGGTGCATGCCGATAGCGGTCCGACGAACAGCGGTCGGTCGGCCATCAAAGAAGGCATCATTCAACAGCTGGTCCAAAAATATGGTCCCATCTCATTGGTGCTGGCCTCGCAACAGCAGCTCCAGGAGATTCGTAGTTATGCCGCCCATGCGCCCCTGTCTCACCCGGGTCTTTGGCTCGAAGTCGGGGAGAATGGGTATCTTACGAACGGCTATTTGGACGAGCTCTGTGCCGTGGCCCATGCGAAGCTGTTTGTGTCGTATGCCACCGGCGGCGCCGACTGGTATCCCGACCACCTGTCGTTTATGTTCAGCCAGCGGAATCCGGCGCGCACGGCGCTTCTCACGGCGAACTGGGAGCAGCCGGAAAAGCTGAAAGACCTTCTCGGCGTGCGAGGGTGCGGGTATCATCGCGCTCATGCCTTGGATCTGTTTCGGACCGGCAGCGACGGGGCGGTGCAGGTGTCATCCGCGGCCCTGTCGCCTATGGCGCTCCATCGGCTTGATCACGGGGAGCCGGCGTTCATGAAGCGTGGAAAATAATTTGTCCAGAAGGGAAGAGTTGCTATGGGGTCTGCGAAAGGCTTAGTGCTCGTCACCGGCGCCGCCGGATTCATCGGGTCTCATGTGAGTCGGCGCTTGCTTGATCGCGGTGACACCGTGCTCGGTCTGGATAATCTGAACGACTACTACGACGTGCGCCTCAAAGAAGCGCGGCTCGCGCGACTCCAGTCGCACCCCCACTTTCAATTCGTCAAGTTGGATCTGTCCGATCGTGCCGGCATGGCCGCCCTCTTCGAGCAGCATCCCATTCGCCGAGTGGTGCACCTGGCGGCGCAAGCCGGCGTCCGCTATTCACTGGTGAATCCCCATGCGTATACCGCCAGCAACATCGACGGATTTCTGAATATCCTGGAAGGCTGCCGGCATCACAAGGCCGAGCACCTCGTCTATGCCTCCACGAGTTCGGTGTACGGAGGGCACACGAAGATGCCCTTCTCCGTGCATGACAATGTCGATCATCCGGTCTCGCTGTATGCCGCCACGAAGAAGGCCAATGAGCTCATGGCGCATTGTTATGCGCATCTCTATCGATTCCCGATCACAGGGTTGAGATTCTTTACGGTCTACGGACCATGGGGCCGTCCGGATATGGCGTTGTTTCTGTTTACCAAGGCGATTCTAGAAGGGAAGCCAATCGACGTCTTCAACCACGGGAAGATGCAGCGCGACTTTACCTATGTCGACGATATCGCCGAAGGCGTATTGCGCACGCTCGACCGGCCTGCGCCGGTCGATCCCCAGTGGTCGAGTGACAATCCCGATCCCGGCAGCAGTTCCGCGCCCTATCGACTCTACAATATCGGCAACAACCAGCCGGTAGACCTCCTGCGATTCATCGAGGTGCTTGAGCAGACGCTCGGCAAGAAGGCCGAAAAGAACTTCCTGCCCCTGCAAGCCGGTGACGTCCCGGCGACCTATGCCGATGTCGCCGATCTGATGCGTGATACGGGCTTCAAGCCGGCAACGCCAATCGAAACCGGCATCGCGCGCTTCGTGGAGTGGTACCGGGAGTACTACAAGATCTGATCGGCACCGGAGTGAAACCCTGAAGTCCACCCTCTCCTGTTGCGCCGACTTGTGAGGCTGTTCACCAGCCGTCAGCCCCTCGCGCATCACGACGCAATAATCCGCTTTATTTTTTTGAACTGCCCCACTCTCTGACCACAGTCGTCGGTGGGACGGCTACTTGTTGTGCCCTTGCACATGGAGTAAGGTATGAACTATGGATTCCATCGTCCCCCAAATAGTGCGGCTGGCGTCTGTGTTTCTTGCCGCCGGTTGTGTGGTGAGTGCAGGTGTGGGCCAGGCTTTCGCTGAGTCGCCATCGGCTTCCGTGCCCGCCCTGGCTGAATTACGGAGTCAATCCCAAGAAGACGTGGTGTATGTTCCCGCTACGAATGAACGGCGCGCGGACCTGTTTCGTCAGGCGCCGGTGCTGAGCGGCCGGTTGCGTGTCAGCGAGCAGACGTTGATTCCCTACATTGGCGCCGGGTTTGGTGGAGGCTACGTGACGGAACGTGATCGGGCCTTGAGCCCACAGCCGGTCCTCCCGCAACAAAATCTCTTCGGCGAGTCCATGGGCAAAAGCATGATGCCGAACGAGTTTCAGATGGGGATTCGCATTCCGTTCTAATTCCTGCCGCTTCTGTTCCCCCTGTCGAGTGAAACCTTCGGATACAAGGGCTAGAAAAGCCGGTGGGCCAGGTCCCCCGGATCGACTCCGTCCAGAGTCTGGAGGACCAGGTGTGCGTCGGTCAGTTGCGAGGGCGGATAGGTAGTCGCGACTGCGAGGACACGCATACCAGCTCTCAGGCCTGCCTGAATTCCGGCACGGGAATCCTCGATCACCAGGCATTCGCCGGACCGAAGCAGCGGCGGTCTGGGCCGGAGAGTGTTTAATTGACGCAGGGTGAATTCATAAATCGCGGGAGCAGGTTTTCCCACGAGACATTCATCGGCGGAGACGATCAGTTCGAATACATGTTCAATGCGAGTGCCGAGGAGTGCGGCTAGGATCTGTTCCCGCCTGCCGCCGGATGCGACGGCCAGCCGATATTGTCCGACCGCCTGTTCCACAAAACTGGTCACCCAGGTAAACAGTGCCGGTTTGTGGGTGGCGGTATGGTCACGAAAGAGGACAGCTTTCCGTTCGATGATCCGGGCATGGACAGCGTGATCGCAGGCGCCATCCCGCTGTTCGAGCAACGTGGCGGCGCAGGTCCGTTCATCCATGCCGAGGTAGGTTCCGTAATACTCCTCCTTGCTCAGGCTGAGTCCGGCTTCCTTCAGAGCCTGCTGAAAGCATTCCAGGTGAGGCGTTTCATCGTCGGCGATGACGCCGTTGAAGTCAAAAATGATCGCGCGCAGAGAAGCCTCCCCCAGTTCGCCGGTTCATGCAGACAAGCGCATCACTGTAACTGAGTGCCTGGTGTCGGACAAGCGGAACTCCTTGTTCCGTTGAGATCCCTACGGTATGCTGCGTCACGAACGCGCAGTCATGCCTGTTCGAACCGACATTCAGAATTTCTACGCCCTATGAGTGACTACGCAGTTCTCGGCGATCTGTTGGTGATCTATGCCGTGTCCACGGCTGTGGTGTTTATCTTCCATCAGTTTCGCTTGCCCTCGATCGCCGGATTTCTGGTTGCCGGCGCGCTGATCGGCCCCCATGGACTGCATCTCATCCCAGATGTGTCCCAAGTACAGGTGCTGGCTGAAATCGGCATCGTCTTGTTGCTCTTCACGATCGGAATGGAGTTTTCCTCCGCGCACTTCGCAGCGGCTCGCCGCATTCTCATGGTCGCTGCGCCGGTTCAAACAGGGGGCGTCCTCATTCTGGCGTTACTCGGGGCTCTGGCGGTGGGCCTGTCGTATCAACAGGGAATCTTTTGGGGTTTTCTCCTCTCATTGAGCAGCACGGCCATCGTGCTGAAGGCCCTTTCGGAACAGGGTGAGAGTGATTCGTTTCACGGGCGCGCCACCGTTGCGATTCTGATCTTCCAGGATCTGGCCGTCGTCCCGATGATGCTAGTGACGCCGATCCTGGGCACTCCGACCGGGAGTGCGATGGGGACGGTGCTGATGACCTTGGTCAAGGCGGCGATTGTGGTCGGATTGATCGTCGCGGCGGCCTGGTATCTCGTGCCGCGGCTCCTGCGCCATATCGTGCGGAGTCGAAGCCGGGAGCTGTTTCTGCTTTCGATCATTGTGCTCTGTCTCGGGATTGCCTGGCTGACGTCTCTGGGCGGACTCTCGCTTGCACTCGGTGCGTTTATCGCCGGGTTGGTCATTTCGGAATCCGAGTACAGCCATCAGGCCCTGGCCGAGGTCCTGCCGTTCCGTGACAGTTTCAATAGCCTGTTTTTCGTGTCCATCGGCGTCTTGATGGACATGCGTGTGGTGCTGGAGCATCCGTTCATTGTGCTGGGTCTTCTGCTGGCGGTTCTTGTCGGAAAACTGATCACCGGCGGCGGGGCGATGGTGGCGGCGGGGGCTCCACCCAGGTCGTCGGTGCTGGTCGGCGTGGCGCTCGCGCAGGTCGGGGAATTCAGTTTCATCCTGGCGCAACAGGGGCAGGATGCCGGCCTGTTCACTGGGGACCAGTACCAGTTATTTTTGACGGTGTCGGTGCTAACCATGGTGGTGACGCCATTTTTGATGCAATGGTCGCCCGATCTGGGACGTCGGATCGAGGCGATGCAGCGGGTTCGCGGCTGGATGCCGACCCGCACCGCGGCGCACGTGGAGCAACTTGAGGGTTCGCAGATCCGGATCAAGGACCATGTGATTATCGTGGGCTACGGCCTCAACGGTCGCAACCTCGCCCGCGTATTGAGCGAAACGGAGATCCCGCACGTAGCCCTCGACCTGGACGGCGAAACGGTTCGTCGGGAGGCGCGTCATGGGGTGCCGATCTACTACGGCGACGGCTCGAACGCCAATGTCCTTCGGCACATGAAAATCGAAGATGCCAAAGTGCTGGTCGTGGCCTTGTCCGATCCGTTCACGGCCCGGCGAACGGTCAAGGTCGCCAAAGGATTGAATCCGAAGCTGCACATCGTTGTGCGTACGCGCTATTTGAGAGAGCTGGAAGAGCTGCATCAGCTGGGTGCGGACGATGTGGTGCCGGAAGAGTTCGAAACGTCGATTGAAATCTTTGCCCTGGTGCTGCGCACCTACAGTTTGCCGCAGGAATTCGTGGCGCGAAAAGCCGAACAAATCAGGCGAGAGGGCTATGCCTTGCTGCGGCGGAGCGAGATGCCGGAGTTAGCACATCATTTACGTGGTGGAACGCTGACCGATGTCGAAGTGGAAACCTGCCGGATCGATGAGGAGGCTCCGGCGGTGGGCAAGTCGCTGACCGAATTGTCGATTCGTCCCCGGACCGGCGCCTCGGTGATCGCCTGGACGCGCAGCCAGGTCACCCAATCCAATCCCTCTGAAACCGTACGCCTGCAAGCCGGCGACGTGGTCACGTTGCTCGGTTCACGCGATCAGATTCGTCGGGCCATGGCGCTGCTGAACGAGCCCAATCACGGGACGAGTCACCAGATCAAATAGGCTTGCCTGCTAACTTCTCCACCGGAGCGTGACAGGGCCCTTGAGCGGATGGTCCAGTGGACGTCCGGTTTGCACCGAGGCGAGGTGCGCGGCCTTCAGCTTGTAGTACCACTTGGCAGGGGTGTCTGCGTCGTCGATCAGCATCAGCGCGGGCTTGTACTTTAATCCCACCGCCTGCCGTTCCATCGCCTGTTTGTCCTGCTTCATGAAGATATTGGCAAAATATCGGAACAGCGGTTTTGCGAATGGCAACCAGGGGAGAATGTTCCAGGCGGCGGTGAAATCGATGCGACATTGTTGCTCGCCGACCGGGGTGACGGTGGCGCGCGAGGACACGAACATCGAACCACATTGCACGAATTCGAACCGCTGGTTAGGCAGCACGAAGTCGATGGTCGTGGTCAACGGCCCGCCGTAGAGTTTGTTCAGCAACTTGTAGGGGCCGCTGTTTTTCGAAGGTGCGTGGGGCACCATACGAAATCCATTAGGGATGGGCTCGAAGGTTTTGGCCTTGTCATGCATGCTGGCCTGGGTCCGCCACCAGGAACTTTGATGGACGAAGGGGCCGTGGGCCGGATCCATGAGGCCGACGATGCCGTCGTCGATGGTGCAGTCTAAAATCGTCGAGATCTGGACCATGCGATACGGCTGGGAGGGCAACGGTAGGCGCGGGAGATCCGGCACAGTTTGATTCGGCTGTTGCGGATCGGGAAGAAAAACCCACACATACCCGTCCTGATCCTGGCAGGGGTAGGAGGTGATGCCGATTTTGTCGGGCTGGAGTGCAGAGCCTTCGACCAGGGCCGGGATATGGCGGCAGCGGCCGCCCGTATCGAATTGCCATCCATGATAGGCGCATTCGACGCGCTCGCCGTCAAAATGGCCGAACGACAACGGCATTCCCCGATGCGGGCAGATATCGCGCATGGCCGCCACCTGTCCCTGGCGGTCTCGGCAAATGAGAATGGGAAGTCCCAACATCACCTGGGTTTGCATCTGGCCGACGGCTAAGGAGCTGCTGGTGGCCGCCGGGTACCAGAACCCGAACAGAGGGGCACTTTTCGTCGGTTTGATTTCGGTGATGAGGTCAGTGCTCATAGATCACAAGGCGATGAAAGACTCTCGATGGACGAATGGACTATAACGGCGGGCCTGCAACAGGTCAAGCAAGTGACGGCGCGGGTCTACGCTACAGTCCAGCAGCATTGATACGTGTAGGCGCGGGGGCGGGTCCCGGATTTCTTGACAAGAAAAAGAAGCGGAGACTATAGTCATTTTCGATAGTTTATTCTGTGCTCTGTGTGCTCCGGAAGAAGAGGTAAGCGATGACGACCGCACAAATCGAGCCCACAGCCGCCCTGGCGCAACTTCGGGACTCGAAGGCTGACCGCGTGACCATCGTGCTCCTCAGTGGGGACCTCGATAAGGCCATGGCCGCCTTTATCATTGCGACCGGCGCCGCCGCGATGGGGATGCGGGTGACGGTCTTTTTTACCTTCTGGGGCCTCAACACGATTCGCAAAAAAGGGGCGAGCAGCTCTGCGTCGGATTGGTTGCGTCGGATGTTCGGCTTCCTCAACAAAGGTGGCGCCGATACGTTGCCTTTGTCCCGCTTCCATTTTTGGGGGCTGGGCACGAAGATGATGCAAATCGTGATGAAGCAGAATCGCATGCCCGGTGTGCCCGAGCTGATGCAGATGGCGCTGGATCTCGACGTGCGCTTCATCGCCTGCACCACCACGATGGGTTTGATGGGGATTACGAAAGACACGTTGATCGACGGAATCGACCAATTTGCCGGTGTGACCACCTACCTGGCGGAAGCCAAGCAGGGTAGTGTCAATCTGTTCATATAAGCAGGGGCTGAGGAGAGGGCATGATACAGGCTGATGTGAAGCTCGATACGCTGGGGTATTTCTGCCCGATGCCGATTATTTTGACCTCGAAGAAGATCAAAGAACTCACGATGGGTCAGGTGCTGGAGGTCGTCTCGGACGACGAAGGCATTAAGAAGGATATGCCGGCTTGGTGCGAGACGACCGGCCATGAAATGGTGGGTTTGGAAGAGGAGCAGAGCTCATCCAAGCGGATTTACAAGGCCTTCGTCAAAAAAGCCAAGTAGCACTCAGCGCCAGGCGCGCGGATGCGAGGCCGTCATGTTTTGCAAAGCCGGAGGGTCTGGGGTCGCCAGCCTCCGGCTTTTTTCTTGTCTCAGACGCCCATGAATGGAAGGCCTAAAGGGGCGGAAGAAGGAATCCAGTGAGTCAGGTTGTTGAATGTGTGCCGAATTTCAGTGAAGGCCGGAACCCCGAGGTCCTCCAGGCATTAGTCGCGTTGGTTCGCTCAGTGCCAGGTGTGGCCTTGCTGGACGAGACCCAAGATCCGGACCATCACCGTGCTGTCATCACGTTTGCCGGTCGGCCTTATGCCGTCGCCGAGGTGGCCTTTCAGATGGCACGACTGGCCTCGCTGGTGATCGACCTGCGCAGTCACCAGGGTGAACATCCGCGCGTCGGCGCGACGGATGTCATGCCGTTTGTTCCTATTCGTGGCGTGAGCATGCAGGACTGTGTGCAATTGGCGCGCATGGTCGGCCAGCGTATCGGGAACGAATTGAAGATCCCTGTGTTTCTCTACGAAGAGGCAGCCACGAGGCCTGAACGCACACAGCTGGAATGGATTCGAAAAGGTGGCTTGAAGGGATTGGCTGACCGGATGGCTGCCGATCCTGCCTGGGTACCGGATTTTGGACCGAAGCAATTGCATCAAACAGCCGGCGCGACGGTGGTGGGAGCGCGGTGGCCCCTCGTCGCGTTTAACGTGAATTTGAAGAGCCAGGACCTCTCGGTTGCCAAGACCATTGCGAAGGCGGTTCGGCAGTCCAGCGGAGGCCTTCCCTGTGTGAAAGCGATCGGCGTCCAACTCCGCAGCCAGGGACTTGTGCAGGTGTCGATGAATCTGACGAACCATGAGGAAACGCCGCTTCACGCCGTCTTTGCCGCCGTGCAGTGGGAGGCCGCGGCTTGTGGCGTGGAGGTGGCCGGGACGGAGATCGTCGGGCTGGTACCCGAACAGTCCCTCATTGAGACGGCGCAACAGGCGCTTCACCTCGATCGATTTGAGAGACGGCAAGTGCTCGAAGCGCGACTGGACAGTGCTGAATCGCGAGCGGCGATCGGGCAGCTGGGCGGGTCGCAACCGGTGAAAGAACAGGCCCCGCCGCCGATCAAATCGGGGGCACTCGATGGAATGGTGGATGTTCAGGGGCTAACCGGCGGGAGTGTGGGCGCCCTTTCAGCGTCTTTCGCGGCTGCATTGGGAGTCATGGTGGCAAAACTCAATCGCGCGCGCGCGGTTGAAACACGCCTGTCCGAGATTCGTACACGCCTCCGCGAATTGGTACAGGCTGATCGAGAGGCGTACGCCCTGGTGCTTCAGGCGAGGAAGCTTCCTCCCAACCACCCTGATCGCGCCCTGCAAATTTCATCCGGTTTGCTCGGTGCGATCGAGGCGCCGATGGAAATTGTGAAGCTGTGTTGCGAGGTGATTCCGCTCCTGCGCGGTCTGTTGACCCATGCGAAGCCGGAGCTTCAGCCAGACTTGAAGATGGGGATCAAACTTGCGGATGCAGTCATCGATGGGTGTCTGGAAATGGTCGAAGAGAACATGAAAGGTCAACCAAATCAGCAGCTTATATTATCTATTCGTGAGCGGTTTGCGATCGCGGAACAAATGCTTGTGGATGCGAAATCGCTATGCTACACTCCGCCCTTCGATTCGTGGCCTCAAAACATGTTGAATATCCTGAAACTTCGCTGAAAGAGAGTCGAAGGTAGCTGACGATGGAAATTAAGGTCTTCAATAACAACGTCGAAAAAGCCCTGAAGGTCGCCAAGAAGAAATTGGCGGGCGAAGGATTGTTCCGCGAACTGAAGCGCCGCCGGTACTACGAAAAGCCGAGTGTCCGCAAGAAGGCAAAAGAGCGAGAGGCTCAACGTCGACGGCAGAAGTGGCTTGCGAAGAGACGGCCCGAATAGTCGCCAGTCGTTTTTCCTCCCGACGACGATTCCGATCACGCCAAGTTAAGTTCCTCTTTCCGGCAGATCCATGCAGGCGCAAGAGATCCACGCCGTCATCCGAACGGTCAAGCGGGAGATTGCCCGCTGGCCTGACCCGGTTGTCGGCGTCGTGGCCAGAGAGTCTGGCCGCGATCCCTTTCTTGTGCTGATTTCCTGCTTACTCAGTCTACGCACCAAAGACAAGACCACCGCGGAAGCCAGTGCGCGGCTCTTTGCCTTGGCCTCTACCCCCGCGACGATGCAGCACCTGTCCCAATCGACTGTCGAGTCGGCCATTTATCCTGTCGGGTTTTACCGGACCAAGGCGAAACACATTCAGCAGATTTGCACGCAGCTGCTTGATCGCTACCACGGTCGAGTGCCGGATGAGATTGAAGAGTTGCTGACCTTGCCGGGAGTGGGTCGGAAGACGGCGAATCTGGTGGTGACGGTTGGATATGAGAAGCCGGGGATTTGCGTGGATATTCATGTCCATCGAATCAGCAATCGATGGGGCTACGTGGAAACGAAAACTCCCGATGAGACGGAAAAAGCCTTGCGTGCCAAATTGCCCCGCAAGTATTGGATCACTTTCAACGATCTGCTCGTGTCCTATGGGCAGCACCTCTGCCAGCCGGTTTCGCCGTTGTGCAGCCAGTGCAAGATTGCGGACTATTGTGATCGGGTTGGAGTGACAAAAAGTCGCTAACCGCGATGCGAACCCTCACCCGGCATCAGGTTGCTGCATTCGGGCGCGACATCCCGTTTCCGATGGATCAGATAAACAGTTTGGTTTCCGCCTGTGCGGTGAGTGAGAGGATGGAAGGGAGACCAAGCACTTCGTCGACGTTGCGTTCGACCGCGCCCGCTTCGACTCCCATGTATTCGAGCCCCGCGCTACAAGCGATGAGGCGAAATTGCCCGACGAGACGAGATTCATGAAACATCTCGGAGATTTTCGGGACCTTCTTTTCCTTCAGAAGGCGGGTGACTTCCTCGGCTGAAGAGGCATATTCGGGTGGGAAGTCGATCTGGTCGATCTTGCCTTCGGCCAGTTTCTTAATCGTCCAGAACAGCAAGATCACGATGACATCCTTGCCCATGGCAGCGGCCGTGAGGCCGAGGGTCGCAACCTGGTGGAGCTTGTCGTAGGTGGCGTTGTGAGCGAAGATGACAAATTTCGGTGTATCGGCCATGGCGGCTATTTGACCTTCTGTCTGGTTTTGACGCTATTGATAAAGTCAGTGATGGCCGCATCTACTTCGGCGGACGTCATGGCGCGATCGTGCATTTCGCTCTCATCGAGCAGGTAACGCTCGCCTTGTTTTTCTTGGCGCACGACTACTGAATTTTCAGGCGTGACCTCCACCCGCATGAACCATTCTTTCTTGCCCTGCGTAATGACGACTTCTTTACCGAGTCCGATCTTCGTGATGTCGATCTGCAGTTCAGGTTCTGTGGCCGCGTCGGCAGCCTCCGCCCGGTGATCGATCAGGCCGATCGTGCTCAGGGTGAGGGCCAGGCCGAGGAGAGCCAGGCGAGAGGCCCGTGGGCGCGCCAACGGTGCATTGCTGGGTGGCTGCGTCAGCATGGTGTGGAATTATAGCCTCGGGCGTGTGGAACGTAAACCGGCTTCGTGTCACACCCTTTCCGCCGTGCGAAGCCCCATGCTAGGATGCGCCCGTGATAAATGACATTTTAGCGCAGATCGAATCCTACGTGCCGGCGAACGTCCTGATCTGGTTCGCCGTGTCCTCTGTCTTCATGTTCGTGGGGACCCTGATCGCGATTCCCATCATCTTGATGCGATTGCCCGCGGACTATTTCGATACCCGTATTCCGCGTCCCTGGATGGAAAACCACCACCCGGTGCTTCGGCTGCTCGGACACATTGTGAAAAATGTCGTCGGGGCCATTTTTCTCTTCGCGGGATTTCTCATGCTGTTTCTGCCGGGGCAAGGTGTGCTGACGATGTTGATCGGCTTGTCTTTAATCGAGTTTCCCGGCAAACGTCGCGTGGAAGCCAAAATCGTCGGGCAATCTACTGTCCTCAGCACGATCAACGCAATGCGGGCCAAGTTCGACAAGCCACCGCTGATTATTGCTCCGGACTGACGCCGTCCGCAGCGGCCTCGGTCACCTGTTACCAATTGCCTGTGGGATTCTTCCTCTACCATGCCGACTCTGTATCTAATCGACGGAAGCGCCTACATTTATCGGGCGTTTTTTGCCCTGCCGCCTCTGAGCAACTCCAAGGGCCTGCAGACCAATGCGGTCTATGGATTCACCACCATGTTGTTGAAGGTGTTGCGGGACCATCGGCCGGATTATGTCGCCGTGGTGTTTGATGAAAAAGGCCCGACCCACCGGCATGAGGCGTTCAAGGAGTATAAGGCGCAACGGCCTCCCATGCCGCAAGGCATGAGCGCGCAGATCCCGTACATCCATCGCGTGGTGGAAGCCCTCTCCCTGCCGGTGATCCGGCAGGGCGGGTACGAGGCCGACGATCTGATCGGCACCCTGGCGCGGAAAGGGGAAGGCGAAGGCCTCGACGTCGTGATCGTCACCAGTGACAAGGACATGTTCCAGCTGCTGACTCCCAAGACGCGTATCTTTGACCCCGTGAAAGACAAGTGGTTCGGCGAGGAGGATTCGCAGGTGCGGTTCGGTGTGGAGCCGGCGCGCGTGGTCGAAATTATGGGCCTCATGGGTGATACCAGCGACAATATTCCCGGCGTCAAAGGGATCGGCGAAAAAACGGCCGTGAAACTGATCACGCAGTTCGGCACGATTGAGGAGTTGTTGCGCCGCGTGGAGGAAGTGACCCCGGCTAAAACAAAGAATCTTCTGCTGGAACAGGGTGACAACGCGCGCATGAGCAAACAGCTGGCGACCATTCAGTTGGATTGTCCGGTGGAATTTGCCCCGGCCCGTTTCCAGGCGAAAGCGCCGCAGACCGAAACTCTGGTGAGCCTGTTGCGAGAGCTGGAGTTCATGACGTTGGCCAAGGCCTTTCAGGGTGACACGCCGGAACAGAACCGGTTGGGAGCCGAGGTCGAGCGGATCCAGGATGACGCTGCAGCGGAAAAGTTTCTGCAACGACGACAGCCGGATGCGATGCTGGGGTTTGCCTGTGTGTTGAGCGGCGAGGCCGGCGTACGAGCCGATATCCAAGGTTGCGCATTGGGTTGGTCGGACGGGGCGGCGGCGTTCGTGCAAGGCGACGCGCGTAGCTGGCCACGGCCGCTTACTGCATATCTGGGTGACGGAAGCAGGCCGAAAGCGGTGCAGGATCTCAAGCCGGCCTTGCTGGCCCTGCACCGGCAGGGCATCGAGATGCCGGGCCCCTACTTCGATACGATGGTCGCCGACTATCTGTTGAACCCGAATCGTCGCGCCCACAGCTTGGAAGCGATCGCCATGGACCTGCTGAGTTATCAGCTCGGCGCCGGCGCGAATGAGGAGTCCGGCAAGGGCCCGCAATCTCTGTTCGATGTCGATGAAAGCCTGGTTCGCGGCACCGGCGAGGCAGCCGCTGTGACGGCGAAAGTGGCGCCGATGCTTCGCGAGCGCTTGAACGAGCAGGGAAGCCTCTCGCTCTTTCAAGACGTAGAGATGCCGCTGGTGCCGGTGCTGGCGGAAATCGAACGCAACGGGTTCCTGCTTGATGTCGAGGGGCTGCGCGGTCTCAGCAAGGAGCTGGAGCGGGAACTCGAACAGATGGTCGGCACTATCTATCGATTGGGCGGCGGCGAATTCAACATCGGTTCGCCGAAACAGTTGGCCACGGTGCTGTTCGAAACGCTGGGCCTCACGCCGCTACGGAAAACGAAGACCGGTTTTTCCACCGATGAAGACACCCTTACGCAACTTGCAAGTCAGCATGAACTCCCCGCGCAGATCCTCAATTATCGTACCCTGACCAAACTGAAATCGACCTACGTCGATGCCCTGCCGCTGCTGGTGAATCCTGAAACCAAACGGCTCCACACGTCGCTCAATCAGACGGTGGCGGCCACCGGTCGATTGTCGTCTACCGATCCCAATCTACAGAACATCCCGGTGAAGGGCGACTATGGCCTGCGTATCCGTGAGGCCTTCATTGCGCCGCCGGGTCATCAACTGCTTTGTGCCGATTACAGTCAGGTTGAGCCGCGTATTCTGGCGCACCTCTCCCAAGACCCTCGTTTGTTGGAGGTGTTCGAGAAGGGGGAAGACATCCACATGGCCACCGCCATGGAGATTTTCAATCTGCCTGCCGGAGAGGTCACGCGCGAGATGCGGCGCGCGGCGAAGAGCGTGGTATTCGGGATTGTCTATGGCATCAGCCCGTTCGGTCTTGCGTCGAACATCGGGGTTTCCCAAGCCGATGCCAAGAAATACATCGAAACGTTTTTTGAGAAATTCGCCGCGGTGCGGGCGCTGATGGACCGCAATATCAATGACGGGAAGACTAAGGGCTACACGACCACGATCATGGGCCGTCGCCGTCCTATCCCCGAGTTGCAGGGCGGCGATCCATCCCAGCGTGGCGTCGGTGAGCGCATGGCGGTGAATAGTCCGATTCAAGGCTCGGCAGCGGACCTCATTAAAGTGGCTATGATCAAGGTGCATCGGCGCCTGCAACACGAACTGTCTCGCTGCAAAATGATCCTCCAAGTGCATGACGAATTGATCTTCGAGGTACCGGACCAGGAACTTGAGCAAGCGACTCAACTCGTAAAAGCGGAAATGGAAGCTACCGGTGAGGCGTTGGGGTTATCGGTGCCGCTCAAGGTGGATGTGGGCGTGGGGCCCAACTGGCGCGTCGCCCACCCGTAGTCGGATGTTGAAACAGGCTGCCAGCGGCGTTCTCAGTCGCACGTCTCCCTGCGACGTACGCTAGGCTGTACGCCTCAGTCGACGTACTCCCTGCGGCCTTGCCGGACAGCCTGTTTGAACCTCCTCAACTGAAGCTGATGTTGCACAGTGCGTGAGTCGATCCAGTTCAGCCTATGTCGCCGCGAAAGCGTACGTTGACCATCCCCGAGTCTGAGTTTCAGGCCCTGGTGCAGGAAGCGCTGGATGGCCTTCCCGACGAATACGCCAAGCGCATTACCAATGTGGCTGTGGTGGTAGAAGAAGAGCCTTCTCCTGAAGTCCTCGCCGACTTGGAGCTGGAGGAAGACGAAGATCTGCTCGGCCTCTATCAAGGGCTCCCAATCGACAAAGAATCCTTCTTTCAGGCGGGCGGGCAACTGCCGGCCAAAATCTCAATTTATCGCGGACCGATCCTCAGGCTCTGTCGCACCAAGAAAGAAGTCGTGCAGGAAGTGCGCGATACGGTCGTGCACGAGATCGGGCATCATTTCGGATTTGACGACGACGAGATGCCGTACTGAGCAGGATGGTGAAAGGCCACCAGTTGCCGATTGTTTGGTCGAGAAATGTTACGAGCCACGAGAGGAAGTCGACCGATGTGGTTCGCTCTCCGGGAGAAGCGGCACTAACAAGGATGTAGGGTCACCGCCGTCAGGTAACGTTAGAGTTCGCGATTACGAGTACAAGCGGCCCACGATCTGATTGAAGTTGAAGAGCATCGCGTTCGCACGGGTGTAGGCGGCGTGGCCGTAGTAGTGGTCGCGCACGTTGGTTGAGCTCGTGCAGTCTTTATAATCAACGAGCAGGCATTGCCCTTCGCTCGGAAAGCGGGTGGCGCGGCGGGCGCATTCCACCCAGCGTTCGAAGCCATCGTAGGGTTCCAGCAATTCCCACACCGCTTTATTGGCAGCCTTGGCACTCTCCGTAGGCAAGGCATCACTTCCGGCCACGGCCAATTCCTGCACGTAATCGCCACCCCAGGCAATCGGCATTTCAACGGAGATCTGCGGCAGCTCCATTTTGGAGAGCCAGGTCTTCCCGTCGGTCCGCAGATTGCGATGGTTGACGATGTGGAGGAGTTTCCCGATGCCGGAGGGGTCCCAGCCGTAACGCACGGGTGTGCCGAGGGTGACGATATCGAGTGCTGCGCCATTGAGCAAGGAGCCAGCCGTCAGTAGCGGATCGATGCGGTGAATCACCTGCGCATCCGGACCTTGTGGGGTTGCGGCCAGGAGCAGGTCGAAGAATGCCTTTCGCCCCGTGATCGGGGAAGGGCAGAGCAGATTTGAAGCCAGCGCGAGCACGAGCCCGGCCTGGCCATGGGCCTGGATCAGGATGCGGTCACCGGCTCCCAGATGCTGTTCACTCACCAACGCGCGCAGCCGATCCAAGAGTCGGCAGGCTGCCAGAGCACGGCCGAGATGATGGTGTTCACTCGACCAGAGTTCGCGCACGCATGTGATGGGTTTCGTCACCTGCTGGTTGAGTGCCTTTCGGCATTGCTCCACGATCGATGCAGTGAAATTGCCCGCGTCGCCGATCTGGCTATCGAGAAGAGCTTTTGTGGCGTCGTCATTTGACAGCGGCGGCTTCATGCCGCCCGGCAAAGGTGTTATGCCGTTCGAGCCTTCCCGCATGAACGAGAGCAGCGAGTCCAGTCCCGAGATGCCGCGTGAATACCCGCGTTTGAGGCCGCCCACCTCATCGAGCCTCCCTAAGCCGAAGATGTCAGTGCCGGGAATGGCTCCGTGCAGAAACATGATCAGCCGTACTCCGGCCTGCGACAGCTTCTGTCCGGTCTGGCTCATGGCTGCTTGCCAGGCGGGCGAATCCATGTCAGGCGGCGTCGTCCACTCCGCATGGGTGAGCCGGTCGCCGGGATTCTTCCGGGAGAGTTCGTCGTGCTGGAAATTGTTCTCGATAGGCATGGGAAGATTGTCTTACCCGAAACGGATCCCGAAGTTCAATGGAGAGGGTGAGGGAAGGCGGCGGATGCGCTCAGTGCCGGGCGGGTGAGTCGGTCGAGATTGGTTCGGCGGCAGGCGGCGCGTGCAGCTTGGTTTTGGGCATGACGGCCACGGCGGAACAGGTCTTGGCCTCGTCGTCGATGCGGCGATCAACGATGGTCACGCCTTGCAGATATTCCTGGACGATTTCTTCACGCACAACCTCGATGTCCTGTTCGGTCTCGCGGCCGGTGCGCTCCCGCAGGCGGTCGGTGGCATGTTCCTTCACCTGGACGCGAATTTGTTTGGCGATGTCGCCCCGGGCCGCCAACTCGGAGACGCGCTGACAGACTAGTTTTCCTTTGCTGAGATCGCCTTGGCCCTGTCCGATTAGGAATTGGTTGCTGTCATACGCAGGCGCCGATTCGCGCGGTGATTGGTCCCTGCGCGGCGGTGCGATGCCCTGCTCTCGTGTGTGCAGTTGCTGAAAGCTTTGATCGGCATGGGTACGAACGTCTGCTGTGGTGGACTCCGCCGCCAGTGTGGGGACGGCGACAAGCAGGGTGCCGGCCATCCACAATGCCGTCTGAATGCGTCTGGCTATCAGTGGCATGGCTATTTCTCCCCCTGATTCTTGTTGGTGGAACCGCTCTGTGAAGCGGAATCGGGAGGCAAGGCTGGTGGCGTCTGGCGTATGACCGGCGGGCGCCCGCCTCGAGTGGCCGCATCCGGTGATGCCGGTGCAGAAGGCGAGGAGAGGCCGCCTCCCGCTCGATAGGTATGCAATGTCGGTTGGCTGGGCGGGCTATTCGGCGCCGGGACTTGCCGATAGGTCGGCATCATGCTGCGACCTGGGTGAGCTGGTGCGGTTCCCGGCTGGGGATGCACCTGAATAATAGTGGTGGTATTGCCGGATGGTGGCGATTGTCCCGACTGGTTCGGCAACAACGGGTTAAGTTGGTAGACGCTGGACAACTGTTTCGAATCAGGCGGGGGGGGTGACCCGGGCTGATCAGGTTGTGACGGCACGACGTAGTAGCCTGGCAGAAATGGCACGGTATGCGGAATCGGCGGCTGTCGAGGCTGAGGGGGGGCCGGTGGTGACTTGGCCCCCACGGTCTGTTGGGCGATGGCGAGATGAGGATTATTCGGATTCAATCGGCCCGCAATGCCAAGCAGGGCTTGGACTTGAGCCAAGCCTGCCGCAGGGTGGGGTTGCGCAAAGGGGGCGATCAATACCCAGTCGGTCCAGGCTTGCGCCACCATTGCGTCTGACTCCGCCCGATTCAGCAGGTCATTGCGCTGCTGGTTCAGTTGCCGGGCCTGCCCCGGCGAGGTTGTCTGGGCTAATGCCTGGTTGGCTTCGTCCAATTGCTGGTGAAGTTGATCGACATCTTCCTTCAGGGCAACCAGTTCTTCCCGCACATCTTCATTCTGCTTCAGTGCGGTGATGGCCTGTGCGGCTTCGTTGCTATCCACTTGCGCCTTGAGCGCGACCTGGATCACGACGACGTCTCCGTCGAGCCTGGTATCCACATGTTGATCGAGTACCAGCACCATGCCGGCGGTATAACTGCGGATTTCATCCTGAGTAACGTCCAGATCCCGCACGACGGTCACGCTCTCCAGGTAGGAGGCGACCTGTTCCAGCGCCTGCTTCTTCGCCTGCTCGGTAGCGAGCCGGATCGCGTCTGCCTTGGTTTCCCGGTCGGTCATTCGATGCTCCCCCGTCGCCGTGACGACTCGAATCTCGGCGTGACCTGGTGAGGGGCATGTCAGGAAGAGAGACAGGGTGATCGCGGTGAGCCCGGCCAGATGAGACAGGTATCGGTTCCGTTGAAAGGTGTCCGCGAGGGAGCAGCGGGCGCTGTTACGGCTGTTCTCAGGCATTGCGTCACACCCAGGCAAAGGGGGCTTTGGTCGCGTGATGATCGTCACATTCTCCGGACCTGCTCAGGATACCATCGAACCCGCTCAGGCGCCATGAGAGGCGGGGTTCGCGCCTTGCCTTCCCGGAAAACAGCGTGCTAAGGTACTTTTTCTTCGCTTCATTAATAGATTCTGTGGTGAGGCAGTTCATGAGTGTTATTCGCAATATTACGATCGCTGCGGCCGCGTTTTGTCTGGCCGTTGTGCTTGGTCTGACCCTCGTTGTCCCCTCATCGTCTTCCCTGGCTATTGCCGCCAAGGGAGGGGGAGACGTTTCGCCTTCGGCGCCGGTTGGGACGACGGAACATGTCATTCTGTTTGTGCTGGAAGGTTTTGGTCAGGAATCGCTCAAGAGCGGCGCGATGCCGGTCCTGTCGTCTCTCGTGAAGGATGGGGCGGTCACCTGGTCGGCCACCGCAGTTGCGCCTGCGCGCCGGCTGCCGACTATGGCCTCGCTGGTGACGGGTATGCCGGTCGCCAAACACGGCATTACCTGGAACGTCTTCGAATTCAGCCGCGGGTACCCGCGTGCCCCGACCGTATTTGACTACCTCGATTTGAGCGGCGGTCGGGACAGCGCCATTTTCTATATGGACGAGTCTCTGTATCAGCTCGCCAAACCGGAACCCTATACGGACTATCAGATGTGCGGGCCCCTCCGGGCCGAATGTAATCCCGACCGGTTGGTCGGCTACGTGCGGGATTATTTCAAGAAGGCCACGAGTGGTTCCGGCTACGGCCATGCGATTCCCTCCTTGCCGCATTTCCTGGTCGTGCACTTGCCTGCTCCGGGCCGCGTTGGAGAGGCGCAGGGCTGGAAGTCGGCAGCCTACAAAGATGCCTTAAAGGCCGTTGATAAGGCGATGGGAACGGTCCTTGATTTGTACCGTGACCTCGGCCTCATCAAGCGGACGACGATATTTGCCACATCGCTGAGCGCCTTCGGGGAAACCCAGTTCTCGTCCGGCGAGATGTCCGCCGATCAGGCAAACGCGGTTCCGCTAGTGCCCTGGATTGCCTCTGGCGTCGGCATCAAGGCCGGTCATGCAATTCGTCAGCCGGTGTCGATCATTGATACGGGCGCGACCGTCATGCGCGCGCTCGGACTCACAACCTATACGGAATGGGAGAGCCACCCGGTCGAAGAAATTTTCAAGACCGCGTTCACGGCTGCTCCTGTCAGCCCACTCCTGCAATAGAGGACCGATGCGTATCTCGTCGCAAAGATCTTTCACGGGGCGCCAGGCGTTCATCTGCATCATTGTGCTGACGTGCGCAGCAATCATGGGGCAGTCGAAACAGCTTTTTGCGGCTGGGCCGCCCCCTGCGTATACCAAGGAGCATGCGATCACGATTGATCCGACTCCGCTGGTGCCACAATCCTGGTGGCAAGTACCGGGTATTACGCCGCCGCTCTGGGTCTTAGATCCGGAAACATCGGATGCCTATCGGACAACCGAAACGCGCGAGCTGAAGCTCAAGCCGGGACAGTATAAGTTCATCAGTTTTACCTTCGACTTTCCCTTCACGGTGAGTTTGGACGGGAAACTGGAATACTCCAAGTCACTCGATCAATGTGTGGAGGGCCGCGGGACTCAGACCCTGGTGGTACGGTGCAAGCGCACCTATCCTCATGGCGGTCAACGTGATGCCTATTATGGGAATAGTGAGGTGGGTGATGGCACAGGCACTCGATGATCTGCTTGATTCCCTGGAAGATCCAGATGATGCCACTCGTGAAGAGGCCGCGAAAGCCCTCGCACAGTTGGCAGATCCGACCACACTGGATGCGCTGATCGGCGCATGCGGCGATGAATATTGGTCCGTGCGGACTCGCGCCGGCTGGGGCGTCGCCAAAATCGGCGGGGCAAAGGCGATTGAAGCCCTGATCCTCTTGTTCAATGACCCTATCATGGAAGTCCGTAACGAGGCGGTCGCCGCTGTCGTGTCGCTGGGCGCGGGCCAGATCGACCGGCTCCTTGCCGCCATGAAGGACGAGCGGTGGCGGGTTCGGGAACATGCGGCGAAAGCGTGCGGCGATCTCCACGATCCGCGGGCAGTTGACGGGCTGATCTTTGCCTGTCGGGATCGTGACGGGGCCGTGAAGAGTGCCGCGGCAGAAGCGTTGGGGAAAATCGGCGACGCGAAAGCCATTCCTGCACTGATCAAGTTGTTCCGCGATTCTTCGAAAATCGTGCGTGAAACCGCCGGCATTGCCCTGGTGGCGATCGGCCAGCCGTCCGTCGATTTGTTGCTTGAGACCATGAAGGACAAGGACTTCGTCGTGCGCTGCCATGCGGCACGTGCGCTGGGCGGCATGACAACGGACTATCAAATCGGCAAGAGCTGGGTGCGTGAACCACGGGTCGTTGATGCGTTGATCGAGGCGTTGAAAGATCCCGATCGCGCCGTGCGCGAAGATGCCACGATTGCATTGGGCATGATCGGTGACCCTCGGGCCATCGATGGGTTGCTGGAGGCCATGAAAGATGGCGCGGTGAAGCGCCATGCCATTGCCTCGCTCGGCATGATCGGTGACCCCCGGGCCCTCCCTGCGGTTTTGGCCGCCTTGAAAGGAAAAGGCGTTCGCCAGGATGGCACGCCGACTCCCGGGTGTATCGTCAGCGAAGATGCCTTCATCAAGGAGGCGGCGGCGACTGCGCTCGGGCATTTCCGCGATCCGCGTGTCATTCCCGACCTGATCATGCTGTTGAAGGATGGGGTGTTGCGGGAGAAGGCTGCCGCAGCGCTGGTGTTGATCGGTGATTCGGCAATCGAGCCGCTCATTTCTTTCCTGTACGATCCGAAGGCCTCCGAGGTGGAAGCCGAAGGCGAGCGTGTGCTGTCCTACGCCTCAGTCCGGTTGACGGCCAAAGATTCCCTGCGGTTGCTGGTGGTCGAAACATTAGAGCACCTCGGGTGGACGCCTCCGGACGAAGAGACCTCGGTGGACTCCAGTCAGGCCGACAACCTTCGTGTCGATCGCCCGTTGGGAGATATCGGTCGCTTCGGTCCGAGCGGAGATTTTGCAAAAGGATCGGTGCGGTAACCACTGGCTCCCTCTCCTGGGCGCCCTGGCCTGCCGAGAGTGTCCGGTGCTCTAGCGTCTTTTTTCCTCCGTTTCGACCAGCTACGCGGGGATGGTTCGATGCCAGGTCGTAGGGCCGACCCGCGTTGACCCCTAAAAAAATCCTGTGTTAAGGTCGAAGGCCTCACCAGAGGCCGAGGTACCATGGCCGACACTGTCAGTGAACAGATCGCAGCGCTGTCGGACGAAGATTGGGCCATTCGGGAAGAAGCGGCGACCCTGCTGGGCAGGCTCAACGACACCCGGGCCGTTCTGCCGCTGACGAAGTTGCTCCGCGATACCGATCGCGCCGTCCGCGAAGCGGCGGTTGGGGCGCTGTCGGCGCTCGGGTCGGTCTCGGTTCCGGCCTTGGCGGGCTGTTTAAATGATCCCGCCTTGCAGGTGCAGGAGGCGGCATCGGCTATTCTGGCCGTACTGGCCGATGCGCGGGTACTGACGCCGCTCATGCAGGCGCTGGGTAGTCGCGATTGGATCGTACGGATGCACGCGGCCAAGGGGTTGGGGCGGATCGGCGACCCTGAAGCGGTCCCGGCCTTGATGCCGCTGCTGCAGGACAAGGTGAAGGCCGTCCGCGAGGAGGCCTCCAGCGCGCTGGCTGCCATCGGTGCCGCCGCAATGGCCGGGTTGATCGACGCCCTCCAGCATGATGATTGGCTGGTTCGTCTCCATGCGGTGGAGGCGTTGGGCAAGCTCAAGTCACCGGACTCTGTCGAACCCTTGCTGCGGGCCTTATTCAACGAGCGGGATTCGGCGATTCGCGAAGATGTTGTCCGAGCGCTGGGAGCAATTCGAGATGGGCGCGCTGTCGATTACCTGGTGGCGGTAATGAAGGAGCCGGGGTTACGGCTCTTGGCCGTAGAAGCGCTCGGCCATATCGGTGATCGTCGGGTGGTACCGATTCTGCGCCGGGTTGTCGAGGGTGTGCCATTGGGCGAGCCAAGGGATACGGCTACTCCCTGTGCCGACGGATGGACGGACGAGATGGCGACCATGGGGATGGCGGCCAGGGCCTTGGGGATGATCGCGGATGCAGTGGCGATTCCGTCGCTGATCGTAGCCTTGCGGAATACTATTACGAGGTCTGAGGCGGCAGCGGCGCTGACGAAGTTTGGCCCGGCGGTGATCCCCTCTCTCTTGCCGATGCTGGCCAAAGAGCAAGATGAAAATGTTCGGTATCATGTGCGGGAAACACTTACGGCTGTCGGTTGGCGCGCGGGGCGAATGTAACAGGAGATCGGTGTTATCAACGGACCGCTCACTCCCGAGATATTTCTAAGATGTCCAAAGAATCGATCGACACACTCGTTTCCGAGTTGACCCACGAAGAAGAATGGCGCCGTATGCGGGCCACGGCAGCCTGTCTGGCCGGCGGGCCCCGTGCGGTTCAGGCCTTGACGCAGGCCTTGCAGACGGGCGATGTGCCTCTCCGTGTTGAAGCAGCCGCGATGTTGTCACGGATCAAGGATCCCGCTGCGGGCGTTGCGCTGGTCACATTGATTCGGGATCCGGAAGAGACGGTTCGGCAGGCGGCGTTTGCTGCGCTCGAACAGATGGCCGGAAACCTAGACGACGAGACGGCGGCGGGGTTGGTACGCAATCTCCATGAGTCGCCTGACGAAGATGTGCGGAACCGGGTTCGGCAGCTTCTGGGCGTGATCCCGAATGCCATCACCCCCTTGTGCGAAATGCTGACCCATCCTGATGTTGAGGCTCAGACGACGGCGGCGACGATTCTCGAACATCTGCTCGACCCGCGTTCAGCCGATGGTTTGATCGACGCGATGGCCTCGCCGGCGGTTCGCGACAGCGCCATACGGACGCTGAAAAAGCTGAGTGCCATTCGAGAACGCATCGATGCGACGTTCAATGCGTTGCGTGATGTGGAAGGCGCAAGTGAGCGTGAAGAAGCGCGAATGTCCACGGTGATGGATCTCTTGGGGATCGGGCGGCCTAGTGTTGAGATTCTGATCGAGTATCTGGAGGATGATGATTGGGTGGTGCGCGAAGCCGCGGCTGATCTGCTGGGAAAAATCGGCGATGTGCGCGCGGTAGAACCGCTCATGAAGCGGCTGCAAAATGATAAAGATACCGGCGTGAAGGAGTATGCCGTGAAGTCGTTGGGCTTGATCGGCGACCCGCGCCCGGCTCAATTGTATATTGAAGCGATCCCGATCCGGCCCTTGCGGGTGATGGCCATCGAGGCGTTGGCGAAAATCAAAGATGTCGAGGTCTTGCGTCCGTATAACGAGCTGTTCAACCGGTTGCGGAGCGATCGGGACGGTATCGTGTCGTACAGCGCCGGCCTCATTGCGGATAAACTTGCGGCACTCGAGGGCGAACAGCCGGTCGGACAGGAGGAATCGGACGAACATGAGTGATGCCGAGCGAATTGCACAACTAATAGCCGCGTTGCGCGACGACAATGAGGCGCTGCGGGACCATGCGATGGCGAGTCTTGGCCAGATGGGGATCGACGCTGTTCCCCAACTGATCGGCCTGATGGCGGATGAGGATGTGGTGATTCGTGAAGCCGCGGCGACGGCCGTGGTGCGCATCGGCCCCATCGCATTTGATCAGTTGCTGGAAGCCTTGCGCGACGATGAATGGGCGATCCGCGAGCAGGCCGCGAATGCGCTCGGGCGGTTCCGTGATCCCCGCGCGGTTGATCCGTTGATGGTGGCGCTCAAAGACAAAGACGGTGCTGTCAGGACTGCGGCGGTATGGGCATTGGAGCGGATCGGTGACTCGCGTGCGACGCCAGGACTCATCGAAGCGCTCACTGACGGGACGGTGCGTGAAGATGTCGCGCGGGTCTTAAAGAAGATCGGTGATACCAGGGCGGTCGATGCGCTGATCGATGGACTTCTTGGTCCCAATTGGATGGTGCGGCGTCATGCCGCGGAGGCGCTTGGGAAAATCGGCGACCCGCGCAGCGCCGAGGCGTTGATCCAGTCGCTACAGGACGAAGACTGGCTCGTGCGCCGGAACGCCGCTGAATCACTGGCGCGACTCGGGGCCAAGCAGGCCATCGAGCCGTTGCTTCCGCTCTTGGAAGACGAAAACACGATGGTGCAGGAGACCGTCGAAGGTGTCCTTGCGAGTTTGGGATGGAAACAGGCGACGTCGTCATAACCCGATAAAGGAACTCTATTATGGCAGAAGAAGCACCGGTAAAACTGATTCAGATCGGACCGAAGGGCGGGCCCAAGAAAGACGGATTCAATCTGGTGACGGAGCGGGTTGTGGCCGTCAATCCGGAAGCCAGGCAATTGGAGGTCGAGTTGCTTGCGTATGACGGGAAGACCGTCGTGCTGGATGTCGGGGAGGAAGCCCTCGAAGATTTTCTCAAGATCAAGCCGGGCGACGGAGCCACGATTCGTGTCGTGGAAGAGGGCGGCAAGCGTATCGCCAAGAGCTTCCGGATTCGCGCGAAGGATCCGAATGCCGCCAAAGCCGACGCAATGCTGATCGATTTGAAGGATTCGCACTGGCTCAATCGGAAGTATGCGGCGGAAGTGCTGGGCGAGTTGAAAGATCCGCGGGCCGTGGGGCCGTTGGTCGAGGCTCTTACCGATGAGGTGGGTGATGTGCGGCAGCGGGCCTATGATTCGTTGATTAAGATCGGCGGGTCGGCGGTCTCGTCGCTCGTGCCGTTGCTGGCGTCTGAAGAAGACGATGTGCGTCAGTCGGCGACGGAAATTATCCGGAAGATCGGCAAGCCGGCCGTCGAGCCTCTCGCCACGGCGCTGGCGGATGCGGACGACCGGTTGAAAACCAAGATCATGAAGGTGCTTGATCGGATGGGGTACAAGCCGAAAACGAAAGAAGGAGCCCAGCCTGAACCGGCGAAGCTGCTGAGTTAGTGGTGACCGTCCGGCCGCCGGTTAGGCGGCCGGATTCCTGGTGGGGCGGCCGACCGAGACGTGCCGGAAGCCGTAGGTCACGACGCGGTCAGACTCGTAGGTATTCCGTAGATCCAGCAGCAGCGGTTCCCGCATGGCTTTCTTGAGCCGTTCGAAGTCGAGATTTCTGAACTGGTTCCACTCCGTCATGATGATCAGGCCGTCGGCGCCTTCCGCGACTTCATAGGTGTCTTGGCAGGGAATCATGCCGGGGAGCAGCTTCGTCGATTCTTCCATGGACGCCGGGTCGTAGGCGCGGATTTTTGCCCCTTCCTTCATCAATTCGCTCAAGATCGTCAACGACGGAGCTTCCCGCATATCGTTCGTGTTGGGTTTGAAGGACAAGCCCAATACGCCGAGTGTTTTGCCTTTCACCCCGCCACAGGCATCTTTCACTTTTTGAACCATCCGCAGATGCTGCTCGTAGTTGACCTTGGCGGCTGCGCCTGCAATCTGGAACGGGTAGCCCACGCGCTCGCCAGTCTGCACCAGCGCCGCGAGATCTTTTGGGAAGCAGGAACCTCCGAACCCGGGGCCTGCATGCAGAAATTTATTCCCGATACGATTGTCGAGCCCCATGCCCTTGGACACCAGCTGCACATCGGCTCCCACTTTTTCACAGACGGTTGCAATTTCGTTGATGAACGAAATCTTGACGGCAAGAAATGCGTTGGAAGCATATTTGATCATCTCGGCAGTCGGGATGTCAGTGACGACAATCGGGGTTTCCAGCAGATAGAGGGGGCGATACAAGTCTTTCATGATCGCCACGGCCTGCTCACTGTCCGCGCCGATCACGACGCGGTTGGGCCGCATGAAGTCTTCGATAGCGGAGCCTTCACGGAGAAACTCCGGATTGGACACGATGTCGAACCGGAAGCGGCCGGTTTGATTGGCCTTGATCACTTCGCGTAATTTTTCGCCCGTGCCGACGGGGACGGTGGATTTCGTGACGATGACCTTATAGCCGGTCATGTTCTTGGCGATCCCGCGTCCGACTTCTTCTACATAGGACAGGTCGGCTGACCCGTCTGACTTCGGGGGAGTTCCCACGGCAATGAAGATGACGAGGGCTTTATCGACGGCTTTGGCGACGTCAGTGGTGAAATGGAGACGGTCTTCTTTGATCCCTTTGGCGACGAGTTCCGTGATGCCGGGCTCAAAAAATGGCACTTCGCCCTTTTCGAGTTTGGCAATCCGGCGTGCATCTGTGTCCATACACGTGACATTGACGCCGAATTCTGCGAAGCAGGCACCGGTGACTAAGCCGACATAGCCCGTTCCAATCACGCTGATATGCATGGATGCATCTCCTCTTGAAGAATAGCTGCGAATCTTTGGGTGAGTACTCGTGTAGAGTCGGTAGTATAGCAATGCCTGCAGGAGTGAGCAATCTTATCGCAAGTTTTTGCGGTCCGCGCGAGAGCGATGAATTGCAGATTATCGCGCACTTCAGTAGAATTCGGCCCTCTTCGAAGGAGACGCTGGCACATGGCGGTTGCAGGCGGGCCCATCCAACGACCTTTGGCAATGATGATGCGTCCCATTACGAAGACGGTGCGTCCCGATGATTCTCTGCTAACGGTGGCGCAGCAGCTGCGCGATGCCCGGGTCGGGGCCATGCTCGTCGCCGACCGTGGTGATTATGTGGGCATTGTCAGTGAGGCCGATCTGGTTCGAAAGGGCATGGCCAGTGGGGCGGCTGCAGAGCAGGTCATGGTGCGCTCCGTGATGAGTACGCCGGTGATGACGATCGATATCGCCAAGTCCGCGCACGACGCCAGTGACGTGATGGCCGAACGAGGGATCCGGCATCTTGTCATTACTGAGGAGGGGCGTGTGGTCGGAATGATTTCCGTGCGGGATCTGCTTCGATACTTCAAGAATTGGGGAACGTTGTAATATGGCGTGCCTGAATTCCGAACGTCGCTGTTTTGGTTCTAGCCTTTCCTTGGTCCTGTGTTGACGATGGCACAGGGAGCTTCCGCCTCTTCCACTCCGCGTCTGTTCTTGCTGATCACCGCGCTCGTGACCGGTGCCATTGTCATGGCGCTGGAAATTCTGGGAAGCCGTTTGCTGGCTCCGGTATTCGGGAATTCGCTGTTCGTCTGGGGCGCATTGATCGGGATCATTCTGGCGGCCATGAGCTCCGGCTATGCGTTCGGCGGCTGGGCCTCCGATCGGTATCGCGTTGCCGCGGTGCTGGCATGGCTTCTCCTCGGGTCCGGCGCCTGGACGTTGCTGATGTCCTGGGCGGGGCAGGCTGCCATTTTCAAAGTCGCGAAGATGGTCGAGGACCCGCGATGGGGACCCAGTCTGGCGGCTTGTGTGTTGCTGGCTCCCCCGGCATTTGGATTGAGCGGCGTCATGCCGGCGCTGCTTCGATTGGCCGTGGTTGATATGGGGTACCTCGGGCGACATACCGGCAGCATGATTGCGTTATCTACGGTTGGCAGTCTGGCGGGAACCTGGGGCACCGCGTTTTTCCTCCTCTCCTGGTTAGGAACGCAGACCCTCGTGGCTTCGTTGGGAGTGATTCAACTGCTGCTTGGGTTGCTATGGTTGCAGCAGGGGAGTGGAAAGGTTACGAAGCTGACAGGGCTGTTCTTGACCGGCTTGCTCATTCTAGGGTGGCAATTGTTCGGCCAGGCTCCTCCGGTTGCCGGGTTGGTGTATCAGGAGGATAGTCCCTATCAACAAGTGCGTGTACGTGACGACGATCTGTTTCGCTATCTGGTACTCGACCGTACGTGGCATGCCGTGATGTGGCGCTCGGACCCCACGACCCTGTTCCTTCCCTACAGCCAACTCATGGTCGCCGCGGTCGCGTTGACTCCGGAGCCCAAGCGAGGACTTATTTTGGGGCACGGGGGTGGGTCGCTGGCCAAGTGGTTAGCCCAGATCTGGCCTGAACTGGAGTTGGATGTCGTCGAGTTCGATCCCGTCGTGGTGCGCATGGCGGAAGAGTATTTTGACTATCATCCACCCGCCAATCATCATGTGTCTGTGAAAGATGCCCGCGTCTTTCTCCGCGACACGAAAAATACCTATGACGTTATCTGGGTCGACGCCTTTGCGCGGCACCTGATTCCCTTTCATTTGACGACAGTCGAGTTCTTTTCGGAACTCAAGGGGCGACTCAATCCCAACGGCGTCCTGGCTCTCAACCTGGCTTCTTCCGGGGAGGGCGGCGATCTGCAGCGCGCGAGCGCAGTCGTGCAGACGCTGAAGACTGCGTTTCCCACCATCGAATCATTCGGCGTAAAGGGGCCATGGCGCGCGCACCAGACGACCGCTGAGAATCTGATTTTTTTTGGTGGAGCGCCAATCGATACGATGTCGTATGACGAGATCGTGAACCGTATTCATTCACAGGTCGAGGCTCGCCGATTGCCGCCGGAAGCGATCGCTTTATTGGCGGCGAGACGTACCACGCCCTGGTCCCCTGGCCTGACTCTGACCGATGACTACACCCCATATGATCTGCTGATCGGGTCGCATGCATTGGAACTGTCGCCAGACGGCAAGGCATTGCCATAAGTGATTGGAATAAAGCCGTAAGTTCAGATTGTAACGGACGGAATTCAGCGAAAAAGTTGCGGGTCAAGACGCCAGGTAACTGTCCAAGAACTTTCTTGCTTCCTTTTTAATCCCTATGCTATAAGGTGTCCCTCATCAGCCTATTATTTAGGACATTTTCGAGTAGTGGGTGCTAGCCTCCTGGGCGGAGTGTCTGGCAGAAGGTTCAGAGCGCGGTGGTCATCATTCACCAACCTAATCGCATCTCTTCTTAATCTCTTTAAGGAGGTAGGTCATGGGTAAGACGATGGTAGCAGTATTTTTTGGCCTGGTCATGTTGATGGCTGGGGCATCAGGCGCGTACGCGCTGCAAGCTGGCGGTGTCGAGATCGGTGACTTGGATACCGGTTCCGTCGTTGGTCAGCCGTTCAAGGAATTGGTTGTAGATGCGGAATTGTACGCGGTGGAAATCGGAGGCCTGAAGGCCTGGTATCCGCCGGTGACTGTCATCGATTTTAAGGTTCGCCCGGGGCGTCCGGTCGTCCTGAAAGTGACGAACAGCTCCTCAAGTGAGCATGGTTTCCAGATGACGGATCCGGTGAACGCGGCCTCTCCGTTTGTGATGAAGGCTGAAGTGGTGCTGAAGCCGGGCGAGACCAAGTATATCGGTGTGCCGACCAGCGACATGTTCAACGCCACGCAGGGCAACACGCTGACCTATCGCTGCCATCTGCACCCGGCTCACGTCGGTGGCAAAATCTTGATGATCAAGTAATCGGTTTTATAAGATTGCTTCGTACAACGCCCCGTCTGCAGCGATGCAGGCGGGGCGTTGTTGTATTCGCTGCAGATTTTGATATTGCGGCGTATGACGTCTAAGCCGGTTCTTGCCTATACTTCCTGCTCTTTTTGGCATTCGGCTGCGGCATCCAGCGGGATGCTCTGACTGCCGCGTAGCCGCCCTTCCACGATCAGCAGCAGGAAGCGACTTTCCATCGGCGGAGTCTGTCGGCCCTCCATCACAATCGCGTTCATATCCACGATCATTTCGTCGCCATCCCATAGCGTCTCGTTCACGATCCAAAAGTGACTGGCCGCATCAGGAAACTGTTTTGTGACGAAACTTTCGATAATCGTTCCGATATCGCCCACATCGGTCACGGCCTGGGCCTGGAGCGGGACGAAGGAAAGGCAGGCGATCAGGGCGAGGCGTGTGAAGCATCTCATGTGTACCTCCCGGAAAGAGGGTGGGTAGGCCACTTGAGAGCGTGGCCTTGTATGCCACAGTGCTCTTAAAGTCTACAGCGACCGAACAGCGAAATCCAGGGAAGCATCCATTCTTGCGGTCGCTTCTGTCTTGTCTGAGCATAGAAATAGCGAAGGCTCCCGGAGGAGCCTTCGTGGTACCGTACACATGTGCGGAAATGTGATTAGTTGCGAACGCCGCTCCAAACCTTGGCCGGATCGATTTCCTTGTCCGGATTCAGGCTCTTGGCTTTTTCCAGCAACACGTCGGTCGTTTCCGGGTAGGCTGGGTCGGCAATGCAGCAATTGTCTACCGGGCAGACTGCCGCGCATTGAGGCTCATCAAAGTGTCCGACGCATTCGGTGCAACGGTCATGAGTGATGACGTAAATGTTGTCACCCACTCCCTGTCCGTCTCCGACGTGGTTGCCCTTGCCTTCAGCATCGCTTCGCGTTTCGAAAATCGCTTCATTGGGACATTCTGGCAGGCATGCCCCGCAGGAAATACACTCATCGGTGATCAGAAGCGCCATGGCCTGTGCCTCCTTCTCAATTCCTTTAATGACAGATAAGATGTTGACAATTTCGTGCCGCCGCGACCATAGTTCGCGGCGAAACAGGTCCGCATTCTATGCCGCCGTTCTTCGGCAAGTCAACAGAATGAGGCTTGGGAAGAAGGCCTAGCACGCGGAAAGTCATGGGCCTTTGGGCCCAATGTACATGCGGCTCTGCGCGTGTGCGATCACATGAGGATGCATCCATGTCCGACAGCATTTGGTTATGGTAACGCGCGCGAGCAGGGGCGAATCGGAGCAGCGTCGCAAGAAAATCGTGACGTTTGTCCTCCTAGTGGTATTGCTGATCAGTATAAGCCTATTTCTCGGAGGGCCGAAGGAGTCGGAGCTGATCATCGTGGAGTTTCCAAACGGAAAATCCATGGAGACGGAAGTGGCCAGCACTCCGGAGAAGTTGCTTTTTGGCTTGGCGTTTCGGGAAGGATTGCCAGCCGACACAGGGATGCTTTATATCTTTGAGTCGACGGGATTGCATCGCGTTCGAACGAGACAGTTCCGCATTGCCGTCGACATGTTGTGGATTGATGAGAGCCACCACATCGTTCAGATCCTCGACCAGGTGCCGCCTTGCGCTCAAGACCCCTGCCCGCTCTATGGGCCTCCTCCCGAGCCGGTTCGGTACTTGATCCAGGCCGAGGCGGGTTACGCCAAGCGTGCAGGGATTACGACCGGGATGGAGCTTAAGTTTACGCTTCGGATGTAGGAGTCGGAGTCGTTTATGGAAGGGTTTCAGTGTGTGGCCAAGGTTGAGGACATTCCTCCCGGCCAGGTCAAAGTGGTAAAGGTGAATGAGCGTGCCATTGCGGTATTCAATATCGAAGGGCACTTTCACGCTATTTATAATTCCTGTCCTCATGAAGGCGGTCCGTTAAATAAGGGGCGGGTAAAGGGGCATGTCGTGTCCTGTCCCTGGCATGACCTGGCGTTTGATGTTCGAAACGGGCAGGGAACGGACGGCGGAGGGTATTGCGTCGGTAGTTACGATGTGCGCGTGGAAGACGGCCAGGTTTTTGTCGGCGGGCGGCGGAAGGTGTAGTCGCGCAGGATCTGACTTCGGAGCTATCGCAAGGAACTATGAGTCCATTAAGCAAAGCGGTTCCCACAGGGACAGAGCAGGAACCGGGTGCCAAGGTCGTCAAGGCCAGGGTTGGAATGCCGGTTCACATCCGGCTCTGGGAAGATCGGACCAGGGGGGAGCTGTGGGTGCCAATCTATGACGCCGCAGTCATGCCCCTGGTGGAGGATGATTTTCTTCGCACCGCGAGCAACAATGCGGTCGATCAAGGGCAGCGCACGTTTGAGTTCAAGCCCGTGGCCGTGGGCACCCATCGGCTGGTATTTGAGAAGCGGATGGGTTGGAAATTCACGGCCGAAGACCGGCAGATTTTTTATGTGACCGCGTCCTGACGTCCGGGGGCGGTGAGAAAGGGCCATGCCTGACATTGCCTACGTGAATGGTCGGTTCGGTCCCCTGGCTGAAGCCGTGGTCAGTATCGAGGACCGCGGGTTTCAGTTTGGTGATGGGGTCTACGAGGTCATTCGCACCTACCGAGGGCAACCATTCGCCATTGACGAGCACCTATCCCGATTGGCGCGGAGTGCCCAAGCGCTGCAACTCTCGCCCGGGCACACCAAGGCCGAGTGGAATTCATTGATTCAGGAAGGTCTTCGGCTGAGCCGGCTCCCGGAGACTAAGATTTATCTGCAGATCACTCGCGGGCAGGCTCCGCGGGATCATCCATTTCCCCCCTCCCTCGCTCCTACTATTGTAATGACCTTCCGCGAGCTTCATCCTTTAGAGGCGTCGGTTCGCAAGGCAGGGGTCCAGGCCATCACGGTGGACGACATTCGATGGGGGCGTTGCGATATCAAGAGCGTCAATCTTCTGGCCAATGTTCTTGCACGTCAACGGGCCAAGGAAGCAGGCGTGTTCGAAGCGATTTTGCACCGGGAAGGAATGGTAACCGAAGGGTCCGTCAGTAATGTGATGGTGGTGCGAAACGGCGCCATTCAGACCGCCCCCGAAGGTCATCGTATTCTGTCCGGGGTGACGCGCGCGTTTGTCCTGGAATTGGCAAAGAAGGAAGGCCTTCCCGTCGCGGAGACGTTTGTGAGTCGGGATGATCTCTTGTCGGCATCCGAAGTATTTTTGACGGGAACGACCGTGGAGGTGCTCCCGGTGGTGCGTGTCGATGGGAGTGCGATCGGCAGCGGAGTCCCGGGCCCTGTTTCCCAGCTCTTGTCCCGCCGTTGGGAAACCCTGGTCAGCTAGCCGTCCCTTGCTTTCACTCCTATGGCGTGATAAGGTTCCTCCGCTGTAAGTGGGCCTGGGCCCACTTTTTTGTTTGAGCAACTTTTGCCTATGAGTGACGCGGGAGCGGTGTCGGCAGGGAAGCCGTCGGTCAAACGCGCTGAGGCGTTGAACCTCCGCGTGCAAGAAGTTGCGGCTCCCATTTTGTTATCCCACGGTCTTGAGTTGGTCGAGGCGGTCTGTGTCGGCCAGGGTCCCCGGACCGTAATCCGGGTGTTCATCGATAAGCCTGGTGGAATTTCGCTGACCGACTGCGAGCAGGCCCATCGCTCTTTGAGCCCGGCGCTGGACGTCATTGATCCATTCCCGCATGCCTATACGCTGGAAATCTCGTCGCCAGGACTGGATCGCCCCTTACGTGGCGCACAAGACTATCGACGTCTGATCGGGCAGCCGGTCAACCTAAAATTGCGCGAACCGATTCAGGCGCAGTGGCGGCTGGTGGGCACCGTGGTGGATGTTGAGGACCGTGCGGTAACGCTGGCGGTCCCCCAGAAGAAAACCACAGAAACGATTCGAGTTGAGTTTGATCAAATCGCTCTGGCACGTCGGAAAGTCGAATTTTCCAAATAGTAGCAGATGCCGGGTGGTGCGTAAATCATGAGGTGTGAGCTATGAACCGAGAGTTGATCGCCGTCATCGATGAAATCGGCCGTCAAAAGGGGATCGATAAGGCCAGGGTCATTGGTGCGATCGAGTCCGCGCTGCAAACCGCTGCGAAGAAACGCTTCGGCCAGGCCGAAAATATCCAGGTGGAAATTGACAGCAAGACCGGCGAAATTTCGGTCGTCTCCAAGAAAATCATCGTCGATACGGTGGCCAATCCGAAAGCTGAGATCTCGCTGAAAGAAGCTCGCCAATATGATGAGGGCGCGGAGGTCGGTGACGAGATTGGTTCCCTGATCGAAATGGACGAGTTGGGGCGCATTGCAGCTCAAACGGCCAAGCAGGTCATTTTTCAGAAGGTGCGCGAGGCTGAATGGGAAGCCGTTCAGAAGGAATACTCGACTCGCCAGGGCGATCTGGTCAACGGCATCATCCTCGGTATGGAGCGGCGGAATTTTCTGGTCGATCTCGGCAAGACGGAAGCGATCCTGCCCATTCAGGAGCAGATCCCGCGTGAAACCTATCGGCGCGGGGATCGGGTGAAGGCGCTGCTGTTGGAGGTGCGTCGCACCCCCAAGGACGTGCAGGTGATCCTCTCCCGCAGCCATCCGCAGTTTGTCGCCAAGATGTTCGAGCTGGAAGTCCCCGAGGTTGGGGAAAAAATCGTCGAGATCAAATCGATTGTCCGCGAGCCGGGTGATCGCACGAAGATTGCGGTGTCGTCGCGTGACAAAGCTGTGGATCCGGTGGGGGCTTGTGTCGGTATCAAGGGTTCGCGTGTGCAGGCCGTGGTCCGCGAGTTGCGCGGAGAGAAAATCGACATTATTACCTGGACGCAAGATCCCCGTGTCTTTATCGCGGAAGCGCTGAATCCCGCGACGATCGAAAAGGTCGGCATCGACGAGGAAAAGAAGTCGGCCCTGGTGGTGGTGGCGGATTCGCAGTTGTCTTTGGCAATCGGAAAGAACGGACAGAATGTCCGGCTCGCCGCGCGCCTGACCGGCTGGAAGATCGACATCATCAGCGCCACGGAATACGAGAAGGAAAAAGCGGAGCGCGATCGCGACATCAAGGCGGCCTTGGCGGAAGAGACCGAAGCCCAGCGCCAGCAGGATGAAGCGCGGGCGGCTGCGCAGCAGACGGAGTGAAGCGGCTCGATAGTTACGGGCTGAATGGCAATTATCTAAGCGGGTGGAGCTGAGCGGTACTGTATGCGCGTGTACGAATTAGCAAAGCAGCTGGGGATGGAAAATCGGGAGCTGATTCCTGAATTGAAGCGGCTCGGGATTCCGGTGGCGTCCCACAGCAGCGCCTTGGATGACGATTCGGTTCGCGTGGCCCTTGAGAAACTCAGTTCGAAGGCGCGAGCCACCGACGCGTCATCTGCCGGGCATGAGGCTAAAAAAATGGTTCGTTTGCCGAAAGAGCCCGGTGCATCGCACGTGATGGCGCATGAGGAGCCCGCGAAGCCCGACAAGAAACGCATTCTCATCAAGAAGAAACGAGAAGAAGGTGCTGAGGATGCCGCCGCGCCGTTGGCTGCGGCAGAAGCGGTGTTCGCGTCACCTGCACCTGCGGGGACCGAGGCGGGGACTGTCGCTCCTGCCCCCGTTTCCGGTCCGGAAGCGGTGGAGGTTGCCCCCGCGGAGGCTGCCCAGACCGAAGAGGCAGTGTCTCAACCCCCTGTTGTCACGGTTGCGGAAGAAGTGGCGATCAAGCCGGCTCAGGCCCCTGTGGTTGCGGTTCCTCCAGTTGATGTTTTGGCGGCCGCGAAAAAGAAAAGCCCAGCTGCCGAAGCGTTGGAGAGTGAAGCCGCTGCGCGCGAGAAACTGAAAAAGGCCAAGAAAGCGCCTCGGACGCGGGAAGAAGACGAAGCGAAGTTTAAGAACGACGCCACTCGATGGGGAGATCTGCGGGCGATCCCGGTGCAGCGGCGTGAAGATCGGTCCAAACATATTCACCATGCCTCGCCAACGGAAATCACGAAGCCGAGAAAGAAAAGCGTGAAATTGACCGCAGGAGTCAGCGTTAAGGAATTTGCGGAGCTCATCGGCCAGCGGCCAGCGGACGTAGTCCGGAAGCTGATGGAAATGGGGCAGATGGTGACCTTCAATCAGTCGATCAATCTCGAGGCGGCCTCATTGATCGCCGAAGAATACGGCACCAGGGTGGAAGTCTCGACCGAGAAAGTCGGCGAAGCGTTGCTTGAAGAGGCGGCACAGTCGTCCGGTGAGGAGCATGCGGTGTTGCGGCCCCCGGTCGTGACGATCATGGGTCATGTCGATCACGGGAAAACGTCTCTCCTGGATGCAATTCGTGAAACGAAGGTGGCGGAGGGTGAGGCCGGCGGTATTACCCAGCATATCGGTGCCTACATCGTTGGGGTCCGCGGTAAGCACGTCACCTTCCTCGATACTCCGGGTCACGAAGCGTTTACGGCGATGCGTGCACGGGGCGCAAAAGCGACGGACATCGTGATTCTGGTCGTCGCGGCCGACGATGGCGTCATGCCGCAGACCGTTGAAGCGATTCACCATGCCAAGGCTGCCGGAGTGCCGTTAATCGTAGCCATCAATAAAGTGGACAAGCCGGGAGCGAATGTCGATCGCGTGAAGAATGCGCTGACCGAGCATGGGCTGGTTGCTGAGTCTTGGGGCGGTGACACGATCATGGTTGAGGTGTCTGCCAAGCAGCGGACCGGTCTGGATCAGCTCTTGGAAATGATTCTTCTGCAGGCGGAAGTCTTGGAATTGAAGGCGGATCCTGCGCGTATGGCAAAGGGTTTAGTAATCGAGGCGAAGCTGGATCGTGGTCGTGGTCCGATCGCAACGGTTCTGGTGCAAAGCGGGACCTTGCATGTGGGAGACGCATTTGTGGTCGGCAACTTCAGCGGTCGCGTTCGCGCGCTGATCACTGATACGGGAAAGAAGACCACGGAAGCCGGG
>VOPR01000006.1 GCA_009594995.1 Nitrospira sp. | reverse complement strand
GAAAACTGGTGACGGCCAGCTGAGGCTCGCGTCGGACCTGACGCATCACTCATATCCCGGCGCGACGCATTTGAGTGAGACCGGCGACTCCCCTGAGATTCACCTCACGCGTCACGGAGCTTGAGAACAACCGCCCTGGGCGAGCGGATCGCCTGCCACAGTAGGAGCGCACATGGCGCATTACGATCTGCTGGTAATCGGGACCGGCCCGGCGGGCCAAAAAGCCGCCATCCAGGCGGCCAAACTCGGCAAAAAAGTCGGCATCGTCGAGCGCAAACGGGTCGTCGGCGGGGTGTGCACCAACACCGGAACCATCCCCAGCAAATCGCTCCGCGAAGCGGCCCTCTACCTCTCCGGCTTCCACCAGCGCAGCCTGTACGGCGCGAGTTACCGCGTCAAACAGGACATTACGATGGCGGACCTGACCTTCCGTTCCAACCACGTCATTACCCGCGAGATCGAGATCATCCAGAATCAGATGACGCGCAACAATGTCGACCTCTGGTTCGGCACGGCCTCCTTCATCGACCCGCATCGGCTTCGGATCGAGCGGACCGATGACCACCTCGAACACAGCGCCGACTTTTTCGTCATCGCCTGCGGCACCATCCCGGCCAGGCCCGCGCACATCCCGTTCGACGACCACACCATCATCGACACCGACGGTCTCCTGGCGCTGAAGGAACTCCCGAAGTCCATCACGATCATCGGCGGCGGGGTCATCGGCGCCGAATACGCCTCCATTCTGGCCACCATGGGGATTCATGTCACCCTGATCGAACGGCGCCCGCGCCTGCTGGAGTTTGTCGATCAGGAAACCATCGAGGCGCTGCAGTACCACATGCGCAGCATTGGCGTCGTCCTCCGGTTCAATGAAGAGGTGGTGTCAGTCGACCCGGTGGCCGAGCAACAGGTCATCGTCCGGTTAAAGAGCGGCAAAGAAATCGCGGCCTCTACCGTGCTCTATTCGGTCGGTCGTACCGGCGCGAGCGCGACACTCAATCTGGAGGCAATCGGACTCGCGGCGGACAATCGCGGGCGCCTCACGGTCAATGAGCATTATCAAACGTCGATCCCACACATTTATGCAGCCGGCGACATTATCGGCTTCCCCGCATTGGCCTCGACCTCCATGCAGCAGGGCCGTCTCGCCGCCTGCCATGCCTTCGGCATTCCCTGCCAAACGCAGTCGGACCTGATGCCCTACGGCATTTACTCCATTCCTGAAATTTCCATGGTCGGCCGCAACGAGGACGACCTCACCAAGAACGGAGTGCCGTACGCCGTCGGCATCGCCCGTTACCGAGAAATCGCCCGCGGCCAGATCATCGGCGACGAAATCGGCATGCTGAAACTGCTCTTCCATAACAAGACCAGGCAGCTACTGGGCGTCCACGCGATCGGCGACGGGGCGACGGAATTGATTCACATCGGCCAGACTGTCATGGCGTTCCAAGGACAGATCGACTACTTCGTGGATGCGGTCTTCAATTACCCGACCCTTGCGGAATGTTATCGAGTCGCCGCGCTGGATGGCATCAACCAACTCCCCAGGCCTTGGACGCCGAGAGCATGACACGTGAGGCACATGAAAGAATGATCGGACCATTTCCGCTTCAGTAGCTGGTGGCGGGCGATGTTTCGCGAGCCAGGAGAGATGCGGACGCCGACGAAGGAGGATTCGGATGTCGTTTTCAAATCATCTTCGCAAGCTGGCTCAACCCGTCTGGGATGCGCAACTGACTCACCCGTTCGTGCTCGCGCTCGGCAAAGGCACATTATCGGAGCGCAAATTCCGTTACTACATTCTGCAGGATGCCCGCTTCCTCGCCGATCTCGCGCGTGTGTTTGCCGCCGGTTCCATGCGGGCGCCGGACTCGGAATCGGCTTTGCGTTTCGCCAAACTGGCCGAAGAGACCATCACCGTCGAACGCAGCCTCCACGAGAACTACGGGAAACGCTGGAAACTCTCGCCGCAGGACATGCTCAACGAGCCGATGGCTCCGACCAACTACGCCTATACGCGCCACATGCTCGCCGTGGCTCAGAGCGGTTCTGCCACGGAGATTGCCGTCGTGGCACTGCCCTGCGCCTGGATCTACTGCGTCGTGGGGAAGCATTTTTTGAAGAATGGTTCCCCGCCGGCCAAACATCCCTACCGCGACTGGCTTATGCTGTACGCCTCCCCCGAATTTGAAGCGGTGCAGGAATGGATGCGGGCCAGGGTTGATACCTGGGCGCGGACAGCCGGTCACGAAGAAAAGAAACGGATGGAGCAGGCATTTCTGATCAGCTCCAAGTATGAGTGGATGTTTTGGGAGATGGCCTGGAACGAGGAGAAATGGCCGGTGTGAGGGGCAAGGAAGATGGTCGGGCTCTTCCGCGTAGAACCACCGCATCGGCGTGCGCTGCCAGTCACACGTCCACATAAAGATGGATGAAAGAATAACGCGGAAGGCCTAGCGGCACTCTGCACGCCAGGAGCAGGCACCAGTCCAGCATCCATATTCGTAAGGGGAACGGAGTACCTGTTGGCAGCTCTTGCGCAACTCAGAGTAGTTTATTCAGTGACTCTCTGGTGGCACATCCCCCACCGTGCTCCAAGCCCACCATGCACACGTCCAATCTCTGGACAAGCAGAGAAAGCCGTTAGGCACAGAGGCCATTCCTTAGGGAACGAGGTATCACTGGTGACAACATCAACAGAGTACTTTCCAATGCCAGACCTCGCCGAGTTAGACAAGTTGGTGCCTAGGCTTTAACTCGGAGCTCTAGTGCCGCCCAGCAATGCATTTACACGAAAAGCGTCAATATACCGGAATAATTTCATACGGCTGGTCGACAAGGCGGTCAACGAGTACAAACTAGCTCGTGAATACTTGCTCGCTGAGATTCGCCAGGAGCGTGGAGAAGGAGACGGTCCGGCCGGAATCACATACATTTATTTCATTGGCGTAACTGACCATCTGGAGAACTGCGTCAATGCAACTAGGCGCGCAAGCGCTCTTTTCGAGCGCCTAAATGGTGAAGGCACAATTTCAGAAATACCAAGGTAAACGCGCCGTCTTCTCAGCAGACTGGCAAGAGAGGTTGTGCAGCTCAGGCATGTGATTGAGCACATAGATGAAAAGATTCACTCTGGTGAAGCTGATGCAGGCCCAACACAGCTTATTGTCCGGGGAGACCGAGACAGGGCCACAATAAGTGGTTACGAACTGAAGCTTTCGCAGCTCGCGTCACTACTCACGAGGTTTCATGAGCTCGGGGTCTATCTCATAGGCATAGCTACTACCATCTAGCCATAAGGCCACGAGCGAGGCGCAGGAGTTCCGTGTATGTTCATACTGGAACCAGTCCGGCGAAACGCCCTGTATGAACAAAGCCCCTTCTGAAACTGGTGCGATTGGACGCCCAGCGCGGCGCCACACGTAGTGAAGGCGACCATATTCATACCCTCCGATATTCATAGTTGCTCGCCCTGATGGTAGCCACCATCCTTCGCTTTTCATAAAGGGGAACGCCCCGTTTCTTCCGACGATCTCACTGTCGTTGCAAAATGGGCAGTCCGCATCGGCCCACAGTCGCAAGTGTTCCACTCATGCTACACTTCCTGCAGAATGCAACCATTCCCTGCAAGACTTCATGTATTACTCGCTCGGGAGGCGCGGATTGGATTGGTGATCCGCCGAGGGCCCTCGCGGCAGGTGTGTACCCTGCTGTGGGATCGCCGGACTGACAGTTTCACGATCGGACAATGGTTTAAAGGCCGGATCTATGAGCGCCGGTGCGACCTCTCCCCCGATGGGAAGCATTTCATCTACTTCGCGATGGACGGCAAGTGGAGCGGCTTGTCGAAGGGATCCTGGTCTGCCATTTCGCGTGCGCCGTACCTGAAGGCCTTGGCCTTTTTCCCCAAAGGCGACTGCTGGCAAGGGGGCGGGCTCTTTATCGACAACGCTCGATATTGGTTGAACGGGGCCGACTGCCACCAGAAAGACCGCGACTCGACAGGGCTACGGCATGACCAGGTCTATCGCCCTGCCGGCGGCCGGGGTGGGGAATGTTTGGGCGTGTATTACCCACGCCTGCTGCGGGATGGCTGGCGGCTCAACGATCACCTCTCGGCTGGCAGTACGGATCAATGTGATATTTTCGAGAAGCCGATTGGGAACGGCTGGCTGCTGCGGAAGTACGCTCACGCCCAGATCGGCAGCCCTCCGGGAAAAGGCTGCTACTGGGACGAACATGAACTCGTCCGAACACAATCCGAGCTCTGCCTGAAACAGCCAAGTTGGGAATGGGCAGATCTGGATGGCGCCAGGTTGGTCTGGGCTTCATCTGGTCAGCTATGGGCCGGCACAGTCACCGACCTTGGCCTTGTCGAATCCCGCCTCCTGCACGACTTCAATGGAATGGTCTTCGAACGGCGTGCGGCTCCCTATTGAAGCACGTATTCATCAATCCCCTTCTTGATGGGATGGCTCAGAATCGAAACCCGGCAACGAAGCGACGGCGTTATCGATTCCATCTCGCATATTTCAGTTCCCTGAGCATTCCCTTCAGTTTGTGATACCCTAATACGGTCGCCTCATCCTGCGCCGCAACCCGTCTGATTTCCGCATGACGAATTCTTCTCCATCACCGACCATCTTAAGTTCACGTGAGATCGGCCTGCATCTGGGCGGGCTTGTCCTCTTTCTCGGCCTGCTGGGTCTGTGGTACTGGTTTTCGACCGGGACCCGGGTGGTACCGACTCTCATTGAGATGCTGAAGGACGATGACCCCTCGACGCGCATTGTCGCGGCGGAGCAATTGGGACAAGTCGGCCCGGCGGCGCGAACGGCTATTGCGCCACTGCTGAGCCAGGCGACACAGGACGGCAGTCAGCATGCCAACACGACGGCTGCCGCGGCGCTGAAGTGGATCGATTTGACGGCCGCGCGTCGCGTCATGAGCCATTTCATCCCGCAGCTTGGTGATACGGACGTACAGCAACGTCGCACCGCCTGCGCAGTGCTCGGCAGCTTGGGACCGATTGCCAAACCTGCCGTGCAAGATCTGCTTACCCTTAGCCATGACGCTGACGCACTCGTGCGACGCAATGCCTACATTGCCTTGGCGAGCATCGGCATTCCCCCCACGCCGATCAGCGCAGCCCTGGTGGAGGGCCTCCGCGATTCCTCCTCCCTCGTGCGCCAGACGGCTGTCGCCCAATTCGCCTTTACTGTGCCCGTATCGCAGGCAGCGGTAGCCGCGCTGACGCCCATCCTGAACGATCCCGACAAGGGTATCGCCACGCTCGCACGCACGGCCTTAGATAAACCAAGTGTCGGCGATGCAGCCCACATTGAATCGCTGGGCATGATGCTCGGACATGCAACGGCGCGCGACTATGCCTTGCACCAGTTGGCCCAGCTCGGTCCGGCGGCAGGGGATGCCCTGGAGCCCGTTCTTGCATTACTCGAGGATGAACAACCCCTGATTCGATATCTGGCGGTGGAAACCATTGGCGGCATGGGACCTGCTGCGAAGCAAGCCCTGCCGGCTTTGCAGCGACACAGAGACTCCGACCCGATTGTCCGCACCGCCATTACGGAAGCGATGGCTGTGATTGAATTCGAAACGACGGCCGTCAACGGGCCTCCGCCCAAGGACTCTCGTCCATGACCACTCTCGCGCAGGAGAAGTCCTCGCGGCTCCGGATCCTGACAAGACTGGGCTTCTGGACCAGTCTGCTGGGCGGGCCGTTACTCCCCTGGACCATCATGCTGGCCGTGGAGACTTGGGTGCGCGACGTTCCGTTCGCCCGAGCCTGGCGATCGTTCACGCTGCACCTCTTTGCCCCCGGCTACAATTTTTTTCTGGTGGGCGTGCTGACGGCCCTTCCTTTTGTGGTCCTGGCGGTCGTAATCCTCCTGCATCTGGGGACGGCCCCGACTCACAAATCCTTGATTGCTCACCGACGGGCGCTCGGCCTCCTCTCAGCCGGCTTAGCAATGGTGCTCGTCGCAGGTTGGACCCATATCGAGGTACTCATCTATCCCGACGCCCAGGGGGCGCTCGCGTATTTTTATCTTCCGATCCTACTGCTCGCCCTCCTGCCGCTCGGCTATGGGCTGGGGCGAGCCTTGGCAAAGGCCCTCCTGCCGAGACTCTCCCCATGAGTCCACGGGCTGGACAGTATCAACGACGTGAGTATAATGTGGGCCATGCGCACTGTGATCGTGAGTGGGTCCCGATGATCCGTATCCTGTCCTGTCTGTTCCTGTTCGTCCTCTGGCATTCCTCCTCCCTGGGTGCCTCGAAATATGAGGACAGCGTAAAGGAACTCGCCGAAGGCGTGGCAGCCGAGGCGATCAAAATGAAAAAGTCACGGCTCGCGCTGTTGGACTTTGTCGACAGCACAGGCGAAGTGACGCCCATCGGACAATTCCTCGCCGAAGAACTGGCTACCCACCTGCTCGTGGCCGGAGAACTCAAAGTGGTGGATCGGAAACTTCTGATCGCCACCATGGAAAAGCACCAGCTGACCCATCTCGATACCTCCCAAGCGAAGGCAGCCAAGAAGGTGGCCAAGGCCTTACGTGCCGATCTCTATGTCACCGGTTCCTATCTCGAAATTCCAGAAGGCATTCAGGTCACCGCCAAGCTGATCGGGCCGTACACCGTCTACCCTGTCGGCGCGTCCCGAACGATTGTGCCGAAAGCCGGTCCGTTGGCCGCCCTGCTCAAGCAAGCCAATGCTCCGAAAGCCCAGAATGCTGCGGCCACATCCTCGGAATCCACCGCCCCGGTGCTGAGCGCGCATGAAAACGAGCTATACAAAGTTTCCATCCTGGGGATCTCCAAACAGGACGATCAGATCGGGCTCGATCTGCTCTTCGTCAATCGCACGGCCCATCCGGTCAAAATCGGATGCCAGCTGCTCGACACGTACCTCGTCGATGAGCAGGGCGAGCAATGGAAGCAGGATGTTGCGCAGAATCGCGAAGGGCTCTGCACCAGGGGGATGGAATTGAACCCGCGACGACAGCAGCATGCGAGCCTGTCGTTTCTGGCGACAGCCAAGCCGCCGAAGGGCCCGGTGTCGCTGCATTACCACGAAACATCACCCAGACCGGATCGGGTCATCTCACTGGACGGCCTGAAAATCGAATCTGCGCCGGTCGTCGAACCTGACGCTCCCCCGACGAAGGACGCGATTCCCCCCACACCGTAAGCCATGATCTCCGGACCAATTGCATAGGAATCAGCCATGATTAAACAAGTCTTGTCGATAGCGGGCTCAGACTCAGGCGGCGGCGCAGGAATTCAGGCGGATCTGAAAGCCATGTCAGCCAACGGCGTGTATGCCATGTCGGTCATCACGGCCATCACGGCCCAGAACACGGAAGAAGTCGCCGACGTGTTCGAACTGCCCACATCCATCATTGCTTCCCAACTCGATGCAATCTTCGACGATTTCGATGTCGCGGCGGTGAAAACCGGCATGCTCTCATCGGCGGAGATCATTAAGACCGTGGTGAAGTTGCTGAAACCGCAGCAGGTGAAAAACCTGGTCGTGGACCCGGTCATGATCGCCAAGGGCGGACAGCCCCTGTTGAAGCCGGATGCCATCGACACCCTCAAGAAGGAGCTGTTTCCGCTGGCCCTGCTGGTCACGCCCAACGTGCATGAGGCTCAGCAGCTCTCGGGCATCGAGATCACTTCGCTGGCGGACGCCCGCCGCGCCGCCAAGGTCATTCACCAATTCGGCTGCGCCAACGTGCTCATTAAAGGCGGACATTTGCCGAAGGATCGCGGGACGGACCTTCTCTATGACGGGCGGTTCTTCACTATCTACAAGGGTGAATTCATCGACACGCCGCATACCCACGGCACCGGGTGCACCTTTGCATCGGCTATCGCGGCGCATATCGCCAGGGGAAAAACCGTTCCTGACGCCATTCAAACGGCTAAGACCTATCTCACCGAGGCCATCAGGCACAGCCTGGCGATCGGGCACGGCAAGGGACCCACCAATCACTTTTATTTCTTACAGCAGGGTTAGCCGCTATGAGTCGAAGGCTTGGATCACCACTCTCCTTTCTTCTGGCCGGATGGGGCTGGCTGCTTCTGACATCCCTGCTGGGACTCGCCACATTTCTGGGCATCGTACGCGGGGCTCCGCTTCCGTCCGGCCTTCGTCTGTTGCATGTCCACGGAGTGCTCATCGGCGGCCTCCTGCAGTTGATGACCGGCCTGGCGCTCACCGCAAGTGATCTGGCCGGTTCAGAGGCAAAACGCCAGAAACACCGTCTCCTCTTCATCAGCATGAATGCCGCGGCCCTGGGCTTTACCGCCGGGGCCTGGTTGCGGGAGCCGAATGTGACCATGGGGGCCGGGCTACTGCTGGCCGCGCTTTGTATTCCCATGGCACGCCACATGGTCACGGGCATCCGGACCTGCTCAAGCTGGACTCCCCTGTCGGCCTTCTTTTTCGGCATCACCCTCACGGGACTATTCGGTTGCCTGATCCTAGGAGGCCTGCTTGCCGGAGCCTGGTACCCGACCTGGCATGGCGTCATCCGGCTGGGCCACCTCCATTCAGGCCTGTTGCTGTTTTTCACGCTGGCAACCATCGGCACAATCCAACTGGCCTTGCCGCTATTCCTACATCGCCCATTGCGAAGCGCAGGATTGGGCCAGGCGGTTTTGCTGCTGTTGCCGGCCTGCTCCGCCGGACTACTCACGGGGTTTGCCCTGTCGTCCATCCACATTCAATTGGTGGCGGGGGGCTGCCTCCTCGTGACACTAACCTTGTGCGGCCTCAACCTCCTCCGCACCTGGAATCAGGCCGGCCAGCCTGGCTCAGCCGCCACGGACCACCTGCTCACAGCGTTGAGTTTCCTGCTGATCATGAGTTGCATCGGTGTGGCACTCGGCATCAATGTGTTGTGGACGCCGCCGGTCATGCCCTACGGCACCCTGCATCTGGTGGCCTATACCCACACGGCGTTTCTCGGCTTTCTCCTACAGGCCATGGTCGGCGGCCTCTCGTATGCCCTGCCGCCCCTGCTCGCCGCGCAACGAGTGCCGGCTCAAAAGAAGCGAGGGGCCTATCAAGAGCGCCTCGAACAGATTATGAATCGATGGCGTGCAGTACAGATCGCGACTGTGAGTTTTGGAGCCTTGGGGCTGGTGCTCGTCGCCTCGCTGACTTGGAATCTTCCACTTTCCTCGCCCTGGATCCAAGCCGGCACCTGGATAAGCCTGGGATTCCTTCTCACCCATCTCACCATGGTGACGGTCAAAATCGCCCAGGCAACGGGTGCGCAACCCACCCATGACCATCCAACGACACACTAGACCGGATGGCAGCGCGGAGAACCGGAAGTAATCATCTTATGGAAGAACCGCTTTTTTTTCACGACGCGTCCGGACATCGCATCGCCGCCGTGCTTGCCAGGCCGCAGCAGACGACGGACTACGTCGCAGTCCTCTGCCACGGCTTTTTGTCGCACAAGAACAGTACGAGTAATCAGGCCCTCGCCGGCCTTTTACGCGATCGAGGCATCGCTACATTCCGGTTCGATTGCTTCGGACATGGCGACAGCGAGGGGCCCTTCGCCAAATTGACCACCACCATCGGAATCGAACAGGCAATTGCGGCATTACAGTTCCTCTTGAACCGCGGCTACCACCGGCTCGCCCTCGTCGGCTCGAGCTTCGGTGGATTGGTCTCGATCCTTGCGGCAGCTGAGTGGACACAAATGCACAACTCAACGCCCTCGAAGATTCCACCACTCACCTGCCTCGCGCTCAAATGCCCCGTCGTCGACTTCGGGGAAGAGCTTCGCCTGGAACTCGGCGATGATGGCATGCACGAATGGAAACAAACCGACAGCATCCCGGATCTTCACGGAGGAACGACACGCCTTCCTCTTGACTATGCCTTCTATCAGGATTGCCTCAAGCGGATCGCCTATGAACCGGCTCGAACAATCACTGCGCCAACCCTGATCGTGCAGGGCGATCAGGATGAATATGTCCCGCTGCATCAGAGCCAGCGACTCTTTGACGCCTTGCCCGGCCCCAAACACTTGGACATTCTTGCGGGAGCCGACCATCGATTTACGAAACCATCTGATTTTCAACGGATGCTGACGTTGCTGACAGATTGGATTTCCAAGCACGCCGCAGCATAATTCCACACCGCTTCACCGATCGCCGATCACAACGAACACCAACGCGCTGCTCCATTCGGCCATCTCTTTTGCCGACGCCGGTTATGCGCAAGCGTGTGCCGAATGCATTCTCCTGCACCGACTGCTCCAACTTGCACAGCATAAAATAACGAGCACTATTTCGACGGCGCAAATCTCTGCAAAATGGCTTGTGACGCGGCTTTCTGGCGTTCCAACCATTTTCTTTCAGCTGGCATGCCGGTTGCTCATGAAGCGTCTTGAATTTCCCGGAGGAAATATAATGAAGACGCCAAAGAGTGTGTTGGTCATCGGTGTTGCCGGCTGTTTGTCTTCCGCGCTGTGCTCCACAGCCTTGGTCCCAACCGCCTCTGCCGCGGATACCTCGGCCACACTCAGCCTGCTGCAGCAGCCTTCCCTTGACGCGGCCGTCACGAAAGCCCAAAGCAGCGGCACGGCGCCCATCCTGCCGAGTCCCGCCGCATTGGTCTTAACGGCGGCGAAAGGTCAAACGGCGGTCGGCACGCTCGCGCTCAAGAAATCCAGCACTGATCAACACACCTATTACCTCAGCACGAACCAGTCCTGGGTCTGGATGAACCCGCCCTATGGCAGCACCCAGACCATCACAACCGAAACCGATCAACTGGTGATCACGGCGCAAACGGCTACGCTCGCGGCCGGCACCTACTCGGCAGTCGTGTATATCGTCGACTCGGGCCCGAATAACTTCACCAACATGCTCCGTGTCCCGATTTCGCTTACCGTCACGGCCACCCCAATCGCGTCGCCGCCTCCGCCCCCGCCGGCTCCTCCTGCAGTCACGCCGGTGCCCAATCCGGTGGTCCTCACACCGCCCCCACCGCCGGCCCCCGTGGCAGTGCCGCCTCCGCCGGCTCCGACCGTACCGCCGGTCGTCTCAGGCACAGCGATCGTAGCGACCCCCACGGCATTGGTCCTGAGTGCGGCCAAGGGCCAGACCGCAGTTGGAACGCTGAACTTGCGCAAAGGCGGCAGCGATCAACATAGCTACTCTCTCAGCACGAACCAGTCGTGGGTCTGGATGAACCCGCCCTATGGCAGCACCCAAACCATCACGACCGAAACCGATCAACTGGTGATCACGGCGCAAACGGCTACGCTCGCGGCCGGCACCTACTCGGCAGTTGTGTATATTGTCGAATCGGGTCCCAACAACTTCCAGAACATGCTCCGCATTCCGGTCAGCCTCACCGTGACAGCCGCACCGGTCGCATCGCCGCCGCCCCCACCCCCGGCTGCACCTGCTGCGGTCACGCCGACGCCCAAGCCTGTTGTCCTTACACCGCCTCCGCCCCCGGCTCCCGTGGCAGTACCGCCTCCGCCGGCCCCGGCCCCGGTTCCGCCCGCACCAGCGCCGGTCACCGTCACCACCGGACCGATCCAGGTGACTCCGGCGGCCTTGAGCCTGACGAGCGCAAGTAATGTGGGGACTTTGACCCTGCGCAAGACCGGCACGGACCAACATGTCTATTCCATCAGCACGAACCAGTCATGGGTCTGGATGAATCCGCCCTATGGCAGCACCCAGACTATCTCGTCTGAAACCGATCAGATTGTCATCACGGCCCAAACGAGCGGCCTGGCGGCAGGTACCTATTCGGCGGTCGTGTATATTGTCGAATCGGGTCCCAACAACTTCGCCAATACGCTCCGCGTTCCGGTCACGTTCACGGTGGCTGCGGGCCAGGCTGCCGCGCTGTCGCCTTCGACGCCAGCCCAGCCAACGGTGGTGACCCCGCCCCCGCCGCCACCTACTCCTCCGTCACCGGTCCCTGTGACGCCGACGCCGACGTCGTCTGCATCTTCCGCCTCGGCGCCCAAGACCGCCAACGCCACGGTGAGTTGGAATGCGAATACCGAAGCAGACCTGGCGGGCTATCGGATTTACGTGGGAACGAGGTCAGGCAGTTATGGCTTCGCAGGGCCCTTCGAAGTCACCAACAGCACCAGCTTCACCATCCCGAATCTTCCGACCGGCACGACGTACTACTTTGCGGTCTCGGCTTTTGATAAGTCGGGAAACGAGAGTGCAAAATCGGCGGAAGTCAGCAAGAGCCTGTTCTAACTAGCAGCGAGAAGTCGTGAGCTGTGGCGCATGGGCGCCCGGCTCACGGCGAAGTCGTCAGCCCCGTTGTCCTGGCACAACGAAACCCTGTGTAGCTGTTGCGAGTCTCAGGCGGCAGCTTGAACCGGCCGTAGGTCAATAGGTACTTCGGTAAGTCGGACCAGGACCCGCCCCGTACCACTCGAAATGATCCAAGCTCAGGTCCCGTTGGGTTCTTGGACGGACCGGTCTCGTAATAGTTGGCCCCGTACCAGTCAGCCACCCATTCCCCCACATTCCCCGCCATCTGCTGCAGCCCATAGGGGCTGCGCCCATGCTCATACCGCTGAACAGGCGCCAACACCTGGCTATAGCTGAATCGGGCGCCCAGCCCGAAATTTGCCAATCGATCATGCGGGCTCTGGTTGCCCCAGGGAAACAATCGCCCATCGATCCCTCGCGCCGCCTTTTCCCACTCAGCTTCGGTCGGAAGGCGTTTGCCACGCCAGCGGCAGTAGGCTTCGGCATCGAACCAGCTGACACCGATGACCGGACGGTCACGGTGTTGCGCGAGATCCACAGCCTCCCATTGCCATGGAGTCGGATTCGCCGTCGCGGCATGGAACTCCGCATAGTGCCCGGTCGTGACCTCGTATGGATCCATCTCGAACCGGTCAAGCCACACCTCGTGTTGCGGCCGTTCGTCCTCCAAGGTATCGGTTCCGTCGGCGCCCATGCGAAAGGGCCCTTCTGGAATGACCGCCATCGGCGCGTCGGGAGAGGCCTGCGTTTCCGGCACGGGGCGAGGCTTTCGCAGCTGCTCGAGCGTTCCCCCTGCGGACTCATTCGAATGAGTCAGGGCGGCGACCAACAGACAGCTGATCAGGGCAGGAAATAGGGCACGCATGATTGAGATGGACTACGGGATGATTCCGCCGACAACCCAATGCCGGTCATCCGGAACATCGATCAGGAGCCGGGATAAATTCATCTCGGCCAATTGCGCCGCCACGTCGTCCTCGGTGAATGCTGCCAGTAACGAGTTGTAAAAATCCCGTTTCAGGATCGGATCCTCATCGGCCGCATACTGGTCTACCAACGCCTGGGCTGCCTCAGGGGACTCCGGCCGCAATAAATCCATCACCAGAATACAGGCTCCTGGTTTGGCCAGCTGTTTCAGGCGAAACCAGAACTGGAGCGGATTCGGTACATGGTGCAGGAGACTGTTAGAAACAAGGGCGTCGGCCTGTTCCGGTACGGCAAGGGATTGAAAGCGCTCGCAACAGAGCGTGATCTGGTTCGCCACGCCGGCCTCGGCAATCGCCTTCGCCGCCAGGTCGAGCATCGGACGGCTTGCATCCACAGCGGTGACCCTTGCGGTCGGATAGGCTCGAACAAACCGAATCGGGATATCGCCTGGCCCGCAACCAAGATCAACCACATGGCCACCGGTCCAATCAGGGAAATAGTCGCGAAATCGATCAACGAAGCCCTGATTCTCCTCGGCAAAATCCGCCTGCGCGTAGGCAAGCGCCTGCGCCCTATCATCCATCAATTCCGGTTCAAGCACTCGCTTCATCGTTCATTCCCTGGATTGAGTTCGTTCACCGCTTCCCGCGCACCAATGAGCGCGTCCACCACCACCGTATCCCCTGCCTTGACCATGCCCTCCCGCAGCACCCGCGCATAGAGGCGGCTCCAGCCAGGGTACAGCTCCTGTGCGATGCGGCCATACTCCCCATCCTTGAACCATTGTGCGTTCAGTCGGCAGGGTGTTGTATAGCTGGTCAATTCAAGCTGCACATGCTCCCCGATGGTCAGTCGATCACCCGGTTTCAGGTGTGGCCAATCAAGACCGGCGATCGTGAGATTTTCGCCTGAAGAACCTGGTGCGATCGAATGGCCTTCGGCGCGCAAAGCGTGGATCACTTCCAAGGAGTAGAGGCAAACCGCCCGCTCCGTGCCCCCGTGGTACTTCCGGTTGCGCTGACGATCGCCTTGTAATCCCTGGAACGTTACGTGGGCATACGGCACGGCGAGCTTCGGCACACCTCCATCAGAGAGACTAACCTGATGCAGATATGGAGTCGCCACTAGCTTCATCGTCGCATCAGGAACAGAGGCCGCCGTCACACGATTCCATCCCGGTCGCTTCCAATGCCAGCCACCCGTCGCGTTCCCGCACAGCCTTCACATAGACACCGCGGGATGCGTAGGCTGATTCAATTTCTGCCCGCTGCTCGACCAACAGGCCGGACAACAACAGCCGCGCGCCGCCGGCGGCATATGCGCAGAGGCTCTCTGCGGCGTTGAGCAACGTCTGCCGATCCAGATTCGCCAGAACGAGCGTCGGTTCGAATGTGTCATGGGGCTGCTGAGCCTGGGCATTGCCCACCGCCAGGGTCAGCCGGTCATCGAATCCATTGATCTGACCATACTCCCGCGCGCAGTCGATGGCGACGGCATCGAAATCCACGCCCACCGCCTCAGCAGCTCCGAGCCGCAAGGCCACCATCGCCAACACCCCGCTGCCGGTTCCCACATCCAACACGCGGTCGCCCGGCTTCACGACCTGCTGCAACCAGTCAATCAATAGTTGCGTCGTCGCATGGTGCCCCGTGCCGAATGCCTGCTTGGGATCGATGATCAACTCGATCTCACCGGAGTTCAGCGCAACCGCTTTCCAACTCGGCCTGATGACCACCTGTCCGATCCGGATCGGTTCCACCAGACGTGACCACTGCGCGTTCCAATCCTGATTCGCGAGGTGATTGATGGTGATGGCGTCGTCCGGTTCCGATTGACCGAGTTGGGTCAGCGCTCGTTTGAGCCCCTGCCAGGTATCAGGTCCGCACCGGTCCGCGGGCCAATAGAGGTGGACATGGGCATCTTCCTGCCAGGCGCCGGTGACGTCAGGATCATTCAGCACCCCCAACAGCTCGCCGGCATCCAGCGAGGTGCGGACATCGACCTGAATCCAGTCACCCATGTCCATCGCAACGGGATCGTCCGTCGAAGCATTATCAATCTTGGAGGTTGACGTCATCTCAGACTCCCAGTATCGTCAGCATTATTGTGAAATTACCCACTTCATCGCGAGTGCGGTCGGCTCGCGAGCAACATCTCGTCCACATGCTCCGGCGCGCGGCTCGTTTGGAGACGAACGGCCGCCGCGTCAGCGCGCGGTTTACCACCGTACGTCTCGCGATTTTTGCCCTCGGGCTGCTTGGCTCCATCATTCCACACAAATTGGGATGGACCGTCTTCGGTAATGCCGCCCTTGCGGCCGGCTTTCTGCTGTTCCTCATCGTGGCCTGGTATCATAACAGGCTCGAAGATCGCTTGCATCGACTCCGGCGCTGGCAAGGCATCAAACGAGTCCACCTGGCACGCATCGGTCTGAACTGGCCGGAGATTCCGCTCCGTCCGATGACCGTGCCGGAACGGCATGGCTATGCCAGGGATCTCGATATTGCCGGTCCCCGCTCCCTGCTGCACCTGGTCGACAACACGATTTCTTCCCAGGGCCAGCAACGCCTCGCGTCATGGCTGTTGGATCAGCCGCCGCACGCCGCCCAATGGTCGAACCGGCAGGCACTCATCCGCGAATTGACTCCTCTGTCGCTGCTCCGGGACCGATTGGTGCTGGAAGCTCAGGCGGTGGAGGAGGCGGATATCGACGGCCGTCGGCTCCTCTCCGTGCTGCAGAAGCGGGTGGACGATTCTGGGCTGATACCGATGCTGCTGACGGAATCGTTGCTGGCCCTCGCCACAGCCGTCCTGCTGCTGGCCGATCTGTCCTCAGGAATCGGTAACTATTGGATGTTGTCGTTCGGCCTCTACGCGTTTCTGTTCCTGTCCGTCCGCAGCCGATCGGAAGAAATCTTTGACCATGCCCAGTCGCTGCATCTCCAACTGGAACGACTCAGCGCCGTGCTCGGCTATTTGGAACGGCGGTCGTATCGCGCCACGCCGCACCTGGCCAGGCTTTGCGGCCCGCTGCTGCACCAACAGAGTAGTCCATCCCGATCGCTGAAGCAGGCCGCCTCACTCATGAACCGGCTCAGCGTCCGCGCCCATCCCCTGGTGCACTACCTCATCAATGCCATCGGCCCCTGGGATCTCTTCCACACCTATCGACTGCAACAGCTCCAGGACCGTCTCGCGACCGTGGCACCACTCTGGTTCGAGTTGCTGGCTGAACTGGATGCCGCCGCATCCCTGGCCACCTTCGCCTATCTGCACCCCGACTATCTCTGGCCTTCACTGCACCAGGCAGAACCTGACAGCCAAGGAAACGGCGCCGGAGCCACGCTCGAGGCCAAAGATCTGGCCCATCCCCTCATCCCTGCGGGAGTCCGTGTGGCAAACGATATCTCGTTCCAGAAGCGTGGACGGATCTATCTCGTCACCGGCTCCAACATGTCCGGCAAGAGCACCTTTCTCAGAACCATCGGTATCAACACCTGTTTGGCGCAGGCAGGGGCTCCGGTCTGTGCCTCCGCGTTCCACTGGTCGCTGGTGCGGATCGGCAGCTGCATTCGTGTGGACGATTCGCTGGACGGAGGCCTGTCCTTCTTTTATGCCGAAGTGAAGCGGCTCAAAACTATTCTGGATAGCACGCAGGACCGACAGGGACCACCGGTGCTCTGGTTGATCGACGAAGTCTTCAAAGGCACCAACAATCGTGAACGACTCATCGGCGGACGCGCCCTCATTACCGCCCTGGCGGGCGGGAACGGATTCGGCCTTGTGACGACCCACGACCTCGAACTGGCTGAATTGGAGCGACAGCTTTCCACGGTCACCAATGTCCACTTCCAGGAAACCGTCGTGGAAGGCGCCTTGCACTTCGACTACCGGCTCAAACCAGGCCCCTGCCCCACAACCAACGCTCTGCGAATCATGGCGCTCGAAGGGCTGCCTGTGGACAGCCCCGATCTATCGCCGCCGCGATAAGTAATTGCATCATTCAAAAAGTTTCGGCAGACTGAACCATTGCGCTCGGTACTCGATCTTCCCTCTCGGGCCAAGGAGGCACCTATCGATCGGCAGCCGGATTCCTCACAAGCCGCGCGCCCATTGCGCGGGCTACTCATCGCGCAGTTCTGCGGCGCCTTCAATGACAACGCGTGGAAATTTATGGTTGCGCTCCTGGGTATCCGGGCCGCATCAGCCACGCTCGGGTCCGGACAGGACCTTGAAACAGCGTCACAGACGCAGACGACCCTTGCCATGGTGGTCTTCACCCTGCCGCTGGTTCTGACCTCATTCGTGGCCGGATTTTTTGCCGACCGCCTGAGCAAGCGCACCGTCATCATTACGATGAAAGCAGTGGAAGTTCTCCTCATGGCGGGTGCCACGCTCGCCCTGCTCTCCCATCCGACCGGAGGCCTCTGGGCGCTTGTCGTGCTCGCCTGCATGGGTGTCCACAGCGCCATCTTCAGCCCGGCTAAATACGGCATTCTTCCGGAGCTGCTTTCGCATGAGCAACTCGCCCGCGGCAACAGCATTCTGGAACTATTTACCTTCCTCGCCATCCTGACCGGGACCACAGCGGGAGGATTTCTGTTGGCCGGCGCAGGCCAGCAGTCCTGGCTCGCGCCTCTCGCATTGACGTTGCTGGCCCTGGTTGGCTTCGGGGCAGCCTGGATCGTTCCTCCGGTCCCACCTGCGCGAGCGAAAGGCGGACTATTCGACACCTTGCGCGGCGCGCTTTTGGCTTTACGTGAGGATCGCCTGTTGCGGCTGGCTATTACCGGTGCAGTGTTCTTCTGGACGATTGCCAGCCTCGTCGTGCAGAACGTCCTGGTCTACGCCAAGGCCGTGCTGGGCCTCTCCGACGCCCTGGCCACCGTCCCCTCGGCATTGATCTCGGTGGGGATCGGACTGGGCGCGCTCGTGGTCGGACGACTCTCCCGGTCTCGCGTCGAATACGGGCTGGTCCCGCTGGGTGCAGCCGGAGTCGCCGCCTTCCTGCTCATCCTCGGTTGGGGGACACCACCGTTCAGCGGTACCCTCGCGCTGATGATTGCATTGGGTATGTCGAGCGCCCTCATCTTCATTCCCATCAACGCCCTGGTGCAATGGCGCGCACCGCACGACCGGCGGGGCTCGGTGATCGCGCTGGAAAATATCTGTGTCTTCACCGGAATCCTCCTAGGCTCGCTGAGCGGCGGCATTCTGGCCAACGCAGGCCTCTCGACGGCCGGTATCTTTTTAGCAACGGCACTCGCCACCACCATTGGAACGGCCTGGGCCATGTGGCTGATGCCGGAAACCTTCCTGCGCCTGGTCCTCGTCCTCCTGACGAACACTATCTATCGGCTCCGCATCGTCGGACAAACCCAGGTGCCCGTCTCGGGCGGCGCATTGCTCGTCCCCAACCACATCTCCTTTATCGACGGTTTTCTTCTCATCGCCAGCCTGGATCGCCCCATCCGATTCGTCGTCGATGCGCAATACGTCAATCATCCCTTGTTCAAACCGTTTATGAAGGCGCTGCGGGTGATTCCGATTTCCTCCGACGGCGGCCCGCGCGTGATCCTCCGTGCCCTACGCGATGCAGGTCAGGCGCTCGATGCGGGCGACCTCGTCTGCATCTTCCCGGAGGGTCAGATCACGCGCACCGGCAATCTGCTGCCCTTCCGCCGCGGGTTTGAGCGAATCGTCAAAGGCCGTGAGGTGCCGGTTCTGCCGGTGCATCTGGATCGCGTCTGGGGCAGCATCTTCAGTTTTGTCGGGGGACGATTTGTGACCAAGTGGCCGGAGCGTGTGCCCTATCCGGTCACCGTCTCATTCGGCGCCCCGGTTCCTGCCGATACTCCCGCACACGAACTCCGCCGCCTCGTCCGCGAGCTCGGCGAAACCGCCTGGCAATTGCGCAAAACCACCCGGTATCCGTTGCACGCCGCGTTCATCCGCGCCATGCGCCGGCATCCGTTTCGTCTCGCGATGGCCGACGCGACGAAACCGCACGTGTCGGCGCTCCAGGCCTTGATCGGCGCCATCGCCCTGGCCCGTGCGTTAAAAGACCACTGGCAAGACCAACCCTCTGTCGGCCTGCTGCTGCCACCGACCGTCGTTGGCGCGCTCACCACGGTCGCCACTTCACTTGCCGGGCGGACGTGCGTGAACCTCAACTACACGGTGGGGAAGACCGGGCTGGAATCAGCCGTGCGACAAGCGCAGTTGCGCACCATTGTCACGAGCCGCAAGTTTATCGAGAAGGCCAAGCTTGAACTTCCCGACGGACCGACGATCCTTTGGCTGGAAGACATCGGTGCCACCATCGGCAGCCAGCAGAAAGCCCTCGCCGCAGCCCTGGCGATTCTGGCTCCGCTCCGGCTCATTGAATCGGCCTGCGGGCAAACCCGGCGGGTGACCATGGATGATCTGGCCACCATCATTTTCAGTAGCGGCAGCACGGGCGAGCCAAAGGGCGTCATGCTCACGCACTTCAGCATCGACGCCAATGTACAGGCCGTCTCGCAAGTACTGCCTCTGGACCCCGATGATCGCATCCTCGGCATTCTGCCGCTCTTCCATTCGTTCGGCTACCTGGTGTTCTGGTATGTCACCCTCAATGGCGCCGCGACCGTGTTCCATCCTTCGCCGCTCGATGTCACGGCCATCGGCGAACTGTGCGCCAAACATCGCCTGACGTTTCTGGTCTGCACACCCACGTTTCTCCAGCTCTATCAACGCCGCTGCACGCCGGAGCAGTTCAGCACGCTGCGGGTCGTCCTCACAGGGGCGGAGAAGCTGCCCCTGCGCCTCAGTCAGTCGTTTGAGGACCGCTTCGGCATCGGCCCGATCGAAGGGTACGGCGTGACCGAGTGCGCCCCGGTGATTGCCGTGAACTGTCCCGATTTCCGGGCGGCCGGATTCTATCAACCGGCGTCCCGGCGTGGCACGGTCGGCCAACCGCTCCCCGGCGTTTCCGTGCGTATCGTCGATCCTGACAGTGATGCCATCCTCCCGCCCGGCACACCCGGCATGTTGCTCGTGAAAGGCCCAAATGTCATGAACGGCTACCTGGGGCGGGAAGATCTCACAGCGCAGGCCATGCGTGACGGATGGTATATTACGGGCGACATCGCGACGCTCGACGACGACGGATTTCTGACCATCACCGACCGACTCTCACGCTTTTCCAAGATCGGTGGAGAAATGGTCCCGCATCGCAAGGTGGAAGAGGCGCTGCAATTGGCATCCGAGGAAGAGATGCCGGTGTGTGCAGTTACCGGGGTACCGGATGAACGGAAGGGCGAACAGTTGGCCGTCCTGCACACCCTTCCCGAAGAGCGAATTCCGCAGATCCTCGCCAAAGCCGCGGCGGCAGGCCTCCCCAATTTGTTTCTGCCGTCACGCACGCACTGCATTAAAGTCGATGCGCTCCCGATTCTGGGCACGGGGAAACTGGACCTTCGAGCGCTCAAACGGATTGCGATGGAACGGCTCCAGTCGCCAGAACCGTAACATGGGCTTGATCGAGCGCCACACGACACATGAGCAGGCTTTGAAGAACTGATGACGACCACGGTCACAAAATCGTTGATCGATTGCCACGTGCATCTCGCGGCCCTGCCCGACGGCGATAACGGCTGCTACATCTCGCCCAAAACGCTGAGAAGCCCACTGTTTCGTTTCCTGCTCTGGAAACACGGCCTCTCGCCCGACAAGCCGCGCGAGGCAAATCAGAAATATCTCGATGACCTTCTGAAGGAGTTGCGGGCGTCACGCCACGTGCAACAAGCCGTGCTTCTCGGCATGGACGGCGTCTACGATCAGAACGGGCGGCTCAATCAGGGTCACACCGACTTTCTCATCGGCAACGACTATGTGCTTAAGACCGCACAAGCCCATCCCGGCGAGTTGCTGGCCGGCGTGTCCATCAACCCGCAGCGACGAGATGCCATTGATGAAGTCCATCGCTGCGCGGATGCCGGGGCCGTACTCGTCAAGGTGCTGCCGAATGCGAAGCAATTCGACCCGGCCAATCAGAAATACAAACCCTTTTATCGGGCATTGGCCGAACGCAACCTACCGTTTCTCAGTCACGTGGGGTATGAATTCAGCTTGATCGGCAAGGATCAATCCGTGGGTGAACCGGACCGGTTGCGCCTGGCGCTGGATGAAGGCGCCACCGTCATTGCAGCCCACGCCTGCAGCTACGGCTTGATGCTCTACGAGAAATTTCTTCCGACCCTGCGCAACCTCGTTACACGCTACCCGCATTTCTATGCGGACATTTCCGCCCTCACCCTGCCGAACCGGATGCGGATGCTTCTACATTTACGCAGGTATCCGGAGGTGCACGAACGGCTACTCTTCGGCACCGACTATCCGCTGTCCGTCTTTCATGCGGCAGCCTGGGGACGCGTGGCGTTCAACACGTTGCGCAAGATGATCAGGACGAAGAATCGCTTCGACCGTCAGGTCGAGGTGTGCCACGGGCTGAAGCTCGGCTATCGATCCCTCGGGGATTTGCTGCCTCGCATAGCCATCACCGCCACTCGCTGACCAGGCTCATTCATGCACCGAGACGACATCCTCATCAGCTTGCGCGAAAGGATTCTCGCCTTTGCGACATCACGTGTATCGAGGGATCTCGCCGAGGACCTCACGCAGGAGGTCCTGGTCGTGCTGCAGGAAAAGTATGCACGCGTCACCGAACTGACTGAACTGGTCCCCCTGGCCTTTCAAGTGCTCCGGTTTAAAATGCTGGATGCCCATCGTAAGTCACTCCGGCGCGGCGAGTATCATCAGAAGTCGGTCGATGAGCTGCCGTTGGCCAATCCCGGCGACGATCCGGCGACACTGTTGGATCAAAAGCAACGCGTCGAACGACTCCTGGCCGCCGTGGCTCAACTCGGAGAACGTTGTCGCGATCTGTTCAGATGGAAACTGGAGGGGAATAGCTTTCCGGAGATTCAACGCCTCATGCAACAGCCCTCGATCAACACCATTTACACCTGGGATCTTCGCTGCCGGAAACAGTTGTTGAGTTTGATGGGCGGCACGTGGGAATGATGGTGTCGGCAGCCGTTTGACGTGCTATGCAGTGACAAAGATGTCCGAACACGATCTCGAAAAATTGCTCGGTGGGTTCGCAGCGAATACGCTGACGCCGGAGGAGCGCTCACGACTCTACACAGCCGCCCTGCAGGACCAACAGCTGTTCAACGCCCTGGCGGACGAGCAGGCGCTGAAGGAATTGCTGGCGGATCCTGATGTTCGCCGCCGACTTCTCCGGGCATTGCAGCAATCAGACGCTTCCGAGGCCGACAGGGCACGGCCTTGGTGGGCCTGGTTCAGGAAGCCGGCAGGGCTCGCCTTTGCAGGCGGCCTCGCAGCAGCGGTCTTCGCCATCGCGTTCGGCACCAGAATCTATCAGGAGAGCGTCGACCGGGCGACTCAATCAGTCGTGACCGAGGAGTCGAAACCAGCCGTGCCGCCGGTTCAGTCCGCGCAACCATCCATACAACCGTCACCACCTCCGGCTGCGACGGAACTGAAAGCGAAGGCACGCACCGAGCCGGCGAAGAAAGAGACGCGGACCGAGACATTGGCCAAGCGCGAACGGTCTGCACCCATCGCAACTCAGGACCGATCAACGGACAACTCTCTCGCTGAGAACGCCATGCCTCGACGCGAGCGCGATGAGTTGGAACGGCAAGCGCCCCTGGCGACAACAGAACAGGCAGCAAAGCCGGCGCCCCCATTGCCTGACCGGAAGCTCGCCGCATCCGCGCCGCCGCCGGCAACTGCCCCCGCACCAGCTGCAGCCCCGGCGCCCCTGCAGGCCCCGGCAACCGTATCGGCCGCGGCCACGCCCGCCCCGAAGAAAAGTGCCCGAGCTCTCTTCTACGGCCAGGCCCCGACACAGGCAGACCAGCCTGAAACAAGAACAGATCAGTTTGCGCTGGAGGGAAAAGGCGGCGGCGCGTCAGGGCTAGTGAAGCCGTTAGGTCTGCGCTACAGCTTTGTGACGCGGGATAGCGGCGGGCAGAGCCAGGAAGTCAATGCCGCGATGGCAGCCCGAAGCAAGGAACCGGTGCGCATCAGCGTAGAAGCCACGCAGGACGCCTATCTCCAGCTTCTCCAAAACCTCGGCTCCGCCGGTACCAGGCTCTGGTGGCCGCCACAGGAAACGGGGAAGATCTCTCTCAAACTGTTGGCCGGAAAGCGAAGCGAGATCCCTATGCCACCGCCGGCTGAAAATGGACTGATTACGCTGATTATCCGTCTCTCCCCAAAACCATTCGGACCGCTGACAATGCAGGAAGTCGGTATGCTGGATCGGTTCTCAGCCAATCTGCTCACCGAGTCCATCTCCGCCGGCAATCAGGAACAGGCCACATACGTCGTGAGCCAGGATCCGTCAACCAGTGCCCAACTCTCCGTCGAAATTCCGGTCAGCCCATAACTTCCAGTCGTTCAGCACTCCGCTTCACGGATACAACCGGATCACCAGCATTCCGGCAATCGCTGCAACGCCGCCGATGAGGCACAAGAAAAATCCCAACGCGCCCGCCACAAACCAAGGGCGTACGCGCCGGTATTCGTCCAACGTGAGCAACGGATGCAATTCCACCGGCTTCCGCCACCAGCCAGCCGGCAGCGCCCTACGCGCCGTCAGTGCGCGATAGAGCACAACGTGATACCACCACCCCGTTGGAATTCCGATGAACAGGCCCAGCGCCAACCCGAAGAGCCCGAACTCCACCATCCTCGACGGCGTGATGAAAACCGCCACCAGGCCGATCAATCCGATCACCACGAGGCTCGCGAGCACGAGGAGAATCTCGAGCATGGAAGGGATTATACCGGAGGAGGCTGGGCGTTACCGGAAAATGGGCGATGTCCCGCCGACGCAACGGCAGAGGTCAACTTCTCACTCGCCCGCCTCAGACTACGCTTTCGATCGCGATAGGGGTAGCGACAGAAGGTTGGACTTCTTGGACTCGTCATTCAGAAACACCGGGCCGGTGAGGAGCATCTGAAAGAGACGAATTGTGCGAAAGATCGAAGACGAAGTTCGGATTCAGTTCGGGTTCGGTATTGACCGTCGGCGATCTGGTGGCAGTAAACAGCCTCATGAATGCGCCCTGGTTGAATAGTCAGGAGGTCTCGCGCACGTACATGAAACCGGCCCGCCGTCAGACCCCATTTTGAAGAGAGGTTTCCAGGAGCGCACATGGAGGGGCAGCGCGGTACACCGCGTCCACCCCTCGGTCATCAACGAGGCGCCGACACAGGGGCAGCTGAGGCAGCGCGCTCAGCCCGGAGCTTTGACGCCGCGACGTCCGGCAAGGGTTGCCCGATCAACTCCTGCAGATAGCTCTTATCCACCGCGTCGAATAACGCTTGTCTGGCCGGCCCTTCCCGTCCCTCGACGACCAACACTACATTGTGCACACGGAGGCCCGTGCTGCGCGCCGCGCTTGCGGCGCCGAGCGTTGCCACGGTGGGGCCGCTCTCAGGAAGGCGATCCAGGTTCATCCCCAGCTGCACCGAGAGTTCCTGGGGAAATCCCTCCAACCGCTTGGCCTGCGCCCGGAGTGAATCGGTCTGTGATTTGACGCTGGCCCTGTGGTCGCTGACGACCGTGCTGGCCGCCTGTTCGACCTTGCGGCCTTCGACATTCGCGCGATCCACCTGCGCCTGCTGCTCCGGCGTAAACGGCGGGTCTTTTCGCTGGCGCCGCGGCGCAGCATCATAGATAGCCCGCGCCTGAGCGAGCAGCTGCTTGTATTCCGCCTCTTTCTCCGGCGGCAGCTTTTCCAATTCTTCGATCTGCTTCTCGACAGCTTTGCGCTCCACGTACAGACGGTCGTACTCAGCCTTCGGGAATTTGTAGAGATACCCACCCGCTACACCGACCGAAAACGCGCCTTCCTTGTCACCCCGGCAAAACGACAAGCGCGGCTGCTTGGAAAAATCGTAGGGAGCGCCGCGGCGCTCGCTATTGGCAATGGGGGCAGGCAAGGCGGCCGCCAACGCCGCCTCTGCCCGAGCGGCGAACTCTATCTCGGCTGCGGAGGGAGAACGCACCCCATCGACACAATCCGCGAACACCAGGCTGGTTGCGCCCAGCACGGCGCAGAATGAGGCCACAGTGGGCACAACAATGCGAATCCACAGTTGGTTCATGATGACACTCCACGTTCGGTACGACGCCTGTCCAAGGGTAGGACTCTCGAACAGATGAGCTTCTGTACGTCCAGGGCAGCAGCCGCGTGATCGCCCACGCGCCCCGCCGCCGAAGCAGGACACAGTTCTGTCACTCCGGCGGGGATTTTAGCAGGACCGGGAAAATTGGCAAGACGAGGAATCAGCGCCAAAGGGTATACAGAGAAATGTAACCATATTGTGGCATCGGCCGACCGCTAGCCACGATTTCGCCATAGGTTCTCGGTCGCAATAACGACGATCGCCATTGTAATTCGGTCATTTAGACAACTTGCATCGAGACCTGAAAGGATTGCTCCCCTCGCCCCATACCCTCCTGTGAAGGGAGGACACATGGAGCACACCGAGGTCAAATCGAAATCGAATCCATCAGTTCATCGGCGCGATCCCCGCCTCTACCAAATCGCCAGTTTGGGAACGTTGTTGACGTACGGTCTGTTTTGGCTCCACTTCGACGTGAGCGTTTGGCAGATCGCCGTCACCATCGGGACGGCGCTGCTCACTCAATATGCCGGAACGCGTGTCGCCAAGCTCCCGTTCTTTGATCCCAAGAGCGCGCTCATTTCTTCCCTGTCGCTCTGCCTGCTGCTCCGCACCGATTACCTTGCCGTCGCGGCATTGGCCTCGATCGTCGCCATCGGCAGCAAGTTCGTGTTCCGGTGGAATGACAAACATCTGTTCAATCCGACCAACCTGGCGTTGGCCATCGCGCTCGCGAGCGGGATGGGCTGGATCTCACCTGGGCAATGGGGCCAGGTCGCCTGGTTCGGTTTTCTCATCGCCTGCCTCGGCAGTCTCGTTGTGACCCGGGCGGCGCGGGCGGATGTGACGTTCGCCTTTCTCGCCGTCTACGTCGGGCTCCTGTTTGCACGGGCCCTGTGGCTCGGTGATCCACTCACGATTCCGTTTCATCAAATCGAAAGCGGCGCGCTGCTGATCTTTGCCTTCTTCATGATCTCGGATCCGAAGACGACGCCCGATTCACGGACTGGTCGACTGGCCTATGCGCTTCTCGTATCCCTGGCCGCACTCTATGTGCAGTTCGGATGGTTCAAACCGAACGGCCCGCTCTGGGGCCTCATCGTCTGCGCGCCGCTTGTCCCATTGATCGATTACGTATGTCCCGGTTCACGCTATCACTGGACGACCCCCTCAACCGGTCGTTCAACTCAGACGGGTCTCATCCCTGTTTCCGTGCTCTCCCCTGTCCTATCACCAAGCAAGGAGGTTCCTATGCGACGTGCCATCGTTCCGTCATTGCTCTTGAGCTTGGGGCTATTCGCCTGGGCCGGCGAAGCTGCGGCCTTTTGCGGCTTCTATGTCGGCAAGGCCGACACAAAACTGTTCAACAAGGCCTCCGAAGTCGCCATCGCGCGCCACGACAACAAGACCGTCATCACCATGGCGAATGATTTCACAGGCGACGTGAAAGAGTTTGCTCTCGTGGTGCCGGTGCCGACCCTCCTGGAGAAGGAGCAGATCCACGTCGGCGATCCGACCCTGCTCAAGCATCTGGCCGACTATTCGGCACCCCGGCTGGTGGAATACTTCGACGAAAATCCCTGCCTGCGCTACGAACTGATGGAACGCCGCAGTATGGACGCAATGAGGAGCATGGCGCCGGCGGCCGCAGCGCCCCGCGAACGCGACAAGGCCCTGGGCGTCACGGTGGAGGCTCAATACACGGTTGGTGAATACGACATTCTGATTCTCTCCGCCAAGGAAAGTAACGGCCTCGAAACCTGGCTAGCCGAAAACGGGTATCGCATCCCGACCGGTGCATCGACGGTCTTGCAGAGCTATCTCAAACAGGGCATGAAATTCTTCGTGGCGAAGGTGAATCTGGGCGAGCAAACCAAGCTGGGCCTGACACATCTCCGGCCGCTCCAGCTTGCGTTCGAATCATCCAAGTTTATGCTGCCGATCCGCCTGGGCACAGTCAATGCTGACGGCGCGCAGGAGCTGTTCATCTACTTTTTGACCAAACAGGGCCGTGTGGAAACGACGAACTACCGGACCGTGCGGTTGCCGGAGGCGCAGGAAGTTCCGCTCTACGTGAAGGACAAATTCGGTGAGTTCTATCGCGACCTGTTCAGCCAGCAGGTGAAGCGGGAAAGCGAGCGCGGCGTCTTCATGGAATATGCCTGGGATATGAACTGGTGCGATCCCTGTGCGGCCAATCCGCTCTCGGCCGAGGAACTGCGAGGCCTGGGCGTCTTCTGGCAGGAGAGCAACGGCCGGATGGGGAAAGGCATGCCGATGGCGCAAATATTCCTGACCAGGTTACACGTCCGTTACGATGCCGCACATTTCCCCGAAGATCTGATGTTCCAAGAGACCTCCGATCGCGGCAATTTCCAGGCCCGCTACATCCTGCGTCACCCGTGGACGGGGACGGATGAGTGCCAAGCCGCCACGGCCTACCGGCGCCAGTTGCGCGAGCGCTATGAGCGGGAAGCGCAGACACTGGCGTCTCTGACCGGTTGGAACATCAGCGATATTCGCAAGACGATGAACATTGCATCACTGCCGGCAAGCGAAGAAAAGAAGTGGTATCAGCGGTTGTGGGCGAACTAGCGGGAGCAGGCGAAACGCCGGAGGCCGGGGCAGCCCGGCCTCCGCATCAGCAGGCATATCGTCGTGTCGACACGTGACCTGACCGGCATCACTTAGCCGGACAATCCCCGGTTCGTTTTCCGTCCACTTTCATCGTCACCGACAAGGCTTTATCGCCTTTGGGGGTAGCTTTGCGAACGACCGAAAAACTCGTGTTTGACACCGTGCCTTCCACGCGGGTAATCGCATAGACGCCCTCGATGTCATAGCTGACTGTCCCGCCGTGCATCGAGACATTCATGACCTTGTTCGCCGGATTCGGTTTGAACCCGTTCAACGCATAGTAGTTAAAGACGGCATCCGGATTCGCGAGGTGCTCTTCCCGCACGCATCGGCTATGAGTGTCCGGTTTGCCCGCCTCGCCACTACTGCTTTCGGTGACCGCCGTGACCTGGTATTCGCCGGGCTTCAGGGGAACGGATTCCGCCTGCACGGGTGCCGCCGCGCAGATCACGCCCGCGATCGCATACAGCCAAATGCCAGCCTTCATCGTGCAACCTCCTTGTAATACCGGGGTGCGTCTGCTCCTGGGTTGATCATTCTCCCCCAGACCGCCTCGCCCGAATTCGTGCCCCATCAAGGACCCGGCGATTGTGCTCATGCCTCGGGACATTGTCAACCGTTACCTGCGCCTTCGAGCAGCGACGCGCCTCAGGCTCATTTCCATGTCGACTATGGTATAGTCGCGACCAATACCGTCATCAACTCTCACGAAGGGAGCACTACGTATGTCATCGACACATCGCTCGACCATCGCTGCAGTCGGCGGACTCTCGTTCATGTTGCTGCTCTCGGCCTGCTCTTTCAAGGCCACCTTCAAGGAAACCACGGATACGACCTCCAACATCACCGGTACCACATCCGGCCGCATCTGGTGGAACGAAGACGGCCTACTGAAAGCCGACCACAAGGTGGCGGCCTTCACGGCCTACAACGCGGACAATCTGGAAGCCGATGCGGCGCGAGGGCAAGGCGAATATCTGGCTTCGCTGGGCACGCTCACCACGATCTCGAATGCGCAGACGTTTCGACCGGACGCGCAGGCTTCGTTCAACCGCTGGAGCCACTCCGGCAGCCGGTCAACGGCCGACCTGGTGAAGGATCTGCAGGCTGCGGCACACTGACTGCTCACCGGGCAATTTCACGAAACACACGGCACCTCACGGGAGTCGACCACGACATGAATGCGTTGCGCAATCCTTTCGCGATTCATCGAATCTTTCACCCCACGGATTTTTCGCGGGATAGCCAGGTGGCTTTCGCCCATGCCCTGAAGTTGGCGTTAGTCTATCGAGCCGAACTAACGATCATGCACGTGGATCCCACCGTCTCGCCGGAGGGATTCGAGGATTTTCCCCGGGTCCGCCCGACGCTGGCGCAATGGGGGCTTCTCCCGGAAACCAGTTCGAAAGGTGATGTGACCACCCTCGGCATCCGAATCAGGAAGGTGAGGGCTCTGGCCAGCGATGCGAAGCAAGCGATCATCCATCACCTGACAACCGCACCGACAGATCTCATGGTGCTGGCCACGCACAAACATGAGGGCGCCGCGCGATGGGTGCATCATTCGCTGGCAGAGCCGGTGTCACGGGAGATGCATGTCAAAACGCTCTTTGTGCCGTCCAACGTGGCAGGCTTTGTTGCCCGCGAAACCGGCCAAACCTCGCTGCATCGCCTGCTTTTGCCGATTTCGAGCGAGCCGTCTTCTCAACCGGCGATCGATGCCGCGACGGCACTGGTCTCGCAATTGAGCCAGCCCCCCGTCACACTGACGCTGGTCCACGCAGGAAAAGAAGCTGACGTCGCTACGCTGGCGCTCGAACAAAAAGCAGACTGGTCATGGAATCAGCTGTTCGGTAAAGGAGACCCTGTGGAATGGATTCTCGCGGCAGGGGCTGAGTTCGACGTCGATTTGATTGTGATGGCGACGAAGGGACAGGACAGCTTGCTGGACATGTTGCGCGGGAGTACCACGGAACGCGTGCTGCGCGGCGCGCGTTGCCCGCTGCTCGCGATTCCGGCCCCGCTCATCTGATCAGGAACGGGCGTCCCGTTGCGCCACATCGATGACCGGCGACTCCTGCCGGTCGTTCGTCTCGCGTCCTGTCACCGTGCGAACCACGATGCCGTCTCGGAAGACGACGAAATTCGAGGGCACGGCCGCGATACGCGGTCCAGGGAGAATTACTCCGGCCAGGTTCAGCGGATCGGCAGCGGATAGTTTGATCTCCTGCTGAACGCCGCCACCCGGCCGCTTTTTCAAGGCCCGTAGCGATTCCAACGCCTCCGGCAACGCAAACTGCTCTCCAGTAAATCCGCTCACAAAACGTCCGCCGCGGATCTCTCCCGTCAATTCAAGCCGCCGATAGCAAACCAACAGATCGCGCCAGGACGATACAATGGACTCGCGAGCCAGCAGATCCCGAAACACCACGCCATACCGTTGCAACAATTGCCGGGCCAGGTGCTCGGTCGCGGGGGAGCCGTTCGACTGCTGAGAACCGGTGGTTGCGGACTGATGAGTTTCAATCGGTCGCAGCAACGACCAGCGTCCACCCACATGGCGCGGTCGACGACCTCGATCCGACGCCTCCGCGCGCCGCCGCTTTGGATCGATCAGGGAACGCAGATTGTCAAACCCGTCGGCCGTCACCAGGCCAGCCGCGACAAGTTCCCACAACCCGTCTTCCACCTCGGAGGCCAGCAACCGCGTCCCGTGCAATAACTCGCTAAAAAAACTCGCCCCTCGCGCCTGCAGGCAATGTCGAATGGCTTGCGCCGAACCACTCAGGCGCGCGGACAGATCGAGACGCGCCAACTCCTCACCGGCCGCCGCCAGCAAGACCGGCCCATCTTCACGTGCAAAGATGCCGACGGGCGCGACTCGGGTCGGAATCACGCGACGTCCCTGGACAGGATTCAGTTCCTGCATCAGACGGGGATGCGGCGTCAGTCGACCCCACATCAGCGCCCCACTCAAACAGAGCCGATCGAGCCACTCGGGCTGATACTTGGCCATGCGAACGCGCAGGATCTGTGATTCCCAGGCCGAGGCCGCAGCCTCAAATCCACCGAGTTGTTTGACGACTTCAAGGAGTCCCGCCTCCCCGTGTAGACGCGCGCCGGGTGCCGCATGTTGCCACTGAAACAGGAACCGCACGAACTCGGCGGCCGTGACCGGTTCGATTTCCTTGCGCAGCCGCCCGATCGTCAACCGGTGAATCCTGGCCAACAGGCGACGATGACAAAACTCGTGCGACGTGAACGGTGACGGGTCAACCGATGGGTCTCGTGTTTCAGATCTCGCACTCAGCGCCTGGCGGAATTGGCCACGGAGCAGATGGCCTTGGGATTCGAGTCGCAGAAACGTAGACTGAATGTCGGACTCAGGCAGATGCAGGGTCTGTGAGAGTTCCCCGGCCGTCGTCGGGCCGATACTCTCCATCCATCCCAGCACGACACGGTTCAGGACCTCTTCCTGCTCCACCTGTTCTGTCGATTCAACCGGGCCGGTCGCCGGATCGATTCGCGCATCGGGAAACAACAGGCACCCGTAATGACGATACTCCGCTGCCAACCATCCCAGTTTCGTCTCCCCCTGCCAGAGGGTCGCCACGCGACCGGCCGCCGCCAACGCCGGCACCAGCAAGTCCCAGCCTGGCATTCGCTCGCAGGGTACCCAGCCCAACGACAACAGCGCATCATGAAATTCCTCCGCATCGCGCACCACCGGCCAGGATTCCTCCACAACCTGATCGATGGCCGATTGATCCAGCGCGCCCATGCCACCCGCCAGTTCAGGCGGCAAACTGCGCCGCATATCCACCGCCCGCGCCCGTCGTTCTTCCAGCGGCGCATCATCGAGGAAGGCATAGGGATTGGCGTTCAAGATTTCATGGCAGAAGGCCGAGGGCATCGGCGTATCGACCGCGACACAGGTGATCGTACCGGACTCGATTTTTTTCAGCACGGCGATCAACCCGTCAAGATCCATCGCCTCCGTCAAACAATCCCGGATCGTCTCCTGCGCCAGCGGATGGTCGGGAATCTGCCGGACCGTTCGCTCTCCTTGAAAATTATCCTGACAGGCAATCGCATCGGGAAACACCGCAGCGAGGAGATCTTCGGCGCGCATCCGTTGAATCTGGGGCGGCACCCGTTTTCCTCCGATGAACCGGAGCAACGCCAGGGCTCGCGACACGTTCCAGCGCCAGCGCGTCATGAACATCGGAGCCTGCAGCACGGCCTGCGTGAGCACCTCGCGCAAGGTGTTGACGTTTAGAAATGCAAACACCGTCTCGAGAGGGAAACTGTGTTTTTCTCCCAACGACAAGACAATGCCCTCGTCCGTCGCGGCGGCCTGCAGTTCAAAATCGAAGGTCACGCAAAAGCGCTTCCGCAAGGCCAGTCCCCAGGCCCGATTCACTCTCCCGCCGAACGGCGCGTGGATCACCAGCTGCATTCCCCCGCTCTCGTCAAAGAAACGCTCCGCGACGATGGTCTGCTGCGTCGGGACCGTCCCCAGCACCGCCTTGCCCGCCAGGATATATTCGACCGCCTGTTGCGCTCCCCGCTGGTCAAGCCCACATTCCTGCCTGAGCCACTGCACAGGTAACGCATGAGTCGTGGACGCGGGCTCACCCGCGTCGAGGCGAAGATCGAGGTCGGCTCTAAGGCGCGCCACCTCCGCAGACAAATCCGCCGTTCGCGCCGGCGCTTCTCCGCGCCAGAACGGAATGGTCGGTGGAGCGCCCTGCGCATCCTCGACGCGCATCTTGCCGGTTTCGACACCTTTGATGCGCCAGGATGTATTCCCCAGCAGGATGATGTCTCCCGCCAGGCTCTCCACGGCGAAGTCCTCATCCACCGATCCCACGACTGTGCCATCCGGCTCCGCAATGACCGCATAGTTGGCCGTATCGGGAATCGCACCGCCGGAGGTGATGGCGGCCAGTCTGGCTCCGCGACGACCCCGAATACGGTGATTGATGCCGTCATGATGTAGATAGGCTCGACTCCGGCCCCGGCTGGTGACATACCCGTCGACGAGCATCTTCACCACGCTGTCGAACGTCGCGCGGGTCAGATCACGATAGGGCATGGCCCGCCGGCACAGTTCATACAATTCCGTCTCATCCCACGCCTGCGTGGCGGCCGCGGCCACAATCTGCTGCGCGAGAACGTCCAACGGCGCAGACGGCACGTCGATGTGGTCCAACACCCCGGAGCGGATCGCCCGGATCAAGGCGGCGCATTCGATCAGTTCGTCGCGCGTGGTGGCGAAGAGGCGGCCTTTGGGAATCGCGTGAACCCAGTGGCCGGCACGGCCGATACGCTGGAGACAGGTGGCGATCGACCGGGGTGACCCGATCTGGCAGACGAGATCCACCGTCCCCACATCGATGCCGAGTTCCAGCGAGGCCGTCGCCACCACCACTCGCACCGCGCCGGTCTTCAACCGGTCCTCCGCAGACAGGCGAATCTCCCGCGACAAGCTCCCATGATGGGCCGCGACGACGCCTTCGCCCAGATGGCGCAGTCGTTCCTCTAAGTAGTGCGAAACCCGCTCGGCCAGGCGCCGCGTATTCACGAAGACCAGAGTCGAACGATGCGCCTCGACCAATGCCGCAACCCCATCGTACACATCACTCCAAATCGCATTGGTTGCGACGGCCCCGAGTTCATCCTTCGGCACCTCGACAGCGAGATCCATGTCGCGACGATGACCGACGTCGATAATCAGGACCTCGCCCGCCGGTTGAATCGACTCATATCCTTGCCCGTCCCCGAGATCCGCGTCCCGCTTCACGAAAGGCGACGGCCGGTTCCCCACCAAAAACTGCCCCACCAGTTCGATCGGACGTTGTGTTGCGGAGAGGCCGATCCGTTGAACGGATCCGCCGGCCAGCGCCGCCGCTCGCTCTAGCGAGAGAGCCAGATGCGCCCCCCGCTTGTTCGGAGCGACAGCATGAATTTCATCCACAATGACCGTCCGCACCGTCTTCAACATCGCCCGGCTTTTCTCGGCCGTCAGCAGAATGAAGAGCGACTCTGGCGTGGTGATGAGGATATGCGGCGGACGCCGGAGCATCTGCTGCCGCTCAGTCATCGGCGTATCTCCGGTCCGCACCACGACCCGCAGTTCCGGCAACAGGAACCCGGCCGCCAGAGCGGCCTGGCCGATCTCGGTGAGCGGCTGCTGAAGATTTTTTTGGACGTCGTTGCTGAGGGCTTTGAGCGGTGACACGTAGAGAATCTGGGTTTCGTCCCGCAGGTCGCAGTGCACGGCTTGCTGAAACAGGCGGTCGATGCAGGAGAGAAAGGCCGCCAGGGTCTTGCCGGACCCGGTGGGGGCGGAGATCAGGAGGTCACGCCCGGATTGAATCGCAGGCCAAGCCTGCAACTGAACCTCGGTGGCAGCCGCGAACTTCGTCGCGAACCACTCGGCAATGATGGGATGAAACGGCAGCGCCGGCGTCATCGTGAGATGGTAGCACAACCGGAAAGACAAAGAATGTGCGACGACTGGTCAAGGAGAGCACGAAGGGCGAAGGTCCGTGGCCATGAGCCGCGCGAACCTGCATGGGACGAGGAGAATGGATTGGAATAGAGCGGCGCTGGTTCCGCCACAAGGGATCCCAGCACCCCGCTCATGGAACAGGGCCTGCCTAGATACCCCCTACATCAATGCACCTCCGTACGTCTTCAAGATGTCGTACGACAAGCGGCACTCACTACAGCAATTTTTCGAGAACCGGACTTGGGACGGCGAGACGACATGCCGCGCCAGATAACTGGGAAAATCGATCCAACCATTTGTGCCTCGTGCGGCAGACCCGTCGTCACGAACCCGGCGGCACAACTCACACATCGGTACGACTCGAACCATCGTCGGTCTCCTTTTGCGCGAATCCGATTCCTCCGCTGACAGGCGGGGATCACTTTTTCTTCGTTCGGCCCGTCCGCTTATGCAAATCATCCGGACAACAAACCCGTTCGCCATCCAATACCCGTCGCAAGTAATGTCCAGGATCAACGGTCATGTGTTTGACCAGATATCCCATCGCCCCCACCTCAAAGGCTGCGGTCACATAGGCCGGATCTTCGTGTGAAGAAAAAAAGACGACCTTGCTGTTCGGCACCGCCTCATGGAGTTGGCGACCAGCCGACAACCCGTCGAGAAATGAAAGCGAAAAATCCAGGATGACCAAATCCGGGGTAAGACGTTTCGCCGTTAAAACCAGGGCTTCCCCCTCGGTTTCAGACGCGATGACATCAAAGTGAGATTCGAGGAGAATCTCCAGAAATGCCAGCATAGCCCGGGATGAATCGCCTATAAGCACACGGGGACGTGAAATCTTTTTTCTCATTGTCCTACGAGTCACTGCTTAGAAAAAGGATGCGTATAGTAGGCAAGTGAAGGGAAAACCACACGCGTAACAGAACGAGTGGAATTATAAAAAACATACCAGCTTAAGTACTAGTATGTTTGATGGGGCAGGACAGGCACAATGAGGAAGATTGTTAGGTTTGGCTGGTGAGACCCTGCGCCAAGGCGTATTTGACGAGTTCGACCGTCGTATGCAGGTTGAGTTGCTCCATGATTTGCCCTTTATGGAACTCAACGGTGCGGGGAGAAATCTTGAGAGTCCCGGCGATATCCTTCACCGTATGCCCCTCGGCCAGGAGCTGCAGGACTTCGCGTTGACGGGTGGTGAGTTCCGGGCCGGCGGGTGCCCCGCCGTCAATCCCTCGCAACATGCTTTCCACCACTTCTTTGGTCACCAGGGGAGTCACGTAGAAATTGCCGCTCCGTACAGCCCGGATGGCCTGGGCCAATTCCTCACCCACGCAGCGTTTGAGCAGATACGCGGAGGCACCGGCCTCGAACGCCGCCCGCACATAGGCCGGATCGGCGTGCATCGTGATAAACACCACTTTGACCTGAGGAAACTTGACCTTCAAGACACGGGCGGCATCGATCCCGTTCAGCACGGGCATCGAAATATCGAGAATCACAATATCCGGCTTCACCTCCGGTACGGCCTCCAGCAGCGCGCGCCCGTCTGAAACGGTCCCGACCAGCTCGCACTGGTCATCCAGCAAGCGCCGAAAGCCCTCCAATACCAGCGTGTGATCGTCTGCCAGCAACACCCGCGGCAGCGTCATATCGCCACCCGCGCAAGCGGTACATACATCGACACGGTTGTTCCCCTCCCCGGAATTGACTCCACTTCACACGTTCCCTGCACCGACAGGAGACGCTCGCGCATATTCAGCAGACCAAGCCCGCCTTCTCCCCTGTCGACCGTCAGCTGATCGAACCCCTTGCCGTCATCGCGCACGACCACGACCACGCCCTCTTCTTCGAGCGTGACCTCCACCTCCACCCGGGTCGCCTTCGCATGACGAGCGATGTTGGACAGGCTCTCCTGCACGACCCGATACAAGGCCGTCGAAGCAGTCTTGCCGAGTTGGTGGTCGAGCGGTTGGTGCACAAACAGCGCCTTCACACCAGTTCGAGTGGAAAAATCATCCAACAATCGCTGCAAGGCCGCCTTCAAACCCAGATCATCAAGAATGGAAGGATGGAAGCGATAGGCCATAAATCGCACATCGTCCGACAGTGCCTCCAGCCCCTTCAGCACATTGCGCACATTCTCCTGAGCTTCCGAGGGCGACGACCCGATTTGACGCCCGATTGTCTGCAGATCCAGCATGAGGAGCGCCAGACGCTGGTTCACATCATCGTGCAGATCCTGCGCAATCCGTCGGCGTTCCTCTTCCTGCGCCGTCAGAATCCGACCGGTGAGCGTATGCAACTGCTCCTCGCTCCGCTCCAACGCCAGGCGGCTGGCGGCTAAATCCGCCGTCCTCGCTTCGACCCCTCGCTCGAGCCGCTCATTGCTCTCCTTCAGCAGTAACTCCGTGCGACGCCGCTGATACACAAACACGACGGGTGCCCAAATCCCGAACAAGCTGAACAGATGATTCACCCATTCAAGCCAGGACGGAAGTCCCGGGATACGCGGACTGAACGGAACGGCAATGATGGTCAGGAGTGAGCAGGCGATCGCGGCAGCGATAGGCAGCCATCGGTATTGGCTGGCGGACGCCAGCAGGACGACGGTGCTGTACAACACCGCGTTCGCAACACCCAGCGGCAACTGAAGATCCAGCACAAAAAAGAGACAGGCCAACAAGCCGGCCAAGCCGACCATGAGATGCTGTCGCCGCGACGCCAGAGCATCGGCCGATCCGATAGCCGGCGACCCTGTTTCGTCGAGTCGTTGATTGAATGGCGCCATCGGGGCCGGATTTTAGCACGGGCCTCTGCCCGGAGACTAGAACCACAATAACCTGCAATCGGCCACAGCAAACCATCACACGGTTCGGGTATGATGGGCCGATGACCGTCCCTCGGCCCATCGTCATTTTAGGATCCGGCTATACCGGCCATTGGATCTACGAGCTCGCGCAACAACAATCCCTGCCCATCCTGGCCAGCAGCCGCCATCCGGAAACTCGCCTACCTGATGTCGCGCCGGATGCGCGCATTCGGTTCGATTTGATGGATCCGTCCAGTTGGGCCGGCCTGCCTTCGCAGGCCGATTTGATCTGGGCGTTTCCCGCCACCCCCCTGGAGCAGGTCCAGCTCTTTGCCCGACATTATTGCTTACCCTCCCAAAGACTGGTGGTTCTAGGCAGCACCTCGGCGTATGACCGGGCCGATCCGACGGCACAGGAGCTTCCTCCGTGGATTGATGAGACCAGCGTCATCAATGTCGATCTCCCACGCGTTCAGGGAGAGGAATATCTCCGCACGCACCATGGAGGCATCATCCTGCGAGTGGCCGGCATCTATGGCCCCAATCGCAACCCGGTCCAGTGGATTCGCCAAGGGCGGGTCGGCCCCTCGACCAAGTTCGTCAATTTGATTCATGTGGAAGACCTGGCGCAGTTGTGCCTGCTGGCATTGAAATGCGGGCAGCCGGGAGACAGCTACAACATCAGCGATGGTCACCCCCGTCGCTGGGCCGAGATTTGCGCGGAAGTCTCCAGGCGATGGGGAATCGTCAGTCCCCGGCAAGCCGATCACAGCGAACCAGGGAAACGTATCCGTAACCAGAAAGTCATTGCGCAATTCAGCTATACGTTCCGGCACCCGGATCTCTACCCGGCACTCCAATCGCTGAACATGGAGCCAGGCCCGTGAGACTGAAACGATCTGCCTCTGTCACTGCTTGGCAAATTGAGGATTCAGATCGATGAGCGCCCGGTGGATGGCTTCTCCGGCGACCCGCTGCCCCTCGGCCGTCCAATGTGTATCATCGGGCAGATAGGTGAGGACTCCCGCCGCGGCTGCATCTCTCAGCGGGGACGTCAGGTCTATAAAGTGTATGTCGGGAGATATCGCCTTGAGCATCGACTCGAGTTCCCCCGGCAAATCATTGACCGGCCACTCCCTCATCTCCGGCGTGGACGGCTCAAAATTTTCCAGCCCTCGATGAACCCGATATTTCACGGGTGCAAAGGCAACGACGAAGCGGACGCCCTGTTGCCGGGACAATTCATGCGCTTCAGCCAAAATTGATCGCAACCGTTCGAGTCGGAGGCGATCCGTCGGCTTCAAGGCTGCGGGCTTCTCCCAGAAATACAGTTCGGTCTGCTTTCCGCTCATGTCGCGAAACAGCCCACGGAACTGCAAGAACGTGCGATTCGGCACACAACCGCTCATCACTCTCTTTGAGACAACGAGCAGATTTCTGGTCAGCGATCGCATCCAATAATCGTCCCTCGGCATGCTCACATCCGACAGCGCAGGGTCTACTTCCGTGCCTTCCGGATCCAACTGCAACAGATCGTTCCCCTCAAAGAACGTCCACACGATCACCTTGGGCTGCAGGCTCAACCCATACCGCTTCAGCACAATCAATTCCTGCTCCGGTCCATATCCGCTGATCCCCAGGTTCGCAACAGCGGATCCTGACAACCGTTTCATCGTCGAGGTCAAGAGACTCGAGTTGGACAACATCGGGGATTCAACATACGAGTCGCCGACGACCACGACTTCGGCTCGATCCAGATCTTCATCATTTCGAAATCCGTGCTGGTCATACCGAATATCGAATTCCTGCGGAGGATTGGCCGGCAGGCACAGTGCCTCGCCGATATTACCTCGAACAAATGACCCTCGAGCCTGATAGTGTGCCTCATGCCGATATCCAAGCTCGGCATCGCGCACATAGCCGGGACGATCAAACCAGGCCCGGCCCTGGGTCCCCAACAGCGTTTGGTAGTTGATGAGTCCCGCCACACCGAGCAATTCAGCCATTCCCAGCATGGATGAACCGACCAGCGTCATCAGAATAAATCTCGTACGGATCTCTCCGCGCGGGAGATCCGACACCAATGCATAGAGCCCCCAGGCCAGGAGATACCCGACGATCAGATCACCCAGCAGATCCCCCGTGCTGGTCACGCCCGTCACCCACAACACCGCATACCCGCACGCAAAAATGGCCAGCGTCATGAGCGCAGCCTTATCCTTTAACAACGCCCCCTCCTTCACACACCCCTACAACCACCAGTTGTCAGCCCGCAATCGTGGCAACGGCCTGAACGGGATACCACTTTTAGCCTTAACGTTTGTCCAGTAACACTGGACACTACGAATACGAGATTCCAGCCTAACTTGCCACTAGGGACATGCCTAGGGTGGAGGCGGCTACTAAACCATGGACGCGCTGGCACGCTTCGCACGATAGAATGGCACGGAACAGCAATCTTCCCGCCTTGAGACTCTCTGAAAAACATGTTACACAGAAGCACGGCACGCCTTCGCTGCCCACCAGGCTGCGGTTCCCAATCGTGAGCAATTGATGGCCATCGTGCCGAAGAAACCCTCCAAACCTCTCACTCCCTCGCCGACGAAATCCGAATTACACGTTGGAGACATCGTCCGCCAACTGCGCAAGCGGCATCACCTGTCCGTGCGAACACTGGCCGATAAATGCGGGTTCTCTCCCAGTTTCATTTCGCAAGTCGAATTGCGGCAGGCTTCGCCCTCCATTGCCTCCACTGAACGAATCGCCTCCGCGCTCGGCGTCACACTGGGAGAGTTTTTCCGGGCCGTAGACCCTACGCCCCCGGCCATCATCCGAGTCGCGTCGAGGCCGGTGGTGCAGAGTGAATGGTCGCGAGCCAAAATCGAGGCGCTTGGCCCGTTTCGCAAAGACAGTCAGTTGGAGCCGATGATCATTACGATCCAACCGGGGGGAGCAAGTGGGCACAAGCCCTACGTGAGGCAGGCTGAACAACTCGCAGTGGTGCTGATGGGAACGCTCGAACTGACGCTTGAAGAGGAGATCTACAATCTCAAGCGCGGAGACGCCGCGGGCATTCCCGCCGGAAACCGGCACTGCTGGCGGAACAACAGCAAGCGGCCGGCCCAAATCCTCATCGTCACCGCACATCGACCCATGTGATGTCCGCCGCGACCTGCCGTCGCATTGAAACCGATCACAGGCTCCAGTGGCCACTCGGCTTGAGAGCCGACCGGCTCATCACGATCGCAGCAGCGCCATCACGCTGAGGCAGACCAGGAGATTGTTGACGGCATGGCCGATCATCCCCGGCCAGAGACTGCCGGTCCGTTCGTAAGCCCAAGCCCAAATCAAACCACTCCAGAAGACGCTCAAGAATCCGATCAAACCATAACCATGGGCGAGGGCGAACAGCGCGGCGCTCAGGATCGCTGCCGTTCCCCACTGAAACCGCCGTCGAAAAACGCTGAACAACAGCCCCCGAAACGCCAATTCTTCAAACACCGGCGCAAAGAGCACGTACTCCATCAAGCTGACCAGCAAGGTCGGCGGCGTGCCCCAGACGAGATCCGCATCGAACCATTCGGTCCAATGACTGATCAGTTTCAGCGGTTCGGCAATTCGCCCCAGCGCCCACTCGCCGACGAGGCCGGCCGCCACGACCGCCAGCACCGCCAGCCCCAGTTGCCCAACATGACGCGGCTCGAAACTCAGTCCGAAACCTCGCCAGAAGGTCTGTCGCTGTGGCCGAAGCAGATGATAGTAGGCCAATGCGAGCAGCGGGAGATTGGATAACGGCACCGCCACTACCCGCAACGACGGGAAGTCCCCGGCGGCAAAGAGAAAGGCCACTGTCAGGAGGGCGCCGACGGCGCCGCCGCGGAGCAAAACCCCGGCGCCCAAGCGGCCGGCCCACAGAGGCGGCAGCGTGGCGGATCCCACCCGAAACATCGCGGCCACCTTGCCTCGCCGCACCCACATCATCAAAACGATACTCCCGACGACCATGAGTGTCAGTTCAAGCAGGGCAAACGCACGCGAACGCCAGACTAAGGCCTCCACCCGTTGCTGAGAGGCGGTCTCGATGGTGACAAGCAGCGGCCGGTCCCCTGCCCGTTCGGCGATACGGGTGGCCAGCCGGCTATAGAACCATCCCGTAACAGGCTGCTCGGCCAGGTATGCTTGCAGATCGAACCCTGCGTCTGGGGATAGACGTGTATCCACGTAGCCCGCCTGCAAGAGCCGGGCGAATCGCGGGTACGGTTCGGCTTGCCGAACCCATCGTGAGATTTTCTGCCGGACTTCCTGGAGATGCTCCGCCTCACCTTCCAGAATGGCGAGATGCAAGTCGACAAAGGGATCGGACGATTCCTCGGCGAGTTCGCGGTACCATTCGATAGCCTGCTCCCGATCGTTCGCGTCACTGCCCATCGTGATGTCATAGAGAAACTGCTCCCAGACCGGCAAGGTCTTCAACCCGTCGGCCTGATCCATCAGACGACCGACCATGTGACTCAACGCCCGTTCGGCATCCGCCACCCGCTCGACCCTCGGCACGTCAAACGATAACCAGGCCACCACAGCAATCGAGGCAGAGAGGACTACGGCCGACAACAGGGTGATTGCGCGGGAAAAGCCGGGATTGTACGCATGCGGCGGAGGAGGGGCTCCGACGCACGGCGCCGCGGGCGTTACTGATTGTGAAACCGGAACAGTTGATTCGTCAGCGTCCACGAGACCTCCAAGGGGTAAGGCGCGCCGGAGTATACCACCGGCCTCACGGAGGTGAAACTGGCGAGCCGTCCTAGAGAAGAGGCCACCCGGCCGGCACAATCCCGTGGCTGAACTCCCTCCGGTTTCGTTATACTGGGCTCCACGTTGCGGTAGATTGTTGCTGAAGCGGTGATGCCTTCCCTGACACACAGAACCGATCAAATCCGACTATGAGCCGCCCTTCGCAGGATCACGAGTTTGTTCCCCCGCACCGCCTCCTCATGGGCCCCGGCCCGAGCATGGTCCATTCGCGGGTCCTGCATGCCCTGTCACAACCGCTGCTCGGCCATCTCGATCCGCAGTTCCTCGGTCTGATGGACGAGATTCAAGCCCTGCTCCGCTCGACGTTCCGAACAGAGAATGAGTTTACGATCGCCTTACCGGGCACCGGATCAGCCGGCATGGAAGCCGTCATCGCCAATTTGATCGAGCCCGGCGACCGCGCAATCGTGGGAATCAACGGCGTCTTCGGCTCACGCCTGGCCACGATGATTGAACGGAGCGGGGGCATCCCGCTTCGCCTCGAAGCGCCGTGGGGCAATACCATTTCGTTGGACGCCCTGCAGGACCAGTTGTCCCGGTCCGGTCCGGTGAAGGCGGTCGTCCTCGTGCACGCCGAAACATCGACCGGAGCGTGGCAGCCCCTTGAAGGCGTCGGCGCGCTGTGCCGTGCGCACAACGCCTTGCTCATCGTCGATACCGTGACCTCGTTGGGAGGCATTCCGGTCGAAGTCGACGCCTGGGGGATCGATGCCTGTTACAGCGGCACGCAGAAATGCCTGAGTTGTCCGCCAGGTTTAGCCCCGCTGACGATAAGCCCGCGAGCCATGGAGGCAGTTCGACAACGACGCAATCCCTGCCACAGCTGGTATCTTGATCTATCCTTGATTGCCGAGTATTGGAATGACCGCAGCCGCGCCTATCACCATACGGCCCCGATCTCCATGCTCTATGGGCTGCACGAGGCTCTGCGACTCGTGCACGAAGAAGGGCTCGCGCCGCGCTTCGCCCGTCACCAACTCAACAGCAACGCATTGCTGGCTGGACTTGAGCCTCTTGGGCTCATTCCGCTGCCATCGGAGGGCCATCGACTCCCAATGCTCAACTGTGTCACCCTGCCCTCACCAATCGACGATGTGTCAGTACGAACGAGGCTGTTGCAGGACTATGCCATTGAAATCGGCGGGGGCTTGGGACCGCTACGAGGAAAAGTCTGGCGCATCGGTTTAATGGGCGATTCCTGCCGGCAAGAGCATGTACTGACCCTGCTCAACGCCCTGGAGGAAATCTTTGCGCAGAACGGTTGGCTGGAGCAGCCCGGTCGCGCGGTGCAGGCCGCAGTGGAAACCTATAGTCACTCACAGTTGTCGGCGAGGAGGCGCGCATGAGTCGAAACGGATTCTGGATCGTCATGGCCGGCGTGGCCGGTTTTGTGGCGGCGATCACCTACTGGGTCATTGCGCTTGCCGTCGCAGAGTCGCGCAAGGCCGACATGGTGGCGCCCGAACGGGTCACCAGCTTCATCCATGCCGTGATCGATGCCAATCGCGCCAACTATACGCAAAACGTCGTGGATAAACTGCATACCCAAGGCGTCGTCGAAGCCCTGGAACATTGGAAAGAAGAGAAGGGGCTTCCCCTACCGGCCCAATTTCTCCTCGAATCAGGCCGTCTGGTTGCGCAGAAAGACATGAAGCTCAGCTTCCGGCTCGCCAGCCTCACCCCGATTTATGTCTGGAACGGACCGAACAGCGAGTTCGAGCGGCGCGGCCTGGAGGTCGTTATGAAGGCACCGGAGAAACCCTTCACGGGATTTTATCAACAGGGAGGGGTCCGATACTTTCAGGGCATCTACGCCGACAAGGCTGTGTCCGAGAGCTGCGTGTCCTGTCACAACGGGCATGCGAACAGCCCTCGGCGCGATTACAAGCTCAACGACATCATGGGCGGCGTCATCGTCACCATTCCGATCAGCGAGGCACCATGACGATTGCCATTCGCCATATCCGCATTCTCGACGGCCGGGGCCACAAGTTGGAGCGCGGCACTCTCGTAATTGAGGGTGATCGCATTGCGGCCATCGGGCCCGACCAGACAGTCCGTGTCCCCAAGGGTGCCCAGCGCATCGACGGCCGCGGCCTGACGGTCCTCCCCGGTCTCATCGATTGTCATGTCCACTTCTGCCTGGGCGCTGAAGCCGATGTTGTTGCAGCCGTGGAAGAGGAGTCTTCGGCGGTCACGCTGCTGAAGGCTGCCGAACTCGCACGTCGAACTTTGCACGCCGGCTTTACCACCGTGCGGGATGTTGGCTTTCGCGATCATGCCGTCTTCGCGCTGAAACGGGCCATCGAGGCAGGTCTGACACCGGGGCCCCGTATCCTGGCCGCCGGTCTGGCGATCTGCATGCCGGGCGGTCACGCCCGTTTCATCGGACGCGAAGCCGACGGGGTCGAGGCGGTGCGAGCCGCCGTGCGGGATCAACTCGCGGCCGGCGCCGAAGTCATCAAGGTGATCGCCTCCGGTGGCGTGTTGACTCCCGGCACCTCCCCGGACCAAGCCCAGATGACGGTGGAAGAACTGAGCGCCGCGGTTGAAGTGGCCGCCACCCATGGCCGCCATGTGGCCGCCCACGCACATGGTGCAAGCGGGATGAAGAACGCCCTGCGCGCCGGAGTGCATTCGATTGAACATGCCACGCTGATGGACGACGAGGCCGCAGCGATGATGACCCAACGCGGCGTATACATGGTCCCCACCTTGTCCGCCCTCGCCACCACAGCCGCCTGTCCAACCGGGTGCGGCATCCCCGATAGCGCCCGCTCAAAAGCCAAGAACATGGTGAAGCAACACGAGAAGAGTTTTCGCGCCGCCGTGCGGCGAGGCGTGCCGATCGCTCTGGGAACCGATGCCGGCACACCGTTCAATCATCATGGGGAGAATGCACAGGAGCTCGAACGGATGGTCGCTCTGGGCATGACGCCGATGAACGCGATCATGACAAGCACATCCGCTGCTGCGCGCTTGCTCCGCCTCTCGGACGAGATCGGCACCATTGAAGCGGGGAAACAAGCGGATCTGTTGGTGGTGGAAGGCAACCCGCTGAGAAATATCGGACTGCTCTTGAAACAGGAACGGATCGTGGGAGTCATGCAACGGGGACGATTCGTGGCGGGACCGCTTTCACAGGCGTGAACGCTGCGATGTGAATGGTGACGCGTAACGGAGTGGGACTGTCCACATTGTCCGTTTCACGCCTCCGCAGTCACCTTCGCTCGTATAAGAGCTCCAAGGCCGTCGCAAAACCATTGAGCCGCCCCTTGCGAAACATCTCCTCCAGACGGCCCCGCAGCGCACGAATTCCGCCTTCATCGCCTCGCGCGACCACCGCCTGCGACACCATCATCTGCACCGCCACTTCAAGCAGCCGATGTTTTCGTTGCTCCATTTCAGGCGTGACAAACTCATCCAGGACCTCTGCTCCGCGCGCCTCCACGATCGGCTCCTTGAACGTGTCATAACCCTGGTGAGCAACCGTGCGTTCACGGATGATGGCCAACTCCGACTTGATCCGAGGCACCATTTTCATCAAGACGGCGAACACTTCCTTCCGCCCCTCGTCGAAGAGTTTCTTCTCCATCTCCTCGAGAATCAGCGCTGGATCGACAGTCTCAGGCCGCAGCTCCTCGCCCCAATGCAGGCGATCGTAGGTCCGCCGGCTCTCGGGATCTCCCAGGACTTCATAGGCCGAGTTGATCTCGCGGATCTTCTCCTCGGCCTTGCTGTTGTTCGGATTGCGATCGGGATGATGCTCGAAAACGAGCTTGCGGTAAGCTTTCTTGATTTCGTCGTCAGAGATGTCTCGCGACACCCCGAGGACGCGATAATAGTCCACACGCGGCATAGTGCGGCTGACTATACCATGTCGCCTTTGCCGGCTTCACCTTGACAGCGTGTATTCCACCCCGTAGCTTGACGCTGCATTGATCCGTAGTGCGGGGACTGCAGCATGGCGTGGACAGCGGGTGTAACGAAATATCAATGGCTGGTGCTGTTCGTCGCCTGGCTCGGCTGGGTATTCGATGCCATGGACGCCACGATCTATGCGATCGTGCTTCATCCGGCCCTGCATGAACTCCTGCAAGCCAGCGCTTCCGGTGGCGAGGTCACGCCCGAACAAATCGGATGGTACGGCGGCATCGTCTTTTCCATTTTCCTGATCGGGTGGGCCATCGGCGGCATCGGCTTCGGCATGGCCGCCGATTATTTCGGCCGCACCAAAACGTTGATCGCGACCATCCTGATCTATGCGGTCTTCACCGGCTTGGCGGCCTTCGCGCAGGAATGGTGGCATCTCGCCATCTATCGATTTCTCACCGCGCTCGGCGTCGGCGGCGAATGGGCAGCGGGCGCGGCGATCGTGGCTGAAACCTGGCCGGAGGACAAACGCGCCAGAGCCGCCGGCATTCTGCAATCGGCCTGGGCCGCAGGTTTTTTTCTGGCCGCCGGCTTCAACCTGCTCCTGAAAGACTCAGGATGGCGCATGCTCTTTCTCATTGGAATCCTGCCGGCCTTTGTCGCCCTCCTTGTCCGCTGGTGGGTGAAGGAGCCGGAACGCTGGGTGCAGGCCCACGAGCAGGAACCCCAATCCGCCCGTATGATCTGCCTCCATCTCGTCGAGTTGTTCAGGCCATCCTTACGCCGTGATACGCTGATCGGTTCAACGTTGGCCTTTGTCGCGGTGTTCGGAGTGTGGGGCGCCACCAATTGGGCGCCCACATTGATCCGCGCCATGCCGGACCTTCAGGGACAGGACCCCGCCTTGCTCACTGAGAAGGTCAGTTATGCCATCATGGCGCTAAACGCGGGGGCGCTCTTCGGCTATCTGGGGTTCGGACCGCTGGCCGAACGATTCGGACGTCTCCCCGTCTTCGGACTGATGTGCCTCGGCAGCCTCATCCTGCTGCCAGCCACCTATTTTGTGCCACACAGTTATGCGGAAGTGTTGCTGCTGTTGCCGGTGCTCGGGTTTTTCAATAACGGCATCTTCAGCGGGTTTCCGATCTACCTGCCCGAGCTCTATCCGACGCGGCTTCGTGCGACCGGCGCCGGCTTCTGTTTCAACGCGGGCCGTGTGCTCGCCTCTGCCGCGCCATTCGTCACCGGCTGGCTCGTGACCATGCTCGGCTCGTTCAACAACGCCGCGAGTACCATCGCGTTGATCTATCTGCTGGGCTTGGCCATACTGCCCTTTGCAACGGAAACCAAAGGCAGGCCGTTACCGGAGTGAGACGCAACGCCGATCCCATCAGCGCGACAAGTGGTGTGCGATGAATGGTGCTCCTCGCATAATTCAGCTGAGCGAGTCCGCTCTTACCATTGAGTTTGGAGACACCATCGACGCTCGGACGAACGAACTGGCCTTGGCTTTTGTGGCTGCGATAGAACACACCGCGATCGAGGGCCTCGTTGAGGTGGTACCGACCTACCGTTCCGCTACCATCTATTTCAATCCCTTGCTCACCGACACGGCGACGATCACCGAACAGGTGCGAGCGCTGATGACGAACGCGACCACCGCGCCAGGCCACCCCTCCACACTGCATACCATCCCTGTCTGGTACGGAAGTACGGCCGGGCCGGATCTCCCCGATGTGGCCAGGCACGCAGGGCTCACCCCAGCGGAAGTCAGCACACTGCATGCCTCCGTGACCTATCGCGTGTACATGCTGGGATTCAGTCCCGGCTTTCCCTATCTGGGCACCGTGCCGGATCGCATCGCTGCACCGCGCCTTTCAACGCCACGGAAGCAGGTCGCCGCGGGATCAGTGGGCATCGCCGGCACGCAAACCGGCATTTACCCCCAAGCCAGCCCAGGCGGTTGGCGCATCATCGGACGGACTCCGGTTCTCCTGTTCAGCCTCGCGAGGACCAAGCCATTTCTGCTCGCCCCTGGCGACCGGGTGCAGTTCGTGCCGATCGACGAGGAAGAATTCAGACAGCTGTCCACGGACCAGGTATGACTCGCACCCGCAGCATCGACCTCAATTGCGATGTCGGCGAAGCCGCCACACCGGACCAGCTGGAAGTGGAAACCCGCCTCATCGCGTATGTGAGCTCCGTGAATATTGCGTGCGGCGTGCACGCGGGCGACGCCGCCCTCATGCGCAGCACCGTGCAATTGGCCCGACAGTATGATTTGGCAATCGGCGCGCACCCGGGGCTACCAGACCGGGAATCTCGCGGACGTCGGGAGCTGCCGCTCTCCCCTCCGTTCGTGCAGGACTTGGTGCTCTCACAAGTGAGTGAGTTGGCGGCCATCGGTCAAGCGGAAGGCATCCGGCTCTCCCACGTGAAGCCGCATGGGGCGTTGTACAACATGGCAGCGAAAGACCGGGCACTCGCTGATGCCATCGCTGCGGCAATCGCCAGGATCGATACACGGTTGATCCTCGTTGGATTGGCCGGCTCCGAACTGCTCGCGGCCGGAAAAGCGCATGGGCTGCCGGTTGGAGCCGAAGGATTCGCGGATCGAGGGTATCAGGCTGACGGCCGCTTGGTGCCCCGAGACCAGTCGAATGCGATGATCCTCGATGAATCGACCGTGGTCTCACGCGCACACTCGCTGGTGCACGAAGGCACGATCCCTGCGGCCGACGGTTCGTTGCTCCATCTCCACATCGATACCCTCTGCCTCCACAGTGACACCCCCGGTGCACTGCGACTGGCCCATGCGCTACGGAGCATGTTCGACGATGGAGGGATTTCTGTCGTACGGTTAGATCATGTCGCGTAAACAGCCGACCATCCACGTGGTGCGCCCCGGTCTTTTCACGACCATTCAGGATCTCGGTCGCTATGGCTACCAACGGTTCGGCGTGTCGGTGAGCGGCGCGATGGATCCCTGGGCACTCACGGTCGGCAATCGTCTCCTCGGGAACCCGGACCATGCAGCCGGTCTGGAAATCACGCTTCAAGGGCCTGAATTGTTGTTTGAACAGGCCCTGTGCATCGCCATTACGGGCGCCGACCTCTGTCCAACCGCCGACAACATGGCCGTCCCCATGTGGACCGTGGTCGCCATGCAGGCTGGAAGCCGATTGCAGTTCGGATTGCGACGGCAGGGCACCCGCGCGTATCTCGCCGTGGCCGGCGGCATTAATGGCGCGTTGATGCTTGGCAGCCGATCGACACATGTGCGGAGTGGATTGGGGGGACTGGCCGGTCGGGCGCTCAAGAAATGGGATCAACTCGAGGCGGGGCCGGTCTCGCACGCCGCCGCGCACTACGTAGAGCGTACAGTCCCGGAGCCTTATCGGCCACGATATTCGAACGCACCAACCGTGCGAGTCATACCGGGACCACAGGCCGATCTGTTTACGAACGAGGCGTTGCAACTGCTGGTCGGCAGACCCTATCGGGTCACTTCAGAATCTGATCGGATGGGATACCGGTTGGAAGGGGCAGAACTCCCGCATCGTGCTTCTGCCGACATTGTCTCCGAGGCCGTGAGCGTGGGCAGCATTCAGGTGCCGTCGAATCGACAACCGATACTCCTGATGGCGGACTGCCAACCCACGGGAGGCTACGCGAAACTGGCCACGATGATCAGTGCGGATCGTTCTCTCGCAGCACAGCTGTCTCCCGGAGACAGCCTCTCATTTCGAATCATTACCGCAACGAGAGCATCTCAACTATGTCGGTTGGCGCACGCAGAACTTGACCGGCTGCTTCCGCCGCACCATTCCTGAGAAGAGTTCCACTCATTCATGCAGCCTATACGCGCTGTTGCGAGGCATGTGAGCGCACCCCCATCGAACGAGAGGGTCCTGCCGATGCGCTGAGTCCTTGACATTGCCCTGAAGCGATCTATTATTATTCGTATGGACACCACACTGACTCCTCGACAAATTACCCACGATGAGAAAAAGGCGGCCGAGGCCGCTTTCGCTGGTCGCCCATTCAATCCTAAATGGTCGGACGCGGCTCGCATCGTTTATGACGGCCTTCTCGCCGCAATGGGGAAGGACGCTCGGGCCGTCGATACTCACGACGAACTCGAGCCGGTTGAGCCGCTGGCTTAATCCCCTTGCGTCGTATCGTCGGCTTGGGGATGCGCTCACCCCATCACCGCTGCACGCTCACGCAGTGACGTGCCGGATGCCGGCTGGCGTTCCCGCTTCACGCGCGGCCCTTCGGATTCGATCGCGCGCGATCTGCACACTCCTTCACCAGCACCCGTTCCTCCGCCTCACTGGTCACTTCGCCATTCAAGCGGGCTTCGGTCAGCCGCGCCAATATCGTGCGGTAGAGGGGGCCTGGCTTCAAGCCAAGCGCCTTCAAATCTTTTCCTGTCAGCACCGGTTTCACATCGCGATACGCAGTGAGATACATGGACAGCTGCCGCTTTGCCAACTCGGACGTGTTCTTAGCCATCAGGAATACGAGGCACTCTTCGGACAGGCCGGCTAAGATCGCGACCGTTTCTGATGGCCGAAGTGGCGTACGCCGGCTCAATGTCCGAGAGGCCGGCTGCGTGAGGAACCGGGCTTCGGTAATCGCACCTCGTTCCGATTCGGTGAACGGAAATCGTTTGAGCAAATCACGAACGGCTTGGTCCGGCATGACCTCCGCAAGCGCCATTGCGTACACCACCCACTCGCTGATGGTTCGATCAAGACAGGAGAGTCGGTACCAATCCAACGCCGCTTCCAATTCAATAAGCCGCCGGTCCAGACGGGTCGACCACGTCAACTGCGGATGAATGAACCGCAACAGATCCAGGTCCGCGAGGCGACGGACGGCATGTCTGGGCCGGCGCTCTGAGAACAGCAGCCGCAACTCATCCAAGAGGCGCTGGCCGGAGAGTCGATGGAACAATTCCATCTTCACCGCGCCTTTAATCAGCGCCAGCGTATCCTTGCTCAAATGAAAGTCGAACCGTAGTTCGAACCGAATGGCCCGGAAGACTCGGGTCGGATCCTCGACGAAACTCAGGCTATGGAGCACCCGGATCAAACGCTCCTTCAGATCGCGTTGCCCACCGTAAAAATCGATCAGTTGGCCAAAAGCGCGCGGCTTGAGCGCTACCGCCAGGGTGTTGATGGTGAAGTCCCTCCGGTAGAGATCTTTCTTGATGGAGCTTTGCTCAACCGTCGGCAGAGCCGTCGGGTACTCGTAATATTCGGTACGGGCCGTTGCCACATCCAGCTTAAATCCGTTCGGCAGGAGCACCACGGCCGTTCCAAACCGCTCATGAACTTTGACCCGCCCCCCCCGCTCCTTTGCCAACGCACGCGCAAACGCAATTCCGTCGCCCTCAACCACGAGATCGACGTCGAGATTGTCGAGTCCCAGCAAGAGATCACGGACGAACCCTCCGACAACATAGACCGACAGGCCCAGGCGGTCACCCAATTCTCCTGCCGCGCGCAACAGGTCATGCACGGCTGGTGGCAATCGATCGCGCAACTGCCCTTTCAGATCCCGCCGACGCGCTGCACCCGGCGACTCCAGGCCCATCACTGATTTCGGTTTGCCGCGGCCTCCCGCAAGTACATCGTCATGCAGGCTGCGGAGCAGATCAGTCCTGGTGATGACGCCAACCGTTTTGCCATCCGACAGCACCGGCACAAAACGCTGATTGAGTTCGATCATCCGCGTTTCAATGTCATGAAACGGCGTGTCCGGCTGCGCGCTGTATTGCCCGCTACTGGACAGGGCCTCGACTCGCTGTCCTCCCAATTGATGAAACAGCGCCTTCTGAACGATCTCGCGTGAAATCGTGCCGACGTATCGATCCTTCGCATCGACCACAGGCAACACGTTGACACCATAGGTCGTCATGGATCGCTCCGCCTCGGCAACCGTGGCCTCCGCGGCGATCGATTTGACGGGCGTGGTCATGACATCCCGCGCCAACAGCGTGGGGCGGTAGCGCTCCGTGAGCAGCCGAGTCAGTTGTTCCTGCACTTCCACCAGCGTCCGGCCCTTCACACTGGCGGCGGCAGCCACGGCATGTCCCCCGCCGCCGAACTCGCGCGCAATCCAGGCCACGTCAATCTCCGGTCTGCGGCTCCTTCCGATAATCTCCACCTTCTCATCCAGGGCAATCGCGACGATGACGGCATCAAGCCCATGCAGTTCCGCGAGCCGCTGCACGGCTTCGGCGAGATCCCCCGTATAACGATCGTAGGCACTCGACGCGACCAGAATTTTACGGCCTTCCAGGTAATAGATCTCTCCTGACTGGAGGAGATCGTTCAGCAGGGCAATCAGATCCGGATCCAACGGGTGTTGCAGGGTCTCGGCCACCAGATTCAAATCGGCGCCCGCGCGCAGGACAAACGCCGCAGCCTCCAGATCGCGCGGAGTGGTTGACGGGAATGCGAGCGATCCGGTCTCCTCATAGAGCCCCAGCGCCAGCACGGTCGCCTCAGACGTCGTGAGCGCGACCTGCTGCGCCTTCAATTGCTCAATCAGCAGCGTCGTAGTCGCACCGACCGGTTCCACGTGCCGCTCCGTGACCGAAGTCCAGGCCTGCGTCTCAGATCCCTCGCCTGTTCCATGGTGATCAAACAGATGCACTTCCAAGTCCTTGCGCGAGCTGAGCACCTTGAGTGGGCCAAGCCGCTCCGGCTCCTGCACATCGACGAGAATCAAACGGCGCACCCGTTCCAACGCCACATCCTTAAGACGGCAGATGTCCAACTGGTGACCAGCCAGGAAGTTTCGCACCGACTCCTGCGCGCCGCCGGGAAACACGAGCACCGCGTCGGGATACAGTTTCCTGGCCGCAACCATGGAGGCCAGCCCGTCAAAGTCTGCATTCACATGCGTCGTGATGAGATCCATGCCGGCATTCTAACAGGATCGAGCGAGTTGATTCAGTCTCGACGTGACCAGAGGAGAGGCCTGCTGTGGTTTCCGAAAACGAAGAGCGGGATGAAAAACAGCCATGCCGTCCACAATCTGACTTGTGGACGGCATGGAGACACTCGACTGGAAGCACGAGCGCGGCGTCCGATGCAGCCGGCAAGACGGACCTTTGCCCGACCGCCGGCCTCGGCACCGGCTAGAGACATTAGCGCTGCTGGCGGTCGTGCTTCTGGCGAGCAATGTGGCGCGAAGTACGATCCTGCGCGTGACCGATTCGAGCACGTTCCTTTTTCGTCACGACACCGTCAGACTTCGCCTTGTCCTCCATCTTGTTGATGTGCTCCTGCTGATTGTTCAAGCGATTCGCTTCGCGTTCATTCAGTTGGCCACTGGCAATTCCCTGATCGATCCGCCGCTCTTGATTCGCCTGGCGCTGATCAATCTTCGGCGTCTCCGCCTGCGCAAACACGAACGCCGGGGCACACAACGACAGTAATGCCGCACTCCAGATCACCTGCTTCATACATCCTCCCTTGGTTAGCACCACTTGCCTGCCACCTGTTCCAACGTACTAGGGGGTCGGCTCGTTGACAACCAGATTCACGTTTCTATTGGCTCGCAAAACGGTGGGGGCATTCCGACCAACGAAACAAACTACGGCTACGCAGTATCTGCCGCCGATACCTGGGCAGAATTGAACAGATGTCGGCATTTCCCTCCTCAACGGTACGCCCCCAATGGCTATAACCGCACATAACCAGCATCTATCCGAGGGGATTCAACACATTGTGCACGGAGTGATCCGGCACACGACTTGCTGATCCATACGTCGACCTGCAGCCGTATTCATCCAAGGAGGAGTGTTATGCACGCCACATCCAAGACGTCACTGATCACCATCGCAGCAGCGACCCTCGCCGCCATCAGCGTCTTCGCGGCCCCGGCATCTGCAAAGGATAAGGAGAAGGCCGGCAAACATCACGCTCCTGCCACCACCTCGGCAGCCGCAGCTGCCTCCCTCTTAGGATCGGTCCCTGAGCAGGCGCCGGCCCCGAAGCCCGGCCAATACGACTCCAAGCCGGGAACCGCCTGGAAAACGGTCGGCGGCACAGTCAAAGACATCCAAGGGGAAACGTATACGGTAGAGGACTATGACGGCAGTCAGATGAAGGTGCGAGTCGGGCAGGGTACCAAACATCTCCGGGGGAACAAAAAAGTCGGTGACACCATTCGGGCTGAGATTACCCACGGTGGCTTCGCAAATTCCGTTCAGTAACCCGCTGACACTGCGAACCCGCATCAGCTCGCCGGTGTCCTGGAGTGGCCGACCCTGCACAGGTCGGCCGCTCCGCCCTCATCTCCTGAACAGACTGCCTGCACCCTTCATTTCTGAGACCGGGCAAAGACAATATCGCCGTAATAGGCAACGGCTCGCTCCTTCGTGTTGTCCGTATCGGTCATGATCGCCACGCCGCTGATCGCCGGAGGTTCCTCGCCGAAGGCCAGCCGATAGTCCTCATAGACATTTCGTTCTTCCTCGACCCAGGAACCGACTCGCTGAGCGCCGCTCTCCACGACAATCATCTTCGCGAAGCTGGTGAAAGCATTGTCTACCATGGCGCCGACCGGGCTTTTTGCGTCCCAAATATAATTCAACGCACCGATCGGTATGTCGCCGAACAGCGCCTGGCCGGCCTTGTATTTCAGTTTTTTCCCGAAGCTCACCTTGTCGGGCTCATAGGCAAACGTAATGTACAGTCGCGCGGGATAGTCATCACCATCCTTGCGTTGGACGTCGCTTTTCTGCAGCAGGTTCTCCACCTTCCAGCGCCAGCGGACAATCGGGTACTCACGCGGATCGATCGTCACGGCCTTGGTCAGTCCCGACGCACTCGCCTCGCTCACCGCTTTGACAACAGACATTCCTCCATCCTTCACCACTTCATAGCGTGTCTGCCTCTCGATCTTTTTGAAGGTCAACGGCTTCCAGCTGTCGGGCAACTCCGCACCCGCAACGGCAGCAGTAAAGGCTCCTACCTTGAGCATCGCCGGCTCCTGCGCGAACCCGGCCACAGGTGAGATAAGCAGGAGCGCGGGCAGGATTAGTCGGAAGCGCGTCATACTCGTCTCACCGCCGTATCCAGGCAAAAAGCCTGGCCAACAGCGTCTTGGTTCGCGGAGTGAAATGCGCTTTTCGCCAGAGATTAACGGCTTTCTTGATGACTTCGGCCCGCGTGGGATAGGGATGGATCGTGGCGGCAATCGTCTTGGCACCGGCGCCGGCCTTCATGGCAACGGATACCTCGCTGATCAAGTCACCGGCATGCGCGCCCACAATCGTCGCGCCGAGGATTGTATCCGTCCCTTTCCGGATGTGAATGCGGGCAAAGCCCTCTTCCTCACCATCGAGGATGGCGCGATCGACCTCGTGAAAGTTATACGTATATGTTTCGACCTCCAACCCTTTTTTTATGGCATCTGCTTCGTACAGGCCGACGTGGGCGATTTCCGGTGTGGTAAAGGTGCACCAGGGCATGATCAGCGAATCCACGCTCGCATATCCCAGCCCGAACGGGTGCGGAAACAAGGCATTCTGGATTACGATCTGCGCCATCGCATCCGCCGCATGCGTAAATTTGTATCGCGAACAAATATCGCCGGCGGCATAAATGCAGGGGTTCGTGGTCTGGAGTCGGTCGTTCACCTTCACGCCGGTCTTGTCGAATTCGACCCCGATCGCTTCCAACCCCAACCCCTGCACGTTCGGCGTCCGCCCCACCCCTACCAAAATTTCATCGACGGTCAGGTCATATGACCGGCCATGCGAATCGACGGTGAGCCGCTTGCCATCAGTCGTTTTTTCAACCTTCAGATCCTTCCCGCAACAATGAAGTGTCACGCCGTCGCGAATCATTGACTGGTGGACAAGTTCCGCCGCGTCCCGATCCTCATTCGGCAGGATGCCATGCATCGCTTCAATGAGCGAGACACGACTGCCGAATCGCGCCAAGGCCTGGGCCAGTTCGCACCCGATCGGTCCCGCGCCGATCACTCCGATCCGTGCCGGCAGCGCAGTCAGGGAAAAGACGGTTTCGTTTGTCAGATATCCCGCCTCTTCCAGGCCCGGGATGGGGGGAGCCGAAGCCTTCGCACCCGTGCACACCGCCGCCTTGACGAAGGGTACGATCCGGTTCCCTGCCGGGCCCTCCACCGCCACCGTGTCCTGCCCGGCGAACCGTGCCTGACCGATATACACATCCACACCCAGCGACTTGTACCGGTGCGCGGAATCCATGTGGCTGATTCTGGCTCGCAGTTGTCGCATCCTGGCCATCGCCGCACCGAAATCATAGGGTACCCCGGTCTGAATATGAGCCCCAAAATCCGGCGCATCCCGTAACTGTGCCCACACATTCGCGGCGCGAAGCAGACCTTTGGATGGCACACACCCGACGTTGAGGCAATCTCCTCCCATCAAGTGACGTTCGATAAGGGCAACCTTCGCCCCCAAGCCTGCTGCCACCACAGCCGTCACCAAACCAGCGGTGCCTGCCCCGATGACCACGATGTTGTACCGATCAACCGGCTCCGGATTCACCCAATTCGACGGATGCACATTGGCCACCAGGTTCCGGTTGTGCTCATCATCCGGCAATATCAGGTGCTGACTATCGGGGGGCATCACAGACATGGACACTGCCTTTCTGTCTCTCTGCGGGACATATCCGGCCGGGCGCATTGTTTCATTCAGGTCGACTTGCCGGTGAGTTTCTTATACAGGATGGGCACCAATGCCAGGAGCCCCAACAGGGTAAACGCCATCAACACATTGGGCGACGCGATTTCCTTCAGCGAATTGATCGTGCCAAGTTGACGCCCAGCATAGGCGAACACAAAGCTTCCCGGAATGATACCCAGGGACGTAGCCGCCACATAGGTTCCAATGTTTACCCGCGTCAATCCTGACACCATATTCACGAGAAAAAACGGGAAGAGAGGAATCAAACGCAGGGTCATGAGATAGCTGAACGCATTTTGGGCAAACCCTTCCTGAATGGGGCCCAGCCGGCTGCCGAACTTCTGCTCGACCCAATCTCTCAGAAGATAGCGCGCGACCAAAAATGCCAGTGTTGCTCCGACGGTCGCGCCGACGTTCACGTAGAGCGTTCCGAGCAGGCTCCCGAACAGAAACCCTCCAGCCAGGGTCATGATCGCCCCGCCTGGCAAAGAAAGTCCGACTACCGTGCAGTAGGCCAGCACAAACAGGATAACCGCCGTGGGATAATTCGCGTCTGTGAACGCCAGCAGATGATCACGGTTGGCCTTGAGTCCGTCCAGCGAAAGATAGTGACCGAGGTCAAAATAAAAGAATGCCGTCACGCCCAGTCCGACGAGCAGACCCAGCAGCAGTTTGCCGAGCCCCCCGTGTGGCGTGGAAGGGGGAGATTCTGCAGAAATAGTCATAATCCTCCAATGTTTCGTGGCGGTATCATCGTGCCTCCTCGCTCATGTGTCAATCGCACGGCCTTCCAGCAGAACCCGTCTGGGCCAATCGGAGTAGCCAGCGACCCCAAACACCATCAGAATATGAATCCACCCATGGCGGTCATACTCTGACCCGCCCGACCTGCCCACTCAAGTTCGCAGCTGTGCCCTCCGAAAGAACTCTTGAAGACTGGGTGTGAGTGGAGGTAATGTCGATGGTGTACGCGCTCATTGATGTCCTGGACGCTGCCATGCCGACAACACATTCGGTTCCACAGCAGACCCGTACCTCGCACCCCGTTCACGAGACCTCTTTACATGTGTGGATGCGCCCCTGCCCCCACTGCAGTTCACGCCTGAGAAAAACTTCTCCTGAAGAATCATGGCGTTGTGGATGCGGTTGGCGCACAGAGTGAAGTGGTACAATTAGGTTATACCAGGGGGGAGATGTCATGGGACCGCTCTCGATGCACGACATGAAGGGTGGATTTTTTCTCATCGCAAGCTTCGTCTTGCTGGCGACGATTTGCGCCATTGCCGCGCTGGGCACGCTGATGCGCCCCCAACGTTGGTGTGAACGAGAGACCCGTCTACACGTCTGACCGGGGCGTGGTGACCAATCGGCGGCATCTCTGTGGCTGCCTTCACCTGCGACCTGAGCCTTCCCTGCGCAAGCCTCCTACCCGGCCCCCTGCGATATTCAAACCGCTCCGTACACCAGACCGGTAGCCTCCTCGTCCTGCATTGCCACACATCAGAACCCTTCGCCCTCTCCGCCGACTGACAGGACCCTTGTAAGACCAAGGCCTCTTATCCTACTCTGTAACCAGGGAGGCCGAGGATGGACCAAAACGACCGTCTCATCAAAACGAAGGAAAACTGGGCGAAAGCCAGACGCGGTGGTGAAGAGCGCGAGGTCTTTTATGAAGGAGACGATCGGCTCCCACCCGGCCAACATTTAGTCGAAACCTGGCCGGTCCTCGACCTGGGTCAAAAGCCCGACATTCCACTGGCAGAATGGAGATTGACCATCGGCGGCGCCGTGGCCGTTCCTGCAACCTGGACCTGGGCAGACTTTCTTGCGCAACCGCAGTTCAAGGACACGTCCGACTTTCATTGCGTCACCTCCTGGAGTCGTTTTGACAATGAATGGGAAGGAGTCAGCTTCAAACAACTGATGGCGGTCGTCCAACCGCTTCCCTCCGCCCGATTCGTCCTGTTCAAATCCTACGACGACTACACCACCAACTTACCGCTCGACGCCTGCCAGGACGACGACGTCCTGCTCACCTATAAATGGAATGGCCGGCCGCTCACAAAGGAACACGGCGGCCCCGTCCGCATGATCATCCCGAAGCGATATGCCTGGAAAGGCGCCAAATGGATCAAGGAGATCACCTTCTCCGATCACGACGAGAAGGGATTCTGGGAAGTGCGAGGCTATTCGAACAGCGCCTTCCCCTGGAAAAATGATCGCTACGGATGAGCCGCCGCCTGTGAGCACGACGCCCCCGGTGAACGCACACATCATACAGCGCATCGAGATCTGGCCGGTTGATATCCCGATCACCGATCCCTTTGTCGTGGCCACCGGCGCCCGCGTGACCGCGCAGAATCTGTTCGTGCGAGTGACCCTGCAGGATGGGACTCAGGGTGTCGGGGAAGCCGCGCCGTTTCCCGAGGTCGGAGGCGAAGATCGGGCTACCTGCTTCGGCGCCGCCACAGACCTGGCGCACGCCATGGTTGGACAATCCGTCGCCGATTACGAAACCATCGCAGACCGATTCAACGAACAAGCCCCGCTCCACCCCGCTGCCCGGTGCGGGTTGGAAACGGCCATGCTCGACGCCTATTGTCGATCACAGCGTATTCCGCTGTGGAGACTGTGGGGACAAGCCGATGTCCGGGAGCGGGAAACCGACATCACCATCCCGATTTGCAGCCTGGAAAAGACACTGGCCCTCGCGCGCGGTTGGTACGCCCAGGGCTTCCGCCTGTTCAAGATGAAAGTCGGAACCGATGTCGAAGAAGACATTCGCCGTTTACAAGCCGTGCACGAGGCACTTTCCGGGATCGGCTTTATCGGGGACGGCAACCAAGGTTTCTCCCGGGAAGACTGCATCCGCTTTGCCGGAGGGGTGAAGCAATTTGGGGGACGGCTGGTTCTTCTGGAACAGCCGGTCGTGCGAGATGATCTCGAAGGACTTCAGGCCATTCGACATCTCACCGGCATTCCCGTGGCGGCTGACGAGTCCGTCCGATCCCTGGATGACGCGCGCCGGGTCGTCCACATGCAGGCCGCCGACTACATCAACATCAAAATCATGAAAACAGGTGTGATAGAAGCCAGGCGCATTGCCGCCTTCACCCGCTCGGCCGGCCTCCGCCTCATGGTCGGCGGCATGCTCGAAACCCGTATCGCCATGGGGTGCTCGTTCAGTCTCGTACTCGGCCTGGGCGGCTTCGACGTGCTGGACCTGGATACTCCGTTACTCCTCTCAGCCGACCCCGTCCTGGGTGGTTATCGCTATCACGGTCACCGTCTCCAACCCTGGCATGAGGCAGGACTCGACATGCAAATTCACCCGCCCCCTGACTGCACGATCATCCAATAACTCACGAACTGGGTCCGTCGCTAAACCGCCAGGCTCGCCCGGCAGCCCCCTGCAGCTTTCCAGAAATATTTTGCCGTTTCCCCACTTTTCTGAAAAATTAGCCTGAGGCACCGTGGCTCCGCAGAAGCGGAGCACTCTTTGCATAGACTGGCACTGTACGTATCGGGGAGGAATGTCCCATGCAATCAATCACCCCATGTCCGCAACCCGCACCTGTTTCCTCGCTGAACATCCGAGCCGTCACGCTCTATTGGATGCTGGGAAGCGCTGCGTTGACGCTGGGAGGCTGTGTCTCGCAACAGACCTATGACACTGCCAGACACGAGGTCAAAGCGCGGGCCGGTGAACTCGCTCAGACGCAGGCCGATATCCAGGGGTTGGAACAAGAACGAGATGCGGCACACCTTGCCAATCAACGCGAGGAACGCGCACTTGCGAATCTCAAAGGCGAGTTGAAGAAAATCCAGACATCCTATGACCAGCTCCATAAGGCCAACCAGGCCAAACTGGCACTTCTTGAACACAACATCGCAGCATTGCGCGCCAGACATCAGGCGATGCTGAAAGAAATCAGCGAGACGAAGCGAATCGAAAAACGGTTGGAGGCTTTGACGGCTCAGCGCGAGCGCACCATGGCCACGCAGCAGTCAGGACCGGAAGCCCATGTGACTACGGTGGACAATACTCCGGAAGCGCCACACCTGGTTGCGGTTATTACGCCCCAGCCCTCCCAGCCTGAAGCTTCACCGGCGCTCCCGACGGCCGCGGCACCGGCATCCCCAACACCCGCGGCACCGGCCACGAACGTTGCACCGGCACCGGCTCCTTCTCAATCCACACCGGTCGTCGCACCACCCACGGCTCCGGTCGCACCGGCAAAGGTCACGCCGACACCCGCGGCCCCGGCAGCACCGCGCCCGGCAACCGCAACCGCACCTCAGGAGGAATCCTGGTTATCAAGTGTGACGGGATGGTTTTCGTCCCTCATCGACTGGCTGTGGGCCTAAGAACATCTGGCCGCTCTCTCGTTCCTCACCTTGATCGACACGTCACCACATCGCTGACAGCTCTACCGGGGTCCTTAGGAAAGGGCCCCGGTCTAGCTGAACCCATCGCCCTCTTCCTCGCACTTCTTGCAATTTAATTTAGTCCCGAGAAACGCCCTCCGGCCCTCCTCGGTCAACACCCACGGACGACTCGTCATCGGGGGCTGATGGCGCACGTGCTGCCCATGCCCGCAACAGAGGTCGGCCACCCAATGTCCCTCTTCATCCTGGTGATACCCGATAATCGATTGTTGCATCACGGACTCCCTGAGTTGTGAGTTCCCGCGGTCACCGGCTTACGCTTTCGCCGGACTCTGGGATACCTCCACTAAAATAGACTGTGATACACTTCCGCGCCAGGCAGAGTAGCATGTTTTCCAGGAGGTCGTGGATGGCACAGTCACAGGCTCGTATCGGCATGGTCGGGGTCGGACGCATGGGAGCCAACATGGCCCGCAGGCTCCACGACCTGCACTATCAGATCGTCGCGGTCTACGATACCGACACCCGACGCGCGGAAGAACTGGCCAAGGAGCTCGGGTGCACCGCCTCTCCGACGCCAGCGCACCTCGCTGAACTGGCTGACACGGTATTCACCGTGGTGTCGGATGATGGAGCCATGCGTCAGATCTATGCCCCTGCGGCACCCGACAGCTTGCTGCGCCATGCCACCGGCCGCCTCTTTATCAACTGCGCCACCCTTTCCCCGGCACTGCAGACAGACATTCACACTTTAGTAGAACAGCAAGGCGGCCGCAGCCTCGAAGCCTGCATGGCCAGCAGTATTACTCAAGCCCGCCAGGGCACCCTCTATCTCATGTGCGGAGGACGGCCGGAAGTATTTGAACGGGCAACGCCCCTGCTCAAAGATCTGAGCGCCCATCTGCGCTACATCGGGCCGGCAGGGGAAGCGGCCAAGGTGAAGGCGCTGGTCAATATGGTGATGAATGCCAACACCGCAGCCCTGGCGGAAGGACTCGGACTAGGATCGGCCCTGGGCCTGGACCTCACGATGCTCCGCGAGGTGTTCGCCCAAACCGGCGCCAACTCGCGCGTGCTGGAGACCGACGGGGAAGACATGCAGCAACGCGCCCATGATTGTTATTTTTCAGCGGCTCACGCCGCGAAAGATTCGGGGATCGCGTGCAGCCTGGGCAAGCAGGTCGGCCTGGATCTTCCTGTCTCGAGAGCGACCTATGAGCAATATCGCCGGCTGGTGGCCCTCGGCAAAGGCGAACTGGATAAGTCTGCCGTAGCAGAACTGACCTTCAAGGATCGACTGAAATCCTGAGCCCGATTGGCATCAGATTGCTGTTCGACGATCACAGTAAGCGGCGGCAACGCGGGCTAACCGTCAACCGTGACCATCACCTAGCGGGTCAATGTTTTTCAAACGGCCGCTCCGGCCGGGCTGATGGCGGCAAAAATTGCCAGCGTTTCTGGGTATCCGCATCAAACGCTCCCAGAAAGGTCGCCTGACCGGTCAGCGATTGAAATTCAACCAGGCGAATCGTGCAGGTGTCCCTCTCAATCACCCGGGCATCGTACTGACCTAAGAGCGTAATGGCGCCCGACGCCTGCTGATAGACATTGCGCCGCCCGGCATATCCCGTATCGGGGAACAACTCGGCCGTGGCCGTGCAACCGCCCGGCCCTTCAACCTGCAACGTTAACTGGAAGCGGGAAAGAAACGGATGCGTGGCCACACGCGTCACCCGTATGTGAAGCCCCGCTGAGGGCAGGTCGAACTCAGCCGGTTCTGGGCGATCGCTGTTACAGGCTGCCAGACAGAGGACCAGGCCCATCACCAGCCAGCCCGGTCCTCTTCCGCGCATGAGTTTCATTTGGCCGCAGGCATCTTCGAAGCCGCCCCGATCGCATCGAGACCGGCCTCCGCACAGGCATCATCCAAATGGGTCCCGGGCGCACCGCCCACGCCGATGGCGCCCACCACTTCGCCTGCAATTTCGATGGGCAATCCGCCGCCGACCATCAGAATGCTCTCGTTCATCTCACGCAACGCCTGCAACGCCGGTTGCTTGGCGATCATGTCGGCCAACTCGCTGGTCGCGCGCCGCAAACTGGACGCAGTGTAGGCCTTCTTTCTGCTGCTATCGACAGTGTGCGGCCCGGCACCATCAGCGCGCAGCATGGCACGCAAGACACCCGCCCGATCCACCACCGATGCGCTGACTCGATACCCATCCTTCTTGCAGAAATCGAGCGCCGCCTGTGCGGCTTTCCCGGCCAACGCTACCGGCAGCACCGACTCTTTTGGTAACTCGTCAGCCGCATTGACCGCTGCGTGCCCGCCGCCTGCCAGCAACACCGCGATGATGACGCCGACACAACTCAACATTCGTCCCGATTCCTGTATGCGCTCCACCATCATTCGCCTCCTTCATCCACGATGCAATCAGTAGTGCCTCACCAACCTAGCAACGCGCGAGCCTACGGCCAACGCAAGGCTCTGTCAATACTCGGGCGGCCGGCATGGGAACAGCGCCCGGAAACTTTATTGACTAGGAATAGAGTGCGAACTTCGCCGCGGGCGACAACTGTTCGTGGCGAACGGAGCGAGGAAGGGAATAACGCCCGGCATCTATCCCGGCGTTGGATGTATACACCCCCACAAGAACGATCCTTGGCTTGGTGAGCGACCGGCCGCCGCGATGCAGCCCGCTCGTATCACACAGGATGATACTGCCGGCCGGCCCGACACAGGATACCGAGGGCAACGGCGTGTCGTTGATCAATTGGCTGAGCACATCCTGCTTCGGATAGCGGCCAGTGGGCGGGATGGCAGGAAAAAGGCTTTCGAATTCCCCCCCCACCTGCGACCGTTTCACATAGGTGAACGGCCCCATGGTCTCATCAACATCGGTCAGCAACACAAAGACTTTGATGAGCCGTTTATCTTCGTGATCGCGATGCCAGAACTCCGCAGAGATCGGCGGCTCGCCCTCGCGCACCGGAATGTTGTGCCAGACATCCGCATAGTTGAGTCGGACCTGCAGTCCGAGATAGGTACTGGCAATACTGAGTATTTGCGGGTGGAGAAAAAAACGGACGAAGGACGAAGGAATCGGGGGCCGCTTGGCGCGATGACCGATGGCTCGCACCACATACCACTTGGCATCGTGCGGATTAAATCGCTGCCTGATCTTACGCTGGATATCCTGTCGGGCCAGCAACATCTGCGCATCTCGTGACAATTCTCGAAACAGCTCGGGATCTTGCGCCACGGCGTCGACTGAGCTGCGAAAGATCCCCTCGGTTCTGAGTGCCTGCACAGCTTCGATGCCCAGCGGGTGCAGCGGTTGCGGGGTAGAGTGAAAGACGCGGCGGGATTGTCGGTTGATGGCCTGATACCAGGGAGTGGACCAACGAAGGCGATAGAACAGCCTTCCGAAGATCGAGAACGGCCAGACATAGACCATGACTCCGCGCACCAATTGCAGACAGGTTTTCCCCCGCCACAGGGTCTGCCATTGTCTTGGCCGGGTCATGCGCCACCTGTCGACCAGCACAGAGACCAGTGGCTGAAGGCCGTGCGTGTACAGTGCGACACGCCTGATCCGCATGAACGCGCTGTCCATGCAGGAGAGTGCTCAGCAATGACTCCCACCCGCAATGCCTTGCGTACCAATTCGGGCTCCGTAATGGACAAGAAGTCGGCCGATAGATCAGGCCGAGCAGAAATAAGACGAGATCGAGTGGCGCTTAGAAGGTAGAAATGGGGTGGATCACAGACTCGGAAGCGCCGGGACGATGCAACTCCTCGATCCACACCTTGGCCTGCGCGACATAGAAGGTGTAGTCGCTTTCAGGATAACTCAACACCACGGCGTACAGGAGCTGTTCCGCTTCCTGCTCGCGCCCGGCGCTTAGGCTGGTTCGAGCCGCCTGCAGAGTGCAGGAGGCCGCCAGCGCTTTGGGATCCACGGTGGTACGAACCGGCTGCTTCGTAACAAACCGGTCCAGGCTCCTGGGAACGTCGGGAGCGGGAACAACATGCGTATCGGCTGATTGCTGCAATTGCTTCGCCGCCGACAAGACCGTCTCCACATCGCCACTGGATTGGCAGTGTCGATACAATTCCCACATCGACATCACCGATGTCGATCGCGGCGCAGCCGTGCGCGCCGACGAGTCAAACAGCTGGCAACCGGTTAACAAAATTCCGGCAGACATCAGCGCAAACAATCTGGTCACCGTGCACAGTCCCATCTGGGTATCCTTACCGGATCGGTTCTGACGCTGTCAAGATTTTCGGAGAGGAAGCGGGAGAAAAGATTGAGGCTCGCGACAGCAGCGTCGCACAGCCGACGACAGATCGTCGTCGGCTGTGAGAGTCCAGAGGACACATTGGTCACTGAGCGATTGATGCACGCGCGCGAGCCACGCCAATATCTTCAATGAGCGCGCGCAGTGGCTCCGCCACGGACCAGGCCTCCGCAAAACAGCCGCGGGCGCGATGCGGAAGCTCCCCGTCAAAAATCTCCGAGACCTGCCCTACGCAGGCGTCGCCCAAATGGTCGAGTAATCCGTCGAGAAACAATCGGGCCTCTCGCCGCACTGGAGGACTGTCGCCGTACGTCTTCACCCAGGCCGTCACGAACGGCCCCAGGAGAAACGGCCATACCGTCCCTTGATGGTACGCTCCGTCCCGCTCGGACAGGCCGCCTTCATACGATGCACAAAATCGAATATCCTCCGGCGCCAGGGTACGCAACCCCACCGGCGTGAGCAACCGTTCTTTCATCAATTGCAACATGTGTTTCGCCTGTGACTCGGTCACCAGCTGATCATCGAGCGCCACGGCATAGATCTGGTTCGGGCGCAGAGAGGCGTCATCTCCGGTGGGTCCGTCCACCACATCCAGCAGATAGCCTCCCGTCCGGTACCAGAAGCGGTCACGAAACGACGCCGTCGCACGTGCACGGTCCTGCCGGCATTGCGCCGCATAGGTCGGCTCGCCGAAATGGTCTGCCAGCGAAGCGGCCACCGCCAGTGCCCGCACCCACAGCGCTTGAACTTCAACCGGCTTGCCATGCCGCGGCGTAACAACCCAGTCGCCGATCTTGACGTCCATCCAGGTCAGTTGAACACCGTCTACCCCTCCCGTGATCATCCCGTCGCGATCCATATGAATTCCGAACCGCGTCCCCTGGCGATAGCCATCCAGAATCTGTTTGACGGCAGGCCAGGCGACCCGCCGTACCCCGTCCAGATCGCGACTGTAATGAAGATACCGATCCACGGCGTGAATGAACCACAATGACGCATCGATCGTGTTGTACTCAGGCTGCTCGCCGATATCGGGGAACCGGTTCGGCACCATGCCCTGAGACACATAGGAGGCAAACGCCTCGATTACCTGCCGGGCCACATCATAACGACCCGTCACCAGACAGAGCCCCGGCAACGCAATAAACGTATCCCGTCCCCAATCCGCAAACCAGGGATAACCGGCGACCACCGTCTGCCTGGCCCCTCGCTGCACCAGATAGGCACCTGTCGCGGCCCACAGGCGTCGCGTCAGCGGGTCATCGGTCGGCACGGTCTCCAACTGTCCCGCACGACGACGACGCTCATCCTCTACCAACTGCGTCACGTCGAGGGAGGGAAGCGCCTCTGTGGTGAAGACCAATTCCGCCGCAGTGCCCGGAACCAGCGTGAACACGCATTCGCCCGGCGACCACCAGTCTTCCACATGATCCAGCCCGCGCTCACGCTCGACACGATAGTGAATCTGACGATACCAATCCGGCCCATGATGATAGTGCCCGTTGTGAAACGCGTGAACCGCCGGCAGGCCTTCGTACGGATGCCAGGTGACGTGGCCGTCCTTCGTCGTCGCCTCACTCTGAACGCCGGGGTTCTCCCTGTGTGTTGCGTGAAAATCACGGCCGGAGAGCATCGGCCTGACTCGCAACACCACCGCGGGAGACCTATCATCCAGCAGACGCCAGCGCAGAATCACCATATCGCGCCCCTGCGGACACAACAGCTCCCGCGTCAGGCGAATTCCCTGACCGGCGTATCGCCAGGTCGGCCAGGGTTCGGCGGAAAACTCCTCACAATATTGGTACCCTTCCGGGTGAACGGCGCCGCTGTACACATTGGTCGACAGGGGAAAGTTGGACCCGCCGCTCTCCACTGATTCCTCCACATGGTTCACGAGGACCACGCGGTCGACCGGCGGATGTCTGGCCACCAACAACAACGCATGGTACCGTCGCGTATTCGCGCCGGCGACTGTGCCGGACGCATATCCGCCGCGACCATTCGTCTCCAGCCACTCCAGACTCAACGCTCGTTCAAGATCCTGGCACCGTCTCGAATCAATGGGCATCGCCTCTCTCCGGCTTATTCGCCTGACTGCTGGATCAGCTTGGCAACGAGGCCGGTCCATCCGGTCTGGTGGCTTGCGCCGAGACCGGCACCGTTGTCGCCGTGGAAGTATTCATAGAACAAGAGCAGATCGCGCCAATGTGGGTCCTGCTGAAACTTCTCTGTTCCGCCGTAGACCGGACGACGGCCATCCGGTCCGCGCAGAAACGTATGCGTCAGGCGGCGGGATAACTCGGCGGCAACCTCTGCAAGATTCCGCTTCTCCCCCGATCCCGTCGGATATTCGACGGTAAACGAGTCGCCCAGGTAGTAGTGAAACTTCTGGAGCGATTCGATCAGCAGATAGTTCACGGGAAACCAGACCGGCCCCCGCCAATTCGAATTGCCTCCGAAGAGACCGTTCGTCGATTCCGCCGGCTGATATTCCACGCAATGAGTCATGCCCATCATCGAAAGAATATAGGGGTGGTCTTTGTGATAACGCGACAGGGCCCGCACGCCATGGGGGGACAAAAATTCCTTCTCATCCAACAAATACCGCAGCACCTTGGGCAACCGGTGGCGGTTGACCAACGACAGGAACCGGCGCACCTCGCCGTCTTGCGACTGCGTTTCGATGTGCAAGCTGAAATCGGGCCGGTTTTCGATGAACCATTGCATGCGATGCTTAAAGCGCGGCAGCTGATCGATGAGCTCGGAGTCCAACGTCTCCACGGCGAACAGCGGAATCAGGCCGACCATGGAGCGGACCTTCATGGGGAAGGTTTTGCCGTCCGGCAGGTGCAGCACGTCGTAAAAGAATCCGTCCTCCCGGTTCCAGAGCTCGATCTTTGCATTTCCGATATTGTTCATCGCCCGGCAGATGTAGACAAAATGCTCGAAGAATTTGCTGGCCACATCTTCATAGGCCCGGTCCTCCCGCGCCAGTTCCAGCGCGATGGACAACATGTTCAGGCAATACATCCCCATCCAGCTCGTGGCGTCCGATTGCTCGATGTGCCCGCCGGTGGGAAGCGGCTTGCTCCGATCGAAGACCCCGATGTTGTCCAACCCCAAAAACCCGCCCTGAAAAATATTCTTCCCTTCGGCATCCTTGCGATTGACCCACCAGGTAAAATTCAACAGCAGCTTGTGGAACACCCGCTCCAGAAACACGCGATCGCCCACACCCTTGCGCTTCTTCTCGATTTTGTACACGCGCCAGGCCGCCCAGGCATGCACAGGGGGATTCACGTCGCCCAACGCCCATTCATACGCGGGGATTTGCCCGTTCGGATGCATGTACCATTCACGGAGCATCAACACGAGCTGGTCCTTGGCAAACCGCGCATCGACAAGCGCAATCGGCAGACAGTGAAAGGCGAGGTCCCAGGCGGCATACCAGGGATATTCCCATTTATCGGGCATAGAGATGACGTCGGCATTGTAGAGATGTGTCCAGTCGGCGTTTCTTCCGCGCAACCGCTCCGACGGAGGCTCGGGCCCAGCCGGATCGCCTTTCAGCCAACGATCGACTTCGTAGTGATAAAACTGCTTGCTCCACAAGAGGCCGGCAAAGGCCTGGCGCTGCACCAGGCGCGCATCGGCGGATAGATCGGGGGGAGCGAGATGTGCGTAAAACTCGTCGGCTTCCTCCAGACGGTCTGCGAAGACGGCATCGAACGCCACCGGATCGAGCCCTCGCTCAGCGGACCCGTTCGTAAACCGTAACCGTATGGTCACCGGTTGGCCCGGTGCGGTGGACAGCACATAATGCGCCGCGGCTTTGGATCCGATCCGGTCCGGATTGACGGCACTCTTGTCTCCCTGTACGACGTACTCGTTGATCCCATCTTTGACATACCGCGCCCCGTCGGTATCGCCATATAGTCGCCGCGTATTGGTTTCATTTTCCGTGAAGAGCAGATCAGGGCTTCCCTCGCACAGCAATTGCCGACGGCCGTAATATTCGTGATCAAACTCCACGACACTCATGCCGGGCCCGGAGTCGCCCTGGCGCATTCGCGGGCGACGCACGTCGAGTCCCCATGACCAGGTGTTGCGGAACCAGATCGTGGGTAACACCGTCAACTCCGCCGGATCAGGACCGCGATTGATGACCTGGATGCGCAGCAGCAGATCCTCCGGCGACGCCTTGGCATATTCCACAAACACATCGAAGTAGCGGTCATCCTCGAATATGCCTGTGTCGAGCAATTCGAATTCCGGATCCGCCCGGCCGCGGCGGCGGTTTTCTTCAATAAGTTGCGTATAGGGAAAAGCGGCTTGCGGATACTTGTAGAGAAACTTCATGTAGGAATGCGTCGGCGTCGAATCGAGATAGAAGTAGTATTCTTTGGAATCCTCCCCGTGGTTGCCTTCATTCCCTGTGAGGCCGAACATCCGTTCTTTGAGAATCGGATCCCGCCCGTTCCACAGCGACAGCGCGAGGCATACGAATTGGTGACGATCGCAAATTCCAGCCAGGCCGTCTTCATTCCAACGGTAGGCTTTCGAGCGGGCCTGGTCATGGGGCAGCGACTCCCAGGCCGTTCCATGGCGGCTATAGTCCTCGCGCACCGTTCCCCAGGCCCGTTCACTCAGGTAGGGGCCCCAGCGCTTCCAATGTTTCCGGCGTAAATCATCCTCATCGAGGCGCTGCTGTTCAGCCGACTGCGCACGTGCAGCCTCCCCCCCTGCCGATGTCGACATATGGCACAAACTCCCGTCCTGAGCCTGCGGTACGCCATCCAAACGGCGTCAGCATGCGCCCGGCGTCGAAAAGATTCAACAGGGATTCGAGAGTGCGGGTAAGGGTCACGAGGAATGCGATGGAACGGACCGGTCCTTGGAAAGGCCGGTGCACTCATGTGAGATAAATGGACGCGTGGGAAGAACGGGATCGAGGGCTTACAGGCGAGAGAGGGACACTAGCTCCAGACCACAGCTTCCTGGTTCATGAGATAGTCGATGACTTCGATGCTATCCCGCAACTGGAGTTGCGCCTGTTCAGACATCGGCAGAATCGCGCCGAGCAACTTGCCGGACTCCAATTCCGCCAGATTGGGAATCCCGTCGGTACTGCGTTTTTCGAGATCGAATCGAAAGCTGGCCACGTCTTACCTCCAATCCCTTGTCGGTCGTAGTACAGCAATTCTTGAGCCACACCGGAAGGCCCGCGATGCCCTGCTCACCATAAAGCATAGCACACGGTCGCAGCAGGACGGATGGGATGCCTAATCTCTTAGTTTGTTGCCGCGTTACGATCGCGGATCAGCGTGATGCGCTTAGTGGGGGGAGAGCCCCGAGATAGGGAAATTCGCCGATTTTGACGAGCGAGGTATCTGCCCGAAGCCGGAAATCGTCCCGGGCACTGTCAACGAAACGTGGATCCACCGTCAAATCAGAATCGGGTTTCAATTCCGGAGCCGGCTGGTTGGGCGTTCCGGAACGGAGATAGTTGGAACCTGAGTTCTGCATGGCATTGTAGGAGAAGTGCACCCGGCTGGAAGCCCCCACTACGAATCCGTAGGTATTGAGGCTGACGATGTTGCCCGAGGCTTCGTTTTGTGAGGTTCCCAGAAATGCAGCGCCGCCGCCGTTCTTGACGAAGGTATTGCCCACCAGGATCGCCTGCGCCTGATCGTTCACAATCACGGCCTCAAAGAGACTCTTCGTGATCACGTTTCGCTCCAGACGCACCGTGGATTTCCCGGCAACACTGACGCCATGGTCGTTATCGTGAATGAAATTGCCTCGCATGACGGCCTGGGAATTGGCGAATTGAATCCCGGTGGTTTCACTGCCGCCGATGTCACAATCCTCGATCCGCACATCCTCCACCTGCTGCGTAAACAACATGCCTTTCACTCGCGCATGGTGGAAGTGGATGCCGCGGCCGTTGAACATTCCCATCGCATGCCCGCCATGCTCATTGACGGTGATGCCGGAGATCTCAATATTGGTCGCGCCATAGGGCCATTTGCCGATATGGAAGACGCCGACGCGTTCACGGCCCAGGATCGTGACCTGATCCATGCCGGCGCCGATCAAGCGCACATTTTCTTTGCTGTGAATGGTCACATCTTCGGGATAGGCACCGGGGCGGATGAGAATGGTGTCGCCTTTTTTCGCGGCATCCACCGCTTCCTGAATGGAGCGGTACTGACCCGAGCCGTCCAGCGCCACCACCAAGGGCGGCCTTTCGACCGGTGCAGGCTCCTCCGCCGTCGCGGGGACCATACCTGTCACTCCGAGCGATACACAGAACAATGCGATGTGGAGCATCCAATAGTTCATGTTCTTCATAGGAATGGTCATACCGCCGGGCACAACGAGAAGTCAATCGAGCCTCATTGCGGGGACAGGACCCCCATGGTATCTTCCACCCCCTATGATTCTCGTGGGCCTCACCGGCGGGGTGGCGACCGGTAAAAGCACGGTCGCCGGGATGTTTCAGCGCTGCGGCGCTCTGGTCATCGATGCCGATGCGCTGGCCCATGCCGTCGTGGAACCGGGAAAACCGGCCTGGCGTGCCATCGTGAAGACCTTCGGCAAGACTGTCCTCAATCCCGATCGTACCCTCAATCGCCAGGCCCTGGGCGCCATCGTCTTCCGGAACCGGGCCAAATTGCGCCGCCTGGAACAGATTATCCATCCCCGCGTTGCCCGTGAACAGGCCAGACTGGCCAGACAAGCCGCTCACCACAATCCCAAAACGGTCGTCATTTACGATGTACCGCTCCTCTTCGAAGCCGGCATCGACAAGCGCGTGGATACGATCATCGTGGTGACCGCTGACCGCGAAACTCAGATCGCCCGATTGAAGAAGCGCAATGGGTTCACCCGCGCCGAGGCCATCCGGCGCATCCGCAGTCAATTGCCCCAGCGAAACAAGGTTGCCGCCGCCAACTATCTCCTGGACGGAACCACTGCCCGTCCTCGCTTGTTGCCTCTGGTGAAACGGCTCTACCGCGAACTGCAGTCGCTCACCTAGCCGGTTGCGAAACGCGGCTTTTCCCCCGCGGCGTCGGTGTGTTAGCATCCGCGCATGCGCAACATCGTGATCATCGGATCCGGCCCTGCCGGCCTCACCGCCGCCATCTATGCTGCCAGAGCCAATCTCTCGCCACTGCTCATCGAAGGATGGCAGTCCGGCGGGCAACTCACGACGACTACCGAAGTCGAAAACTACCCCGGATTCTCCAAGGGGATTATGGGTCCCGAGTTGATGAAGGAAATGCGGGGCCAGGCGGAGCGCTTCGGCACTGAATTCTTGACCGGAGACGTCTCAGCGGTCGATCTCTCCCAACGGCCCTTTCGCCTGACCATCGATGGGGAACAAACCGTCGAGGCAGAAGCCCTCATATTGGCCACCGGCGCCTCAGCGCTTCAAATCGGATTGCCCAACGAGCACCGTCTCATCGGGCACGGCGTCTCGACCTGCGCCACCTGCGACGGCTATTTCTTTCGAGGCCAGGACTTGGTCGTTGTCGGCGGAGGGGACAGTGCGCTGGAGGAGGCTACCTTCCTGACCAAATTTGCACGCACGGTCACCGTGGTTCACCGGCGCGACAAGCTGCGTGCATCGAAAATCATGCAAGACCGCGCGATGAAAAATGAAAAAATCTCCTTCGCGTGGAATTCTGTCGTGGAAGACATCCTCGGACAGGACCTGGTAACAGGAGTCCGCCTCAAGAATATCGTCACCGGCACCTCCACGAACCTCGCCTGTGCCGGCGTCTTCGTCGCCATCGGTCACCGGCCCAACACCGATCTCTTCAAGGGCCAACTGGCCATGGACGAAAAGGGCTATCTGCTGACCTCGCAAGGCACGGCCACCAGCGTCGCCGGCGTGTTTGCCGCAGGCGATGTCCAGGATACAAAGTACCGGCAGGCCATTACCGCGGCCGGCTCCGGCTGCATGGCCGCCATCGACGCCGAGCGGTTTCTGGAATCAACGCTTCATCCTCTCTAAAGCTCTCTAAACCACCCACATAATGCTCAAAATGGTTATCCAACGAGGCCGCAGACGAAACAAAACCGGAGGCGTACCCTTACGGTACGTTGAGGATTTTGGTGAGTCGAGAACGAAGTTGGGAGCCATTTTCAGCATCCTGTAACCACTTATGCACTGCGCGATCGTCCATTACCACGAACTCGCCCTCAAAGGCCGCAATCGAGATTTTTTCGAGCAGCGGCTCGTCCGCAATATCCGCCTGGCGCTGAATGATCTGAAGATCAAACGAGTCGAGTCGCTGCAAGGCCGCATCCGTGTGACCATTCCCGATCAGGTGTCGCCGGAACTGGTCGTTGAGCGGTTACGGCGGACGTGCGGGATCTCGAATTTTCTGCTGACTGAATCCGTGCCCCTTGATCTGCACGCGCCGGATTTGACGGTGCTGAAGCAGGTGGCCGAGCGGCAGCTTGCCCAACAAACATTTAGTTCATTTCGCGTGACGGCCAAGCGCGCAGACAAACGTCTCCCGCTCACCTCAATGGAGGTCGAGCGTGACGTCGGTGGATACCTGTTCGATGTCACGGGCAAAGCCGTTAAACTCAAACAACCGGACCTCACACTCTATATCGAGCTGCTGACTCACGAAGCCCATGTCTCGGCCAGGAAGATCCAGGGCCCGGGCGGCATGCCGGTGGGGACGAGCGGAAAGGTCGCCTGCCTGATTTCAGGCGGGATCGACTCCCCTGTCGCCGCCTATCGCATGATGAAACGCGGCTGCAAAGCGGTCTTCGTGCATTTTTCCGGTCGTCCGCTGGTCAGTCGGGCGTCAGAAGAGAAGGTCCAGGAGTTGGTCCAGCTGTTGACGACTTATCAATACCATTCAAAGCTCTACATCGTGCCGTTCGGCCCGATTCAACAGGAGATCGTCGCCAATGCCCCGGCGGCTTTCCGGGTGGTGCTGTACCGGCGGATTATGGTGCGCATCGCCCAGGAACTCGCGCGGCGGGAAGGCTGCTGGGCGCTGGTCACCGGCGACAGCCTCGGCCAGGTGGCCTCACAAACGGCGGAGAATTTATCGGTGGTGGAAGAGGCGGCCGAACTGCCGATGCTTCGCCCCCTGATCGGGATGGATAAGATTGAAATTACCGAACAGGCCCAACAAATCGGGAGCTTCACCACCTCCATCGAACCGGATCAGGACTGCTGCAAACTCTTCGTGCCCTTGCATCCGAGCACCAGAACCAGGCTGGAGGACATCCTTCGCATCGAACGGGGCCTGGAGATCAGCGCATTCGTCAAGCAAGGCGTGGACAAGGCCGAACTCTCCACCCTCACTTTTCCTTCGTAGCTCGATCCAACGCCTTCTGCCGCACGATTCGAAAATGTACATTGAGCTCCCGCTCCATGGCGACGGCAATCAACCAATCGGGGATCATGGTCTTTGGCTCGACCAATAATTCAAAATCCGCCCTCGTCTGTGTCCCGTCCCCTGCCGGTTCAAGCTTCCATGCCCGATGATACTGCTTGAAGTCGCCCCCCTTGAGGTCGGTCACAAGCCCGCCCCCCGGCAACACCTGCGATTCACAGAGCAGTCGTTGTTCACCAGGCAACAGCGCGTGCGAAATATAGACATCCGTCAGAACATGCCCACCACGGTCCTCGACCTCAGCCATTCGCATTCTGGTCTCGAACAACTCCGGCCACTTGTGATAGTCGGTCAGGATCGAATGGAGCACGGCCGGACTACCAGGGAAGAGTAGAGTGGCGGTCGCTCTGACTCCACCGGCGGGATCCGGCTGCACGATGAGAGACCGGAGCAGGTGAACCGACCCCACCTCACCTGCCCGCGAAGGGCCGACAGGCCCCATCACGAGACCGGCGACACAGCCGAATAGAAATACCAGAAAGGACATGAGGCGTAGCATGGCGCGCATCAGGCTCTACCGGAGCACCTGGCGGGTCGGTGGATGCTGCAGCTCCCGACTCATGTCCACACCCCTTCAACGTTTCGATAGAAGATCATTCGTGCTCCACACCTGATCACCCCGGCCATGCCGACACAGCCGGAATCCACCACCACATGAGGATCATAGGAGAAGTATACTGATTGGCCGCAGGGAGTGCGAGCGAAGAGAGTTCGTTAGAAAGTGGCGGGACGAAAGACCACCACCGCTCCGGAAGACTCGCCCTGTTCATCCTGAATCAAGGCGACACTATCGCTGATCACGCGCTCCGCTCCTTGGCGACTGATGAGCAGGAAGGGGCGCGTGCGTTGAACCGTTTCGTTCCTCTTCTGCAAAACAACGAGGGCAGGATTCAACAGGGGCGTTCGACGCTCAGCATCCACAAGGACCATCACCTCCTGAATCGACCGTCCAAGGGCATCAGGCTGTGACCATCCGGTCAACCCTTCTGCCGCCGGATTGAGCAACGTCACCTTTCCCTGCGGATCAACCGTAACCACCGCATCTCCCATCGACTGCACGACGGTATCGAGCCAGCGGCCGCGCTGTTCGGCAATACGCGCTACCCGATGGCGAAAGAGTGCCAATTCGAGTGCCGCCCGCAAATCACTGCTCACGAAGGGCTTAATCAGGTAGGCCAACGGCAGCGTGTGTCTCGCCCGCTCCAACGTCTCTTCATCGGAAAAGGCCGTCAGATAGATCACGGGGATGCCATACTGTGATTGAATCGTTCGGGCGGCATCGATTCCGTCGATCTGCCCCTTCAGCTTGATGTCCATGAGGATCAGGTCCGGCCGGTGTTGCGCGGCCAACTGCACGGCCTCGCTTCCCGACGCCACCACCCCGACGACAACATAACCAAGCGAGCGGAGCTGACGCCGGATGTCTTCAGCCACGACCACTTCGTCATCAACGATGAGAATTTTTTCCTGTGCCATGGTGCAACCAGAAAACGGTCCTGGGAAGCGAGAAGTCCTTCGTCATGCCGGGATGTCCTGGTCCCGTTGCACACGTATCCACACGCCCGTCGTTGGCCATGGTTAACGCAACTAGCATGCCATCCACCCTTCCCTGTACTGGCACAGTGTTACGCCTCGCAGGATTCTTGCTCTCCCCTACACCGACGGTGATTTTTGAACAATGGCCGGACAGAATCGGAAACATCCGGGCCTGACGACCGCCAGAGCTCTCGGCGGGGGTTCGCTGGAGAAACGGCAGCTGTGCTACCATGCCGCCTTTCACCGGAGCCTGCGCACCATGGTACGGCTGATCCGTCTGACCGTTTGTGTCCTGTCCGTCGCCACCTTCACACTCTGCCTGGAGCCCCACGAAGGGCAGGCGCAAGCGCCGCCTGATTCCTCCGCCACCACCGAGCATTCCTGCAGCTTCGGCATGGCCAAGGGTGATCCTGCCCACCAATGTCAGGTCCCGATTCCGGCCGGCTGCGTCATCGCCAAGTTTCCCGGAACAGATAAACCCTGGACGACCATCTCCAAAGCCGGACGCACCTTCTGCACGTTCGACCAGAAGGGCACGGACTGGAAAACGCGTATCACCGGACACTGCACACGGTGCGATTCCGGCCATTGCACCGGGCAATTCATGGTGCGCTTCGAGTGTGCCAAACCGTAATGTCAGAGTCCCTCACAGCGCAGATCAAACGGGCCGCCCGTGATCTGCGCTTCGACATCGTCGGCATCAGTGCCCTTCCATCTCGTACCGTCCCGACGCCAGAGCAGGAAGAACGGCCTTCACCCAATCGACTGCTGGATCGACTGCATGCATGGCTCAGGCACGGGTTCCATGCCTCCATGGCCTGGATGACGCGTGACCCGGAACGACGGGCTGATCCGGCCCGGGTGTTGCCCGGTTGCCGGTCTGTAATTTCAGTCGGGATGAACTACTACACGGACCAGCGAGCCGACGAACGCCAGGGAAACGGACGTATCGCCCGATATGCCTGGGGACTCGACTATCACACCATCCTTGGTGATCGCTTAGCCCGGCTGTCCGAGCGCGTCACCATGCTGGCTCCGGACAGCCGTAATCGCGCCTACGTCGATACAGGGCCGGTCATGGAGAAGGCCTGGGCCCAGCAAGCCGGCCTCGGGTGGATCGGTAAACATTCCAATCTGGTCTCATCGGAGTTCGGCTCCTGGCTATTGCTGGGAGAAATTCTGACGACCCTGGAGTTGGAACCGGATGAGCCTGGAACCGACCTGTGCGGCAGCTGCACCCTCTGCATCCAAGCCTGCCCGACCGGGGCCATCACCGAGCCCTACGTCGTGGATGCCGGACGCTGCATCTCCTATCTCACTATTGAGCTGCGCGGCAGCGAGCCGCCGCTCGACGAGGAGCTCCGGCGCGGAGTGGGCAATCGCATATTTGGTTGCGACGATTGCCTCGACATCTGCCCTTACAACCTTCAGGCCGAACCGACTCGCGAGCCTGGGTTCCAATCGACCCTGCTCACCAGATCACCTTCACTGCTCGCCCTGATGGAGATGCAGGAACCAACGTTCGCCGCCACATTCAAACAGAGCCCGATCAAGCGCGCAAAATATGCCGGGCTCCAACGCAACCTCTCCTGGGCACTCAGCAACGAGACCACGCCCTCCGGGAGTCCGCTCCCCACGCCACCACCGAATACCGATCCCCGGTAAGTAAGACCCCCTGTTCCTCCTCCATCGATAGTGGTAGGCTACAACCTCACGTCCTCGCCCATCGAGGACCCACCTCAGCCGGTTGCGAGGCCATGTACGCACCCACCCTCCTGATCGTCGAAGATGAAGAACGGATGCGGCGGCTCTTCGAGCTGGTGCTGAAACCCGCCGGGTATCAACTGCTGATGGCGCGTTCCGGCGACGAAGCGATCCGCTTGCTTCATGACCACGACTCCCTCGACATGGTCATCACCGATCTCCAATTGGGCAGTGTCTCGGGCATGGACGTGCTGGAAGCGGCCCGGCAACAGGTGCCTGATGTGCCGGTCCTGATCGTCACTGGCTATGGCACGGTGAAGTCGGCCGTCGAAGCGATGCAGAAGGGCGCCTACGACTACATTTCCAAACCGGTCGACAATGAAGAACTGAAAATTGTCATCGCCCGCGCATTGCAAGTCCGCCAACTTGCCCGGGATAACCGCACCCTGCGGGCGGGGTTACAGGAGCAGTTCGGATTCGACCGGATCGTCAGCGTGTCCAAAGAGATGGAGCTCGTGAAACGGCTTGCCCGCGAAGTAGCGCAAACGGATGCCACGGTGCTGATCACGGGCGAAAGCGGCACCGGCAAGGATCTCCTCGCGCGCGCCATTCACCTCGTCAGTCCTCGCGCCCACGGCCCGATGGTGGCGCTGAACTGCGCCGGCATTCCGGAACATCTGCTCGAATCTGAGCTCTTCGGCTACGAGAAGGGGGCTTTCACCGACGCCAAAAAGTCCAAACCGGGCCGCTTTCAGATGGCCGATCGCGGCACATTGTTTCTGGATGAAATCGGCGAGTTGAGCCTGACGGCGCAAGCCAAACTCCTGCGCGTGCTCGAGCAGCATGTGGTGGAACCGCTGGGCGGCGTGCGAAGTATTCCGGTGGATCTACGGGTCATCGCCGCGACCAACCAGGAATTACCCGACCTCATCAAGGCCGGTCGCTTCCGGCTGGATTTGTATTATCGCCTGAACGTGTATCAACTTCGCATGCCGCCTCTGCGTGAACGGCCGGAAGACATTGAGCCGATCCTGACTCAGTTTCTGGACCAGGCTCGCCGTGAGCGCGGCAGCCGCATCAAAGGCATTACCCCCGACGCGCTGAACATTCTGAAACAGTATCCCTGGCCCGGCAACGTGCGGGAACTTCACAATGTCGTCGAGTGGCTGACCATCACCTGCAAGCAGGACGCGATTCTGCCCGAGCATCTCCCGGCTTCGTTGAACGCCTCCTCCCCCCAGCCAGCTGCAACGACGACCGGCACTCCCTCACTCCTCTCATTGGGGCTGTCGGTCGAGGAAGTCGAAAAAGCCATGCTCCAAGAAGCGCTGACGAAGAGCGGCGGGAATGTCTCCGAGGCCAGTCGCTTGCTCAAAATTACTCGCAACACGCTGCGGTATCGTATGGCCAAACATAACCTGTCGCAGCCTCAAGGCTGATGCGCGCGGCACGACGAACCGGCGGACTCCAGCGAAAGTTTTTCGTCGCACTGTTGATTGTCGGCATCGTGCCCGGCATGGTCGCGCTCTGGGCCACCTACCGCTCCAGCACCGCCAGCCTTAAACAGGCGATCGGGGAAGGGTTCCAGGAAATTGCCCGCTCCACTGCGATTCGATTGGCTACCGCGGTCGACGATGAAATCGATCACGCCGCCCGCCTGGCGATCAGTATTGCCGATCAGCAGGCGGAAAGCTTAGGCAAGCAGGCTGATCGCAGCCCGAAAAAAACCGGCCGTTCACCATTCAGCCACCAATCTGGCTCCGGCAACGTCACCGCGCGCTTCCTCGAAGAATGGGCACGTGAATCACGACAGTACCTGCGTGTCACTGTTGCCGACCGGCGCGGGCTGGTCATTGCCTCCACCGATCCGCTTCTGCCACAGCACCAGGAAGACCAACTGTGGTGGCGCGAAGCCATGCAGGCACCGGCCGGCACTGCCTATGTGAGCAACGTCGTGCGAGCCCCTGGGCTCAGCGACAACGACGCCGTGTTTCATGTCGCGGTTCCCGTTTTCGACGCGGCAGGAGGTACCGCTACGGGAGCGGTCGACCTGGTGATTCGTCGCAATCTCCTGACTCACATGATCCTCCCGATCCATATCGGCAACACGGGCCATGCCATGCTCCTCGACACCCAAGGCACCCCGTTAATCTGTCCGGTGCTGCCGCCGACTGCCCACTTGATTCCCTCGGCCCTGATCAATCAACTGGCGCTGGATCGCCCCCTGTGGCTGGTAGCGGATGATGATGCCCATGGCGGACGCAACGCGATCGTCGGAGCCGCGCCGGTCCGATTCACCCATCCGTTGACTCAATTTAGCCTCGACGGAACCCGCTGGTATGCCTTTGTCCGGCAGGCTCCCGAGGAAACGTATGCGCCGACCTATTCACTCCTGTTCACCGTGGGCCTGATCGGATTCGGACTGGTGATCGTGCTGTCGGCTTTTGGATTTGTCGCCGGGTACCGGATCGTGAAACCATTGGCCGCGCTCCAGCGGGAAGCGGAGGGGCTGCGACTCAACCTGACGACGCCTCAGACCAACACCACCGTTTCACTGGCGACTCTGCCGTTACCACAGGAATACCAGACCGGCGATGAAATCGAAGACCTGGCCACGACGTTCGCGGCCATGCGGGCGGTGCTGGAAGAGAATCTGCGCACCATCAGGTCGCAGCAACATGAATTGATCCGCCAAGAGAAACTCGCCTCTGTCGGACAACTTCTGGCCGCGCTTGCGCACGACTTGCGCAATCCTCTCGGCGTGATCCGGAGTTCCGCCCAAGTGGTACTGGAGGGACCGCAGGAAGAACCGATCCGGCAGGAAATGGCCCGCTACATCATCGACGAAGTCGACAAACTGTCGCAGCGCCTCCACGACTTTCTCCGTTATGCGAGGCAGAAGCCGCCGGACTTTGCCGACTGTGCCGCCGAAGACGTGTTACGCGCTACCCTGAGGCAGTGGGCAGCACAAGGCGGGCATGAACGTATCCGCGTCGAGCAGCAGTTCGAACGCGCCCTGCCCTTGATTCACATCGACCCTGAACAGATCAAAGAAGCCCTGATGAATGTGCTGATCAATGCGCGGGAAGCGATGCCGGATGGAGGAACCCTGACCCTGACGACCCGCCGCGGGGAGGGAGGGGCTGTCGAAATTGAAGTGACCGATACCGGAGGCGGCATTGCCCCCGACCACCTCGGAAGAATCTTCGAACCATTTTTCACGACCAAGGACTACGGAACCGGCCTCGGCCTCACCAACGTCAAACGGCTTGTGGAGGATAATGGAGGAACCTTGGCCGTGACCAGCAACCAGGGAACAGGAACGACCTTCACGCTGCGCTTTCGCCCGGCAAGCTAGGAACGGCCCCTCAGTAAAGCGAGAACGCCGCTGGCAGCCCATTTCAATATCTTGCACTAGATGCGTTTGGTCATGCGGGCAAACCGTTCTTGTAACACCACGCCGGTCGCGACGAGATGTTTGCCCTGAATCGTTTTCTGCACTGCCTCGATCCGTGCGGAGAAGTTGGGGTGCGTTTTAAACAGCGCCCGGTCGTCGCCCTTGAGATCACGCAACCGCGTCAGCAAGCCCACATAGGCCTCCGCATCGTAGCCGACTCGCGTCGCGAACACCTCGCCGACCGTATCGGCCTCCGTCTCTTTGTCCTGATCCAGACCTTCATCGAGCAACTTCTTGACCGCACCGTCGATCACCGATTTGAATGCCGCCGGATTACTCGTCGCATAGGACAGGCCTGCTTCGGTGACCCCCGCCAGGCGTTTGCTCCGCTGAATGACATCGAGAATGTGCTTCTGGCTGACATGGGCAATTTCATGGCCCAACACTGCAGCCAATTCCGCCTCGTTCCGGATCTGCTTGAGCAGTCCGCGCGTGACGAAGATGTATCCGGCCGGCGCGGCAAAGGCATTGATTGACTCATGTTCCAGAATCGCTACACGGTAGGGAATATCCGGCCGATCGGACGTGTTGGCGACCGCCCGCCCGACCAGGTTCACATATCGAACGAGCTCAGGTTGATCCACGACTCCGCCATACCGCGCCACGACCTGCAAGGCCATCGCCTGCCCGATGGACGACTCTTCCTCATACCCGATGGGAAACAAACTGCCGACCACATTGCCGACCCCGTGAATGGCACCGGCCAGCCGCGGATTGCCGGATTGCCGCGCAATATCTTCGCTGGCGCGCTGGACTTCCGCACAACCGGCCAGGGTCAGTGAGAGGGCGATCAGCCTTGCGGCTATGCCATGATTATTTCGCATATTCACCGAGGCCTCCTTCCCGCAAAAACTCTTCGACCTCCTGGTCGGGAATCTGGTACGCCGTCATGCGGTCCACCGCGTCGCGATCCCGCGCAGACACGCCGGCGCGATTCGCATACCCTTCGGAGGCCTTATCCAGCCCTCTGGCTCCGGCGGAAGCCGTCGTTGCCGAGGCATCACTGCCACGCATACTCTGCCCAAGTTTAGCCAGGGTGTCGTTGGTGCCGGACGGTTTCGACGACGAGGTCTTGTTGGCGAAAATCCATCCCTTCGCACCGGCGGAGGTCTTGACCTCGACCCAACTGCCGTCACGTCCGACGACCTCCAGTGCATCGCCGAATTTCACGTTTCCGACCACGGCGTCCAATGAGGTCTTACCGGCGCGCAGTTGCGCCGTCTTGGCTTGTACGTAGACGGTCTCGGCCTGTGCCTCCATGTCCCAGGCGAAGATCCCCATCCACAGGATGATGAGTAGAACCCGGAGCGATCGTGGTGATATCACAGCGTCCCCCCCTTTAGCACAGCGGCTTACTTTGACGTCATCTCATAGACCCCGTCCCAGTCCACGGGCGGGGGCGTTTGCCGATAGTTCCCGGCTCGTTCCAAATAAACTCTCGATGGCCCGTCCGATGGGTCCAGGGCTGCCGCTTCTGAAAATCTGGCGCAGGCAGTCGAAAAATTCCGCATCTTATAGGCGGCCAATCCCTCCAGATAGACCTCGACGACACGCCGTTTTCGTTCATCCAGTTGTCCCTTACGGGCCAGGAGTTCGAAGACGACCACCGGCTCTTTTTTCCCTTTCACTCGTAGCAGATCGATCTCCCGCACTTCAACGTCGTTCTTGGCCAGTTCGGCGGTCCGCTGACCAATTAAAATCAACGTATCGTAATACTTGCTGGCCCCTTCGAGACGCGAAGCCAGGTTCACGCTGTCTCCGGTAACCGTGTATTCCATTCGTTCCTCGGACCCCATGTTGCCGACGATGCAGGGACCGGAATTGATACCGATCCTGGCGCCGATCTCCGGCAGCCCCTCCTGCTTCCAGACCTGCCGGAGTCGGGCCAATTCAACCTGGCAGTCCAACGCGGCATAACAGGCCAGCGACGCATGCTTGGGATCATCCAGCGGCGCACCGAAGAGCGCCATAATCCCGTCGCCGAGATACTTATTCACATTACCCCGGTGGGTGGTCTTGATGATGGTGGTCATCGCCGACAGATACCGATTCAGCAGCGCCACGAGATCCTCAGGCGACATCTTTTCCGAGATCGTCGTGAAGCCGGCGATGTCCGAAAACAGGATCGAGATTTCCTTCTTTTCCCCGCCAAGCTTGATGGCCTCGGGGTTTCGCATGATTTCTTCGACGACTTCCGACGACATGTACTTGTCGAAGGCCGCTCGCATGAGCCGGCGCTGCTTGCCTTCCGTCACATATTCGACTGTGGCGGCCGTGCCGAACGTCAATGCCAGCGCCACCTCCGGAAACACAAGCTCCAACCAGCGTTCATGTCCGGCAAACGCATGCGCCACCACTCCGTAGTAGGCGACGGCAAGCCCGATGGTGACGCCGAATTTGACCGGATAGGAGCGGAACAACATGAAGGTCCCGGCTGAGGCGAGGCAGAGCAGGAGAAGGGTCGAGAGCGAAAACCAGGAAGGAGCCGCTTGCAACCCCTGGCCGTGCAGAAGGTTGTCGAGCGCCGCCATGTGAATGAGCACCCCGGGCGTGGCGGAGGAGAACGGCGTGACGCGAAGATCATACAAGCCCGCGGCCGTGCCGGCGATAAACACGACCTTGTCCTTGAACAACGCCGCATCCAGTGCCGGACGTTCCCCTTTCTGCTGCTGCGCGAACGCCTGCAGAACCCGTCCGATTGAATATTTTCGAGCATGGTAGGTCTGCTCCAGAGAACCATGCCACTCGATCAGCAGATTGCCGTCTGCATCAAGAGGAACACTGCTGCTGCCAATCTGCATGCGGCCGTCCCCGATCGAAAGCTCCCCCGCCCCCAGCAGATATCGGGCTACCGCCACGGACAGGTGCGGCACCAGGCTCCCGTTCACCTGCCCCAGTAAGGGAATGCGTCTCGTCGGGCCATCCGCGTCGGCGGACAGGTTGATGACGCCGAGTCCCCGGGCCTGCTGCGCCAGTACAGGAATCGGCAGTTTGACGCCCGCGTGCGTTTCAGCCTGTGCCGGCTCTCGATCCGATCGTCCGACCTTCACCGTCGCACGCAACTGCAGATCGGCCGAAAGGGCAGCGGACTCGGATTGAAACAGCATCGGCAAGAACACGTTGTCCGCCGCCTTCAGATCATCTGCAAACGATTGGTCAAATTCCTCGGCATTCTCATCCGGCTCGAAAAACATCACGTCGAAAACCACGGCCCTGGCACCCGCTTGCTTGAGATAACGCACGACATACCCGTAGCGGTCACGCGGCCAGGGCCAACGCCCGAACGCCTCCAGACTCGATTCATCGATCGCCAGCAAAAGGAGATTGGAATCGGCCTTGGCAGGATCCGCATACTGCCGCACGAGATGATCGAGCGCCTTGAGTTCAACGACCTCAAACCAGCGGGTCACGCGAAGGCCCGCCACCAAGCCAAAGACCGCGAGACCCACCGCGACGGCCGAGAGGATTTTTTTTGTTTGTGCGGAAAATGGCATGACGACGACTGCCCCGAATCCAAATCACACGATCAGCGGGCTATCGTACTGGAGAATAGAGAAGAGGGAAAGGGCCGGCACAATCACAGAAGGTCCAATGCTGAAAAAAGCGGTCCGGCAAGGCTACAGCCAGATGCACGAGGCGACAGAGTATCACTTGAGTGACGGCCGGCGAGACGGTGAGCCGACGAAGTCCTGCAGTAAATCATATGCTGTATTGAGGGTAAGCCGACTCATCGCAACTCCACAATCGTCACGCCATCGCCCCCCTCCGCGCGGTCGCCCGGTCGGAAGGCCACTACATAGGGAGACGCTTTCAAGTACTCCCGCAATGCGCTTCTCAACCGGCCGGTCCCATGCCCATGAATAATACGCACGAAGGGGCTCCCGCCGAAGACCGCACGATCGAGCCCGGCCACGACGACATCCAGCGCCTCGTCGGCTGCGTGGCCGCGCACGTCCAGCGTTTCCTGTATGTCTTCAGGCGCCAGCGTCTGGCTGGTTCGCCTCGGCGAGACGGCTGCTGGTTTGGCAGGCTCGGGGCGTCCTGCCTGCTGGCTCCTGGCAATTCCCACCAGACTCGCCACGGTGGCCAGAATTTCTCCCTCACCGACTTTCAGGCGTACGCGTTTCTTGCCCTGGGGACTTTCGAGCAACGTGCCCGTCATGCCAAGCCCGACCACTTCAACCGCATCTCCGACGGTGAGCTGATCCACGGGAATCGGTTCCTCTGATTCTCCCACCTCCCGCCGGACCGCCTGTTCCAATTCGACCAACCGGACTTTGGCCTCCTTGGCCTTGAGCAGTTTTTGATCGCGTTTCAGGTCGTCCATCGTCGCCTGCACCGCAGCCCGGGCGCGTTGAAACTCCTGGGACAACTTTTTCTTCAGCCCTTGTCGCTCATCCCGTTCGGATTCCTGCAGGAAGGTCAGCAGCTCCTGCGCTTCCCGCGCCGCCTGTTCGGCAGTCTGCCGGGCCACCGTCGCCGCAGTCAGGTCGTCGTTCAGTCGTCGTTGTTTGTCCTGCAGATCACTCAGCAAGGTCTCCAGCAGCCGATTGTCTCCCTGCAATCGTGCCCGGGCATCCTCCAGTAACAATTGGTCCATCCCGAGCCGACCCGCAATTTCGATCGCCGCTGAACCGCCCGGTTGTCCAAGAATCAGTCGATAGGTCGGCGAGAGGGTTTCGAGATTAAACTCCACGCTCGCATTGGCGAAACCCGATCGTTCCTGGGCCAACCCTTTGAGCAGGCTGTAGTGCGTAGTGGCCACCACCTTCACCCCCGCAGCCGCCAGCCGGCACAACAGCGCACTCGCGAGCGCCGCGCCCTCTGCCGGATCGGTGGACGTCACCGGTTCATCCAGCAGCACCAACGCCCGGCCGGGCAAGACCGGCATATCTTCGCTGTCTGCGTCCGCACGATCGGACACCTCATTTAAGAGCTGCACCATTTGGGTGATATGGGCTGAAAAACTTGAGAGATCCCGCGCCAGATCCTGCGCATCTCCGATGTCGGCATACACCGCTGGAAAGATCGCCATCTCCGACTCAGGGGCACAGGGAAGATGCAGACCGCACCGCACCATCAATGAGAAGAGACCGAGCAACTTCAAAATGACGGTTTTCCCGCCGGTGTTGGGTCCGGAAATGATGAGCACCTGCACCGTTTCATCGAATGCCAGATCGTTCGGGACAACCTGATCTTTGCTGAGAACCAAAAACGGGTGCCGGGCATCCTTGAGAAGAATGCGGCCCTGATCATTGAGGCGCGGAGGAGAAGCGTGGAGCCGCTGGCTCAGACTCGCCTTCGCCGAAATGGCATCCAGCCGACCGAGCAAGGCCACACTTACGGCAAGCGCCGGTTCGTGAGGGGCCACCAACGCCGACAACTCTCGCAGGATCCTCCGCACCTCGCGTTCAACATCCAGATCCACCACCTTGATGGAATTATTGAGGTCCACGAGTTCACGAGGCTCCAGAAAGAGCGTGGCCCCGCTGGACGATACGTCGTGCACAATGCCCGGCAACCGACCCTGCATCTCGGCCTTGATCGGAACGACATAGCGCCCTTCCCGTTGCGCAAAGTAGCGTTCCTGCAACACCTCCTCGTACCGGCGCGAATGCAAAATCTGGTCGAGCCGGTGCCGCATTTGTTGTTTGAAATCATTGGCCCTCTGCACAAGCCGGTGTAATTCCGGGCTGGCCGATTCGCGTATGGACCCGTCCGGGTCAATTGCGTTATTCAAGGCGGCCGACAGTCGACGGTACGCCACCACCGGTCCCAGCTGATCGGCCATGGCGCTGATGGTCGGCGCGTCGGCCTGGTGCCGCAGCAGGTATCGTTGCACATCCACGATCAAATCCAACACCAGCGCGATGTCCCGCAGCTCGTGCGCCTCCAGACAGGCGCCTTTCGCCACTCGCCCCAGCCACTCCGTCACATGGGGAAATCGCAGAACCGGAAAGGGATCGACAGCGGCTCGCAGACGCAGCATGTCGGAGGTTTCTTCCTGGCGAATTCGGGCCTGCGCCAAGTCTCGCTCCAATTCCATCGAGCGGCACCGCTCCGCACCGACTGTCGACTGGGCATAAGCTGCCACCAGGTCCAACAGCTTGGCCCATTCCAAAACCTTCCCTGCCTCAAACTGGAGTTTTTCGGATTGCATCACACCCCGATCACCGATTGATGTTCAAAAAACCAGACTCTACCCGACCACCAATGCCCAGGCAAGGCAGGGCGGCGGCCTGAGGTTTTCTCATTCCCCTGTTGCCAATATCCACCGGCATTCCCTCTTTTTGTATGCTTGACACGCAGAAAGTCGGTCAGTACTATCGCCCCAGACTTACTCTGTTCAACCCGTTTAATTCTTGAGGATTTAGCCCCATGACCACACGCATCGGCATCAACGGATTCGGACGCATCGGCCGCAACGTTCTTCGTGCTTCCCTGGGAGATCCCAGCCTTGAATTTGTCGCCATCAACGATCTTACCGATGCCAAAACATTGGCCTATTTGCTCAAGTATGACTCGGTACATGGGACTCTGCAGGCTTCCGTTGAGGCCAAAGACGACCAACTGATTATTGATGGCCGCGCGATCAAGGTGCTGGCAGTCAGGGATCCGAAAGAACTGCCCTGGAAGGCGCTCGGAGTGGATATTGTCGTCGAATCGACCGGACACTTTACGGACCGTGAGGGCGCGGGAAAGCACCTGTCAGCCGGAGCAAAGACCGTCATCATCTCCGCCCCGGCGAAAGACCCGGATGCTACGGTCGTCCTCGGGGTCAACGAAGGGGTCTTCGACGCCAAGTCTCACCATATCGTCTCCAACGCCTCCTGCACGACGAACTGCCTGGCTCCGGTGGCAAAGGTCTTGCTCGAAAACTTCGGCATTAAACACGGCGTGATGACGACGATTCACTCCTACACGAACGATCAGCAGTTGCTCGACCTGCCCCACAAAGACCTTCGTCGAGCACGCGCGGCCGGCATGTCGATGATTCCAACCAGCACCGGCGCAGCCAAGGCCCTGCATCTGGTGATTCCGCAGTTGAAAGGAAAACTGGACGGACTGGCCATTCGCGTTCCCACGCCGAATGTGTCGTTGGTGGACCTCACCGTCGAAACGGAAAAGGATTGCGATGTGGCAGGGGTCAATGCCGCGTTCAAAAAAGCCGCCGAGGGCCCCATGAAGAATGTCTTGGCCTATTCGGATGCCCCCATCGTCTCGATCGATCTCAAGGACGACCCACACTCCGCGATTGTCGATGCTCCCTTAACCGCAGTGATCGACAAACGACTCGTCAAAGTGACCGCCTGGTACGACAATGAGTGGGGCTACTCCTGCCGCGTGCGGGACCTGATCAAGTACATCGTCGCCAAATCGGCGTAACGCGCATCGCGCACGACACGCTTTTCTGATGTGCAGCACCGGCCGGGGCTGCCAACGGCCGGCTTGATACGCACCAGAGGAGGAGTGAGGATTTGCCATGAATATTCGCAAACGAATTATCGAGGATGTGCAGCTTCGAGGGAAGCGCGTGATCATTCGCGCCGACTACAATGTTCCCCTCGATGATTCCTTGCAGATCACAGACGACACCAGGATTCGATCGACACTGCCCACCATCAATCGTGCAGTCGATGAAGGAGCCAAGGTCATCTTGTGCTCGCACCTCGGCCGCCCGAAAGGGAAATTTGACCCGAAGTTCAGTTTGGCTCCGGTTGCTAAACGCCTCCAGCGTCTGCTTGGCAAGGAAGTGATTTTTGCACCGGACTGCATCGGCTCTGCAGTCGAAGGTCTCGTCGCCAAAATGCAGCCCGGCGATGTCATGCTCTTGGAAAACCTTCGCTTTCATCCGGAGGAAGAAAAGAACGACGAGGGGTTTTCCAAGGCACTCGCGTCACTCGCCGATGTGTATATCAATGACGCCTTCGGTGCCGCCCACCGAGCCCATGCCTCCACCGTCGGCATCACGAAATACATTCCCGAAGCAGCCGCCGGTTATCTGCTCAAGAAGGAAATCGAATACCTGGAAGGAGCCGTCGAAAACCCGGTACGGCCGTTTGTGGCCATCTTGGGTGGCGCGAAGGTATCCGGGAAAATCGGCGTGATCGAAAATCTCGGAAAGAAAGTCGACAAGGTCATAATCGGCGGCGGCATGGCCTTTACCTTCTTGAAGGCCATGGGCCTTGAGATCGGCCAATCCCTCGTTGAAAACGACATGCTCGACTTCGCCAAGGGCGTGCAGGACCATGCATTCGCCAGTGGAGTCAAATTCTACCTTCCGGTGGACTGCGTCGTCGCAGCCAGCCGGGAGCCGGGAGCCGAAACAAAAATTGTTCCGGTTCAAGAAATTCCCAAGGGATGGTATGGCCTGGATATCGGGCCCGCCTCCGTGAAACTATTCTCGGAAGCAGTCCAGGACGCCAAAACTATTTTGTGGAATGGTCCCATGGGCATGTTCGAAGTGGATGCCTTCGCGAGAGGAACCCTCGCCATGGCTCATTCGGTCGCGAACGCTTACGCGCTGACAATTGTCGGTGGCGGCGAAACGGCCCTTGCCATTCACCGCGCAGGAGAGTCTGAAAGCATTTCCTTTATCTCAACCGGCGGCGGAGCCGCTCTGGAGTTGCTTGAGGGAAAAACACTGCCCGGACTTGCAGCACTTCCTAATCGTGTAGCGTAACAACAACTTCCACCGACCCTCCCCTTGAACAGAGGCTTCGTGAGAACCCGCTTCATCATCGGCAACTGGAAAATGAACAAGACCGCCACCGAAGCTGTGGCGTTCGTTCGTCGTCTCTCAGAAGAAGTGACTGCTCTCGACGGAATCCAAGCCGGTTTCGCGCCCCCGTTCACCGCGTTGCATGCGGCGGGAGAAGCGCTCGGCACGGCATCGCCTTTCCTCCTTGGTGCTCAAAACATCTACTGGGAGGACAAAGGTGCCTTCACCGGCGAAATATCCGGGCCCATGCTGAAAGGGCTCGGGTGCCAATTTGTCCTGGTTGGCCATTCAGAACGGCGACAATACTTCGGAGAACAAGATAGCTGGACCAACAAGAAGGTTCTGGCTGCTCTCCGGAATGGAATCCAACCGATTCTCTGCGTGGGCGAAACGCTTCAGGATCGCGACACAGAGCAGACCGACCTCGTCATTCAACGACAGCTTCGCGCCGGACTTGCCGGAATCGAGGGACAGACCCTCGCCACCATGACGATTGCCTACGAGCCTGTGTGGGCTATCGGAACGGGGCGTGCGGCATCGCCGGAGCAGGCTGTGCCGGTTCATCGGCTGATCCGCCAAACCCTGAACGAATTGGGCGGATCTTCTGAGGCAGGGCGGCGAGTCCGCATCCTCTATGGAGGAAGCGTCACACCACAAAATATTGCGGACTTTCTCGCCTCCGAAGAAATCGACGGCGCACTGGTCGGTGGGGCTTGTTTAGACCCGGTCTCTTTTGCTACACTCATCAAGGTTGCCAGCGGGTCGAACCCCACCAAGGCCTAATAATCAACATGTATACCTTACTCGTCATCGTTCATGTCATCGTCTGCCTGCTCATGATCGGCGCCATTTTGCTGCAATCCGGCAAAGGAGCAGAAATCGGTGCGGCATTCGGCGGTTCCAGTCAAACGGTGTTCGGTAGCCGCGGGCCGGCAAATTTCTTGAGCAAATTTACCGTCATCACCGCATTCGTCTTCATGTTTACCTCCCTGTCCCTGGCCATTCTCGCGAAGGACCGGAATTTCTCCTCCACGGTCATCGACCTGAACAAGAAACCGGCCGCCACGACTCCAAGCGGAACACCGTCGGAAACCACGACGACACCGGCTAAGGAATCGCATTCTTCCGGCGAAGCTTCCCACTAAGTTTTCCCGTTTCACCTCTCTTCTTCAAACCAGCTGAACCGATCAGCCTCGAACGAGGATTCCCCTTGCGCGGCGTCGCGATCTGTCCGCATGGCTTGCAGAGCCAGGCTTAATGCTGAATGGGAAATGGGAATCCTTCAGCGTTATAGCCTTGCAACTCCAGCTAGTCAGCAGGTTCAGGATGAAAAAGTGACCCAGTGTTCACCAAGGACCAGGGACAAAAAAGTTGGAAAGACAGGCTAGTCTAAAAAATAGGGCGGGAAATACGAGAGCGACAGAGAACCCGCGAACTAATGGGTGGACGTGGGATTAGCAACTCTCCTCGCACGCGACGAACGCCGCGCGCGACAGACGGAGCTGAGATTGTAGCGGCCCCAGCTAGACGGGAGTGAGCCATTGCCGATGAGCGGCATCGGTTCCGCCCACCACATCAAAAAATGCTTTCTGCAAAGCTTGCGTGATCGGTCCCGGCTTTCCGGTTCCAATCCGGCGTTGATCGATTTCCGTTACCGGTGTGAGTTCCGCCGCGGTACCAGTGACAAACACTTCCTCGGCCACATACATTTCATCCCGAGTGAATCGCTCCTCGACCACAAGAATATTGCGTTCCTTCGCCAACTGCATGATGGAGTTCCGCGTGATTCCTTCTAGAATCGAGGTCAAGGGGGTGGTCTTCAACACGCCACGTCGCACGATAAAGACATTCTCGCCCGTCCCTTCGGCCACATACCCCTCAGGATCGAGCATGATGGCTTCATCGTACCCATCGGCTTTGACTTCCCGCTTGGCGAGGATTGAATTCACGTAATAGCCGGAGATTTTCCCGCGTGTCATGGAGACATTCACATGGTGACGCGTAAACGAAGACACTCTGGCGCGAATGCCCTTCAAGAGCGCCTCATCTCCCAGGTAGGTCCCCCATTTCCACGCCGCAATACTCACCTGGATAGGATTCTCGCCCGGATAGAGGCCCATGGCGCCATAACCGATGTAGACCAGTGGACGGATGTAACAGGCTTCTAACCGGTTCACCCTGACCGTTTCGACAATGGCGTCGGTGATTTGCTTCCGGTCGTAGGGTATCTCGATCAGACCGATATGCGCCGACTCGAACAGCCGATCCACATGCTCAGGCAGCCTGAAGATAGCCGACCCGTTCTTCCCTTTGTAGCAGCGGATCCCCTCGAAGGCCGCCAATCCATAGTGAAGCGAGTGCGTGAGCACATGAACTTGGGCATCAGCCCACGCGACAAACTTCCCATCCATCCATATTTTTTCGCTAGTTTGTAACATGCGCGGGATAATACCAGCGCCTCGCGATGAGCGTCAAGACAGCTACTCTCGCACTCACCGATCATCGGTAGTTTTGAATACGGTGCCATCGGACGGAACTCCGTTCTGTGCTGTTGCCCGCCACTTCGCCGCTCAGCCGAGCACTTGTTCTTGACACTTTCTCTGCGGCTATGATAAACACCCACGTTCTGCTGACGAGGAGAAAGACGCACATGTACGCTATTATCGAGACAGGTGGAAAACAGTATCGAGTGGAAACAGGGACCGTACTCCAAGTGGAGTCACTCCCGGGCGATGTCGGCCATTCCGTGCAGATCGACAAGGTTCGACTGCTGAATGGTGACAATGGATTGGTGGTCGGCAAGCCGATCGTCGACGGCGCTCGAGTCACCGCGGAAATCATCCGCCAAGGACGCACGAGATCGATCACGGTCTTTAAGAAACAGCGCCGAAAGAATTATCGCCGAACCAGAGGCCACCGGCAGGGCTTTACGCAGCTGCGGGTCACTGAGATCGCAACGAAGTAACGACTCGAAGGGGAGTTTGCCATGGCAACAAATAAAGGCGGCGGTTCGACAAGAAATGGCCGTGACAGTAACCCGCAATACCTCGGCGTGAAGGCATACGGCGGAGAAACGATCAAGGCCGGTTCTATTATTGTCCGGCAGCGCGGGACAAAGTTTTTCCCGGGCCTCAACGTGGGCCTCGGTCGGGATCACACCCTCTATGCGTACGTAGCCGGTGTCGTCAAGTTCGAAGGTGGCCGCGGCCGACAGAAGGTCAGCGTCTATCCGGTTACAGCGAAGGCCTGATCTCTCCTCAGTCCCGACCATTGCTCCACAGAACAGGTATCCTTCGTTCACGCAGCGTCCCCCATGAGCCGGCGAATACGCTATACTGTTGTTTCTGAATAACTATGCCGAGTGGGGGCTCGCTGCGATGTCTACATTTGTCGATCAAGTCCAAATCCTGGTAAAGGCCGGGCACGGCGGCAACGGGGCCTGCAGCTTCCGTCGCGAGAAGTTTGTCCCGCGCGGCGGCCCCGATGGCGGGGACGGCGGGGACGGCGGCAGCGTCATCGTAGAGGCCACGACCCGACTCAGCACCCTGCTGGATCTTCGATACCAAAAACATTACGAGGCCGAAAAGGGCGAAGTCGGCGGCGGCAGTAATTGCCATGGTCGCCGCGGCGCCGATGTACGCATTCCTGTGCCGGTCGGCACCATTGTGATCGACGAGAATACCCAGGAACTCCTGGCTGACCTGACCGTGGATGGCGAGAGCTGTGTCATTGCCAAGGGGGGAATGGGGGGCCGCGGCAACACTCAATTCGCCACTTCAACCAACCGCGTACCGACACAGTTCGAAACGGGCACGCCAGGCGAAGAACGGCTGCTTCGCCTCGATCTGAAACTCCTGGCTGACGTCGGATTGGTCGGCTACCCGAACGCCGGAAAATCGACTTTGATCGCCGCCGTCTCTGCGGCACGCCCAAAAATCGCTGATTATCCCTTCACGACCCTCACGCCCAATCTGGGTGTCGTACGATCGACCGGCGAACATAGTTTCGTGATTGCGGACATCCCTGGTTTGATTGAAGGTGCCCACGAAGGCAAAGGCCTCGGCTTTCAGTTTCTCCGGCACATCGAGCGCACCAGCCTTTTGATTCATGTGATCGATATTTCAGAGTGGGCCACTGAGGAGCCGGTCGCAAGCCTCAAGGTCATGCGCCACGAACTCTCCGCCTACGATGAGGCCCTCGCCGCGCGCCCCTTTGCCGTGGTGGGCACAAAACTCGACATCAAAGGCGAAGGGGAACGGCTCGAACAGCTCCGGAAATATTGCCAGCGGCGCAAGATTCCATTTTTTGCCATTTCGGCAGCCACGCGCGAAGGGCTGGACGAGTGCATACTCTACATGGGCCAGCAGGTGGAACTGCTCCGGAAGACCCCGTGCGAGACGAACTCCTAAAGCAAGCCAGGCGCGTTGTCATCAAGATCGGAAGCAGCCTGGTCGCGTCACGCGAATCAGGCCTGAGCACCGAGCGGATCGAGCGACTCGCGGCCGAAATTTCGCAAGTGCGCGCACAGGGACGCGAAGTGCTTGTGGTCTCATCCGGCGCGGTCGTCTCCGGCATCAAAAAGCTGGAGTTACGCGAGTACCCCAAAAGCCTGCCGGTCAAGCAGGCCGCTGCCGCGGTGGGCCAGAGCCTGCTGATGTGGGCCTATGAGAAGGCCTTCGAGCGCCTCTCACTCCGTGTCGCACAAGTCCTGCTGACCCATGAAGACCTCGCGGATCGCCGACGGTTTCTCAACGCCCGGCACACCCTCACCACGTTGATCAAATTCGGCGTCGTCCCCATCATCAATGAAAACGATACCGTAGCGGTCGAGGAAATCCGCGTGGGAGACAACGATACTCTGGCGGCCCAGGTGGCGCATCTCGTGGATGCCGACCTGCTGATCATCCTGTCGGACGTGGACGGACTCTTCACCGCCGATCCCCGCAAAGATCCCAACGCCACGCTGATTCCGCTGATTCAAGAGATCACGGAGGACATTGAACAACGTGCGGGAATGTCCTCCACCTTTGAAGGCACCGGCGGCATGGCGACGAAAGTACGCGCCGCCAAGAAAGTGGGCGAATACGGCGTGGCGACGTTGATCCTGAATGGGACCCGCACAGGCCTGCTTCCGGAGGTGCTGTCCGGACAACCAGGGGGCAGCCTGTTTCTCGGCCGCGAACGACGTATGAACAGCCGGAAGCATTGGATTGCGTTTACCCTGCGTCCCCGCGGGCACGTGCAATTGGATCAGGGCGCCGTCGAGGCGCTGGTGCGAAACGGTAAAAGCCTCCTGGCCTCAGGCATTGTTGATATTACCGGCCATTTTGAGGCCGGCGACCCCGTCACCTGCGCCGGACCTGACGGGAAAGAATGCGCCAAAGGCCTGGTCAATTTTTCATCCGCAATCCTGACCCGCATCAAGGGCCTCAAGACCGCCGACATCCAGAAAATCCCCGGTCTGCAGGAGTATGAAGAAGTCATCCACCGGGACAACCTGGTGGTCCTTTAGGCGGCCACAGGCCTCCTCCATCGAGGCAGACTGCGACCGGCAGCCGACTGCACTTCTGCTTCGCGCCACACATTCATGAGTTGGGACGGAGCCCGCATGCGTCTGGGACTCTTGGGCGGCAGTTTTAATCCGATTCACCGGTGCCATCTGTCGATCGCACAATCGGCACGGCAACTCCTTCATCTGGACCGGGTGCTCTTCATCCCGACCGGAGACCCTCCGCATAAACAACCGGCCACCCTGGCCTCTGCGCACCATCGTTACACAATGGTGCAGCTTGCCATTCAAGACCAACCGGCATTCGCCCTCACGGACATTGAGATCCGCCGTTCAGGCAAATCCTATTCGATCGATACCATTCGGGCGCTTCAACAGGAATATGGACCTGACACCAACCTCTTTTTCATCATCGGTTTGGATGCGTTTCTCGACCTCCCCTCCTGGAAAGAAGCTGATCTTCTACTGAAAAGCTGCCATTTCGTCGTGATTTCAAGACCCTCCACGACATTTCTGGCCGTGGCCTCCATTCCGCTCTTCCATGAAGTCCCAAAAGACATACTGATAGCGCTGGATGCGGCACAGCAGGAACGGGCGGAAGTACCCCTCCAGCAGGGTCGGGCACTCACATTTTTACGTCTGCCTCCCTGCGAAGTCTCCGCGTCTGACATCAGGACGCGGCTTCGCAATGGCCGACCTCTGGCAAATCTGTTGCCCCCCCTGGTCGAATCCTATATACTTCGCGAGGGGTTATACATGGAGGACAGTGAGCGTTTCTGAAACAAAGGCCAAAGCTCTCGCGGTGGCTGCCGCTATTCTGGACAAAAAGGCCACCGATGTCCTGATCCTGCACATCGCCAAACTGACGTCCATTGCCGACTACTTGGTCATCGGCTCTGGAGAGTCGGAACGTCAGGCACGGGCAATTGCAGACCATGTGAGCGACGTCCTCAAGGCGCAGGGGCACCCGCCGCTCAGCATCGAAGGGGCGTCGTCAGCCAAGTGGGTCGTCATGGACTTTGGTGACGTCATCGTCCACATCTTTCAGAAGGATATTCGCGAACACTACGCACTCGAGCGACTGTGGGGCGACGCAGGACAGGTCAAACTGCCGGAGGAGCGAGCCGTGAAGGCACTTGCACCGGCACGAAAGACGACACGTCCCGCCCGCACCCGGAAACGGGTCTAGCATGTTTCGGCTCCTCTCCACGATCTTCCTCGTCAGCGTCGGCATCTTTCTCTACAGCTATTTCCGCGAACTGAACCCCGGCACAATTACGGTCCGGACGAGCCCGGATGCTCTTTTTGAACTCAGCCCGGTCTCCCTGGTGTTGTTTTCCATGGCCCTCGGCGCCACGCTGGTCGCTCTTATCGTGACGATCAAGGAAACCTCGCACGTCTTCATGAATTGGCGTACCAATCGCCTCGTACGCCGCAAAGAGAAGGTGGATGCCCTCCATCGCGACGGAACACACGCCTTCATGTCCAAGCGCACCGCCGATGCCGTGAGCCTATTTGAGCGCGCTCTGGTCATAGACCCCAACCGGACGGACTCCTTGCTGTGGCTCGGGAACATTTACCGCTCCGAAAGCAACTTCACCGAAGCCATCCGACTCCACCAACAGGCCCACCGCATCGAAGAGCGCAATGTGGAAGTGTTGCTGGAATTGGCCAAGGATTTGGAAGGGGCCCGTCGATATGAGGAGGCGCTACAGACCCTCCAGAACATCCTTCGCATCGAACCGGACAACTTGATGGCCCTCATCCGCAAACGCGATTTGCAAATCCGGCTTGAGAAATGGAGCGATGCGCTGGAAATTCAACACCGGCTGGTGAAGGCAAACCTGGCGGAAAGCGAACGCCGTGCCGAGGCCAATCTCCTACTCGGCTGCATGTACGAAGTCGGCCGACAACTACTGGAGCGTGGCCACCCGGACAAAGCCCGCCGGTATTTCCGGGGTGCAATCAAGAAAGACCGTACGTTCCTCCCGGCCTATATCGGCATCGGGGAAATTCTGGTGCGTGAAGGTAAAACCAAAAACGCGGTCGAAATTCTCAAGAAGATCTACGCCAAGACACGCAGCGTCATCATCCTCCACCGTCTGGAAGAACTGTTTCTTGAGCTCGGAGAGCCTGATGAAATCATCCGCGTCTATCAGGAAGCCCTGCAGCAGGATCCCCACAATGCCGTGATCCAGTTCTATTTGGGCAAGTTGTACTATCGGCTCGAAATGGTGGATGACGCCTATGACGTGCTCTCGACTCTCGACGGCACGCAGGAGCAGCTCGTCGACTACCATAAGATCATGGCCAACCTGTACCTTCGCAAGCAACACATGGACGAGGCCGTAGGCGAGCTCAAGAAGGCCCTGGGTTTCAAGAAGCGAGTGGTCGTGCCCTACCAATGCACCCAGTGCCACCATGAATTGGCCGAGTGGTCCGGCCGGTGCCGACGATGCGGCCGCTGGAATACCTACGTCGCCCTTCCCTGGAGAGACAATACCAAGCCCGGTGCCGATCACGACGGTCAGCAGGCACGCATCCCCGCCGTCCCCTATCAAGGCATTGCATCTCCGTTTGAAACCGTGTAGGGTTTCCACCGCCCTTTTTTCTTTTCACAAACAGGACCTCCGTTCACGAATTTATTGATCGTGGGACAAGGTCCCGTTTGTCTTTTCGAGGAGTAGCGTGCATGACTGACTTCACAATCCTGGCCGACAAGGCGTTGCGGGACGAATTACTCACCCAAGAGGAATGCCTCGCCGTACTACAGACTCCGGACACCCGTCTGCTCGAGCTCTTGCAGGCAGCCTTCAAGGTCCGTGAACGGTATTTCGGCAAGACGGTTCGCCTGCAAATGCTCCTGAACGCCAAGAGTGGCGCCTGCCAGGAAGACTGCGGCTACTGCTCGCAATCATCCGTGTCAACGGCCCCGATCGAGCGTTATGGCCTGCTCCCCCAAGATCAAATGGTGACCGGTGCGCGCCGTGCGGCAGCCGCCAAAGCGCAACGGTACTGCATCGTCATCAGCGGACGCAGCCCATTGGATCGGGAGATCGCCGATATCGCCTCGGCCGTCCGATCCATCAAACAGGAAGTCCCCATCCAGATCTGTTGCTCTCTCGGATTGCTCAACGAACGCCAGGCGAAGGACCTCAAAGCCGCCGGCGTGGACCGGATCAATCACAACTTGAATACGAGCGAGGCCTATCACGCTGAAATTTGCAGCACCCACACCTTTCAAGACCGGCTGGCCACGATTCGACATGCCAGGACGGCCGGACTCGAAATCTGCTCGGGCGGGATTGTCGGCATGGGAGAGCGCGACGAAGACCTGATCGATCTTGCCCTGGCACTTCGCGAGGTCAAACCGGATTCGATTCCACTCAATATGCTCCACCCGGCCTCCGGTACCCCCCTGGAGCATTGCACGCCCCTGACGCCGCAACGATGTCTGAAGGCCCTGTGCCTGTTCCGTTTTCTGCATCCCCGGACGGAGCTTCGCATCGCCGGAGGACGCGAGCACAATTTACGCAGCCTGCAGCCGCTCGCGCTCTATCCTGCCGATTCAGTCTTTGTGAACGGCTACCTCACCACGCCGGGACAACCGGCGGCAGAGGTCTGGCGCATGATTGAAGACCTGGGATTCGACATTCAGGTGGATGCACTCCCCACCACGCAAGGCCAGACTCCAACCGCAGAACCGGCCGTCGGCCTTCACTCGTAGCGTAGTCCCTCAACCAAGGGTTGTCTGGCCGCCCAACGGGCCGGCCAGAACCCGGCGAGGAGCGATGCCACGAGGGCTAAGACCGTCACTTCTGCCATTAGACCGACAGGCCAGGAGAGCTGGATTGTCCACCCGAACGACTGCCGGTTGATGACCCGAATCAAAATAACCGCCAGGGCCAACCCGCCGGCCAATCCCATCCCGGTTCCCAGCAACCCCAAATAGCCGGCCTCCCACAGAATCAATGCGGTCACCTGCCCCCGGCTGCTACCCAGGGCTTGGAGTGTCGCCAACTCACGCCGCCGCTCCACCACCGAGGTGACCAGCGTGTTAATGATTCCCAGCATGGCGATGATCACAGCGATCGCCTCCAGCACATAGGTCAATGTGAATGTCCGGTCGAAAATTCGAAGAATCTCCCGCCGCAACTCTGCGTTGCTCAGCACGGTGGGCATCAGGTTCCCGCCAGACTCCCGGGTGAGGGTGTGAAGAATGGCTGATCGGGCCTGCGCCAAATCGACCCCCGATTCGACATAGACCGGAAAGACGGTCACCCCGTCATCCTTCCACCACCGCTGATACAACGACCGGTCAATGACGATCTTGCCCCCATCTGTGGCGTAATCATAAAACACTCCCAGCACCACCAGGGATTGCTCCCCCATCGGCGTCATGATGAACAGACGGCTGCCCGTTGCTACGCGCAACCGATTCGCCACCACCTCCGAAAGAATCGCCCCTTCCCCGGACGCGGCACGACCCAGAATGGCCGAGGACTCTCCGTCAAGAAAGAGATACCGGCTTCGTGTCGCATGGAGCGCCAAATCTCTGGAGACCAGCGCAACCGGCCGTCCCTGCACCTCGATGCGTATATCGCGGTAGGCATCAACCGCCGTGACAAATTGTGAGGCGGCCAACCGGGGCAGCCAGGCGCCCGGCAACACCGGGCTCGACGTCCCGCTGCGCACCACATGCGGCCAGCCGGCGGGAGCGACAATGAAATCTGCCATCACGGTCTGATCGATCCAGATCTCCACTGTGTCGCGAAAACTTCTGATCATCACCATGACGCCGACCATGATCGCGACCCCGACCAGAAAGGCAGACACCGTGACCGCGTTTCGTCCCATACCCCTGGTGGTCTGCTCCCGGGCGATGTGCCGGATCGCCCCGCCCAAGGTGGGTGCATGGGAAAGTGCGCCTAACTCCCGCGTGCGACAGAACAGCTGCATCAGCAGGGGGACGAGACAGGACAGGCCAGCCAGAAGGCAAAATGTCGCCAGGTATCCGAAGACGGGCACACCACTGACCGGGCCTGGACCAAGACATGCCAGGGCGATGAGCAGCAGCAGGCCACCAACCCGCCCTAACGAAGCCGCGCGGATACGCTGTGCGACATCGTATTCGCCCGGTGCCAACGCTGCGACTACAACAGTGCGCCCGGCATCCACACTGGGACTCAAGGCGCCGAGAACAGATACGGCACTCCCGATCACCACGGCTTCAATCAGTAACCGGCCGGAACCGTGAGGAAAGCCGATAGCCTTTGCAGTGTCAGCCAGCGGCGTGTACAGGTCGTGGATCGTCCGCCCAACCATACCGACGAGCATATCGCCCAGCAGCAGACCGAGCCCGCCTCCCAACAACCCGCCCATCACGCCAAACACGCCGGCCTCGGCGAGAAACAGACCGACGACCATCGGCTCGGACATGCCGATCGCGCGGAGGATCCCCACCTCCCGCCGTCGCTGTGCCACCGTAAAGGACACCGTGTTGTAAATCAGAAAGATTCCGACCAGCAGCCCTACCATGCTCAGTACGGAGAGGTTCATCTGGAAGGCGCCGACCATCGACTCCACCTGCTGGCTGCGTTGAATCGGGCGACGCACCGTCACTGCCGGAGGCAAGACTCGCGCAATCGCCTCCGCCACCTGCTCAACTGACGACCCTGGCGACGTGACAACATCGATCCGATCAAGACGACCGATCAATCCAAAGGTTTGCTGCACGGCCGCGATATCCATCACCGCCAGATGATCCCAGGGTGAGGAAGCCCCCGGCCGCCGACCGATTACACCGACAATTGAAAGAGATGTTTCACGATCTCCTGCCTGAACGGCCACGTAAGACGATGGTCCGACACCCAAATCTGACGCCAGGCCCTGTCCTACCAGAAGGCCGTTCTTCGTCAGCAAACCCTCTATCGCGACATGGGTACCAGGCGGCGATCCTGCATCAGGCTGAGAAGGGATACGCCCCCCCTCCGAGTTCAACTCATCCAACAGGTCCAGCCCAAGAATCGAGAACGATTGACCAATCCCGCGACCGTCGGCGACTCGCACCCCCACCTCCAGCACCGGCCGGGCCGACTCCACGCCATCGACAGCCCGCAAGGTGGTCACCAACCGTTCGTCCATGCCGGCTTCTCCGGCCGACACTTCGAGAGTCACCGGGCCGGCAACCGTCAAGACAGACGCCTCAAAGGAACGCAGGACTTCGACGTTAGCGGTTTGAACGGCGATTGTGGCTGCGACCCCTAACCCCACGCCGAGAATTGTCAGAAGAGTCCGACCCGGATGAGTGGACAAATGTGTCCACCCCAGACGCACACAGACCTTGAATAATGCAGAGGAAATCAGCGGCATCACCCTGTTCACTTGCCCAACAGTCCAGTAATTGTTTTTACAGATTTACCCAGGTATGCTAAGATTACTTTCAGTAGAATTTGGGGTACATAATACTTATGGCACTACGCAAACGACCTCAAGCAAAGAAGTCCGCAAAGACCACCAAGGCCGCTCCAGCAGCAAAGAAGCGGAAGCCCGTTAAACTCGTCAAGGCCACGCCAACGCGTGCCAAGCGATCAGACGGACTGACCCCCCGGCAGAAAGAAATTCTCAAACTTGTCTCGCAAGGGAATACCAACCGGGACATCGCCCGCCGTCTGGATATCAGCGTGCGAACGGTTGAGGTGCATCGGTTTAACCTGATGCGGCGGCTGAAGGTCCGTAACGTGGCCCAACTGCTCCGCCAGGCGCTGCAGCAGGGTTTCCTTCCCAAGAACTTCGCGTTCAGATAACTGAACACCATCGCATGTGGCGCGGAAACCCCGCGCCACGCCTTACAACTCCTTCAATTTTCCGCGATAGTCCTGAGCCGACCGTCCTCCGCGAGCCTTCAATTCCGCCTCCAACTCACGCTCCAGACGCTCGAACACTTCCACGCCTTCCTCGACCAACACCGTCCCTATCTGAACCGCCGACGCACCGCATAGGACATGTTCAAAGGCATCGAGGCCCTGCACGACTCCACCCGTCCCGATAATCGGGATACGACCCGCGAGCAGCTTCCAAAAAGCTCGCACGTTGGCCAGCGCGACAGGCTTGATCAACGCACCTCCCAAGCCGCCGAACCCTCCCTTCGGTTTAATGACCGGCGTTTCACGCGTTGGATCGATCACCAGGCCATTGCCGACGGAATTGATCAAATTCAAATAATCCACTCCGCAGCGGCCGATCACCTCAGCCATGACCGCATGGTGAGCGGGGTCGAAATAGGGCGGCAGCTTGACGCCCATGGGAACGGTAATGAGCGGTCGCACCCGTTTGAGCAATCGTTCTGAATCGACGGGGTCATAGGCAATCTGCGGTTTGCCGGGGATGTTCGGACAGGACAGATTCACCTCGATGAGATCCGGCCGCGCCTGATTGATCACACGGGCCATGGTGAGAAAGTCGTCCTCGCACAAGCCGGCAATACTGGCGATGACCGGTTTCCCGAACTGTTTGAGTTCGGGAATAAGTTCCGCATAGGCCAGGTAGCCGAGGTTCGGAAGCCCCATGGAATTAATCGACCCGCCTGGAAAACCGTAGTATCGCGGTTCAGGATTTCCGGTCCGTGGTTCCACCGTCATCGACTTGGTCACAATAGCGCCGGCGCGCGAACGCCCCAAAGCCAGCAGTTCCTCCCGCGTCATACAGAGAGCCCCGGACGCATTCATGAAGCAGCTGGGAAACTTCACGCCCGCAATGGTAGTGCTGAGATCCATACCAATCCTTTCTCCTGGCAGAATGCTGAACAACTCCGCCGACTGCGCTCACGAGGCATTCGACCGCCCCACCCTCCAGACGGCACGACTCTAAGACTGTTGAACGGCCCCTCAAGCTCTCAGGCCGACTGCGGCACACAGTTCACAAGGCGCCCATCCCGCATATACCACACATAGTCCGCCGCGGCCGCCGCACTCTCGCTGTGTGTCACCAATAGCACCGAATGACCGAACCGTTGCGGCAATGTGCGGAAGAGGCTGATGATATCGGCACCTTGCCTGGAATCCAAATTTCCCGTCGGTTCGTCCGCCAGAATCAGCCGCGGCCGATGTACGATCGCCCTGGCAATGGCCACTCGCTGCTGTTCCCCGCCCGACAACTCGCTTGGACGATGGGAACGGCGCGCCTCCATGCCGACCGCCTGCAGCACCTCGTCGATCCGGTCTGCGACAGTCCGCCCCTGTTCGCCCTTCAGCAACATGGGCAAGGCAACATTCTCCGCAACCGTGAGTCCGGGAATCAAATGAAAGGCCTGAAACACAATTCCGATCAACTCCCGCCGCAAACGCGTCCATTCCGTGGCGCTGGCATTGGTCACGGGCCGGCCTTCGATCGCAATCGTCCCGGAGGTAGGTTGATCCAGCCCCCCGATCAAATTGAGTAAGGTACTTTTCCCGCACCCGCTCGGGCCCACGAAGGCGCAGAAATCTCCGGCCTTCACGTCGAGGGTGACCTCCTGCAACGCGCACAGCACTGTACCGCCACGGCGGTATTCTTTCGAGAGCTTCTCGACGCTGACCAGCGACTTGGCAGGATCGTGCATCATGGAAACCCATGGCCACAATACGGTGTGTGGGATTTTCCGGCGGTTGCATGCCAGCCGAACCCCCTCGAATCCGTGGAATCGCCCCGATGCAGGCGGAAGGGTCCTATACCATACCCCCTCCGAAGGCCACAACCTTGACAGGCTGACGGGGTTTCCGTACAAAATTCCAGCAGGTTGTTGTCGTTGCCTCAAACCTCCGGGAGGAGCAGTCGCCGATGATGAACGGTCTCTTCAGGCAGGCCTCCCGCCTGTTGCTTCCGATGGACTGCACCACCTGCGCCCAGCCCCTCACCGACGACCCCGTTCCGCTTTTCTGCCGCCGCTGCTGGGATCTGATTCGACCGTTACGTGGACCGTCCTGCCCCCGGTGTCACCGTCCATTCGCTTCGCCGGCGGCGACCATCCATAGTCCGACTCACGAATGCCAGGACTGCCGCACCCGCGCGCCGCACTATTCACAGGTATGGGCGCCATACGCGTACTGCTCACCGCTCCAGGATGCCATTGCGCTCTTCAAATATCAGGGAAAGGTGGCGCTGGCGGATGCGCTGGGGACGTTACTTATCCAGGCGCGCCCGAATCCCCTGGACGCCGATACCCTGATGCCGATCCCTCTTCACCCCAACCGCCTCCGGCAGAGGGAATTTAATCAGGCGCTTCTGCTCGCCGATCGCCTCGGACCTGTTCTCGACCTGCCGGTCTCCTATCGAAACCTGATTCGGACCGTCGATACCGACCCGCAGATCACGCTTTCTCGCTCGGCTCGTTTGCAAAACCTCCGCAAGGCATTTGCCTTACGGAGTCCGGAAGAAGTGGCCGGCAAGCGCATTCTGCTCATCGATGATGTGTTCACCACCGGTACCACGGCCAGCGAATGTGCCAGAGTCCTGCTCGAAGCCGGGGCCAAAGATGTCGCTGTCCTTGCCCTCGCGCGTTCTGTGGATGCGGGAATGGTGCCGGACACGTGGCTGCCTCCATCATCCTTCAATCACGGGCACCCCTGAGAGCGTAACCCATGCCGATCTATGAATACCGTTGCCGACAGTGCGGAAAGCGAACGACCCGCTTGGTGCTCAGTATCAGTGCCGCTCCGCAACAGACCTGCGCTCACTGCCACAGTGCCGACATGGAACGATTGCTGTCCGGATTCGCCTCGCCCAAATCGGAGGACGCGCGACTCGAAGCGCTGTCCGACCCGAGCAATCTTGGCGGACTCGATGAAAACGACCCTGAGAGCATGGCGCGGTTCATGAAAAAAATGGGGCAGGAAATGGGAGAAGACCTTGGTGATGACATCGATGCCGCGATGGAGGACGGTCAAATGCCCCCGGCAGGAATGGATAGCACCGACTTTGAGTGACAGACGTTGTCAGAATATTCTCTTGACAGGATTGTCCATGTCTCCTACCATCGGCAGTAAAAGGAGAGCACCCGTTCATGTTTGCCGGAGAACATCTCTGTAAGGTTGATGAAAAGGGACGATTCCTGATCCCCTCACCGCTTCGGGAGCAGTTCCAAGCCGAGGGCAATCAGGTCATGTTCCTGAAGAACACCGAGCAGACGCTCTGGATGTATTCGGCCAAGGAATGGGAGCAGGTGCTGGAGCGGACCAGGACGACCCTGGATGAGGATCAGACCCGCCTCTTCATGCATCATGTGATGGCTCAAGCCGGCGCCTCCGATATTGATAAAGCCGGCCGTGTGTTGATTCCAAGCCGCCTCCGTAAGCTCGTCCCCATGGATGAAGATCAGGAACTCGTCCTCGTGGGAATGTACCACCGCCTGGAAATCTGGGGCCCGTCGGAATGGCGTCGCTACCTCACCAGGAACGAGGATCGGGCCGAGCAGGATATGGCGAAGATCCAAAATCTTCTGTAGTGTAATAGGCAGGCCCTTGCGCCGCGTGTCCCGTCCTCGACAACCTCCCGTCTCCATCAGATCCAGGTCTTTTCGATCTCTGCCTGAGCAATCACCGTTTGCTGCCCAGGAATCCCTTGTGCCCTTGCCGTCTAAGGGAAAGCGTCGGCCGTTGATTCTGTCGACCCCGGTTGCCACCGAGCCGAGCATTACCTCTGATTCTATTGAACTCACCCTCCCCGTCCCGCCCAGCATCAATCACCAGTACGCCACCGTAAACGGGCGCCGGCTGCTCTCTGCCAAAGGACGCGCCTACAAGGAATTCGTCGGGCAACAAATTCTCGTTGCGCTTGCTCAATCACCCCATCGTGGTACTCTAAGACACAATTTGCAGCAGGCAAGCCTCGCGCTGTCGATCCATTTTTTCTTTGCCTCGGCGCTGAGACGGGATACCGACGGCGGGCTGAAGATTGCACAAGACGCCTTATGTGAGGGGCTAGGACTGAACGACAATCGGGTGGTTGAAACTCACCTCTACAAGCATCAGGATCGCGACAATCCGCGCATGACAATCCTGCTCTCGGTGGCATCATCCCCCGCATGTGGTTCCGCTTGTCCTACCCCGCTCACGGCACAACCGGCGGTGTTCCCAGAAACTTCCATTCGAAAGCCGACGTAACCGAGCGATCGGCAGAGAGAGCTCCGCAAACACCGGCAGGCCTGTAGCGAGCATACCGTATGGCATACCGACCCATTACCATCGACGCGCTCCGAATCGGCATGCACGTTGCCAAACTGGACGTAGCCTGGTTTCGATCGCCCTTTATGCGGCACTCATTTATGATTCGCACGGACGAGCAAATCGAAAAGTTGCGACGCGCCGGTGTGAAACATCTCAGCATCGACCCCGCGCGCGGACTCGACCTCCCGGATACACCCTCGCCGTCTCAAAACGGGTCGCCTGTCGTGACACCGACGCCCCCCCCGCCGACAGCAAGTGCACCGGAAGTTCGGTCTCTTGCCGCCATGACGCAAGAATTGCTGGCCGCCCGGTCGGCGCGCGCCCAACTTGAGCAATCCGTACATACGACCTTCTCCCGCATCGCCAAAACAGGCATCGTCGATCCGGAGGAGGCTAACCACACCGTGCACGCCATCAGCGCCGTCGCGCAGGCGCTCAACACACATGCATTGTTCATGGTCTTCAGCCAGGGCCGCGAGGGCAATGCGCCGCTCAGTCAACATGCGCTTGCCACCTGTAGTTTTTCGATGATCCTGGCACACGCAGCGGACTACAACCTGCTGGCCATCCAAGAGTTGGCGACCGGGGCGCTGCTTCATGACGTTGGACTGCTGCACGTGCCGCCGACGATTCTGCAGCGCATTCACGACACCTCGACCACCCTCTCCGAACAGAATCGCCGGACCTACGAGTCCCATGCACGCGCCGGCGCGATTCTGCTGGAACGCCGAGGGGGTTTCAGCAAGGCCGTGACACAGATTGTTGCGGAGCATCATGCCTACCTGAACGGCAGCGGGTTCCCCCCGGAAACAGGCGGGGCATTCACATCGGACATGACGCGGATCGTCATGGTGACGGATCGCTACGATGAGTTATTGACGGGATTCGGCGGCGCTTCGCCGCTCACCCCTCACCAGTCGCTCCAGCGACTCTATCAGGAAGGCAAGGACGGCCGGTACGAAAGCCGGCTAATCTCCCTGTTCGTGAAAGTCATGGGCATTTACCCGGTCTATAGTTATGTCTCCTTAACCACCGGCGAACGAGCCATCGTGTCCGTCATCAACTCGGGAAAACTCCACCAGCCTATCGTCACGATCACGCATGACCCCTCGGGTGAACCCTATATCGTCCCGCTCGTCATTGACCTCGCCAACCAGGATGAGCAGGCTCCTGCCCGCGGAATCCGCACGGTCCTGGGAACCATTCCCGCAGAGTTCGAACGAACCTATCACTGACCGCAGCCACAGTCCGTCAGCCCATCATCTAGAACGGGTGGGGGCCGGCACGCACTGTTTCAAAACGAACCGTTACTCGTAGCGAAGCGCTTCGATCGGGTTGAGCCGCGCCGCTTTGTTGGCGGGATAGAGTCCAAAAAAAAGTCCGACGGCCAGCGAGAAGAGAAACGCCGTCACGATAGAATCAAACGAGATAATGGTCGGCCAGCCGGCAATCACGGTCGTGAGCCGGGCGCCGACAATCCCGACTACCACGCCGATCAACCCGCCGAACAGACTCAGCGTCATGGCCTCAATCAGGAACTGCGTCAGAATATGGACGCGTTTGGCGCCCACGGCCATGCGTACACCGATCTCCTTCGTCCGCTCGGTGACTGACACCAAAAGAATGTTCATGATTCCAATGCCCCCGACCAGCAACGACACGGAGGCGATGGCAAACAGCATGACCGTCAGAGTTTCACTCGTGCCCTCCTGCACCTTCCCGATATCGACCTGCGTCCGGATCGTGAAATCATCCGCCTGATCAGGCTGCAGGCGATGCCGTGCCCGCAAGGCCTCACGAATATGCCCGACAGCCTCAGGCAGGTCGGCGCTCTGCTCGGTCGACGCGAAGAGCGCCCCCACGGAGCCCAGAAACTGGCTCCCGAATACTTTCCGCTCTGCTGTCGTGAACGGAATGAAGATGACGTCGTCCTGGTCCGTTCCCTGGGCCGACTGCCCCTTCGGGGCCAGTACGCCGACGATTTGGAAGGGCACATTTTTAATACGGATCGTCGCGCCGATCGCTTCTTCTCCCGGATCGAATAGATTTTCCAACGTCGTCTGCCCGATCAACGCCACGCGCGCCGCGCTCTCCATATCAACCTGCGTAAACGGCCCCCCGCTTGTGAATGACCAATCCCGAATCGTGAGGTAACTCGGGGATACCCCGTTCACGGGACCGTTCCAATTGCGGTTCCCATTGACGATCTGCATCACATCGCGTTTCGCCCAGCCGGTATCCGACAACAGCGGACTTCGTTTTTTCAGGTCAGCCGCATCGCTGACCGTCAGGGTCACCGCACCACCCTGCCCGCCCCGGACGCCACTGACGGTCGTGGAGCCCGGCATGATCACAATCACATTCGTCCCCATACTCGCCACCTGCGCCTGAACCGCTGCGCGTGCGCCTTGCCCGATGCTGACCATGGCAATGACCGCACCCACGCCGATGACGATGCCGAGCATCGTCAGGCCGGCCCGGAGCCGGTTCCGACTCAGTATCCGCAGCGCGGTCATGACGGTGAGCAGAACAAATGCCGACATGGGTCGCCTAGGTCACAACGGACAGGTGGGGTGCGCGCCGAACATCCTGCACGATCTGCCCGTCTTTCATGACGAGTTCGCGAGAAGCGTACGCGGCAATATCAGGCTCGTGCGTCACGAGGATAATCGTGATGCCATCTTCCCGATTGAGCTGCTCGAGGATATCCATGATTTCCCGGCTCGAGACGGTGTCCAGGTTTCCGGTCGGTTCATCCGCAAACAGGATCGCGGGAGCGCCGACCAGCGCACGGGCGATGGCGACACGCTGCTGTTGGCCTCCGGAAAGCTGGGACGGGTAATGCTGCTCCCGGCCGGCCAACCCGACACGTTGCAGGGCTGCCACCGCCTGTTTCCGTTGCTCTTTGAGGGACAGGCCCCGATAGAACAATGGCAGTTGCGCATTTTCCAGCGCGCTGGTCCTGGGAATGAGGTTGAAATTCTGAAAGACGAACCCGATCTGTCGATTGCGAAGATCCGCCAGCAAATCCGGCTTCGCCGTCGCCACATCCAATCCATCCAGTTGATACCGGCCCCGCGTGGGCTGGTCCAGACAACCCAATAGATTCATCAACGTGGACTTGCCCGATCCCGACGTGCCCATCACCGCGACAAACTCGCCGCGTTCGATGGTCAGATTGACGCCGCGCAGTGCCTGCACCTCAACGTCGCCGACACGGTAAATCTTCCACAGATCTTCGCAGACGATTAAGGGGGCCACATGGTCCTCAACTGAGACAAGGGCGGAATGAACCGGATCGCGTCACTGAAGCCACTGGATAGGATGAAGAACGAGCGTCTCGTTTGCACGGACAGGTGCCGCCCGTTTACAGCCTTCCGCTAGATTCCGCGATCCCGGCGCGCGCCACGCTGTTGCCCGCTTCCGAATCCTGGGGGAAGGTCTCCGCTTTTGCGATCGCCGCGCGGAGATTCAATGCCAATGACGACCTGGTCCCCCTCCTGAATTCCAGGAGCAGTGATTTCGACGTATGACCGGTCCGATATTCCCATCTCCACAGGGACACGCTCCAATTCATCCATGGCATTCAGCTTCCACAGACCCCACTGCCGATTTGCCGGTTCAGCGGAACCGCCTCCGGACGCGGGCCTCCCGGCGGCACTCCTCCCGCTCTTCTCTGGTCCTGCAGCGACCTTTTCTTCCCGAACCGATTTAGGAGGCGTGAAGCGAAGCGCCGAATTCGGAACCTTGAGAATGTTCTCTCGCTTGTCGACGACAATGGACACGTTCGCGGTCATGCCGGGCTTCAGTCGAAACGCAGGATTGTCGAACTCAACGACCACATCATACGTGACGACATTCTGGATGTTGATCGGCGCGTTCCGAACCTGGCGCACCCGCCCACGGAACTCCTCTCCGGGATAGGCATCCACCGTAAACGACGCCGATTTCCCATCGACGATTCCACCGATGTCGGCCTCGCTCACATTGGTATCGACCTGCATTTTGGTCACATCTTCGGCAATCAGGAACAGGGTTGGAATGGAAAAGTTGGCGGAAATTCGCTGGCCGACTTCCACGAGACGCGAAATCACCACACCATCGACCGGTGAACGGATCACCGTATATTTCAGGTCCAACTCGGCCGCCTGCAGCATGGCTTCCGCCTGCTTGACGGCGGCTTCCGTCACCTTCAGTTGCGCAACCGCCCCCTCGGAGGCCGTCAACGCCACGTCGACTTCATTTTGCGAAATGAACTGTTGGCCGATCAGCGACTTGGCCCGATCCAGCTCGCGCCGCCGCTGCGCAAGGTCGATTCGCGCCTTATCGAAGGCGGCTTTTGCATTGGCCAGACTCGCAACGGCCTGATCGCGGCGGGCCTGATAGGGAAACGGATCGATGCGCGCGACGACCTGATTCGCCTTCACCTTGGAATTGAAATCGGCGTGAAGGCTCTCGATCATGCCTGACACCTGACTCCCGACCTGTACTGTGGTGATGGGATTGATCGTACCGGTTGCGGTCACTAGGGAAACGACAGTTCCACGCTCGACCGGAACCGTACGGTAGCGTATAGGGGCCTTGCGCTCACCGTTAAAAGCCACGTACCCGGCAATCGCCAGTCCGAGCACAAGCACCCCGGCGATGATACTCACACGACGCATGAACAGGCGTTCTCCTTCACCCAGCAATGCCGGCATTTTAACAGAAAACAATTTGGCGATGTCATGCAGCGGCCGCTGATCCTTCTCGCAGAACGCGGGAGCGGAAATGAGAACGGCCGTTTGCCTGTGCAGGCAAACGGCCGTTCAAATCACCATGTCCACCAGCAGTGGACGCGGACAACCAAGACTATGGACTGACGGTAATACGATCCTTGATGTCGTCGAACACGTCCTTCGGCACCACGTTCTTGGCTACGAGCTCGCCCTTTACCCGATAGGGACGGTTGCTCACAATACGTTCGGCCACATCCTGGGTGATACCCAGCGTGAGAACCAGATCGGCTGAAGGGGCCTTATTGATGTTGAGCAACGACGCCGCCGGTGCCGGAGCATCAAATGGAGAGGGCGCCGACGAAGGTTTCATCGAAGACGAGCCGCCGCTGCCAAGCGGCGCAGTCAGCGCCGGAGATTCCATCGTCGACGACAACGATCGCGACCGCTCCTTCATCTCTTTCTGGTACCGCGCCACCAACGACTTCAACTGCTCATTGTGCCGGCGCGCCTCTTCATATTCCTGTTTGACGCTTCGGTTCTGCGCGCTCAGCTGTTTAACCTTGTCTTCCAGCTCCTTGGTCCGGACCTCAATGGTGTCGCGCTCCTTGTCGCGACCATGTTGAATCCGTTGAAGCTCATCCCGGGCGATCTGGCTTTCGGACCCGAACTTTGCGTTCAGATCTTTCAGCGTTTTGACCTGTTGCTCCAGAGCATTCTTCTGCGACCGTGCGCGCTCCAGTTCACCCCTGGTGGCATCGGCATCGGCAAGCGCCTCATGATATTTCTTGTCACTTACGCACCCGCTGACGGCCATCGCGCTCATGAGCGCAAGCCCAGCGAACCACACATGCCTCATGCGACCCTCCCCTGTTCGGTCTGGACCGATCGGACTTCTTCTCTCTTGTTGTGTGTATGCCATCATCTCAACTTTGTCAACAAGTTTGCCGATTGGGGAGCGCGAACCGGCAAGCGGTATTCCACAATCGACACGCCGTCACAAAACTCGACGGCGCTTGACTGCCGAGGACCAGTCTGGGAATATGCACCGACTGTTCATCGAACCGCATAACCGACCACCAGCAATCCCACACACCATCTCGTACGCACTATGATGAATTGGGGCCCGGAGCTTGCCGTCATTCTCGGCATCATTGAAGGACTGACGGAATTTCTTCCCGTATCCTCGACAGGTCATCTCATCCTCGTCGGGCATGCCCTCGGGTTCACGGGAGACATTGCCTCGAACGTAGAGATTTCCATTCAGCTGGGATCCATTCTCGCTATCATTGCCTATGAGCGCGCCAAATTGGCGTCGCTTGCCTCGCATGCCCTCCGGGAACAGCGCGACTTTCGATCGTTGGTGGCGGCCCGTGGGACGACGTCCTGGACGGCGATCATTCAGGAATCCATCCGCGCCCAACCCAACCTCTGGTTCGTCATCGGCTTGGGCCTGGCCTTTCTGCCCGCGGCCCTGGTGGGATTTCTTGCACACAAGTCGATCAAGGCCTATCTGTTCTCGCCGACCACCGTTGCGATTTCACTGATCGTCGGGGGCATCATCATTCTGGTCGTCGAGCGCATGCAGAGCCGCGTGCGCGTCAAGGAACTGCTGCAGGTGACTCCACGATCGGCGCTTTGGGTCGGACTGGCACAATGCGCGTCCCTGATCCCCGGTATGTCCCGCTCTGGTTCGACGATTGTCGGCGGATTACTGGCGGGCCTCGACCGCCGCGTCGCCACGGAATATTCCTTCTTCCTGGCCCTCCCGACGATGATCATCGCCACGATCTATCAGATGCTGAAGTCACAGGCGGCTTTCTCTCAGGATGACTATGTCGCCCTGGCCATCGGCCTGGTGGTGTCGTTTGTGGTCGCCTGGGCCGTCATCGCCGCGTTTCTCACCTTCGTCCAACGCCACAGTTTGAGCGTGTTCGCCTATTACCGTATGGTCCTGGGCGTCATCGTACTGCTCGTGGTCCGGTAAGCCAATCCACAACCAGGAGTCGTTTGTCATGGGAACCAACATGGACAGCGTCCACGTGTATGATACGTGGGTAAAGGGAAAGAACGGGAAACTGCATTTTGATGTGATGACCACGAGTCAGGAGAAGGCCCTGACGCTTGCCAAGCAGTATTTAGTGGGAATCGGCGAACCGGAGGCCGTCATCACGCTCAAGGAATGCCAGTTCTGCCACAGTGAACCACTCGTCATGTTTTCGGTCGAGCAGCAACGCCAGTTCCGCGAACAGGGCGGGTTCATCATTACCCTGCCCGTGTGACGGGAGGGATGTACCAGCTAGGATGGGGGACGCTCGGAAACGACCGGAGCCTCCTCCGGCTCCTTTTCCGTCGCGAAGTGCAGGATCAGAAACACCACCCCGACAGTAATCGCCGAATCAGCGACATTAAACGCCGGCCAATGGTATCCGTTGATATAGAAATCGAGGAAGTCGATCACTTCCCCGTATCGCAGTCGATCCAGTAGATTTCCGATTGCCCCGCCTAGAATCCCTGCCACGCTGAGCCGCCCCATCCAGTCGTCCTTGGGCATGCGCACCATGATCATGCCCAGCAACCCCACCGCAAAGACCGAGGTCAGTCCGAAAAACACAAACCGGAATGAGCTGCTGCTGGACGAGAGAAAGCCGAACGCCGCACCGGGATTGCGGATATAGGTAATGCTGAACAAATTAGCGACAACGGGGATGGACTCATGGAGCCGCATGGTCTCCATGACGTAGACTTTCGTGACTTGATCCAACACCACGATCGCCAGGCTGAGCAAGCCCAGCAACAGGTAACGAATGGATTGGCTCACCGGACGGCCTCAATGCAGCGATCACAGAGCGTAGGGTGGTCGGCAGAAACTCCCACCGCCGATCGATAATTCCAGCAGCGCTCACACTTCGTACCCGTCGCCTTCTCAACCGTGATCGCAAAATCCTGGCCGGGCGGAAGATGCTGGACGAGCCTGAGCTCCACATCGGACACGATGAAAAATGAAGCAAGATCGTGAACGTATTGCTTCAAGAACTCGTAGCGATCCGTATTGGCTTCGATCGTGACTCTCGCTTCTAAGGGCGCGCCGATCACCTTGTCGCGACGCTTCACCTCCAGGGCTGCCTGAGCGGCCACTCTCACTTCCAGCAATTGCTCCCATCGTTGCGTCAGTTTCGGATCAGCCCAGCGCGGATCGACCTCGGGAAACATGGCCATGTGCACACTGTCGGCCTTCGACTCTGTCCGCACGGACTCGGGTAATGTCTTCCAGATTTCTTCGGCAGTGAAACTCAACACGGGTGCCATCAATTTCGTCAGGGCCACCACGATATCGAACAACACGGTCTGCGAGCCACGCCGGAGTGGAGAGTCTTTGCGGAAGGTATAGAGACGGTCTTTCAGGATATCCAGATAGACCGCGCTCAAATCGACCGAGCAGAAATTATTCAGCGCGTGAAAGATGGTGTGGAACTCAAACTCGTCATACCCCTTCCGCACACGCGGGATCAGGTCGCCCAGCCGCATCAACGCCCAACGATCCAACTCAGGTAACTGTTCGAACGGCACACGGTGCTGCGCCGGATCGAAATCGTACAGGTTGCTCAGCAGGAACCGGCACGTGTTGCGGATTTTCCGGTACGCCTCGATGAGATGATTCAGAATCTCCTGCGAGATCCGCAGGTCCTCTCGATAATCCTGGGCGGACACCCAAAGACGCAGAATCTCTGCGCCTGATTGTTTGATCACATCCTGTGGCGCAACGACATTGCCTGCCGACTTCGACATTTTCCGACCGGCCCCGTCCAGCACGAATCCATGCGTCAACACGGCCTTGTATGGCGCACGTCGATCGGTAATCACGCCGGCCAACAAGGCACTGTGGAACCAGCCGCGATGCTGGTCCGACCCTTCCAGATACAAATCCGCCGGATACCATTGGCGCGGCTTGAGCACCGCCGCATAACTCACGCCGGATTCAAACCACACATCCAGAATGTCACGTTCTTTCTCGAACTCGGCACCGCTGCAGCCTTCGCACTGCGTCCCGGCAGGGAGCAATGCGGCAGCCTCGTTGGCAAACCAATAGTCCGTGCCATGTTGGCCGATCAGGTCCGCCACATGGTCGATGACCCGGGGATGGGCCAGGACCTTGCCGCACTTCATGCAGGTGAATCCCGGGATCGGCGTTCCCCACACCCGCTGGCGCGAGAGGCACCAGTCGGGTCGGTTCTGGATCATCCCGTTGATCCGGTCGCGGCCATACGCCGGGATCCAACGCACCCGTTCAATCTCCGCTAAGGTCTCCTTCCGCAGTTCGTTTGTCTCCATGGAGACGAACCACTGCTCGGTCGCGCGAAAGATCACCGGCTGCTTGCACCGCCAGCAATGCGGGTAGGAGTGATTGAGCGACCCGTGGCCGAGCAAGCGCCCGTTCTCTTTGAGACGTTCGACGATTTTGGGATTGGCCTTGAACACATGTTGCCCGGCAAACTCTGGAACAGCCTCCGTGAACTTTCCGCCATTATCCACCGGCGCCAAGATTTCGAGCCGCTCTCCGACAGTGGCCTTCGCATTGTGGTCCAGCACCAGCAGGTAGTCTTCCATACCGTGGCCCGGCGCGATGTGGACGCAGCCCGTTCCCTGTTCCAGCGTGACAAAGTCTCCCAGCAGCAGCGGTGAGAGCCCGGTGGTCAGCGGGCGCTGAGTTTCCAACCCCTCAAACCCCTCGCTGCCCTTCTTCACGGCCACGATGGTATGGGCCGGCAGGTTGCACGCTTTGGCGACCGATTCGACCAGCTTCTCGGCGATGACGAGCACTTCGTCTCCGACCTGCACAAACGCATAGTCAATGTCGGCATGCAGACAGACGGCCTGGTTCGCCGGGAGGGTCCAAGGGGTGGTCGTCCAGATCAGGACGGAGGCGCTCTTCACATCGGCAGGAAATACAAGCCCACCGAACCGCTTGCTCAGGACAGCCGGGGGACTTACCAATGTGAACTTCACATAGACGGAGGGCGACGTGTGGTCGTCGTATTCCACTTCCGCTTCGGCCAGCGCGGTCTGATCCTGCGTACACCATAAGACCGGCTTCAGTCCCTTGTAGACCCCGCCCCGCTCCACGAACCGCCCGAACTCACGGATGATCGTCCCCTCATAGGCGGGATTCAACGTAAGATAGGGCTGCTGCCATTCGCCCAGTACGCCCAGCCGCTGAAACTCTTCCCGCTGTATGGCGACATATTTCTCCGCGTATTCCTTGCAGAGCTTGCGGATCGCGAGCGCATCCAAATCGCGCTTCTTGTCACCCAGGTCCTTCAGCACTTGATGCTCGATCGGCAAGCCGTGGCAATCCCACCCAGGCACGTAAGGCACCTGATAGCCGGACATCGTCTTGGACTTGACGATGATGTCTTTCAGAATTTTATTCAGTGCGTGACCGATGTGGATGCGGCCGTTCGCATAGGGCGGCCCGTCGTGGAGAATGTACTGCTCACACCCCTGACGGGATTGCTGGATGCGTTCGTACAGCCGTTCCTGCGCCCAGCGGGCCAGCATCTCGGGCTCCCGCTGCGGCAGGTTCGCCTTCATCGGGAAGTCGGTCTTCGGCAAATTGAGGGTCGATTTATAGTCCATAGGATGATCTATCTGAGGAACAAAAGAGTCATGAAGTGCGCGTAAAGAGAGGACTATACCGAATCGAGGCGAGAGGAACCAGTGGTTTGTTAGAACATGAGCCGCCTAGCAGTGCGTTGACAACCCTCACACCACCTTCAGGAAAGGATGAGAGCGCAATGGGAGGGTCGGATCTGGATACCACGCAGGCTGTTCAGAAAGACCGTCCAGCAAGGCCGCAGCGAGCGAAGAGGCGAATCGTACTCGGTGCCGTACGGTGAGCCTCTGAGCGACGCGAGAACGCCGCTGGCGGACTTTCTCAACAGCCTGCTAACTGAGCGCCATCATGCGGTCCAACGCCACCTTCGCCCACTGCTTCTCATCATCCGGCACGATGATGTGGTTGACCACATGACCATCGACGAGGTTTTCCAGCGCCCAACAGAGATGCGGGGCATCGATCCGGTACATGGTCGCGCATTGGCAGACCGTGGATGAGAGAAAAAACACCTTCTTGTCGGTCTGCTCGTGCTTCAGACGGTTCACCAGGTTCAATTCCGTCCCCACTGCCCAGGTAGTGCCCGCCGACGCTGCCGTGATCGTTCGGATGATGTATTCCGTCGAACCGACCAAATCAGCCTTGTTCACCACGTCTTCATGGCATTCGGGATGGACGATCACTTTTGCGTCGGGATACTGCTTGCGGAAATAATCCACATGCGACGGCTGGAACATCTGGTGGACGCTGCAATGGCCCTTCCAGAGAATCAACTTGGCTCGTTGAATGGCCTCCACAGAATTACCGCCGCGCGGCATGTACGGATCCCAGACGATCATCTGCTCGCGGGGAATGCCCATCTTGTTGGCTGTGTTGCGCCCCAGGTGTTCATCGGGGAAGAACAGGATCTTCTCGCGCCTCGCCCAGCTCCACTCGATGACCTTCCGCGCATTGGACGAGGTGCAGGTCAGCCCGCCATGCTCACCGCAAAAAGCCTTCAAGACTGCGGCTGAGTTCACATACACCGCCGGCATGACCGTCTCCTCGACCGGCACAACCCGTCCCAACGCATCCCAGCATTGTTCGACCTGCTCGATCGCCGCCATGTCGGCCATGGAACAGCCCGCCGCCATATCGGGGAGAATGACCGTTTGATTGGAGCGGCTCAGTACATCGGCGGTTTCCGCCATGAAATGCACGCCGCAGAAGACCACATAGGGTCGATCTGATCGCTGCTCGGCGACTTGCGCCAGGATCAGGGAGTCGCCCCGGAAATCCGCATGCTGAATGACTTCGTCGCGCTGGTAGTTATGGCCGAGAATCATCACCCGGTCGCCGAGCGTCCGTTTGGCCGCGCGGGTCCGTTCGAAGAGTTCTTCGGCAGACAGAGATTGATAGTCGGTAATGGGACGGGGAAGCGTGGCGACCGTTTTCACCTGCAGCCTTTCGGTTGAGTGAGACCCGCTGTGTCACAGGCACACATGTCGTGGATAATTCTACGACACCCTCTCGCAGCTACGCAATGAAATGAGTCGGAGCAGATGGCCTATGAAGATGGTTGGAATGGGTCGAAGGGGGCAGAGATTCGGTATCAATGGCTGGGCACAAATTTACCTCAAAGCATTTGGAGTGCCAGTTACCCGTTCTAAATGTCCCGTTACCACATGCGGATACTATGGACCGACCTCACCCCAAAAACGTAGAATGCGTTTGAAGCTTTAACCAGAGACAAATTCTCATGAATACCGACGTTGCGGGCAGAGTAAGGAACGTTCAATTACCTACCAGCAAACCACTCCTTCCGCTCTTCGAGGCAATCATCAATTCGATCCAGGCTATCGAGGATGCCAACGAGCCTCGTCGCGAAATACGCATAACTATCATTCGGGACCAGAGCACACTCATCGCCCAAAGCGATTTGCACACTGCAGACATAGTTGAGTTCGTAGTTTTAGATGATGGGGTCGGATTTGACGAATCAAATTACAACGCTTTCACTACTTCAGATACCACATTCAAAGCAAGTCGTGGCGGCAAGGGCGTCGGTCGATTTATGTGGCTCGCGGCATTCGACTCAGTGACTGTTAGTAGTGTGTTCAAACAGGACAAGAAATTACGACGAAGGGAGTTTGCCTTTTGTCAGAAGGGGTCAGGCATAGAGAGCCACTCGGTTACAGATGTAGTCGGTGCGATGTGTGGCACATCCCTCTCCTTAATTGGATATAAAGATAAGTATCGTCGGCAATGTCCTAAAAAACTAGAGACTATTGCTGCTCACATTGTCGAGGAGTTTCTTGATTATTTTCTTGGGCCAAGTTGCCCCACGATTTTTCTCACCGATCAGGCAACTGGCGATACCTTGAGCCTAAACGACTTCTACGATCGCGTAATGGGAGTTCAGTCAGACCTTAAGCGAGTACCAATCCAAGGAAGCCAGTTTGACGTAGTCCACGTGAGACTGTATTCAAATCATGTTAGCGAACACCGACTATACCTCTGTGCTCACAATCGTGCCGTTACCAGAGATAAAGTGACCGGAATCCCCAATATTGCTCGACGCCTGACTGACGAGGAGGGCAAAGAGTTTGTCTATGCTGTTTATGTAAATTCGCGCTTACTCGATGAAGCTGTCAATGCAGATCGAACGGGCTTTAATCTCTCCGAAGACGGATCAAATCTCTACGCTTCAGAAATAACTTTGGCCGACATTCGACAAAGTATTCGTTCACATTGCGAAGAATATCTGTCCCCATATACCGCACCGATTGCCGGGAAGAAGAGAGAGAAAGTTCAGCGATTCGTCCAAGGCGAAGGCGCAATGTACAGACCCATTCTGAATCGGATGGGGGAAACTATTGACCTGATCGACCCAGAAGCAACCGATGATGAAATCGACAGACACCTTTACAATGCCTATCATAAGATTCAAGTTGAATTACGGGAGGAAGGCCGCAGGCTACTTGAGCCCACTGGTCTAGACGCAGAGTTTGAATCGATTAGGAGTCGCTTGGATGACTTTCTCCAGAAAACGACAGAGATTAATCGCTCAGATCTTGCTCGTTACGTCATTCATCGAAAGGCTATTATTGAATTCCTGCAGAAACAATTGTCCATTCAACATGACGGCAGGTACAGGCCTGAGGAACGCATCCACGATATTATATTCCCACGAGGCAAAACATCGAACGACCTTCCTTTTGAAGACCATAACTTATGGCTGCTAGATGAGAGGTTGGCATTTCATGTCTGCCTGAGTTCCGACCAACAGATTAAGAAATCAACCCTCTTAGAAAATAAAAGCAAGAAAGAACCAGACATTCTCATCTTTGACAAAGCCGTAGCATTCACAGAGACACCAGAACTGCCTTTTACTTCTATAACAATAATAGAATTTAAGAAGCCACTGCGCGCCGATTATTCAGAAAAAGAAAATCCCTTCTCCCAAGTCTATAAGTACATAGAGGAAATAAAGGACGGCAAGGCTAAATCCATCACCGGGCGCCCACTCCCCATACAAAGCAATATGCCTTTTTACTGCTACATAATCTGCGACTTGACTCCGAGATTAAAGGAATGGGCACGCACTTACACCCTCAGAGCAACACCAGATGGACTTGGTTTTTTTGGCTATAATGAGAACTACGGTGCTTATCTTGAAGTGGTGTCATACAATAAACTGGTTGTGGATGCACAGAAACGAAACCTGGCATTTTTCACCAAATTAGGATTGCCGCGCTAGATCGGTCCAAGGTAACAATTCGACCTGACACCACGGCAAGTGCAAACTACTTCTCCCACTGCCCTGTACATTCCATAGACGGTACACTAAAGCCTGTACCACCTCTGCATGAAGATAGGAAATGGCTAAACAGATTTCTTTCGACACAGAAATCGAGACATTCGCGATTCAGGCAGGGGAGGCTCTTCAGGAAATTCAGAGCCGACTGGGACGTAGAGACCATGCCAGCGCCAAGGTCAGATTCCCGCGAGGCTTCTTACATCCGGCCAGTAGGTGGCGCCAGCGTTTAAGCTTCATTCGTCAAGAAACGGTGAAAAATAATGTCGCATACACCCTAATGCTGCACGATGCTAATTTATGGCTTCTTCGCAGAACTGACTTAGCTGGCCTAGCGCGGGATATGGTTGTTAAGGCCTGCCTAGCTGCATTGGGATCCATCGCGGAGGCGATTCTCGTTGACCACTATGCAGGGAAGATGGGAATGCGCCAGCGGTTCGTTTCGCGCACTGATCGGTTATTCTCCGAAAATGTAATCTCCCTAGAGTTGAAGAAGGAGCTAGACTGGCTTTGGGAAATGCGATGCCGACAGCATCTGTTCGAGCTCACAGATGCGGAATTTGAATTCTACGGAATCGAAGATCACAAGAGAGGAATCGAGGCCATAAGCAACCTGTTCAAGGCGCTAACCTCGAGGAGTGTATGAACCATGTCAATCAAGGCTAATTGGCAAACCATGACGCACCATATTTGTCTCTCACCACACATTTTGATTGGCCATCGAGCAATTCGAACCGCCTCCCCCAAGACCATTAATGTTGACCGCAGGCAGCTTGGAGGCTATTAATAAAGTTAAACTCCTTCAGAGTTTGGTGGCTAATGTTGATTTGACAGGATGACCATCAGGCAAGTCATACGTCGACATTCAGAGCGGCTTACTCAGTATCAGCGGTGCAGGCATGAAAGGTCTGATTGGCCTGCCCGCCTAAGCCAACCATGGGACTCCAATAGCCATGAACTACTGCGGCAGCGGAATGGTCAGTAAAATCCCGCCGATGACGTCCTGCGTCTTGAAATCTTTCTTCGGGCTGTTGGGGTGTGCGTTATGGCAACCCACGCAGGACTGCGACACGGCTTTATCGGCATAAATGGCCTGAAACACCGGCGTGCCGCCCTCGCTCGTGACGGCTGTGTAGGGTTTATCCGGATTCACGAGAATTTCCGTCAACCCCGCCCGCTCAAAGTCGGTCATCGGCCGGTTCTTGGCATTAATCGCCCAGTTGCTGATCAGCCGGTATTGCAACCCGCTCCGGCCCGCCGCGACGAGCCGTCCCGTTTCCAGCAGGTATTGAGCCGGAAGGGGCAGCCGCGAGGTTTCCCGCCAGTTTTCCGCAGCAAAGGCAATACCGCGCATCTGCATCCGCTCGACCACATCCGAGGTGTAAAACGTACGATCCGCCTGAATCACACTATGCAGATACTCGGCCACCGCGCCGGCCGGAATACAGGCGGACGAATTGGCCTCCTTCCCCGCCGCAGCGGGCCCCCATTGTCCTAGAAGCCCCATCACCGTTGCGCCCAGCACGAGCCCGAGCCAAAAGCCTTTTCCGTTCATGATGCGGCCTCCATTTCTGTGAGCGCAGTCCATCATTGTCTTGGTAAAAAGCTTACGCCCGTAAGCCGGATAAAGCGAGCGGTACCGGCAGGCTTCGCGTGATTTCTCCTGCAGAACTGCGTATGATTCGACTGACAACAGCCACCCCTCACTCTGACACGGGAGGACACCCGAGAATGAGCAGCACGACATCCACGCTGGGCCGCTTCACATTCGCACTGGCACTTGGACTCATGGCGAGTACGATCCTGCCCGGGATGGCGCCGGAAGCGCAGGCCGATTCGTTCAACGCGAAACCAGGCGCCTGGGAAATGACTTTTACGGGGGTGCCGACCGGCATGATGATTCCGCCGGATGCGCTCGCCAAGATGCCACCGGAACAGCGCGCCAGACTCGAGCAATCGATGCAAGCCCGGTCCGGCAAAGCGAACACTCATGTCCATAAATCCTGCATCACCAAAGAAGATCTGGACCAGAATCGCATCATCAAAGAAGATGATGAAGATGAACCGGGCTGTACGACCACGGTCGTCTCCAAGTCTTCCAGCAAGCTGGTGCTCGAACGGTCTTGCCCCGCGCCCCACGCAACCACCTCACGCATGGCCATGGAGACCAAAACGCCTGAATCCATTGTGGCAAGTATGGACACGGAACGGGCAGGCGCAGGCAAGGTGCACATTGACATCAAGGGGCGGTGGCTCGGCGCAAGTTGCGCCGGTATTGCTGACTGAACATTGTCCCGGCCTCAGCTCCGGCGGCCCTTGCCTGCGAGCGGCTGAGGCAATACCTTTTGGGTCTTGTCCTCACTAAGGCATGGATGTTCCCGACAAGGCCCAAAGGTCACCCCTCCTAGTAGGTCTTCCAGAAGATTGACTTCCCCCCGGCAGGTCGGTACGATCACCTTCGACAGCTAGGGGTGCCATCCGGCTGAGAGTCCGAGCGATCGGGCGACCCTCACAACCTGACCTGGGTAATACCAGCGTAGGGAAGCGACCGGTTCACTGGCTTCGTGATCGCTTCAAGCCGCACCCAAGCTGGATGCGGCTTTTTTATTTTGGCCGTCAGACGCTCACCTTCGATGAAAGGAATTCCGCTATGAGCGAGGCCCATACACAGAATGGTTCCAGCAACGGTCACGGCTCCAAGCCTTCGACCGCGCGCCTCACCACCACCCCGTTCGCGGCTTCGCGCAAGGTGCACATCGACGGCACACTCCCCGGCGTCCGGGTTCCGATGCGTGAGATCAGCCTGTCCCCGACGCACTCAACCAACGGCAACGGCGGCATGCCGAATCAGCCGATTACCGTCTACGATACCTCCGGCCCCTATACCGATCCGAATGTCACCATCGACGTGCGCGCCGGCTTGCAGCCGCTACGCCGCGCCTGGATCGAAGCACGGCAGGATACGGAAGAGCTCCCGCAGGTGACCTCGCAGTACGGTCGTCAGCGCGCGACCGATCCCAAGTTGGCGGACCTCCGGTTTACTCATATCCGCAAGTCGCGCCGCGCCAAGGCCGGACGGAACGTCAGCCAGATGCACTATGCCAAACAGGGCATCATCACACCGGAAATGGAATTCATCGCGATCCGGGAAAATCAATCGCGCGCGCGGGCCAAAGACCTGATGGCCACGACCAATGAACACGGCGGCGGGGTGTTGCAGCATCCCGGCCAGGCCTGGGGCGCTCGCATTCCGAACCTGATCACGCCCGAGTTCGTGCGCGATGAAGTGGCCCGCGGCCGCGCCATTATCCCGAACAACATCAACCATCCGGAATCCGAGCCCATGATTATCGGCCGGAACTTCCTCGTGAAGATCAACAGCAACATCGGCAACTCGGCCGTCGCCTCCACGATCGAGGAAGAAGTCGAGAAGATGATCTGGTCGATCCGCTGGGGCGCCGACACGGTGATGGACCTCTCCACCGGCAAGAATATCCATGAGACACGCGAGTGGATCATCCGCAATTCCCCCGTGCCGATCGGCACCGTGCCGATCTATCAGGCGCTGGAAAAGGTGAACGGCAAAGCCGAAGACCTGACCTGGGAGATTTTCCGCGATACGCTGATCGAACAGGCCGAACAAGGCGTGGACTATTTCACCATCCATGCGGGCGTGCTGCTGCGCTACGTGCCGATGACGGCGAAACGCATGACCGGCATCGTGTCGCGCGGCGGTTCCATTCACGCCAAATGGTGCCTGGCACACCACCAGGAGAACTTTGCCTACACGCACTTCGAAGAGATCTGCGAAATCATGAAGGCCTACGACGTGGCGTTCAGCCTGGGCGACGGCCTACGACCCGGTTCGATCGCCGACGCCAACGACGATGCACAATTCGCCGAATTGGAAACCCTCGGCGAACTGACCAAGATCGCCTGGAACCACGATGTGCAGGTGATGATCGAGGGGCCCGGCCATGTGCCGATGCATATGATTCAAGAGAACATGGAAAAGCAGCTCAAGGAATGCCAGGAAGCGCCGTTCTATACCCTGGGGCCGCTGACCACTGATATCGCCCCCGGATACGACCACATCACCTCCGGCATCGGCGCGGCGATGATCGGCTGGTACGGGTGCGCAATGCTCTGCTACGTGACGCCCAAGGAACATCTCGGTTTGCCGACTAAGGAAGATGTGAAGGTCGGTGTCGTAACGTACAAAATCGCCGCGCATGCGGCGGACCTGGCAAAGGGACACCCCGGCGCGCAAGTGCGCGATAACGCCATGTCCAAAGCGCGCTTCGAGTTCCGCTGGGAAGACCAGTTCAACCTTGCGCTCGATCCGGAGACGGCGCGCGCGTATCACGATGCCACGCTGCCGGACAATGCGGCGAAGGTCGCCCATTTCTGCAGTATGTGCGGACCGCACTTCTGCTCGATGAAAATCACGCAGGATGTCCGTGACTACGCGGCAAAGAAACAACTGGAAGAGCAGCAGGCTATTCAGATCGGCATGAAAGAAAAGTCGGAAGAATTTAAGAACGCCGGCTCCGAGATCTATTTATAAGGCGCGTCGACATGGCTGGCCCGCGAGGCCGCAGGCTAATCCAAACCGAAGCGTCCCTTCAGGGGGCCGTTGAGGATGCGGAGGAGCTGAGCACCAAGCGGGAAGCCAGGCTCAACAGCCGTTGAAGGGGAACACCGCATGGGGAAGCCAAAACCGGCACCATTACGCGAACGCGACATTACTCGCCAGATCGCGCGGGAATACTATAAAGAGTTCGATCAGCTCATCGAGAGCGATGTCATCATCGTGGGTGCCGGCCCCTCCGGCCTGATCTGCGCCCATGATCTGGGACGCATGGGGATCAAGACCTTGATCGTCGAACAGAGCCTTGCGCTGGGCGGAGGCTTTTGGTCCGGCGGGTACCTCATGAACAAGGCGACCATCTGCGCCCCGGCACACAAGATCCTGAAAGAAGTGGGCGTGCCCTGCAAACAGATCAAGGAATGCCCCGGCATGTATATGGTCGATCCTCCCCATGCGACGGGCGCGCTGATTGCGGCGGCCTATGACGCCGGGGCGAAGATCATGAACCTGACCAGGGTTGTCGATCTGATTCTACGCCGGGAAGGCGTGCTTGAAGGCGTGGTTGTGAACAGCACCACGGCTGAAATGGCCGGCCACGACATTATCCATGTCGACCCCATCGCTTTAGAGAGTAAAATTGTCGTGGATGCGACAGGCCACGACGCGGTGGTGGTCAACCTCCTACACAAGCGTGGGCTCTACCAACAAGTACCCGGCAACGGTGCTATGTGGGTCTCGCGCTCGGAAGAAGAAGTCATGGACCGAACCGGGGAAGTCTCCCCCAATTGCTTTGTCATCGGACTGGCCGTCGCGGCTGTATTTGGCACGCCACGCATGGGTCCGGCCTTCGGCTCCATGTTACTTTCAGGCCGGTACGGCGCAGAGTTGATTCAAAAAAAGCTGAAGCACCAATAACGCGGAGCAACCAAGGCCCTCCGGCCTGCAGGCTGATCAAAAGGGTCAACCAGCGAGGCCGCAGAAAGTGCGAACCCGCAAGGGTACTTCTCAGTACGTTGAGGAGTTCGCACGATTAAGAACGAAGCCGGGGGCCTTTTTCATCAGCCTGACCACCATGGATGTACAAGATTTTCTCATACAGGGCGACGGCAGCGAAGAAGATAAACGTGAAGCCTGGCAGCTCTTTCAGCAAGCCTATGAGCAGCAGATGAAGGGGCAGTTGGAGGAGGCCGTCAGTCTGTACAAGCTGTCGCTCGCGACACATCAGACGGCCGAAGCTTATACGTTTCTCGGTTGGACCTACAGCTTCATGGGTAAGCTGGACGAAGCGATCGAGGAATGCCACAAGGCCATCGCCTGTGATCCTCACTTCGGCAACCCCTACAACGACATCGGCGCCTATTTAATTGAGAAGGGCGACCTGGACGAGGCGATTCCATGGTTTCAAAAAGCCATGCAGGCCACACGGTATGAAAGTCCTGCCTTTCCGCACCTGAACCTGGGCCGCGTCTATGAACGCCAAGGCAAGTGGAGCGAGGCGATCGACTGTTACAAACAAGCCCTCGTTCTCAACCCGGACTATGCCTTGGCCAAGAAAGCCCTGGGACGCCTGATCAGTTCGCTGAATTAAGCGCGCGAGGTTACATGAGCAGCACGATCTTAGTGGCCGTCACCGACATTTTCTTTTACACCAAGGTACGTGATGCCCTGCGCCCCCAAGGCTATACCCTCGAGCGGATCCGCAATCAGGATGAGGTCGCGGAGAAAACCACCTCGACAGACCCGGCTGCGCTGATCCTGAACATGAACGACCTGGCTGTCGATGCCTTCAAAGCGCTGGAAACCATTCAAGGCAATCCCGCGCTGCGCTCGCTTCCCATTCTCGCGTTCGCCAACCATGAAGAAGTAGACACATGGCGTCGCGCCAAGGAACTCGGCGTGACCAAGGTCGTGTCCCGAAACGAATTTTCGGCTCGCACCAAAGATCTCGTTGAAGAACTCATTCATTCTCAGCCTTCCATCCAACCGTGAGGGCGCAGGATAAAGGATAGCAGGTCCCCCGATGAAACAATCCCGGCTCCACGATCAACACCAGCAACTCGGCGCAACCTTCGAAGAAATCGCAGGCTGGTCCATGCCGGCGCACTACGGCGACGTCACGGCAGAGTATGCCGCCGTGCGCAATCGCGTCGGACTGTCGGACCTGTCTCACCGCGGAAAGTTCCGGGTCACCGGCGACGACCGCACCAAGTGGCTCCAGAGCATCATCAGCAATGACATCCTGCCGCTCCAGCCGGGGCAGGGTCGCTACTCCAGCTTCCTCACCCATAAGGGAAAAATGCTCGGCTACTTCCGGGTTTACGTTCAGAGCGAGTCGATTTGGATTGAGGACGTCGGGGAAGTCGGTGAGGCCACATTTCAGGCCTTACGGAAGTTCCTGCTCTATGGCACGAAGGCGAAGATGGAGAATTGTGCGGAGAGCTGGGGCTTGCTACTGGTAAGTGGACCCACATCGTCAGAAGTGGTGTCGGCCGCGTTCGGCGTCGATGTCCGTACCGTGCAACTCCTGCAAACCCTGCCCGCAACGATCGGGGGCCAACCGGCGCTGATCATGCGGACGGAAGAAACCGGCGAACAGGACCTGGAGATTCTGCTGCCCGCCGATGGACTGGCCGCCGCATGGAACCAGCTCATGACTGCGGGAGTGTCGTTCGGCATCAAGCCGATCGGTGCGCAGGCCCGGGAACTGTTGCGAATCGAGGCGGGACTGCCCAAGGCCGGGCCTGACCTCAATGAAGAGATTGTCCCGCCGGAAGCGAACCTGGAAGGCAAGGCCTTCAGTCTCTCGAAAGGTTGTTATCCGGGACAGGAAGTGGTGGCACGGATGGACACCTACGGGAACGTTCGGCGGCACCTGGTCGGCTTAACGATTCAGGATCGTGCAGTTCCGCCGCACGGATCCAAGCTGTTCAGTGGAGATCGAGAAGTGGGGTGGGTCAGCAGCGCCGTCTTTTCACCACAACGTAATGCGGTGTTGGCCTTCGGGTTTCCATTGCGCGACTTTTCGGCCGCGGACACCGAACTGACGGTGGAAGTGGCAGGGACGCGCCATCAGGCTACCGTCCATGCCCTTCCGTTCTATTCTCGTCCCTGATGGGCTTACTTTTCCGGATTCCGCACGGCCGATACGGCTGCCGCAAACCCGAGCAGGCTCTTCCGCTCTTCATCGTCCAACGCTAGCAGCAGATGCGTCTCTTCGGCATGCATCAGCCGGAGGCTCAAGAAGGGCTCCTCACGACGCTTTTCCCGGTTGTCCCACATCGCATCGATGACCTGCACCTTGTCCAGCTGGCCGACCGACACGACATCGTAACGGAAGTAGGAATCCCCGATCACGATATCAAAAATCACGTTGCCGGCCGTCAACAGGAGAAGATTGAACCGGCCCTGGTCTTCGTACCCTTCCGGCAAAAACTTATTGATATGGCATCGAGCCACCTTGCGATCACCCAGGGCGGCCCGAAACTTGAGCTGCAAGGCCTCGTAGTCGATCTGGAGGGCCTTCTCGTCCGCATTGGTCGCCCCGACCGCCGTATCCTTCGCCTTTTCAAACACTTCATCCGCTGACAACAACCCTGCCATAGCGCCTTACTCCTTCGTTACAAGACTGCCCGATGTTTATGATGTCGTACTACGATCAGAGGGCGCGTGCGGCACGCCTGGCACGAATCGACCGGGCGACCCCGACCAGCGCAATCCCTGCCCAGGCGAATTCCAGCAAGACAAACCCCACTCGTCGATCTTCTATCGCCACGATCCCGAGCAACAGGGACCCAATGATGTTCAAGGCCAGATAACCTGCATCCAACTCGCGCCAGGTGCCGGCCTGGATGAGGCCGTAGGCGATGAGCACCATGAGGGCCCCAACCACCGATATGACCTGCATGACCATGGGTATGCTCGCGCACTCGGCCCGGATCTGACTGGAGAACAGGGTACGGTACCTGGCTGCTCGACAGGATTGCAAGCGGAAATTCCCTGACACACACAGGGCATCAATCACATGAAGCCGTGCCAGGACGACGTCCTTCCCCGCCTCCGCAAACCAGCTGATGCGGGGCGCTGCATTGCATTTGCCGGGTCATCTCCGGCATACTTCGCGGGAATCAAAGGGAGGCCCAGATGAGCGGACAGATTTGTTTAATCGATGGTTGTCAGGCGAGAGTCTATGCGCCGGCAGGCACCCGTTCCGTCTGCAAGGATCACTTCCTGGGATTTCTGACCTGGCGGCGGCGACGCGGCCCCCAGATGTTCCGCAAGTATGCCGGCATGACGATGGAAGAGCGTGACGTGATTACAGCCGAGTGGCTCCAGACGCTCGGGACCAAAGACCTCCCCCACCCCATTCCCGGACTGTAATTCCTTCATACTCACTCGCGCGTCCTCATCTTCTTCCGCCGTGCACGAAACACACTCGGCCAGCTACGGATAGGTCGCAGGAGTCACCTGCCTTCGTGAGGACGGCCAGTCCCGTCGCTGGTATGCAGGAGTTTCGCCTCTAACGCCGCTTTCAACAATTGAGCGGTATTGGACACCCGCAGTTTCTTCATCATATTCGCCCGATGGGTATCGGCCGTCTTCATACTGATATTTAAATGCTCTGCGATACTGCGATTGGTATGACCATCCCAGATCATACGGAGCACCTCCAACTCGCGCGGCGTGAGATCCTCCGGCCTGCGCTTCGGAACGCCCATCTCGCCATCGGCATCCGTATCATGCTTCTTTGAATCCCGGTTCACAGCCTGGGCTTGATGACCCGCCTCTCTCTCGTGCTTCTCGGCCAACATCTTCTTCCTCCTTCTTGGGCTTCACGCCATTCATCGCCTCGCCCGGGATGCCGCAGGCTAGTTCTCCCTCACTGCCACGGGCTTCGAGGTATCCCACAAGCGCTGGAGATAGCCCAACACGGCCGTAATCGCCTGCGTGCGGGGTTGCCAGGCCCCCTGTGCATTCCCGTTTAACTCGACCCAGCACCCATCGACTTTCTGACGCACGATCAACCGTTCAAACATGCCATGCGTGGCCGGTTGAATAGCCAACAGATACTCCTGCTCTTCCCTGTCTTTCAGCAGAAACCCTTTCACGGTCATGATCGTCCCTCCTTCTTACACCTTCCTCAACAACAGGCTGGGCTTGCAGTCACTCCTACTACGCCGCCCTCCAGTGAACTCCCCACGGTGTTCGCCCTACGATACCTATCACCCCTACATCAAGGGCCATGCCAGGTGCTTCAATCCCATCACTTCACCATACAAAACAATCGTTTCCGTCCGTTCTCCCTTCTGATAAAGGGCGAACGTTCACTGTGCCACGATCAACAGGTCCTGCGCCAAAGACGCATCATGAGACAGATTGAGGCACGCAAGTGAGACGATGATTCTGTTTTGCGAAGGTCGTTCAAACGAGGCAACGGAAATCGGCACCGATAACCACAACGCTTCACAGGACCGGGTTGATGAGTGAGGGGATCAGGGAAAGACAAGAGGCGAGGAGATAAGACTCGTCAGATGAGGGTCACTCGGCGCAGGCACAGCCTTCCAGGGACCGCGTGGCAATATAGGTGAGATTGTTGGTGTACCGGGTAAATCCTTTCCGGCGACCGTAAAGGCGCAGGAGACAGGCTTCACCCTTGAGCTGGACAAAGAAACTATAATCGGCACCGGATGGGGAAGAGACTCCGAAGGGACGCGGGCCAAGCGAACCGGTCGCCAATACGACCGTCGTATTCACAGCCAGGCGATTCGCAATTTCCTGCTTCTCACCCTCTTCCACCAGAATGGATTCAAGCTCGTGACGGACCTTCTGGTGACAGGATTCATCCGACAAGGTCGTGATCTGCGCCACCGTGGTGCAACCGGATAGCAGAACAGCCCCTAACACCGCCCACTTCATCGCGGTGAATGTACGGTTCATGCCGAACATGTCCAAGGTGGGCTCGCATAGCTTCGAGGATAGCCCGTTGTTATTCTGTGGACTGCACCAGGCTGCCAAGAATGGAAACGGATGGGCCACGGCATATTCAGGTTGTGCTCGATGGATGAGAAGGGTATCTGACGCAATGTCATCGTCTGATCAGGCACACCCCGTCTATGACAACCGCACCCGACGGGTTCCTGAGGCGGGTCCTAGCCCATGACCGGGCTGCCGTGGTGATGGATCATCAACCACTCGTCGCCGATCCGCTCGAACAGATTGGTGGCCAGCACCCGGGTTTCAACCGGCTGGTCGTCCTGCCGACTGGTGAGATGCTCGGTGCAAATCACCCAGCCCAGATCCCCGGCCACCTGGACCTGCACATCAGATAGTTCGAATTTCATGGAGAAGGTGTTGTTGAAGATCAGGACCCAGGAATCGCGCACCTCCGGCCAGTCGCTCCGGAGATTCCATCCGGGATGGATGCAGGTGACGTACTCGAGATGTGCCCACACTTTGTCCATCTGGAGCATGTCCAGACTTTCAAAGGCGGCATAAAAGGCAAGGTTCGCGCGGGTTATTTCTTCAATGCGTTGTTCGACCACGGCTCGCTCCTGCGACGGTGCGGCATTTTACTTCAAACACCGCCGCCGGTGCGAGCCTCATTTACGGTGGGAGGGGGCAGACTCGCGGGAGCCATGGCACCGCCGGAAGTGGGACTTCCCCCGAGGGTGCAGGCCGCCGCGAATCCCTTCAGCCCGCATGGGTTGCGAGCAGCCCCTCTTCCAGTGCCGTCTTCAACAGCTGCGCGATGTTGGAGACCCGGAGTTTTTTCATCATATTGGCTCGATGCGCCTCCGCGGTCTTGATGCTGATATGCAACTGCTCGGCGATCGTCCGATTCGTCAGCCCCGCCCACACCAATTGAAGAATTTCCTGTTCACGCGGAGTCAAATCCTCAGGGCGACGTTTGACCGCCAGGCCCTCGCCCGGCACCAGACTCAGCCTGGCCGAGACATCCTGCACGTTCTCTTCGCGAGCGATCCGCAACACATCCTGTTTGTCATTCCACATGGTGAGTTCTCCTTTGGTTCTGTATCCGGCGCGTCACATTTCATCGAGTCTGGGTTGGAAAGCCTGCCGAGATGGCCGCCAATCCACGCAAGTACGTCAGCACAGCCCCGACTGCACGCGTCCGGTCCGACCATTTCCTGTGCGGCAATCGGGACATATCGACCCAGTACCCATCAATCTGTTCTCTGACATCGGGCTGATCGAAGGGACCAAGCGACGCGGGCGGAATCGTCACCAACACCTCATGATCCGCGCCGTTTGAAATCAAGAACCCTTCGACGTCCATGTTGCCCTCTTTTCCTCCCGCCCTTCCCGATCTTCTTTTCGCTGCGCTTGCGCGCTGGCGTTACTGCATTCATGTATCAAGGATCGTGCCATAGGTGATGACATGAGCAGCTCCACGAAAAACTAGGGACTTACGCCGAGAGCCGCCCAGATAAGCAGCCGGATGCGTCAAAGAGATGGCACAATGTGCTGTGTCACACCTGTGTCAGTCGGCTCAATGACGATCGGTTGACGGAAGAAGTTGCGGCGGGAATTCTGTTCGATCGAGGTAACTGACTCTCGTGCGACGGCTGGAAAGACGGACCGGTGCTCAGGTTTTGGACTGAGACGTGACGGACCGGCGGCTGAAACGAGCAGAGAAACATCGAGAATACATCCATTTGCGCGCAGCACCAGCTGCCTACGCCACAACCAGTCACGCCCATCGGTTCACGGGATGGAATCCTCACCCGGCTCCCCTGCTGCCGCGACATCGTATTCAGCCAGACGACGATAAAACGTCCGGCGGCTCATCCCCAGGAGTCGAGCCGCTTCCGAGCGATTGCCGCCCGTCTGCTGGAGCGCCCCCACCATGCGTGTTCGTTCGTCCTGACGCTGGAGCGGAACATAGGTAGCCTGCGGCTCCGGATTGCGGACCTCAGGGGGAAGATCCCCCACTTGCACCATGGTACCCTTGCAATGGATCAAGGCCGACTCCACGGCACTCTTTAACTCCCGAACATTGCCTGGCCAGGAATAGCTGGTCAGCACCTGCAGCGCCTCGGGACTCACCTGAAGGACCGGTTTTTCCATCACGGAACGAAACTGTCCGAGAAAGGCATGCACCAACAGCGGGATATCTGTCGGCCGCTCTCGAAGCGGGGCGAGATGAAGACGGGCCACCTTGATGCGATACAGCAAATCCCGCCGGAAGGTGCCCTTCTCGACATCTTCCGCCAGGTTGTGGTGAGTGGCCACCACGACCCGCACGTCAACCTTGCGCGGCTTGGACTCCCCCAATCTCGTCACTTCCCGTTCCTGCAGGACGCGCAAGAGACTCGTCTGCACGGCCGGGGAAATATCTCCGATCTCATCCAGAAAAATGGTGCCCCCCTGCGCCGCCTCAAACACGCCCTCCTGATTCTCGATGGCACCCGTGAAGGCGCCCTTTTTATGGCCGAAGAGCTGGCTGCCGAGGAGTGAATCGGTAAAGCCTGCGCAATTGACGGCCAGAAACGTATGAGAGGCCCGCCGGCTGGAAAGATGAATCGCGCGGGCCACCAACTCTTTTCCCGTTCCGGTCTCTCCTTCGATCAACACCGTCGCATCGACCGCGGCAATCTTCTGAATTTCTTCGTACAGCACCACCATGGCCGGACTCCGGCCGATCAGGTCATGAAACTTGCCATGGTCCGCCAACTGCGACTGGAGCGCCTGCGCCTGATCTTCCGCCGCGAAGCGCCGCCGTACGCTCTCTACCCATTGTTCGGCAATCGTGAGGCGCAGTTTTAAGAACTCGACACCAACCGGCTTGGCCAGATAGTCGTTCACCCCGGCTTGCAGCGCCGCCCGCAAGGATTCCGGAGAGTCGTGCCCGGTAATCATGACAATGACACAGCGATCCCCGCCGGGACTGGATCGGATCCTCCGGCACAACTGGAGCCCATCCATCCCGCCCCCACGCAATTCCCAATCGAGCAACACGAGTTCGTAGGGACGCTTGCCGTAAGCCTCCCAGGCCGATTCGCCATCGGCGCAGGCCGTCACCTCATGCCCGCGCGACTCAATCACCTGCTCGAACAGACGCCGAATATCGAGATGATCTTCAACGAGCAAGACACGCATACCCATACGCTCCCTCACACGTAGACCAATTGCAGGCGATCCAGAAACCGACCAAACGCCCCCAGCACCTCGCGTACCGCAGAGCTATCCTTCTGCGCGGCCGCCGTCTCCATCGACCGCCCATAGGCACTGATTGCCTCGATGCCGTAGGTTCCCCCGGCACCCTTCAGGCCATGACCGATCTCTCGAATCACATCGAAATCCTCCCGATTCAACGCCTCCGTGATCTGGATGACTTCTTGGCGTCGATGTTCCAGAAACCCCGGCATGAGTGATTCGAACTCTCCGCTGACCTTCAGCACAACCGGTTCCATCGGGAGGTCAGTCGCCGGTTCCCCCGAATGTGCTGCGGTCTGAAAATACAGATGGATCGCTTCCAGCAATCGGGCCTTGCGGATGGGTTTCGTAAGATGCGCCGTGCAGCCCGCCTCAAGACTGCGCTGCACTTCGCTTTGCAACGCATTGGCGGTCAGCGCCAGAATCGGCACCGGACTGCGGCCCTGCTCTTTTTCCAACGCACGGATCGCCTTTGTCGCTGCATACCCGTCCATCACGGGCATCTGAATGTCCATCAAGACGAGATCGTAGGAGCCGCGCATGAACATATCGACCGCAATCTGTCCGTTGGCCGCCGTCTCAACCCGGTGGGGCGTCGTCTTAAAATAAAACTCCATCATGCGCCGGTTATCGACAAAATCTTCGGCCAGCAGGATCTTCAGACCGGATCTTTCCTCCGTGGAATGCTCCGGCTGAGCCTGAGCGACGCCTTCGCTGTTCCGTTCCAGCGCCGCTTTACCGATCACCGACATCATGGCATTGAACAAATCCGAGCGCCGGAAGGGCTTCGTGAGATACCGAACCACCCCGCATTCGCGGGCGCGCGCCTGGTCTCCGGCCCGCCGTTCCGATGTCAGCATGATGATCGCTACGCCGGCAAGACCGGGCAACCGCGCGAGTTTCTCGGCGACCTGCCACCCGCTGAGTTTCGGCATGCGCACGTCGAGAATCACCAGTCGATAGGGCACCCCGGCCTGGAGCGCACGGTGCAGTTCCACCAACGCCTCCTCACCTCCCGGGGCCTCCGCCGCCGGGATACCCCAACCCGCTAATGTTTCCCGCACAATCAGGCGGTTCGTCGCATTATCATCGATGATCAAGGTTCGCAAACCGGCGAGTTGCTCCCATTGAGCGGGAGGGACCGCCGGGACCGGCTGCACATGTGCGGCAAACTTGGCGGTGAAGCTGAAGGTGCTGCCCCGGCCCAGTTCACTATCCACCCACATCCGGCCGCCCATCCGTTCAACCAGACGCCGTGAGATCGTCAGGCCGAGACCGGTCCCGCTATACGGGCGCGTCATCGACGAATCGACCTGTGTAAATCGTTCGAAGATGGCGGTTAATTTGTCCGCGGGAATTCCAATCCCGGTATCCCGGACGGTGAAGAGGAGATTGCCGGGGCCCTCAGCCTTCGGATCACACTCTATGCGCAGCACAACTTCCCCCTGATCCGTGAACTTGATGGCATTCCCCAACAGGTTCAGCAGGACCTGACGAAGCCGATTCGGGTCGCCCACGAGCGATGTTGGCACATCCGGCTGGATCTGGTACGCCAACTCCAGATTTTTCTCGCTGGCGCGAACCGCAACCAGCTCAGCAGCCCGCTGGACCAGGTCGTTGAGATCGAAGTCCGTAATATCCAGATCGAGGTGGCCAGCTTCGATCTTGGAGAGGTCGAGCACATCATTGATCAGGCTTAACAGATTACTGCCGGCGTCTCGAAAAATTTGTACGTATTCCCGTTGGTCCTCATTCAGCGGCGTTTCCGACAACAGATCCGCCATGCCGACAATCGCATTCATAGGCGTCCGGATCTCATGGCTCATGGTCGCCAGGAAATCACTTTTCGCCCGATTCGCGAACTCCGCCGCTTCCTTCGCCGTCACCAGGGCTTTTTCGGCCTCCTGCCGCTGTTTCGCCTCATAGGCCAGGGTCACCAGATTCCCGATGGACGTGGCAAACTGAACATCCTCATTGGTCCATGTGCGCGGTACTCCAATGCGTTCATGACAGACGACCCCGGCCAAGCGGCCGGCAAAAAATATCGGTATATCCAATAAGGAGGCGATTCCCAAGACCTGGAGATAGGGCTGCATCAGCTCCGAGGTACGCGGATCGCCGGCCACATCGTGGGCATCGACCACTTGCTCCTGAAGCAGTTCGGCAAAATACCGCGGATATTGCGCCACATTCAGACGCTGCCCGCGCGAGTGCCGGGTCTGGGCTCGCTCATAGAGCTCCGCACATTCCAGCACGGCCCCGCTCCGGTCCAACAACCAGACACTGGCCCGATCAACCGTGAGCGCCACCGCCGACGTTTGCATCAGCTCCTCCAGCGCCGACTGCCAATCCCCTGATCCGATATGCTGACTTTTCGTCAATCGCATCAGCGCATGTTGATGGGCCTGAAGTACCGATTGACTGCGACGCAACGCCGCTTCCGCCTCTGTACGCCTGGTAATATCCAAGACCAGCGTGAGGACATAGTTCTCTTGCCCGATGCAGACCGGCTCAACATTGAAGAGGCCGTGCCGCACGTCGCCTGACTTGGTGCGAAATTCCTTTTCCAGATGCCGGAGGAAACCGTCCCGCTGCAACGTCTCAGCCAATTGGCGCCGGTCATCGGGATTGACCCAAATGCCGATATCGAGTGAGGACATCCCGATCAGCTCTTCGCGAGAAAATCCCGACACGCGCACAAAGGCATCGTTGACGTCGAGGACCCGCCCATCTGCAAGCCGGCTGATAGCCATTCCGGCAGGACTGCTATGAAAGGCCTTGGAGAAGCGTTCTTCGCTCTCCCTCAGGGCCTGCTCCACCCGCTTCCGCTCGGTGATATCACGGGCCACAACTTGAAACCCGCTAACGGCGTCCCCATCCAGGATCAATTGCGTATGTTGCCCCAGCCACACGTCGCGACCGTCTTTCGTGACCACCGGCACCTCATACACGGTTCGGAGCATCTTGCGGATAAACTGCCGGCCATAGAACCGCTCGGCTTGGGGACGATACTCAGGCTGAATAATCTCCAGGTAATGTCGTCCGAGCAATTCTTCCGGAAGATAACCGAGAATCCGCAACGAAGTCGGGTTGCAGTAGGTAAACCGGCCGGCGGCATCGGTGCGGTAGATGATATCGCCGGCTTGCTCGACGAGGTCACGATAACGCCGGTCGCTTTCTCTCTTCTCCTCCTCGGCCAGTTTTCTCGCCGTGACGTCCAGATGGATCCCCGACATCCGAATCATCCGGCCCTCGTCATCGCATACGCCGGAGCCCAACGCAGAAATCCAGCGATAGGACCCATCCTGATGCCGAAGCCGATGGTCCAGGCGATATTGCCTGGTGTACCCCTGCTGGAAGAGCAGCACCGTCGCCAGAACTTGCGATCGTTCCTCTGGGTGAAGCCGCGCCTCCCACTCGGCCATCGTGTGACCAATGTCCGACTCGACACAACCGAGCTGAGCTTTCCAACGCGGGGAATAATAGGCCGACCTGGTTCTCAAGTCCCATTCCCACACCCCCACATCCGCGCCTTCCGCCGCCAACTCAAACCGTTCACGACTTTCGCGCAAGGCCGTCTCGACCTCCCGCTGTTCGGTCAATTGCTTCGTCAGACGATTGTTGACCGCCACCAAATCCTGCGTCTGCTCCGCCACACGCAATTCCAAACTGCTATTGGCTGAACGGAGCGCGGCCTCCGCCTCACGCCGTTGCGCCAGCAGATAGGCCGCCCCCCAGAGCAAAGCTACGCCAAGGATACGATTGAAGATCGCCGTTCTAAGATCCGCGCCGGGAGGGGCAAGCCAGAATCCCGCGCCGAGGAGAATCGTGCAGAGCGAGGCATGCCGCACCGGAGCCGTAGAAGAACCGAGACGTGAACTCAGCCAGAGTGGAAGCAGGTAGAGCAGCCAGATGACATGACCGAGCGGGATCGCCACATCCAGGACAAAGACTCCGGCGGTCACCAGGAAGATGGTGGCAAACATTCTGGCGTCGTCCCCTCCCGACAGAACACGAAAGACCCATCCGCAACTCGGTTGTCGGAAAACACCGTAAGATACCCCCCTTAGCAGATGACGTAAACCCCTGGCAATCGGCCCTACTATGGCCCTATTTGAATAGTATGGCGGAAACGACATGCCTGGTGAAGGGCTTTGCCTGTACCGCGCACACTAAGTAGATGAAATGACTTGGGGTCACGGGAAGGAGGACGCCCCGCCTGCTGACGAAATCAAGGCAGGCGTGGCAGAAGAAACAGCGGCTGGACTATCTGATGATTTTCAGGACGTTCTCTCAACTCGCCAACTGTGGTCGACGAACATGCCCTTTCCACGCCACCCGTCATGCGGGTACATACGGCCGGTTCCATAATAGTCCCCGTCCAACACCTGCAACTCGGCCGCGTACTGCACCCAGTCTTGCGTCACCGTGTTGTTTTCAATGGCGGCGTGAAGGAAGTATCGTCCGCCGCACAACGGCAAATGCGGGACGTGAAAATCCACATAGCCGCTGCCTTCCAAATCCAGCGGCGTTTGACTCACAAGATCCGTGGAGAAAATGCAGGAAGTACGCTCATCACGATTGACGACAATCATGACCCGCATATCCTTGAACACTTTTCTGGTATGGCACTGGTAGTGGACGCGAATGACGAGATGCTGCCCGGAGGTGGCCGGCTGCACGGGATTCAGCTTTTCGTCGAGGAAGGTGATCGCCTGCACCATCAGCTCGCCCTTGGTATAGCGATCTGTGCGATCCGCTAAGGACGTCCCGGCTCCCGTGAACGCTTCGCTCATATATTGTTCGATAATTTGCTGCGGCCGCCCGTCTCCCACGACACGTCCCTGGCGTAACAAAATCGCCCGCTGACAGAGACTGGCCACCACCGGCAAGTCGTGACTGACGAGAATGACGGTACGTCCATCCCGCCGCACCTCGTCCATTTTCCCCAAACACTTCTTCTGAAAGGCTCCGTCGCCGACCGACAGGACCTCGTCAACGATCAGGATTTCAGGATCCAGATGCGCGGCCACGGAAAAGGCCAGTCGCACGTACATGCCGCTCGAATACCGTTTGACGGGGGTATCGATAAATTGCTGCGTGCCGGAGAACTCGACGATCGCCTCGAATCGCTTGTCGATATCTACTTTGCGCATGCCCAGCATGGCTGCATTGAGGTACACGTTTTCCCGCCCGGTGAGTTCGGCATGAAACCCCGTCCCGACCTCCAGTAAGGACGTGACACGTCCGTAGAGGTCCACTTCGCCGCGGCTCGGCTCCGTGATACGGGACAGAATTTTCAACAGAGTGCTTTTTCCGGCTCCGTTGTGCCCGATTACGCCCAACACTTCGCCTTCTGCGACATCGAACGACACATCGTTCAACGCTTGAAACGCGCGGGGCGCCCCCTCACTCTTGGCGCCGCCTTGCCCCAGGATGGATCGGCAGGCATGGGCGATCCGGTCCCGCAACGTGTCATGGCTGACCGCCGCAATGACGTACTCTTTACTCACATGTCGTGCGGAAATTGCGATGTCACCCATTTAGATCACATCCGCAAAGGTGCGCTCCATACGTTTAAAATAGACGACTCCACTCACAAACAGAACGAGGACAATGCAAATGCTGGGAAGGATGGTCGCCAATGACGGGGCATGTTGTCCCAACAATGTCCACCGGAATCCCTCCACAACCCCCACGACCGGATTCAGGCTGTATAGCGCACGCCATTTTTCCGGAATGAGACTCACGGGGTACACCACCGGGGAGGCGAACATCCAGAACTGCACGAAAAAGGGGATGATATGCCCGACGTCACGAAATTTTACGTGTAAGGCTGAAAACCAGAGGCTCACAGCCAGGGCCGCGAGTAGCGCGATGACGACGAAAATCGGGAACAACAGAATTTGCCATCCTGGCGTGATACCGAACCAGAGCATGAGCGGAATCATCATCACCAATGCGCAGACTAAATCGACCGCCGGTGCAGACGCAGCCGCGAGCGGGATAATCAGTCGCGGGAAGTACACTTTGCTGATGAGATGTGATTCCCCCACCAGGCTGGTGCCGCTTCGGCTGGTCGCTTGCGCAATAAAATTCCACGGCAACAATCCCGCATACGCGAATAACGGATAGGGCACCCCATCCGACGGCAGCTTGGCCAGATAACTGAAAATCGCCGTAAACAGGAGCATGGAAATCAACGGTTGGAAGACCGCCCATCCGGCTCCGATGACCGCCTGCTTGTACCGCACCTTCGTATCCCGCCAGACCAAAAACACCAGCAGCTCCCGATAGAGCCAGACAGAACGCAGGTCGAGATGAAACAGCCCCCGGCTGGGACGAATCTGAACCGTCGGGGTTCGGGCGGTTCGCACCGCCAGACCCTCCGGCATTTGCACGACACTCTGCCTGTCCGATTCATTCATATTCATTGAGGCTCACTAGGATTTAAGGAGATGGGGCTCCCAAAAAGAACGGTCATATCGCGGCCACGCGTGGCAACCGAACGGCATCTGATGCTTATTGAGCTCAAAACAATGCCGGGGCACCACTTCAAACGCAAAACGGAGTCCGACATCAAACGACGCGACCTTGAATTGAGGATCATATCTCACCGCCTCGTCGGACCAAAAATGATCCTCATTTTTCGTTCCATCGGGACGCAGGTGCCACTGTTCCACTTCCCGCTGCAGGTTATTTAACCGTTTGATACTTTTGAACCACTTTCTCGGAAGATGGACCCAGCGCTCATACCAGGGTTTGCCGGCGGCGATCCGCTGCCAATACACCTCCGGATCGATCCAATATTGATCCGACGACAAGACCCGCAAAAAGCTGGGAACCTTCCGCAATGAGAATCCACCGTTCCCCACGCGCGGCTGACCGACCCAGGGGCTGTCCGCACACTGCAACCAGGGAGCGCCCACATAATCCAGATCCGTGGCACACCACTCTAGCAACTGATCGGAAAACACCAAGGCATCGAGCTGATAGATCAAAATGTAACGATATTTTCGAAACGCGCCATAAAAGGTAGGCGAGAGCATCAACCTCGCGTTCGCAATCGCGCTGCCGAAATAGGAATCGGCAAATCGTTGAATATGGAAACCCGGTCGCTCAATGGCCAGGCTCTGCGGCACCACGAGGAATTTGTCGTACCGGCCGAGATAATGCTCCGCGTGTCGAAACGAAATCTCTTCGTCTTCAGTGAACTCCGCCCTGTTGTACCCCGGCACAACCACCGCCACACTACTCGCGTCCAAGGCTCCTCCCGATAATCCTGTCATTCCGCATGCGCCTCAGGCCGCTGCGAGTGTCGGTTTAAACCAAAATGTGCGCCTGGGCCGACCGGCACCCAGCAGTTCCGGCACCGTCACGAACCGATACCGCCCGCGCAGTCGATCGAGCACCGTCTCCAGAGCGTCCAGCATGGCTTGGCGATCAGGCCACGACTGATGCTCCGGATCCACACCATGCGCAGGGATTCCCTTATCGAACAGCGTGTCGTGTAACAACACGATAGCACCGGGCTCCACCATGTCCAGAAGATATTGACTCATGACCGAAGGGCGGGACTCATGCCAGTCTCCGCTGTTCAGATTCCATCCCACAACCTCATAGCCCATTGCGAAGGCTTCGAGACGGGACAAGACGGTTTGTTCGCCGTACGGCGGGCGAAAGAGCCGGCTCACATAGGGTTGCAGCGCGCGTTCACAGGCCCGGATTTGTCGGCGGCGTTCTCCGCTCGACAGTCCGGGAAACGCGCGGTGGTCCCAGGAATGGATGCCGATCGCATGCCCCCCTGCCGCAATCCGTTTCACCAGGTCTGGGCATGAGGCCGCCGCATGTCCCACCACAAAAAAGGTGCCGCGCGCCTGATACTTCTCAAGGAGCGCCAGCACCCTGGGGGTACTTTCTGGGTCCGGCCCATCGTCAAACGTCAGCGCTACGACCGGGTCGGCAGTAATGACATGGGTAACGCTTCCCAGAACCTTCCTGACTGAGGCGGCAAGCAGCGATTTAGGATTCACCACACGTGTTCCTACCCCTATTCAACCATCACCGGAGACGCGCCGAATCGTAAACTGCCCTTGAGCAGTCCCATCAGGCGACCCACTCGCCAGGCCAACATCGTCTTACCTTCCGGCGTGCGGAGCAATTCCGACAGACGCCCGAACAACATCCGCCAGGACTGCAGATATTTGCGCCAGCGCCACCATTCCCACAGAGAGCCGGCCCCATACTTCTTATACAGGTAGACCTCGTATTCGGCATATTGTGAGGCCTGCGAGTAGACGCCCTTCTTGCTGGCCCGGAGGCGACAGTGGAGCACAGCCTCCGACACAAACTCCAGCTTGACACCTTGCTGTTGCACTCGCATGCAGTAGTCGATGTCCTCACAAATGGGAATGGCTTCGTCAAAGCCCTGGATTGCGTCGTGCAAGGCCCGTGTGATGCCAAGGGTTCCCGCACCGGCATGCACAAACGGTAAGAACCGAAACTGTTGGAGCCCAGCCACCTGCGTACAACCGCGGGCGGCTCGAACCGCCGGGCTGTTCAGCTTCTCAAACTCCAGACGGGAGGCAACAAACCCATGCGCCCGCAAGGCGGCTTCCATCGCAATTGCCCACCCCGGCGCCGGAATGTCGTCTGCATCACAAAACAGAATTCCTTCGCCTGTGGCTGCCTTGACTCCCACATTTCTTGCGTAGGATGCGCCGCGTCGTCCCGAGGCATCCACGAGGCGAAGGCCGGGGATGCGCAGCGTGTATCGGGCGACCACTCGCGCAAGATCGTCGGTCGATCCGTTGTCCGCCACGATGACTTCCCACGCTCCCGGCCATGACTGATCAGCCAGGGCCTGCAGCGTTTCGCCGATCGTACGTGCAGCATTGCGGCACGGAATAATGATGCTGAGTGTCATGCTGTCCCCGAACTCCAAGCGTCTCACCAGCACCCTGTTATGAGACCGAGGCTCCCTTCCCCCCAGCCGGGGCAGCAGACTCCTGAGTCCAGGCACGGTAGAGGGAGACCAGCCGAGCGGGATGCATCCATGAGCTGGGATCATTGAGCACTGCGCTGACTGCCACGAGCGGGGCCCTTCGTGGAGATCCAGTCTTCATGCTAATGGCCGCCGCCGTAAGCAATTCCCCCAACAGCCTCCGCAATGAACCGGTGTCAGCCGCTGGCGCACCGGCCGTTGCCTGCGCAATCTCCTGCCAGAATGCCTTCACGGCTTGAATTGGATGGGCCGAGGACCCAGCGAGCCTGCTGGCGATGCGTTTCAACCAGTCCACAACCGCTGCCTCCTGCAGCATCCAGGGGGCCGTGCGCACCGCCGTCAGCAAATAGGCTTTCGTCGGTTCCAGGCCACCGCCGGCCCACCAACGCTGATGGGCGATACTTGCGCAGACCGCCGCTCTCGCCTTTCGACGCACGCGGTCGGCGGCCGCCGTTGCCGGCAGTCGGGTCAAGGCCGCTTCTATAATTTTCGGCAATTGCTGTTCGTTGGTCCCGTTGGCGATGGTGCTGTACCACAGCCCCTGCTGAGAATATCTGCCGCGAGCCACCGGCCCGCCGGAAAGAAACATCCATGGAGTGAGGGCCGCGATACGGAGCGCCATATCGTAGTGCTCCATCCCGGCCTTGCTCTCATCGAAAAATCCAGCCTGCTCGAATAATTCGCGCCGCACCAGCCAGGTCGGGGGGTGAAGAAAATCATCGGTTCTCGTCACAAACTCCTCAAACACATTTCCCGATGCGCCCCATTCCGGCCACAGCAACAACGGTGTTTCTCCGCCTGTCACCACACTCTGTCCATACAGAACACCCACCTCCGGATGGGCCTCCATCAGCGGGACCTGCACCATCAACTTGTGCGTGAGAAACTCGTCATCGTCGTCCAGCAATGCCACATATTTGCCTTTGGCACGCTTGATCCCCGCGTTACGCGCACCGGAAGCGCCGCGATTCTCCGGCAGTCTGAAGTATTGAACCGTGGGGAATTCGGCCACCACTTTGGCCGTATCATCGGGCGAACAATCGTCCACCACGATGATCTCCATTTCAAAAAGCTCCCCCGCCTGCTCTTGCGCGAGCGCCGAGAGAATAGCTTTCCTCAAAAGCTGGGCACGCTTGTACGTCGGGATGACCACGCTCACTAGAGGACGCATGACAGGCTTGGCCACTCCCTTGTCGGATGATTTATCTTGCTGAGCAAGCGAGAGATCCTGACTCATACGACCAACATCCCCTTCCGCCTCAACCCGGTGAACACCTGTCTTTGTGGATGGTAACGCGCCCTGTTCCGATGATTTCGCACCAGGCACCAGACCGTGGCACCTATGTTCCAAATTGAAGCAGTAGCTGTTCCGCAAACCGAGTTCAATATGGACAGTAGCCGAGGTCGATTTATGTGTCTAGTAAAATGCTCGATACCCCGAATGCCCGCTCCACTAGACGCGCCATCTCGCGAACGAACTCGGCAGGAGGTCTGCTCGTAATTTGGAATGTTACCCACAGTCCCATCGTCGCCGGGCAACCTGTTACGCTAAGGGATCGCGCAGTGGCAAAGAGGCGTCAGGGATAGAGCATCAATCATCACCTGTGAGCCGGATCCACGCCTGTTTCTGCGATGCCTCTTGAACCCCCTCCATAGCTTGCTGCACGGCGAGACCATCGTGAAACGACGCATCGACGGCCCCATCCAGCTTCCCGCGAAGGCAGGCCTCCACAAAACTCCCCATCATGCGAGGCAGACAATGAGCTTGGCCATCAGCCGCGCCTTCCGGCAACGGAACACGCTCCCACGCCGGGTGCATCGGGCGGGACAGGCTCAGCACATCCACGGAGCCTCGACTCAATGAGGCTTTCAGTGCACCTTGCGAACCGACCACTTCAATAAACGCCTTTTCGCCTGAGCTCGGGGTCGCGCGACTCGCAAACAAGTGCCCGTGCACCCCATTTTCACAACAAAACCACGCCGATACGACATCATCCGTTTCCACCGGGACCAGGGCGCCGGTTTTAGGATCGAGACGTTCGCGCGGCACCAGAATCATGTCTCCCAGAACCGAGTGAACCGGACCGAACACAAACTGAACGAGATCAAATAAATGGGAGCCGACATCATAGAGAACTCCCCCACCCCCGAGATCGAGCTTCTCCCGGAACCCGACCTTGGCATCCGGATGAAGGCCTTCCCAGGACTCATGCTTGACCCGTACATAATAGGGAGCCCCGACGTCTCCTTGCAGGACTCGGCGCTTCAACTCTTGAACCCCGTACAAATAACGATAGGTGAAGGCGACCTGGTGCACCCTGTGACTGCCCTCGGCAATCCGTAGCATCTCGCGCACTTCCCTCACCGACATGCCCAACGGCTTCTCGCAAAACACGTGTTTACCGGCCGCGAACGCCGCCTGGGCCTGAGCGGCATGACAAGCATTCGGCGTCGCAATCGTGATCGCGTCGAGATCCTTTCGCGCACACAGCTCTCGATAGTCGGTCGTAATCTCCGGCACGTGAAGCCGTTCGGCCAGGGCCCGAGTTCGTGCAAGGTCCCGCCCGCAGAGCGCGACGACCTCCGCATGCGGATGGGATTGCAACCCCGGCACATGGCAAGCCTCAGCAAAGGCTCCTGTCCCGATGACGCCCAGCCGCAACTTTGTCATTCAACGACCACACGAAGGCAGGGACCCGGCACGCACCCACAACCTAACCGCGCACGTTCGTTAGATAGGCGGCCTGAGTGATATCGAAACCAGAGGAGGACCATGGAAGAACCCCTGAGAAACACACTTAGTGTACCTGAATCTTCAAAAGGAGTCGAGGCGAGATGCTCCCGGCGCACGTGGTCAACTCTCAGGTATCGGATCGAACTAACCCCGTCCGAATAGCCAGTCGTACCAGCCCTGGAACATCGTGAATCTCCAGCCGTTCCATCAATTGAGCGCGATGCGTTTCCACGGTCTTCACGCTCAGATCAAGGCGATGGGCAATCTGCTTCGTTGAGCACCCTTCGGCAATCAGCTGCAGAACTTCGCGCTGGCGCCCGGTTAATTTGCCCAATGGTCCCATCGAAGAGTCATCCTGACGGCAATAGGCATCGAGGGTGAATTTGGCCATGGCCGGGGTCAAATAGGTTTCCCCCCGGCACACCGTCTTGATTGCCAGCTCCAATTCGGGGCGGTCGGCATCCTTCAGCAAATATCCGGCTGCACCGGCACGTAAGGCTTCTTTGAGATATTCTTCGTTGGTGTACATGGTCAGCATGAGCACCTTTGTTCTGGGGCATTCTTGCCGCATACGGCTCGTTGCCTCTAGCCCATTCATCCCGGACATGGCAATGTCCATCAATACCACCTCAGGCTCCAGCTCTTTTGACACGCGCAGCGCGTCCCGGCCATCGCTCACCTCTCCGATGACCTGGATTCCGTCCAGCTTCTCCAGCAGAGCCCGGAACCCTGCCCGCACCAACGTGTGATCCTCTGCCAATAACACTCTGATTTTGTTCATGGTGACACCTCCGGGACTCCGTCAAAAGCAGGGCCGGCTGGAAACGATGCCCGGATCTGGGTACCCACATCCGGGGTTGATTCAATGGTGATTTTTCCCCCCGCTAGTTGGACCCGCTCTTCCATGCCGGACAATCCGACACTAGTGCCGACACGGCTGCCGGTACGTACCGCCTCAGAGTCAAACCCGATCCCATTGTCGCGAATCACCAGCGTCAACAGTTCCGAAGATTTCTCCAGGAGCACCTCGACTCTCTTCGCTCGCGAATGGCGCACGACGTTGGTAAGTGCTTCTTGCGTGAGCCGGAAGCAGGCAATCTCGATCTCCGGAGACGGCCGGCCGGTGAGACCCTCGACAGAGAATTGCAGGTCCCAGCCCGCGCGTTCCGCCTGGCGGCCGACGTACCAACGGAGAGCAGGCACCAACCCCAATTCATCCAGCAAAGAAGGCCGCAAATCCAATGCCAGGCTGCGGACTCGTTGCAGCACCTGCGCCAATATCTCCAGACTATCCGCAATCTGCTCCTCCACCGGCTCGCAATTGGGAAGCGTCCGAAGCTCCCGCAAATTCAACTTAATGGCAGTCAGGGCCTGCCCGATCTCATCGTGCAAATCGCGGGCAATCGCGCGCCGTTCCAACTCCTGAATTTCCATCAGACGGCGCGAGAGCACCCGTAACCGTTCATTGGCCTCGCGCAAGGCCGCCGTGCGTTCCATTACGCGCAATTCCAGCTCTTCGTGCGCATCCTTCAGCGCCTTCTGCGCTTGTTTTTGCTCGGTAATATCCGTGTTCAGTTCAAGACTGCCGCTCGGCACACCGGCCGAGTCTCGCAGCAACGTCCACCGGCTTGAGACCGTAATGGCCTTGCCCGCACGGGTGATATGCACCAGCTCGCCACGCCAGAACCCTTTCTCCAGAAATTCTCGTTTGATATCTTCTAAGGGGAGGGGAAAAGTTGTGCTTAAGAAACTGTGAATATAGGCGCCTAACGCTTCCTCCGCCCGCCATCCGTATAAACGCACTGCCCCGTCATTCCAATACGTAATCGTATCCCCCACCAGGTCGCGAACGAGAATGGCGTCATTCGCCAGGTCGAGGAGCTTCGCCTGCCGGCGAAGCAGTGCCTCGGCCTGCAACTGTCCGCGACGATCCTTTGCGGCTAAGCAATATCCCACAATGGTTCCATATTCGTCAGGAAGCGCACTCACGGAGAGAAGCATGGGAAACCGGTAACCGCTCTGATCTAGATAGGTCCACTCGTCCTCAATCATCCGGCCAACCGCGGCCTGGGCGACAATGACGCGGAACGGATCCGCAATCACCTCTCCCGACTGAGCCGCAATGGCATCCCTTCGACGGTCCACCTCGACAGGATCATGAAAGACGGCCGGGGTGACTTGCCCGACGACCTTGTCGGCGCTCACCCCCAACAATCGCTCAGCCGCGCTGTTGAAGCCGGTGATAATCCCGTCAGGCCTGGTTGAGATCACCACCAGCCTGCTCAAACCGCCATCGTTGGGATCAACCATTCATCTCTCCCGCTTGTGAGGCCGAGAACGGCTCACCCACAGACCATCAGGATCGAACGAAATGACACGCTGACGACCTGCGCCGCAGATCCACGGATCGAGGTCAATCTCCGCTGCGCATCATACTACAGAGCCGGAAACCAGGCGACAGTGGGAAGAAAAGCAACAGGGATTCACAGGGCAAGAAAGGAAGATCTATTCACCGAACCACGAAACTATTCCACGCGCTTGAGCCGAGCCGATTGCCAGCCGACCAACCAGACCCCCGCGAGAATCAGGCCAATGCCCGCAACCTCTCGTACGCCGATCGCTTCACCCAGAATGAGGGCGGATAACAGGAGCGCCGACACCGGAATGAGGTTAACGAACACGCCCGCTCGCGAAGGCCCAACCCCTTGCACGCCATACAACCAGGCCTGTTGTCCCAAGGCCGTGGCGAACACCACGAGATAGCCCAGTGCCAGCCATCCAGAAATCGGCACGACACTGGGGCCGGTCAGGAGCAACTTCTGATCGGTCCACAGAAGGGGGATCTGAAGTACCAGCGAGAGCAGCAGCGTCGTCCAGTTGACGGTCAAGGGCGAGAGTCGCTCCATCACCTGCCGGCCGCCGATGGAGTACAACGCCCAGCTTACCAACCCCAACAGGACCAGCGTGCCCCCCAACCAGGGATTATCCCCGCTTGGAGCATTCCCTCCGACTCCCGAGACAAGCGCCACTCCAGCAAACGACACTGCACACCCGCCGGCAACCGTTCTGAAGGGAATATCGCGCACCAACAGAGACGACAGGAGCGCCGTAATGGCCGGGCTGGCCCCGATAATCACGCCGGCCGTCGATGCGCCGACATAGCGGAGGCCAAATAGCGTCAGCAGATGGTTGCCGAGCACACCCAATCCCAGCAGCGACAGGAGCTTGACGTCGCGGACCGTGAATGTGGTGCGTCCGCTTTCCGTCCACCACCAGAACGGAATCAAAATCGCCAGCGCACCGATGCCACGCAACAGGGATGTTTCAACCGCCGAAAAGGCGCCCAGCGCCAGCTTTTGTCCCACGATGGACCCGCCCCAGACCAGCGCCGACATGGTGAGCGCAGCATAGGCAGCTGGTGCGGACGGTTTTTCCATCACTTATTCCCTCGGGTTTGGCATAGACCGTGCGACCTGACAGTCGCCGGCAATGGTTATTAATGCGACGCGGTCGGCGTGATGATCCAGAGACCATCCCGGATGGTCGCCAATACGGCGTTGACACGCGAATCAGCCGCCACGATCCGATTGAGTTCCTGGATGGCCGCCGTACGGTCATCCGGCGGCGGATCGAGGAGGACTTGTCCATCCCACAAGACATTGTCGATCAGAATCACTCCGCGGGGCGACAGTAACTCGACCGCGCGACGATAATAGTTCACATAGTTCTGTTTGTCGGCATCGATAAAAATCACATCGAAGGGTCCGGTCAGATCCGCCATCGTCTCCAACGCCGGGCCCATGCGGATTTCGATCTTCGCACCATGCGGCGATTGCGAAAAAAAGCGGCGGGCCACGGCTGCAGATTCTTCATCCACCTCGCATGTCACGACCCGGCCGTGCGCGGGTAATGCTTCGGCGAAACAGAGGGCGCTGTATCCTGTAAACATCCCGATTTCCAGGACTCGCTCGGCCCGTACGAGACGGGCCATCAGGTGGAGGAACCCTCCCTCCAGCGGCCCCACCAGCATGCGTGCAAATTCCATCGTGCGGTGGGTTTCTTCACGTAGCGCCCGGCGAACGGGTGTTTCGGGCAAGGACTGCGCGGCAGCGTACGCTTCGACTTGGGGCAACACGAGGTCAGGCATCGGTTTCACTCCGAGAGAGAGTTGTGCGACAATTCGCACGGCCGCGAATCATACCACGGAGATCCCTCAAGAAGGAGCGCGAAGGTGAAGACACTGGCGACATTGGAACCGTTGACGACCCGACTTTTGGAAATCCGTCGCATTCAGAGCGCGGCCTCCGTCCTCTCGTGGGACCAGGAAACCTACATGCCCGCAGGCGGCGGAGCGGCGCGCGCCGAACAGATTGCCACGCTGGAAGGCCTCGCACATGAGAAACTTGTGTCCCCCGAGGTTGAAAAGCTGCTGACCGAATGGATCGACCCCTCAAGCGGACAGGCAACGGACACTTGGGATGAGCCCTCCCGTTCGCTCTTGCGCGAAACCTGGCGCGACTTCAGCCGCGCAAAAAAACTTCCGTCCGACTTTGTGATTCGCCTGAGCCGAGAGTGCTCATTAGCTCAGCAAACGTGGGTGACGGCACGGGAGGAAAACCGGTTTTCAAAATTTTTGCCGTCACTCAAGACGATTCTTGAACTCAAACGGGATGAAGCCCGATATCTGGGATATCGCGACTCACCCTATGACGCCCTCCTGGATACGTATGAACCGGGCGCCACTGTGGCGCAACTCACGCCATTGTTCGCCCAACTTCGCGCGCGACTTGTCCCGCTTCTTCAGCGCGTCCAGGCGAGCACGGTCACCATCGATGACAGCTGCTTACACCAGAGCTTCGATCAGACCAAACAGCTCGAGTTCGGGCGGCTTGTTCTGGTGGCAATGGGGTATGATTTCGAGCGCGGCCGCCTTGACCTCTCGGCGCACCCCTTCACGACCTCGTTTCACCCCACGGACGTCCGGGTCACCACGCGAGTCTTCGAGAAGGATTTGCCATCATGCCTCTTCAGTTGCATTCATGAAGGCGGACATGGTCTGTACGATCAGGGCCTCGACCCACGGTTCTACGGCTCCCCTCTCGGCGAGTCTGTTTCGCTCGGGTTCCATGAAAGCCAGTCGCGCCTGTGGGAGAACTGCATAGGACGATCCCGCGCGTTCTGGCAATGTTTTTACCCGATCCTCCAACACACCTTCCCACAACAACTGAACGCCGTATCCCTTGATCAATTTTATGCCGCCATCAACCGGGCCGCGCCCTCACTCATTCGAGTTGAGGCTGATGAGCTGACCTACAACCTCCATATCATGCTGCGCGTGGAAATCGAACAGGCGCTCATCGAGGGCCGGGCAGAACCGGAAGACTTACCCGGACTCTGGAATGAAAAAATGCAGTCCTACCTGGGTATCGTGCCGGAACGGGATGCGGATGGAGTTCTTCAGGATGTGCATTGGTCGATGGGCGCCTTCGGATACTTTCCTACCTACACTTTGGGCAACCTCTATTCAGTGCAATTCTTCGAACAGGCGAAGCAGGAAATTTCTCAATTGGAGGAAAACGTGGCCGCGGGGCACCTCATCCCGCTTCGGCAGTGGCTGGAGCAAAAGATCCACCGGTGGGGGCGCATGTTCACGCCCGACCATCTCGCTCGACGGGTGACCGGGAACGGAGTGAGCCCGGAGCCATTCCTTCGGTATCTTGAGACCAAATACAGCGAGCTCTATCGACTCTAACCTTCACACCAACGACCTCACATCGCCCTTGCCAGGCGCAACCACTCCTTGCGCACGCAGTGAATCCCTGCGGCTGCTGCCACCACTTCCCAGAGATACATCTAGGGCCACAACAGGGCCCTTCAGCTCTAGTGAGCCATTCAATCTGCATGGTAATTCTCATCGGAATAGAAATAGAAAGTTTCTCCTAGTTTGTTCCCTGCTCTGCGAGATGAATCGGCTGAGCACGTGGGTGAAGGAATCGACGAACAGGCCTCAGCGCTTTCACCTTGCCTGAAAGCGCTTCGAATTAAACGAGGTCTGAGCCGCCGATGTCCGGAAGTACGCCGCCACGGCTAGACGACATGAGGGGGCACAGACGCCGTGATCTCTCCGTTTTCGAATCGGGTCCAGACCGTTTCACGTCACGCCACTGGTTTGCTGGCGGTCTGGGCGAGCCCTGCCAATTCGTGCCGCCGCAACGCTGAACTCCGCACCTCACCCTGGAAGAAAGCCTTTCCGTGAACGCATTTCAGGAACTACCCGCGGTCAAAAGCGATCTCCGAATCCTGCTTGCAGATGACCATGCTCTGCTCCGTCGCGGCCTCAAAGAATGCTTACGAGAATTCCTCGTCGAAGACGGATTGACACCTCACATCGCCGAAACGGCCTCCGCCCAGAATGCCATTGAGCGTATCCGTACCGAAACCTGGGACCTGGTGATTCTGGATTTGAATTTGCCGGACATGCCGGGGCTGGAAGTCCTGCGTGTGCTCAAATCCCTTCAGCCAACCCTCGCGGTCCTGGTCGTCAGCATTTATGCCGAGGAACACTACGCCACCCGTGCCGTGCGGGCCGGGGCGCTCGGATACCTGACGAAGGAGACGGGGCCGCAGGAACTGCGTGCCGCGGTGTCACGTATCCTGCACGGCGAAAATTATGTCCCGCCGACGACTCAGACCGACTCTATCCAGGACACCCTATCGAACCGGAATGCCCTGTGCGCCGACGCGCTCCCTGCCATCCTGTCTGATCGCGAGATCGAGGTCCTCCAATGGATTGCACAAGGCCGGCGCCTGACTGAAATCGCCGAACACCTGAACCTGAGCATTAAAACTGTGAGCACCTATCGTGCGCGGCTCCTGATCAAGCTCGGAATGAGAACCACTGCGGAATTGATTCGATATGCCCTGGATCAGCAGTTGGTGTGACTTCCCCCCGCTAGCGAGAGGAGGGACGCTTTCACAACAGGATCGCACCCTACACAGGCAACCCCCTGCGACGCCCAGATGGGCCATCACAGGGTGACAGCTCGCCACACATCATTATTTCGCGTCGGGGGACTATGGCTAATATCCTGATCATCAACGCCGACTCGAATCTCAAGCGGCTCATCAAGCTGGCCCTGCCTGGCATGGAACATTTTGTTCAACACTGCGCCACCCTGCAAACTGCCAGCACTCACCCCTCCTCGTCAAAACTTGATCTCGTGGTTGCTCGGCTAGTCGCAGACGACGATCAAGGCCCGGAAGACTTGATCGAGCTTCGAAAGGTATTCCCGACGGCCTGCCTCATCGTGACGGCAGCGCTCCATGAGCCTGCTCTGGAAGGGGAGAAGTTTCAGCGTGTGGTCCGTGAACTTCAAATTGAATATTGTTTGCTGGAGCCGATTGATACCGGGGCTATGTTACACACGATGCAGGCAGCGTTGGCGCTTCCGAAACGCGCCTAATGCGGGCCGCTTTCCTGAGCGCGTACCGCTGGAAACCGGTTGCAGCGCTTTCTTCTCGCCCGCCTCGCATACGTGAGTCCACCCACGGGTGGCGCCCATGGGGTGAGGAGCACAAGTCAGGCTGTCGATAGATTCTCTGTCAGTACCCCATCCCCACATTCAGCTTCGCCAGATAATTTGCAGGCAACAGGAACTCTGCCGGAGCTTCGATGCGGGAGGGGACCAAGAGCGTCGTGTGAAACACAATATCGCGGATTGGGATTTTGAATTCGGGTTGCTGTGGGGTACTCAGTTCAACTGATTCGACAGATTGAGTAATGGCCGTGACATCGTTTGGCCCATAGGTAGCGATGACGGCCTGAATCAGGTCCCGCACCTTCTCATTGGTCTCATTTCCGTCGATCCCCGCCATTAAGAGCGGAAGGACCTCGTCGCGAACCTGATCGGACGGGCTGAAGTTTTCGATCCGTTCTTTGCGGCGCAGCGACGTCAGATCATTATCCAGATCCCGACTGAATGCCCCATAGGCGAACCGCACAAATTCAAAGTGCAGACCCTTCAGACCCTTGCCGAATAGTTGGAGTTCACAGAGAAAACAGAGCTGCTGCAGCTTGACGTCGCTCAACAGTCCGTATGGCTCGGCCAGCGAGAGTACATAGAGAAGCAGCGCACGATCGACTGTCATTTCGTGAGACTTTCGCACGTTTTGAATCTCCTCTGAATCGCAATAACGGGGAGGACTATAAACAGGCCTCCTCCGATTCGTCAATTGATGATCGCATATCTCCGCGAGCCCTCTTGACCCATCGGACCACTTTCGTCTTTAATGGGCGTCTCTCAATCCGGTTCACATGCCATGAGCAAAACCCTGAAAGAAATGGATGTGCTTCGCCAGCACCTGGCCAAGCATCAACTGAAGCTGACACGCCAGCGCGAGCTGATCCTGACGGCGTTTCTGCGGCAGGAACACGTCACGGCCGAGACTATGTACCATCAGCTCGCGAAGAAAGACCCGCATCTTGGCCTCGCCACCATCTACCGCACGCTGAATCTATTCTGCGAAGCCGGCATTGCCCAGGCCCGGCACTTCGGCACTCAGACGCAATACGATAACATCTCTCATAAAGGTCACCACGACCATCTCATCTGTACGGGCTGCGGCACCATCGTGGAGTTCGAGAATTGTGAGATCGAACGGCTCCAGGAAGAAGTTGCGACCAAAAACGGCTTTGTGATCCAAACCCACCGACTGGAACTGTACGGCCTCTGCGCGCGCTGCCGCCATTGACGGACGCCCCACGCATCCGGTATCATCTTGAGACGGCTTATCAATTTCAACTAGGCAGCGCCCGGCTGCCTTTACACGTGGAGGCACGCCGCATGGCTTCATCCCCTCGCACTCTGTTCGTCCTGACGCTGCTCGGAATGTTGGTCTTCTCGGCCTGGTCGACGGGGATCTCGGAAGCGGCCGACAAATTGGTCGTCTATTCAGGTCGTGCAGAGCGGCTGATTAAGCCGGTCCTTGACGAGTTCCAAGCGAAAAGCGGCATTCAGATCGAACTGCTGTCGTCCGGCACCACGGAGTTGGTCAACCGGTTGCAAGCCGAAGGTGACCATACCCCTGCTGATGTCTTCCTGACGAACGACGCCGGCAGCCTCGAACATGCACGAGAACTCAAACTGCTCCGCCCCATGAATATGCGAGAGGTTGAGCGGGCTATCCCTCCCCAATTCCGTGCGGCAGACAACAGCTGGATCGGCCTCTCCGGCCGGTTCTGGATCGTCGTATACAACACCAACCTGGTCAAACCCGACCAAATCAAGTCATTGCTCGACCTGGGGCAGCCACAATGGAAAGACAAAATTGCCGTCCCCAATTCGGGCAGCGAGTATCTCCAGGCAGGCGTCTCCGTCATCAAAGCCACGTTCGGCGATGAACGGACCAAGCAATTCCTTCAAGGGCTGAAGACCAACGCCGGGACACAGGTCTATCAAAAGAGCTCGCAGATTGTGGAAGCCGTCGCCAAAGGCCAGGTCGCGGCAGGAATCGTGAATCACTACTATATCTATCGCCACCTTGCCGCGCAGCCGACAGCGCCGATCGCCGCAATCATGACCGATCAACAGGAAGGCGGCATGGGCGCCATTATGAACGTGACCGGCATTGGCGTTACACGTGCCTCAAAACATCTGGACAGCGCCAAACTCTTGATCGAGTTTCTGGTTGCCCAGGCCGGGCAGAAACTGTTCGCGGACCTCGACAAGGAATACCCGCTCCATCCGGACGTGAAAGCCGATCCGGCACTCGTCGACCGACACAGCTTCCGCGCGGCCCTCGTTCCGCTGGCCCGTCTCGCGGAATTGCGCGAGGGCACACTCACATTGATCGAGCAGGTCGGCCTCCGCTGATCCTTTGGCCGCACATGCTCACCGCCACCAGAATCCACGCGCCGTCTTCCTTGCAATGGATCAGTCTGCTCACCGCAGCGTTCCTGGTCCTGCCCACCGGCTACATCATCTATGTCGCGCTCACGGCGGCACCAGCCGTATGGACGCGCCTCTGGTCCACCCGCATTCCTGAACTGCTCAGCAACACGTTGTCATTGGCAGCCAGCGTGGCTCTGACCACGCTGCTACTCGGCCTCTCCCTGGCCTGGATTACGGTTCGGTATGAATTCCCCGGTCGGCGGATCTGGGAGTGGGCGCTCGCCTTGCCACTCGCCATGCCAACCTACGTGCTGGCCTATGTCTACGCGCATCTGTTGGGTATGGGCAGCCCGGCCGAACAGTGGTGGCAAGGACTCTTCGGCCAGGAAGCCCGACTGCTTTCCCCTCAAAGCTTTATCGGTGTGACGCTGATCATGGCCCTGGATACCTTTCCCTTCGTCTATCTGCTGGTGCGTGGTGCCCTCCTCAATCTCAATATCTCGTTCGAAGAAGTGGCGCGCGTCTGCGGCGTCTCGGCCTGGCCCACGCTCTGGAGAGTCACACTTCCACTGATCCGACCCGCCATTGCCGCCGGACTTGCTCTTGTTATCCTATATGTGATTTCAGACTTCGGCGCAGTCTCCTTACTGCGGTACCAAACACTCACCTATGCGGTCTACCAGCAGATGACCAGCCGGTACGACCATACAGCTGCCAGCATACTGAGTCTCCTGCTGGTTCTGATGGCGATCATCTTCCTGGTGACGGAGCGGTGGTTTCGCCAGCGCAGTCGTTTCTATCAGACGTCCGGCCGATATCGGCGCTCGACGCGGCAGTACGCCGGCCCACTCGGGACCACACTGATCACCGGCTACGTGGTTCTGGTCTTCGGAGCCGCCTTTGGTGTTCCGGCGGCGATGTTACTTCAATGGAGCGTCGAGGCCATTTCGCAAGGCGCACTGGATGCACGGTTTTTTGGCTTCATCTGGAACAGCAGTTTTCTCGCGGCATTGGCGGCTTGCGGCGCGGTCGTCATCGGCTTGCCCCTGGCGTACCTCGCGAGCCGCCGGCCCTCCCGGTTGAATATCGCCTGCCTCCAAGCCGCTTATGCTGGCTATGCGTTACCCGGACCAGTGGCTGCCCTGGCAGTTCTCGTACTCTTTACTCACTTCGCGCCGGCACTCTACGGCACAGTGGTGGTGTTAGTCATTGCTTACATCCTTCATTTCCTGCCAATCGGCCTGCAATCCATGGAGCCGGCCTTACAACAGATCACGCCAAATGTAGAAGAGGTCGCGCGGACCTTAGGATGCACGACGCACCAAAGCCTTCGGCGCGTGACGCTTCCGCTGGTTCGGAATGGATTCATTGCCGCATGGGTATTAATGTTCCTCCAGACCATGAAGGAACTGCCTGCTACCTTGCTGCTGCGACCGGTGGGATTTGATACACTGGCAATCCGCGTGTGGCTGGAAGCCAGCGAGGAGTACTATCAGCTGGCGGCGCCTGCGGCCCTTTTGATCGTCATCCTGAGCCTGCCGGCGCTCATGCTACTGGTCTCCAAAGACTGGCGTGGCCGTGAGCAGGAGGCTACCAAGTGAGTCTCGTGAACGGATCAGAAACGGACGAACGACAGGCTGAATCGGAGGGAGAGCTCCCGGACGCATTGAAGATGGCAGCCGGACGCTCGGCCGTCCTCGAGCTCCGCGAGGTCTCCTGCGCCTATGAGCCAACAAGGCCAGCCGTCGAACACATCACGTTTACGGTCCAGCAAGGAGAAATTCTCTGCCTCCTGGGCCCATCCGGATGCGGCAAGACCACGATCCTGCGTGCGATCGCCGGTTTCGAACGTGTCACCGCCGGCAGCATTGCACTGTCCGGACAACTGGTCTCCTCACGGGACACCATGATTCCCACGGAACAACGGCATATCGGCATGGTCTTCCAGGAATATGCCCTTTTCCCGCATCTGCGAGTGGATAAAAATATCGCCTTCGGCTTGAGTCATCTTTCGCGAGCCCAACAGCATGCGATCGTCGATGATCTTCTGACGTTAACCGGCCTGCGAGGACTGGAACACCGCTACCCACATGAGCTGTCCGGTGGCCAGCAACAACGCGTGGCGCTCGCCCGTGCGCTCGCCTTGCGTCCGGTGTTGCTCCTGCTCGATGAACCGTTCAGCAATCTCGACCCGGATATGGCCAGCCGTATGCGCCAGGATCTCCATGCCCTGCTCAGACAGACCAAGACCACGGCCATTCTTGTCACTCACGATCACGACGAGGCCTTTTCAATGGCCGACCGCGTCGCCGTCTTGAACCGAGGACGCCTGGAACAATTCGATACCCCTGAAGCAATCTATCATCTGCCCACCACACCGTTTGTTGCCGACTTTGTCGGACAGGCCGACTTTATCCCGGGAGTGGTGACAAACCATCTGGTCACAACCGAAATTGGAGACTTCCCCAATACCCAGAATCTGGCCACAGGGTCCCAGGTCGTCGTAATGATTCGCCCCGACGACATTCACATCGTCCCGACCAAGGGGGCCGATGCACGTATCCTGGCGCGGCAGTTCAAGGGATCCGAAAACGTGTATACAATCCAGCTCCCATCTGGGCAGGTCGTACATAGCAGTGAGTCTTCGCTGAGCGTCTATCAGGTGGGAACTGCCATTGCCCTGCGCGTGGTTGCGACCCATACGGTTCTATTCCCACAACAACCCGGATCGCCGACGACTATGGCATCGCACCGGCCCGATGCCACGACGGCACAATAAGACGGCACCGGACGAGGAGCAATATGGAGATCGAACCGGCATCTCAGCCGGGCATCAACAGTGAGAGGTGGAGGATCGACGAATGGATCTGCTGAAAAATGCGGTGGAATATGGAATCATCGGGCTGCTGATCGCTTTGAGCGTGTGGTCGGTAGCGGTCGCAGTCGAGCGGTGGCTTTACTACCGGCGTGTGGATTTCGCGCAATTCACCGACCTTCAAACGTTTGAAATGGCCTTGACGAAGCGCCTCGTCATCATCGGCACCGTCGCAGCGAACGCGCCCTATATCGGCCTACTGGGCACGGTGTTGGGAATCATGATGACATTCCACACCATGGGAACGTCCGGAACCATGGCTGTCAACACCATCATGATCGGCCTGAGCCTAGCCCTCAAGGCCACGGCCGTCGGCTTGCTCGTAGCGATTCCCTGCGTCGTCATGAACAACATTCTTCGCCGGCGCGTCGCTGAGTTGCTGACGACCTATAAGGTGCAATATGGAACGCGAGGTTAATCAGATCAACGTCATTCCGTTGGTGGACGTGATGCTGGTGCTGCTCGTCATCGTCTTGACCACCGCGACGTTCATTAGCACGGGCCAAATCCCGGTGAATCTCGCCAAGGCCAAAGAGGCCGGGGATCATAAAGATGTTCCCGTCGTCGTCACCCTCACCGCAACGGGCGACCTCTTTCTGAATGACCGTCCCGTCCCGGCCGACGGCCTCAAAAGCATGCTATTGGCGCACCCGCGAGAATCGTTGGTTGTTGTGCGGGCGGATAAGGTTACCATGCTGGAGCGGTTCGTCTCAGTCGTGGATGAGATACGCGGTTTGGGTTTCCAGTCCGTCAGTTTGGAGGTTGTGCGCTTGTGACGGCCTCTCATCCGGGCACACCGGAGGGCTTCGTCCACCTGCGTGCACGCGGGTGGATCATTTCTCTCTGCCTGCATGGCGCGGCCGTCTTCCTAGCTGGACTGTTTGTCGCTAAGCTTAGCCTGGCTCCACCATCCTCCTCATTCCACTGGGAAGTGACAGTCGTCACGCCACCTGCCCTCTCCCCCGCTGCGTCGATGTCGACAACAGAACCGGTCGCTCCGAAAAAACCTCCACGACCGGCTCAACGCAGCGTTCCAGTGACACCTACGCCCCATTTACGGACGGAACCAGTGAGTTCGACCATGCCGGCACCGCACTCAACTGCCGTACATTCTGAGACGCTCACCGCAACTCCGATTGTTCCTGCGACAACACAAACAATTCCCCCTGTTATTGAGCCTCCTTCGACACCTCCTATCCCGGAACCACAGGAACCGGTACGCGACCAGGCTGCCCCTACACATGCCGGCGCAGTACCCCCTGCTCCTCCTGCAGAATCTCTCCAGTCACAGACACCGCCATCGTTACCAGAAACAGACCCCAGACCTTCAGCAGAATCTCTCGTACCGCCACACAGCTCGCCACAAGCGACTGAGACTATGTCGCCCCCTGCCCAAACAGCGGCGCTTCCTCCATCAACGAGCACGTCTACGGTCGCGAGAAAGCCTGACTACGGCTGGCTTGCAGCCACACTCTTGCCGCGTATAGAGGCGATGAAGCAATACCCCACTGACGCACGCCTGAAGCACGCGGAAGGTCGAGTGGTTGTCCGAATTGTTATTCAGGAAGACGGGCAGATTGTCTCCGCCACGGTCGCGAAAAGCTCCGGGCACGACAGCCTCGACCAGGCAGCACTGGAGACGGTGCGAAAAACTTCACCGATCACACTGGCTCAGCCTCTCGAGAAACCACAGATCACGATTCAAATCCCCATCAGCTACCAACTTGGAAAATAACCTCGCACGGCAACCTCAAGGATAGGCTATACCCTATTCTCTCACTCATTAACCCTGACTCGTCCTTTGAGATAGGAGGACACCCAGACCTTACCATCACGATCCACGATGACTGCACCGACTCCCGGCAAGCGTTCTACCAACGCTAACCCTCGCTCGCGCCCCATTACAAAAATTCCTGTATCTAGTCCATCCGCCGTCATTCCGTCCCTGGCCACAACGGTGACACTTTGGCAATCTCGTGCCGGCTGCAACGTGACGGGATCAAGGATGTGATGGTAACGAACGCCATCCCGCTCGAAATACCGCTCGTAGTCCCCCGCAGTTGAAATGGCCTCGTTCTGAAGATCGATAACGGCGAGCACGGCTCCTTCGCGTCGTGGGTGCCGAATACCAAAGGGAAAGGTCGTACCATCCGGGAGTCGTCCAAATGTTCTGATATCTCCGGATAGGGCCACGACACCAGCAATTGCCCCAGCGCGTCCCATAGCCTCAACGGCCATATCGGCCGCAAAGCCTTTGCCGATCCCACCCACGTCCACACGCATGCCCGGTCTACCTAGATAGACCGTCCCTTGCACCCTATTTAATTCGAGCGCATTCAAATCCGTGAGCGGACGGATTGTCTCTAGGTCGCGGTCAGATGGAACCTGTTGGCGATCCAACACACTCCAGGCCTCGACCGCAGGGCCAACGAGAATATTGAACCCGCCATCCGTCAGTCTCGCCATCTCGAGTGACGCTTCAAGAACCCTCATGGTGTCGGGGCTGACCGGAACAGCCTCTTTCCCGGCGGCACCGTTCACACGGGAGAGCTCGCTGGCCCCAATCCAGGTGCTCAACAACTCTTCCAGGCGATGAATTTCTTGGAATCCCGCCGATGCGGCATCCTGTGCTTGCTGACGAGTTGCGGCAACAGACGTGATGGTCACCAAGGTCCCCATCTGCATCTGCGTCCGTTTCACGACCACAGGAACAACCCCAGCACCTGCGCCGACACAGCCCGTTCCAAACAACAACAAAAGACCTATCGCGCAGATGGCTGCGACACGACATCGTCTCAACACAAGAACCCCTTTGCTAGAAATAGACATCACCACTCTGATTGCGTGGAGGATCTCAGACAACTTCATTCGAATCCTTCTTCGCTACGCCCAATCCACGGGCATCATATTCTCCACCGGAAGAGAAAATTGCAAATGGACTCGTCGCTAGATGGAGGACTACCCACGCTGGCGCCTTAGCCGAACCTGCGGCCATCCTGCCGACCTTCGCATCAACCAAAGAGACCTGCCGAACCCGCGAGTAGCTGATCACAAGTTTCGCCATGACCTGTCACACGGCACTCCTTAGCAGGCTTGACATTCCCGCGCTGATCGGGATATTAATAATCGTTCTCAATTTCACAAATACTAAATCGGCACACGATGCCTACAACTAATAATTCCGCACCATCTTCCTGCCAAGACAGCGAAACACGCTGTGAATGCGGACAACTTATCGCCAAGGTGCGCGGGCAGGGACTGGAGCTCAAGTGTAAGCGCTGCAAACGCATCGTGATCATCCCCTTCACCTCAATCGAAGGCTGGGGCACGGTGCCGGCATGATCCGAATCACGAAAGGAGGCCAAGCCACCCGAAAGAGTCCAGGGCTTCAATCATACCCACATGCTTTCATCACAGACCAGAGACCATTGAGTCCCGAGTCATACTATAACCGTACTCGTGAATGGAGGATACCCATGAAGATCCGGGCAATCCTCGGGGCTCTCGTCCTGGCCAGTTTACCGGCAATGCCGGCGTTGGCAGAAAACATGACCCCGGAGGAGATCAAGAAACTGGTTGACGAAGCAGTCGAAAAGCGGTTGCACGAACATGAGCGCCGGGAGGGCACTGGTGACCACAAGGAAACCGTAGGCGCCCCGGGCAATGAACCGGGCATTGGCTCCCTTCCAGAAGTCGGAAAGGAACGCCGCGCGGAGACACAACCGGCATTATCCTTCGGCTCAACCGGGTCAGGCCGCTTGGTGTATGCAAAACCTTTCGTCGCAGCGCCAAAGGCCATCGTCGGCGGGTACATGGACATGCAGTTCCGCTCTCATCGGAACGCCGTCCTGGAAACGGGTGGATTCGGAAACGGCACAACCAACGGCTTCGACCAACAACGATTTGTACCATTCATTTATGCCGATATTACCGAACATGTGAAGTTCGCGGCAGAACTCGAAATTGAACACGGCATTCGTGAAGATGCGACGCAGGGAGCTGAAATTGGCCTGGAATTTGCCCACATCGACTACCTGGTGAAGGAGCCATTCAACCTCCGTGCCGGCATTCTCTTGGTTCCAATTGGCAAATTCAATTTGTTGCACGACTCGCCACTGAACGACCTGACTGATCGCCCACTCGTGAGTCGACTCGTCATCCCTTCCACGATGTCCGAAACAGGCGCCGGCTTCTACGGCACCATCTACCCCGGACGTACCAGCAAACTTGACTACGAATTCTACGTGACCACCGGCCCCTGCGGATATAACGGAGATGGGAGCCCACGCATCCGCGAGGAGGACGGCACCCGGCAAGCACGTCAACGGAAATGTCCCTCAGCCGATGGACTGGACATTAACAACGGCAAAGCCGTATCAGGCCGCGTCGCCTTTAGTCCGATGTTAGGGTTTGAAATAGCCGGTTCCAGCTACTACGGCAACGCCTCTCCCACGAGTTACAACCCGCTCAGCATTACCGCCATCGACTGGACCTTCCAGCGAGGCCCATTTGAACTCCTTGGGGAAGCAGCCTGGGCTTATGCACGCGGCAATTCCCGTGCAATTCAAGGTGCGACATTTGCTACCCCAGGCTCGCTCCTGAGTGGGTTAAATACGTTGAACTCATTCGCTACCCCTCCTCAACGAATGCAGGGGTTCTACATCCAGGGGAATTATCACTTCATGCCCGCATTCCTCACGGCACTTTCCCCTAAGCGGTTTGGGGAAGGAGCAACTTTTACCGCCGTAGTCCGGTATGACCGCGTCAATCTCAACATGGACAACCGTGGGGAGAATCAGGGGGAGTTGGAGCAAATTTCATTTGGTCTGAATTACCGCCCAATTGAAGATGCGGTGTTTAAGATGAGCTACCAATACATGCCGAAATCGTTTAATCCCAATTCTGGACAGCGCATTCATGACAGCGCATTCGTGATTTCCGCAGCAACGTATTTCTAGATTCACCACCCGGCGGCGCTCTCTACAGGGAGGGCCGCCGGATTCACGAGGGGCAGGATTTCAGTGCAAAGGGCACACGTATTTATCGCAGCAACAGCGTTCCTCACCATGGGCTGCGCCTCGCTGAGCGGCAGTCACGAGCAGACTTATTCCTGTTCACAGGATGTCGTCTGGGATGCAGCGATGGACACCATGAAAAGCTACCCGATCACATCCCAGGACAAAACCAAAGGCATCATTGAGACCGGCTGGCTAGAGATGGACGGAAAAGAACGGAGTTATGGTATTTTCGGACGCACAGGATTTGGGAACAGAGAGCGCGCGCGTATAAGTCTCGCCGTAAAAACATCGAATGGCGCTGTCTCCGTCAGCGTGCTGGAAACACGCCAACGCTGGCATTCTCGCGGAGGGGTCACTTCCCAAGCCACTAAATGGTGGCCCGTTGAACCATCCGAAGAGGCAACAGCGGAGGTCACCACTCGACTGAACGACAAATTAAAAGAACAGGGGTGTTCGCCGATATGATGGCTCTATTGTTGCTGCTCATCCTCACTGGCTCTTTCGCCATTGCTCCTACTAACGTCCAGGCCGAACGTGTATGGGACAATGAGCTGAAACGCTATTTGACGGAACAGGAAATGTCCATGGCCGAGGTCTTCCTCTCTGAGGAAGAAGCGGTCAAGCTGATGTTTCCGAAATCCGAACACATCAGGAAAGAACTCCTGACTGTTCCGCAGGATAAAAAGACGCTCATCGAGAGCCGCATCGGGTGGAAATTTCCGGAAGAGTCATTCGAAGTGTATATCGGCGAAACCGGCACACACATTGATGGGTATGCCCTCGTACAAAATACCATCGGCAAGCACAAGCCCATGACTTATATGGTCGGAGTGGATGCCCATGGATTGGTCTCAAACGTGGAACTACTGGTTTTTCGAGAAGCGCGGGGTAGCGAAGTCAGGACCAAACGTTTCAACGTCCAATATGAGGGAAAATCGGTGCTGGACCCTGTCCGGATCAACAAGGATATCATCAACATCAGCGGGGCCACGATGTCGGTCCGCTCCATGACCGCAGGAATCAAACGCGTCCTGGTTCTTGTTGACGAATTTTACTTGAAACCGCAGGGGCACGGCAGCGACACTGTGACCGCTCAAAAGACGGACAAGGGCTTCTTTAAATCGATTTTTGGAAATTGATTTCCGGCAGACATGCGCAACTTCAATACCCGCTTTCGCCTCCGCGATTCGGATCGCCATATCCGCCTCGTCTACACCTTCTTTCTCCTTTTGATGCTTGCCGGCTTCACCTTCTCCTTTTTCTGGGCACACAGCATGACGGGATTGTCTCCCCAGGGAATTGCCGATCATTACCGCGGCTCTAATGCCACCTTCGGTGAACCGATGTCCTTTCGGGAACTCGCGGAGATTACTCACTTCCATCTTTTCACCATGCCCGTCGTGTTTATGATTTTGGTGCACGTCCTTTATCTGACCAACGCCAGCAACCGCGTAAAAATCGTCACGACATGGATCTCCTTCGGAGGAGTGATTCTCGACCTATTGTCTCCTTGGCTGATTAGTTATGTATCCCCGCTCTTCGTGCTGACTATGCTCACGGGCGATACGCTCATGACAGCCGGTTTCTTGATCATGTTGGTCATCCCTCTCCACGAAATGTGGATCTTGAAGCAGCCGCTGATGGCCGGAAAACGCGGAGAGCACGGATAAGACGGCGGCAAGCTTAACGCTCAATTTCATATGCGGCCCGAGGCAGCCAGCCCAGAGCCCAAGATCGTTCACCACGATCTTGGGCTCTGCCATTTTGGAGGACACCCATGCATCTCTCAACTGTACCCATCAATGCCGCAACTCAGGTCATTCAGGACTCAATGCGGCAGCTGGGCACCCTGAGTGCCCTACACCTTCCGCAAGAAGCACTTCAGGCAGTCCGCTTGCTTCAACTACGGCGCCTAGCTAGACGGATCGAAACCGTCATCCCCGGGCACTTCGGGCATGGGGAACGCACTGCACACTACGCCCTCTTGCTGGCGGAGCAACTTGGATTGACCGAGGATCAGCGCCGCGACCTGCACTATGCCGCACTGCTACACGACATTGGGCTCCTGACATTGCCCGAACATCTGCTTGATGAGGGGAGCGCTCTGAGCTTATCCGACTATGCTCTGATCCAAAGCCATCCGCGGGAAGGCGCCGCACTCCTTAGCCCCTATCCATTTCTCCTCGAGCCGGCACGCTTGATCGCTCATCACCACGAGCGCTGGGACGGGGCCGGTTACCCCTATGGCCTGCGCAATGAGTACATCCCTCTCTCAGCCAGGATCCTCGCAATAGCAGATGGCTTTGACAGCATCGCCAGCCGCTCACACTCATGGCACAGCGCTCTGCGCTCGTTACGCACCTCGGCGGGCTCCCAATTTGACCCCACACTCAGCGCCACGTTTTGCGACCTACTCCAAGATCAGGATTACCGAAACAACAATATTTCGCATGGACTCGGAGCCGAGCAGAGGAAAACCACTGCACATATGCCGGCTCCGCCCAATGGTCTGAAAACTACCACCGCCAGGCGTACCACCTCCCTTGAAACCACCTGAAACAACGAAGGAGAGCAAGATGTCGATAAAATCGTCCAACGCGACAATCTCCATTGATCGTCTGCACCGCCTCTCATCCCAGCTTCGAGCACAGTCACCACAATGGGCTGATCGATTGGATCAAGTTCGAACAGAGCAGGAACTAGGCGAACTCGTATGCGATCTCTTTAACCTGTCGCATGCCGTAGCCCCGGAAAAGCAAACTCCGGCCAGGCCAAAAACGCTGCCGGCACGCATCACGTCCTTCATCAGCGAGAATCTTCATCGTGGAATCACGCTCAAAGTGTTGGCGAATTTTCTTGGTTACTCCGAAAAATATTGCTCGGATCTGTTTAATCGCATCATGGGCGAACCGTTTTCCAGATATATCCAGCGAGAGCGGGTCGAACGTGCGAATGCACTGCTCACGAATAACGGCCAGACACTGGCAGAGATTGCCGCAGCCCTTGGGTTCAGCGATCAATTCGCTTTCAGCCATTTCTTCAAACGCGCCACAGGACAATCCCCGATGGAAATACGTCTGATGCATGCTCGTCAACACCAGGGATAGAGGCTCCCCTGGATACAGCCATGTTCACACGATCATGCCAATAGGTCAGCCACATGGCCTTCTTCAACGAGCACTGAAACGTGCCCCAATGCAGAGGTTCAAGGGGGGAATATGCTGTCGGAGTGGTTGCGGAGAAGTAGCGAGAGCGATGGTGTGGATTTGTGGCAGGCCGGCCGGCAATACACCTAGGCTACCGACCGGCCTACCGGATTCTAACCCTGCAGTTTACGATTTGTCGGCGGCGAGTTGCTCTGCCAGGTACCGCTCTACCCCCACCTGCTTGATGGTACGAAGTTGCGTCTCAAACCAGTCGATATGCTCCTCCGTGTCGACGATCATTTCTTCCAGCCGATGCCGCGTGGTGAAATCACCGACTTTCGCGCAATGCGCAATTCCCTCGCGAAGCGCATCGGCGTCCTCACGCTCGAAGGAGAGGTCGGCCTCGAGCAATTCCAGCACTTTCTTTCCGGCCGCGACGGCATCCAAATGATCCATCTCCGGCGTACCGCCGAGGTAGAGGATATGATCGACCAAACCGGAGGAATGGCTGACCTCCTCCTGGGCGAGATGACTGAAATGCTCATGGAGCCGATGGTAGCCCCAATGTTTGCACAACGCGGCGTGCAGGAGATACTGATGCACCGCCGTGAGCTCGCTGACCAACACTTTATTTAGGATGTCGAGGACGCCCTCTTTTGCTTTCATGACAACTCCCATTCCACACGATCAGGCACGCGATTAACTGTCTTTCTTGATTTGCTCGGCCAGATAGTTCTCTAGTCCAACCTGCTTGACCGTTTCCATCTGGGTCTCGATCCAATCGATGTGTTCGTCCACGTCTTTGGCCATATCCTCAAACATGTGCCGCGTCGTATAATCACCGACCTTCGTGCAATGCGCGACCCCTTCGCTCAACAAGGCGAGCATTTCCTGCTCGGCCTTCAGGTCGAGCTTCAGCTGTTCAGAAACTGTTTCCCCGATATGCACCGTGTTCATACGCTGAACATTGGGCACGCCTTCCAAATACAGAATGTGGCTGATCAGTTCGTCGGCATCCTTCATCTCATCAATGCTGCGCTCCCTCACCTTGTGATGCAGCCGTTCGTAGCCCCAGTTAGCGCACATCTTCGCATGGACGAAATATTGGTTGATCGCGGTGAGATCCGCGGTTAACACTTTATTCAGCAACTCAATGACGCCTTGTTTCGCTTTCATATATCCCTCCTCCGGCCATAGAATATTTCAAGGCCTGCTTAGATTCTTGACTCAGATAGACGCCTTACGCCATCTGCTCACCCGTTATTTTACACCTTACTTAGAGATTCTCGAAAGGCTTGTCAACCACCGAGATACGTATTTATGAGGGCGGTTATCAACATCGCCGAGAACGCTTCTCATTGTTCTCATCAGAACACGTGAGTGACCTGTTGAGGCACAGAAACGATTGGGCAGGTACGAATGGAGTGGCGGAGAGAAGAAGGGAGACGCCGGAAGCAAGGGAACCGGAAGGCCGGGCGATGAGCCCGAGCTATCCGGCCTCGCGATAGCCGCACTCTTCGTTGCGGCATTGCACGGAACGACCGGCCTGTTTGCTGACTTTTTCAATGAGGAACGGAGCCTGGCACATCGGGCAGGGCTTATTGATCGGTCGATCCCAGAGCGCATATTCACACTCCGGATACCGGCTGCACGAGTAAAAGTTCCGGCCTTTCTTCGTACGCTTCTGCACCAGATCCCCGCCGCATCCGGGCTGGGGGCACTTCACGCCCAAGGCAATCGCTTTCGTCGTTTTACATTCAGGATAGGCGGAGCAGGCCAGAAACTTTCCAAAGCGGCCGGATTTGACCACCATAGGGCTCGAACATTTCTCACACTTCTCGTCAGTCGTTTCCTCCAGCTTGGGAACAATCTTGATTGTTCCATCCGGAAGTTTTTCGAAATTTTGCGTATTCTTACAGGGAGGATCTTCCTTGTAAGCAGGACATGCCAGGAATTTGCCGTTTCGCCCCCACTTGATCTCCAACATGCGGCCACACTTTTCACAGGGAAGGTTCGTCGGCGGCTCAACGATATCTTTTGGCCCGGGAATACCTTGCGCCAGTTCCATTTCCTTCACAAACGGGGTGTAAAACTCTCGAACCGCGGAAACCCATGGCTTGGTGCCCTCTTCGACTTCGTCGAGTTGCTCCTCCATGTGGGAGGTGAATTCTGTATCCAGCAGGTCAGGAAATCCCTTCAGCAAAAAATCGTTGACCGTTCGGCCGGTTTCGGTCGGCAGAAATCGCCCCTCGACCTTTTCGACATATTTCCGGTCTTGAATCGTAGAGATGATCGCCGCATACGTAGAGGGACGACCGATGCCCTTCTCTTCCAGTTCCCGGATCAGCAACGCCTCATTGTACCGTGGCGGCGGTTGGGTAAAATGTTGCTTCGAAACAAACCCAGGCAGAGTCTGCCCCTCCTGCGCCACGAGTTGCAGTGACTCCCCTTCACTGAGTGCGGGGAGCTGGCGATCTGATTCATCCTCAGACTCCTGCTCATTTTTCGGTTTCTGCGATGGGAGCTCTTTATCCGTCCCTTCCAGATACACAGCCGTATGCCCGGGAAACTTGACGACCGTGCCGGTCGTGCGAAAGACATATCGATCCGCCGTCCCCACCGGACTCGAATCAACACGTGTCACATCCAAGATCGCGGGAACCATCTGCGACGCGATGAAGCGATTCCAGATGAGCTTGTAGAGGTTGTACTGATCCTGTTCCAGGTATTGCCTGACGGCTTCCGGATCACGAGCCGCCACTGTCGGCCGAATGGCTTCATGCGCTTCTTGTGCCGCCTTTTGTGTCTTGTACACATTGGGCGTGGCCGGCAAGTATTCCACCCCAAACCGCTCGCGGATCACTCCCCTCGCATCTTCGGTCGCTTCTTGCGAGATTCTCGGAGAGTCCGTACGCATATACGTAATGAGACCGGTCGGACCTTCCGTCCCGATTTCCACCCCTTCGTACAGCTGTTGCGCCAGGGTCATGGTCTTTTTCGGCGTGAAGTGCAGCTTCCTGGCTGCTTCCTGCTGAAGGCGGCTGGTAATGAAGGGAGCGACGGGGTTCCGTTTCTTTTCTTTGCGCTCTATTGATTGGACGACAAACGCTTTCCCCTGCACGGCATTGAGAACGTGCTGGGCCTGTTCGCTGGTTCCAATGTCGGCATCCTGCCCGTTGACGGAATGTAACTTTGCTTCGAAGGCCGGTGGATTCGCGCCCCTTAGCAGGGCCACGATGGACCAGTATTCTTCCGCCCGAAAGGCTTCCCGCTCCTGCTCCCGGTCGCAAATCAGCCGCACCGCAACCGACTGAACGCGTCCCATGCTGAGACCGCGTCGCACTTTTTTCCACAACAACTGACTGCCCTGGTACCCCACGATGCGGTCCAATACCCGGCGCGCCTGCTGAGCCTGCACCAGTTTCATGTCAATTTCGCCCGGCGACTTCAGCGCACGTTTGATGGCGGATTCCGTGATCTCATTGAAGAGCACACGGTAGACCTTGCCATCCTTTTTCTTGCCCTTCCCATGCAGTTCCTGTGCGATATGCCAGGCAATCGCCTCCCCCTCACGATCAGGGTCCGGTGCGAGAAAGACGGTATCAACTTCCTGAGCTTTCTTTTTAATGTCGGCAAGGACTTTGGACTTGCCCTTGATCGTGACGTACTGCGGCTCAAAATCGTTGTCGAGATCCACGCCCAGCTTACTGGTCGGCAAATCTTTGACGTGCCCGACGGAAGCCATCACGGAATAGCCGCGGCCGAGATACTTGGTGATGGTTCGCGCTTTAGTCGGTGACTCAACGATGATCAGCGATTTGGCCATGTGGCTCCACGTTTCTAAGTAGCTAGGTCCAGACTACCACACCCACTATAACAAATATCGAGACCCTGTCAGCTCTATTCTCTCAATGCATTCCCGTCGAGAGGCGCACATACTCATTGCCGGGCAACTGACGAATGCAATTTTTCAACTCCAGCGAGAGCAGCAGCGCGGCCACCTGAGCCGCAGGAAGGCCGCTGCGCCGAATGACTTCATCCACGGACTGCGGCAAGACGGACAGTGCATCATACACGAGCGCTTCGTCCGCGCCTAATCGTGCAACAGGCTGTCGATCGACTCCAGCCCGAGCACCGAGACGCTCTCGGAATATGGCATCGAGCTGCGGCAACAATTCATCGAGAATATCCTGCGCCGACTCAACCAGTCTCGCACCATCCTTGAGCAGGCTATTCGGCCCTCGACTGTTCTCCGCCTTCACAAAACCCGGCACCGCAAACACCTCGCGTCCCTGTTCCCCCGCCAATCTTGCGGTGATGAGCGAGCCGCTCTCGACGGTAGCCTCCGTCACGACGACGCCCAATGAGAGGCCGCTGATAATGCGGTTCCGCCTGGGAAAGTGATAGCTGTGGGGCGCAGAGCCTAACGGAAGTTCAGAAAGGACGGCACCCTGCCGTTCGATAGCCATACGTAGCTGCCGATGATCCGCCGGATAGGTGCGATCCAACCCGCATCCCATTACGGCAAGCGTTCGGCCCTGGCCAGCCAGGGCGCCGCGATGAGCGGCAGCATCGACGCCACGGGCGAGTCCGCTGACAATCGTAAATCCCATGCGCGCCAACTCACAGGCCAATTCCTCGGCCAGTACCCGTCCTGCCGCGCTGACCTTTCTGGTCCCGACAATCGCCACGGCCTGTCGATCACTCTCGAGCAGCGTCCCCTGAAGATACAGCAGCGGGGGCGGGTCCGGGATCGTCTTGAGCGGTGCAGGATACTCGGGATCGAGATAGGTCAGTACCGTGATCTGCCGGTCACGCAACTCAGCCAGTTCTCGGTCAAGCCGCTCGACTGCAGCGGAATCGGGCCCGCATTGAATCGCTTCGACCAACGGTACCCGACAGCCGACTTCTTCCAATGCCATCTGCGGCGCTGACAGCACCGCGTCCGGGGACCCGAACGCCTGCACCAACTTGAGCAGGATGGCATCGCCCACGCCGGAAATGGCGCGGAGCATCAGCCAGGGGCGAAGAGATCGATTACTCACTATCGTCCGAGCTCATCACACATGGTCGGAACGACCCAGTGACCGTTGTGCTGGGGAAAACGGGCATCAGCGGAGGGACTTCCGCGTGCAATCGGCCACGCCGGCCAGGAGCCTGCTACATCACGACCAAATCGAACTGCTCCAGATGTAACCGATCATCAGGAGTCACCAGAATCTTGGCGCTATACCGACGCTCAAGCTCTTCGACGCCGGGCTGTTCCTGCTCTTGAAGCAGCAGGGCGACGGCGGGATGCGCGCCGACGATGACGCGCTGTTGTTCGATTTCATGCCCCAACCGTCTCACTTCCCGGAAAATCTCATAGGCCACCGACATGGGCGACTTGGTATATCCGCGCCCATCGCAATAGTGGCAGGGTTCCGAGAGCGAGCGGAGCAGATCTTCCCGCACCCGTTCACGAGAAATTTCGATCAGCCCGAGATCGGAGACCCTTGAAATCCTGGTACGGGCCTTGTCCGAAGACATGGCATCCACCAATGCATGGTAGACCTTGTCGCGATTCTTCTCGCGTTCCATGTCGATGAAATCCACGATGATGATCCCGCCGATTCCACGCAACTTCACCTGATAGGCGATCTCTCTCGCCGCTTCCAGGTTGTTACGCAGAATGGTTTCTTCCTGATCGCGTTTACCGACAAACCGGCCGGTATTCACATCGATGACCGTCATGGCTTCGGTGTGGTCAATCACCAGATACCCGCCTGACTTCAGCCATACTTTACGGCTCATCGCACGGGCGATTTCCTGCTCCACGCCCAGGTAATCGAACAGGCTTTCCTCTTTGTCGTAAAAATGAATGCGCGCGGTTTGTTCCGGAGAAAAGCGTTGGACAAATCCCTTGATCGCGTTGTACTCCTCCCGAGAATCGATCAACAACCGGTCGACTCGACGACCGAAGAGATCCCGCACCACACGAAAACTCAAGCTCAAATCGCTATGCAGGAGGCTCGGGGCCGGCTGCTGATCGCGCTTGGTCAACACGTCCTGCCACAGGACGTGCAGGAACTCGACGTCCGAGCGCAATTCTTCTTCTTTCACCCCTTCGCTCACCGTGCGCACGATATAGCCGAACCCGGGCCGCCGCGCCCGCTTCATAATTTCTTTCAATCGCGCCCGCTCTTCATCCCGAGGAATCCGGCGGGACACGCCGATATGTTCGACTGTCGGCATAAACACCAGATACCGTCCGGGCAGCGATACGTAGGTGGTGACGCGCGAGCCCTTCGTCCCGATCGGGCCTTTAGAAATCTGCACCATCAATTCCTGGCCTTCGGACAGCAATTCTTCGATCGGTTTTGAGCTTTGCCGCTTAGGTTTGGGAACCTCCGAATCCTTATTGTCGTCGTCATCGCCCTCGACGAGGGTATCCCCGGGCTCGACATCCTCGGACAAGTCGGACACATGCATAAAGGCGGCCTTCTCCAGCCCGATATCGATGAAGGCGGCCTGCATGCCCGGCAACACTTTCGCCACGCGCCCTTTGTAAATGTTGCCGACGTAATCCTGGTCCTTGGCACGGTCACCATACAAATCAGTGACGACGCCGTTATCAAGCACGGCGACGCGGGTTTCTTCCCGCGCGATACTAATGGCTATCTCCACACCCATACAGACTCCTTTACACTCAGATCGGGCGGATCGGCAGACGAACGCGGACGCACAGTCCGGGTTCTTTCTCGTCTCGCCGTCAGTCCGGCGCCAATCTGGTTCACATGGTTATTTCATATCAAGTTGGCCCCTGTCCAGGCATCGCCTAATAGAACAGGGTCAACCGACGTCGCTTGACGTTTAACAATAAGCCTAATGACGCCATGGTCATGATGGTCGCGCTTCCCCCGTAGCTGACCAGCGGCAGCGGAATCCCCACGATCGGAAACATTCCCGCCGTCATTCCGATATTGACCACCACGCAAAAACACAACATCGCCACAATGCCTGCCGCGAGTAAGGCACCCAATGTATCTTTTGCACGCGCGGCAATTTCCAGTGAGATCCATATCAGCGCGATAAACAATGCCAACAAGACCAGCACTCCGACAAAGCCCCACTCCTCCGCATATACGGCAAACACGAAGTCCGTGTGTCCCTCGGGCAGAAACTTCAGCTGGCTTTGCGTTCCGCCGTAGAGGCCTTTGCCGGACAATTCCCCGGAACCGATGGCAATCCTTGACTGCAACGCGTGATAGCCTTTGCCTCCCGGATCGTAATCCGGATCAACGAACGCCATGACGCGTTCCCGCTGATAGTCGTGCAGCGAGGCCCAGACCATTTCCCAGACGAACGGGAAGAGCATGACCGAGAGCAGCAAAATGATGCCCAAGGCCTTCGACCGGACGCCGACCATCAATAACATGGCCGCATAGACGGCCAGGAAGCTCAACCCGCTGCCCAAATCCGGCTGCTTAAGGATCAACAACAACCCAGGCAGCACAATCAGCCCCGGCAGAACCACCCGGTGCAACCACCCCACGCGGGACGCCCGCGAGTAATAGTTGGCCAGGACCAAGACCAGAACCAATTTGGCAAACTCAGACGGTTGAAACGCGAATGGCCCGATGGGAATCCATCGCTGGGCCCCGCGGCTAGATTTCCCCATAAACAGCACGATGGCCAGCATGATCAGGATGACGGCGTAGGTCGGATAGGCGAGGCGCGCAATCTTGTGATAGTCGGACAGATACATCACAAGAAAGGCAACGGTGCCCAGGAGAATCCAGACCAGCTGTTTCAGGTAAAAAGGGAAGGCCGTGTCCTGCGAATGGGTCACGCTGTAGATCGACAGCACCCCGACCGACAGGATGACCGCGATCAACCCCATGAAGCGAAGATCGAAACTATCGAGTCCTCGACTGTCGATCACCCGATCTATCATCACGTCTTCGGCCGCGTATCGGCTGGTACAGCAGGCGATTTAGTCCGTCCGCTTGCCGGAACCCCATGAAGCACCTGGGGATAGGCTTTCACGTAGGCTTCAATGACATCCTTCGCCAAGGGTGCGGCAGCGGATCCGCCATGCCCCATATGCTCCGCCAGCACGGCCACAGCGATACGCGGGGCTTCAACCGGGGCAAAGGCAACGAACCAGGCATGGTCCCGGAATTTTTTCGGGATGTCCTTCTCCGGCCCGGTGCGGAGCGCCGCCGTTTGAGCCGTACCGGTTTTTCCCCCGATCGTGACCAAAGAAGACTTCGCCCGGGTCGCCGTTCCTTTCGTCACCACGTCGGCCAACGCCGACTTGATCAGCGCGAGCGTGGCCGGTTTGACCGCCACTTTACCCCGGACCGTGGGCGGGAACTCAGCCCGGTCTCCCGTCGCACGATTCATCACCGCTTGAACGAGGCGCGGCTTGATGGACACTCCGTCGTTGGCCACCGTTCCGATCACACTGGCCATCTGCAAGGGCGTCACGGTGACATACCCTTGACCGATTGCGGCAGAAATCGTTTCCCCCGGATACCAGGGCTGATTTCGCGCCTTCTGCTTCCAGGCCGTCGAGGGCACAATTCCGACACGCTCAGACGGCAACTCGACACCCGTCTCCTGCCCGAGGCCGAACTGCTTCGCGTACTCGGCGATCGTGTCGATCCCCATCCGCTGTCCGACGGTATAAAAATAGACGTCACAGGAGTGGATCAAGGCCTCATTCATATCGACCGATCCATGCCCGCCTTGTTTCCAATCGTGAAACAATCGGTTGCCGAATTGATACCCGCCATTGCACCGCACCACCGTCGAAGGCGTCACAGTGTTGGATTCGAGGGCTGCCGCCGCCATCACGACCTTGAATGTGGAGCCGGGAGGATATTGGCCTTGCGTGGCGCGATTGTTCAGGGGCCGCCGCTCGTTCTGAACGATTTCGACCCACTGCTTGTTCGTCAATTCTTTCGACAGGACATTCGGGTCGAAACCCGGTCGGCTTGCCATGGCCAGCACATCGCCATTCGTCGGGTCTAAGGCCACAATGGCGCCAGACTCATCACCCAGCAGGTCCTCGGCCGTCTTCTGCAACCGGGCATCAATGGTGAGGTAGAGATCATCTCCCGCCACAGGCTTGTCCGACACGATGGCGCGTTTTTCATGGCCGAGCGCATCCACCTCGACACTTTTCTGTCCCGCGCGGCCGCGTATCTGCCGGTCGAACCATTTTTCGACGCCATACTGCCCGACAATGCTGCCTTGATGGAGGTCTGCAAAATCCGGCTTCTCGAGTTGATCGGCCGAGACTTCTCCGACATAGCCCAATAGGTGCGCGGCCACATCTCCCGCCGGATAGTTCCGTTGTGACTCCACCTGAATCATCACTCCGGGCAAATCCAACCGGTGGGACTCAATCAGCGTGGCTTCACGCAACGTCAGCCGGTCCTTGACCTTGCGAGGCTGCAATTTGCCACCCTTTCCGGTGGAAAGCTTCTTTTGGATCACCTCGGGGTCGAGGCTGAGGAGCGAGGCCAATTGCGCGACCAATCCCTGACGATCCTTCACGTCCTCCAATGTGACGTACAAGGCAAAACTCGGCACATTGTTCGCGAGCAGAATGCCGTTCCGGTCGAAAATGAGTCCGCGCGCCGGCTCGAGGACCACTGAACGTGTCCGGTTATTTTCTGAGAGGTCTCGATAATACGGGCCTTCCCGGATTTGCAGATGCCACAGGCGTAAGGCAAGCAACGCCACCACCAGCAGCAGGCCCACACGCAAAATGACCAGCCGCCGCTGAAGATCGAGGAGATCGGAATCGTTAAACCCTACCGTCGCCATACTTGCCTGACCTTCGTCGACCTCCGAGCAGAGATCGACCTCCGCTTACAGGGCCCCCTCGGTTACCATGCGATCATCCGACCACCGTTGGCGGAACAACAGATAGAGCGCCGCTCCGAGAGCGGCGTCGAGACCCGCCTGCACCAGCACGGTCGACCGAACACCCGACCAGATCTCATCCAGGCCGGCCGGATTCATTGAATACAGAAATACGGCGCTCGAAAGGCAGGAAATGATCGCCAGACCCGCCGTCATAACCGCCGGGGTGATATGGGCCATATGCCGTCCGGCCAGACCGGCAAGAAACCCGCTCCCGCCTTTCGTCACCACGTTGATCCACAGATCCCCCGCAGAGAGCATATCCTGAAAGCACCCCAGAATGAGGCCGAGAATCAACCCATCGAGTTCGCCGCCGAGAAACCCCACGAGACAGGCGGCCACCAGCCCGAGGTCCGGACGCACGCCGAATACACTGAGGTAGTGCAACAGGGTCGTCTGGAACGGCACCACGACCAGGGCCAGGAGGAGATACAATAGGAACTTCATGGCTTCTTACGGTCTCCGTGAATCTCCTGCAGCAGTTTCTGCGCGGCTTCGGCATCGTCATAGGGCGCCGTAATGATCAGGACTTCGTCCAGCTTGGAAAGGTCCACCTCCGGCTCGATTTCCGCCGACTGAAAGAGATCCCCCTCAGATTTCTCCACCTGAGTCAGCCCCCCGATCGCCAAGCCTCGCGGGAAGGCGCCGGTCAGCCCTGAGGTCACCACCCGATCACCGGCCTGAACCCTCGATAAGAGCGGGATGTATTTGAGTCGCGCGCGGCCGTGGCTGGTGCCTTCGACGATCCCTTCGTCTCGAGTCCGTTGCACGACACCTGCGATCGCATTGTTCGGATCCGTCACCAGGAGAACCACCGACGAGGTCGAATTTGTTTTCACCACCCGTCCGACCACTCCGGCCGGCGTCACCACGCCCATCTCAGTTCTCACCCCGTCACTCTCGCCTTTATTGAGGATCATGCCGCGATACCAATTCGTGGCATCCCGCCCAATGACTTGGGCCGCCAGGGTCTGCGACGGCGACTGCTGCTTAAAGTTCAACAATGACTCATACCGTTGCGCGGCCGTCACCGATTCACGCAACTGATTATTCTGGCCCTTGAGCAACTCAATGTCGCGGCGGAGCTGACGGTTCTCCTCATGCACCGTCTGCAGCGCGACATATCCGTTCCAAGTTTCGGCAATACCGTGATCAATGGAGGAAAAGGCGGCGAGCGGAAGGCTGAGGACCTGCCCGAGCGGTCCACCGACGTACTGCAGCAACCTCTGGCTTTGACTAGGAAGAAGAAAGAGGGCGACGAGCAAGCAGGCGAACAGCACTATGGCGAGACGCCGGGTGCCGTATGTTGAGCGCGATATAGCCATCCACACTCGGGATGGAGGTCATCGAGAGGTACTGCACTGCGACATAACCGATACCTTGCGAAGGAGGTCCAACTCATCAAGAATCTTCCCGACGCCCAAGACCACTGAGGTCAGCGGGTCGTCGACCGTAATGATCGGAAGATTGGTTTCCTCACGAAACCGAGTGTCCATTCCCTTCAACAAGGATCCGCCGCCAGTCAGTACGATACCGCGATCGATGATGTCTCCGGCCAATTCAGGCGGCGTGTTTTCAAGCGCCACCTTGATGGCATTGACGATGGTTCCAATGGGTTCCTGCAACGCCTCTCTGACTTCGGCATCATCCACGACCAGAGTCCTGGGAATGCCGGAGATCAAATCGCGTCCCTTGATCATCATGGTCTTCCGCTCTTCGAAGGGATAGGCCGACCCAATCTCGAACTTGATGCGTTCGGCCATGTGCTCTCCGATGAGCAAATTATACTTCTTCTTGATGTAGTTCATGATGGCGTCGTCCATCCGGTCACCGGCCACCTTGACCGATTCGCTATAGACGATACCGCCCAGCGAGATGACCGCGATGTCGGTCGTGCCGCCGCCGATGTCCACGACCATGTTCCCCGACGGTTCCGTAATCGGCAAGCCCGCGCCGATAGCCGCCGCCACCGGCTCTTCGATCAAATACACTTCGCGCGCACCGGCAAGTTCGGCGGAATCACGGACGGCCCGCTGCTCGACCTGCGTAATCCTGGACGGCACGCCGATGATGATGCGCGGCCGCACGAACGCGGTGCGATTGTGGGCTTTCTGGATGAAGTGGCTCAGCATCGCCTCGGCTTTTTCGAAATCGGCGATGACCCCTTCCTTCATGGGCCGCACCGCGAGGATGTTGCCGGGCGTGCGTCCCAGCATTCGTTTCGCGTCGGCGCCGACCGCCATCACACGTTCCGTCTTTTTTTCCACGGCGACCACGGAAGGTTCGTTCAAGACGATCCCCTTCCCCTGGACGTACACGAGAGTTGTCGCCGTCCCCAAATCGATCGCCAGATCGTTGGAGAACCACCCGAACATATCACTCATGAAGCCCACTAGGACTCTCCCTTCACACGATTCCTATGCTCAGCAGCGTCGGGACATTCAATCCGACACATCCAGCTGTCCGCTCTCCAGCACTTGAGTCTTGGCAATTTCATCGCCCAGTCGACGGCCCTGTTCGTTCCCGATGACCAACAGCCCTTCCAGCGAGAGCACCGCGCCCCATCCGATCCAGCCCACATACGGAATTTCAAACGCCAGCTGAGCAAGACCGCAGGGCAGATTGCGGATAATCGACTCCCGGAATCCCGCCGGGTCCCGCGTGCGGGGGACGATGGTTTGGAGCCCGATCAACCGCTTCCCGACACTGCGACCGCCGCCAAATCCGTCGGCCAGCAGAATGTAGGCAAGTCCGGCCAGGACACCAACAGGAGGGAGCAACTTACTCGCCGCCGCCACGATCAGGAGATCGATCGTTTTTGCGATGAAGCGATTCAGCACCTGGGCTTTGGGATAGACACCCAGTTCGACCGGGCTGTGCCCGATTGCCTCCTCCGCCACCGGAAATCTCCCCAATTCTTCGACACTATAGCAAATCTCTCGGACCTGCACAAACAAAGTCGCATTCTTGTCGCGCCCGCTATTCACGCGCTTCTTCCTCTTGCCTTTGTTGTCGCCGCCTGAGTAGAATTCGCGAAACCTTGCCGAGAAGAGGCGCATTCGATGATCAAACTGTTACGCGAAGCTGCTCACGAGTATCCGTGGTTCCTTAAATCCATCATGGGCACACTGGCCCTGGCGTTCGTCATCACAATGGGCTGGTGGGGATTCGGCCAGCAAACCGGCAACGTCGTGGCGTCCGTCGGGGACCAGATCGTCCCGTTGGATGAATATCGCCGCGCCTATGAAAATACGTATCGCTTCTACAAGGACAAGGGCCAGAACGAAATCAAGGATGAGTTCCTCAAGCAGTTTGTGTTGGAGCAACTCATCGACAATCGCATGTGGCTGCACGTGGCGAAAGAAATGGGACTCACGGTCTCCGACGAGGATTTGCGGAAGGCCATCATGCAGCGAACGGAGTTTCAGAAAAACGGCAACTTCGATCCGGAGGCGTATCGCCGCTTGCTGGCAGCGAACCGTTTGACGCCCGCGTCGTTCGAAGCCATGGAAGCCAAGGACATTCTCACCAACAAAGCCCGACTGGTCATCATGGACGCAGTCTCGCTTACGCCCGCCGAATATGCGGAGGCCCAGACCCTCGTCTCACGTGAAGGTGAATCTGATCCGGCCAAGGCGGCCATCGCGAAGGAACGGATTTTCCAGAACCTACTGTTCCAAAAACAGCAACGGGCATTGATGGCCTATTCGGAATCGATGAAGACTAAAGTTCCCGTCAAGATTCACAAAGAGCTCATGTAGCGACGGCTACACCCGTCCCGATCAGCATCGCATCCCCATAGCTATAGAACCGGTACCGCTGCGCCACCGCCTCTGCATACGCGGCCCGAAGCGATTCCACTCCGACCAAGGCAGAGACCAGCATGAGCAGCGTCGTGCGCGGCAGGTGGAAGTTCGTCACCAGCCCATCAATGACCTGAAAATCAAAGCCCGGGGTGATGAACAACTCGGCGGGCCCCTGAAACGGCTGAATGCCCTGCCCGCCGCGGGCTGCGGTTTCCAGCGCACGCACAACCGTCGTCCCGACTGCCACCACGCGCTTCCCTCGCGCCCGTACCCTGCGAATCTGCTCCACGGCGGCCTCTGACACATCCACCTGCTCCGCCAGCATCCGGTGGTCTTCAATGGAATCGCTCTTCACACTACGAAACGTGCCGGGACCGACGTGCAACGTCACCTGCGCCAGCTCAATCCCCTTGGCGGTCAGAGCCTCGACCAATTCGCGCGTAAAGTGTAGCCCTGCAGTCGGCGCCGCAATGGCCCCTTCCTCTCGGGCAAACATGGTCTGATACCATTGCTGATCGTCCGTCGAGGGCTCCCGTTTGATATAGGGCGGGAGCGGCATCGTGCCGGCCGCGTGCATGAGATCGTAGACGCTCGTCACGCCGGTCACTTTTAATGTCGTCCTGGCCTGACTGCGCTCACCGATTTCACCTCTCCCGCCGCCAGAAAAATCAACCATGGCCCCGGGCTTGAATCGTCCCTTGATCAGCACTTCCCACTCACCCTGTCCGAGATCTTGCACAAACAACAGGTCGAGCCATTTCCCCGTGGAACGAACCTGAGCCGGCACTCGCGCCGGCATCACCTTGGTGTTGTTCACCACGACCAGATCGCCAGGTCGCAGCAGTGACGGAAGATCCGCGACCCGGCGGTGCAACCGTGCGCCACTAGTACGCTCCATGACCAATAAGCGTGCCTGATCGCGCGGGAGGACCGGGTGGTCGGCCACGAGGGCGGGGTCAAATGGAAAATCAAACTCGCTGAGTAGCATCAGGGGGTGGGAATGACCGGCATCATCAACTGCGACAGGGCCGCGTTGTGCAATTCGGTTCCAGGATAGTAGTACTGCAGAATGCTGTTGTAGGAATACCCAAGCTCCGCCAATTCTTTTGCGCCCCATTGGCAGAGCCCCACCGCATGGCCTGCCCCATATCCGGCAAAGACTACGTCGGCGCCAATCGACTCCACTTCGAATTGGGTACTCGGGATCACCGTGTATCCCGCGGCCTTGCGAAGATCTTCGCCGCGCAGGATCGTCTCGCCGCCTGAGTGCAGAATCCGTAAGCGGGCCACACGCCCGGCCCGACTATAGGCAATCGGGGTGATCGTGGCAATCGTCCCCACAGAAAATCCCTGGTGGCGGAGATTGTGCTCCAGCTGCTCGATCTTCACACTGGCTTTCCACTGATAGTAGGGCGATTCAAGATCAAAGGGGCATTCGACGCCCTTGAGGTACGGGAGATCTTTATTCGCCCAGACATTCACGGCATCTTCCGTCGGGCCGGCGGCGGTGGAGGAAAAGGCGGCGTAGATCGGGGCCTGCTGGTGCGTGACGACAATGCCCCGAGTAGATTCAACCGCGTCCTCAACTCGACGATCCACTCCGGTGCGTCCCCGATACACTTGATCTTGAATGGTCGCCACAACGTCATAGTCTCGCGCGGCGCTCAGCATCTTGTTATACAGCGCATACGTCCGAGCCGCCACCGCCTGGACCTTCAACATTTCCGGATGCCAGGCTGAGCTAACCTCAGATGGCACCACCCCCTTCACATACTCCTCCAGATCGACCTGGTTGACGACAGCGAGCGCATGCCCCTTGCGCGACACCCGCACGTTGCCGCTGATGGGAAGCGGAGTCCCCGCCGAGGCTCCCCCTTCTTTGCCTACCACCAAGGTCAGATTGTTCCGGAGCGAGCGGATGAGAACATGTCCTCCCAGGATACGTCGACCGTCGACATGGAGGCCGTCCGCTCGAGCCGTGAGATGGATCGGAGCATGCAGCGTCTTTGTTTCGCCGGTCTCGGTCACGAGGGTGAGTGCGCCCTCCGCACGAACGTCTAGGAACTGGGCCTCCTGTGCCAACAACACACGAATGGATTCGGCCATGGCGACGGGGATGCAGATGAGGGAGAGGAGCGCCAGGCTCACCGCCGCGGCCACACCGAGGAAGAGATGTCGAGTCAGCGGCGAAAGAGCCATGAAAGGATATAAAAAACCAGGCTCAGCAGAATGCTGAACACGAGACTGGTCGCAATCGGCACATACAGACTGAATCGTTCCCGCGTAATCGAGAGGTCGCCGGGTAATTTACCAATCCAGCCGAACGCCGCCCCAACACCGGGCCACTTTTCGGCCAGTGCCAGCAGAACCCCAATGGCCGCCACAGACAGCCCGGTGATGATCAAGAGACGACCGATCCCGCTCCAGGCAGCCATGGTTCATTGTATCAAACATTCGGCAATCTGAACGGCATTCAGCGCGGCGCCCTTCCGGAGATTGTCACTCACAACCCACAGATTCAAGCCATTGGTGATCGACTCGTCGACCCGCACCCGTCCGATATAGACCTCGTCCTTGCCGGACACATCGAAAGGCATCGGATAGAGTTTTTTGACAGGATCGTCATAGACGATCACGCCCGGCATGTCCGCCAGCACCGCCCTGGCATCGTTCGCTTTCAGCGGACGCTCCAATTCCACGTTGATCGCCTCGGAATGGCAGCGCAACACCGGCACCCGTACCGTAGTCGCCGTCACGCGGAGCGAGGGCATGTCCAGAATTTTCCGCGTCTCCTGGACGATCTTGACCTCTTCCGAACAGTCGCCTCCGTCTCCGAACGACCCGACCTGCGGGAGGAGATTAAAGGCAATCTGATAGGGATAGACCTGCACCTTCACGTCCTGAAAGGAGATCAGGGCCTTGGTCTGGTCCACCAACTCATCCATCGCAGCAGACCCGGTGCCGGATACCGACTGAAACGTCGTGACCACCACCCGCTTGATCCCGACAGCATCACGCAGCGGCTTGAGGGCCATGACTAGAGGAGTCGTCGTACAATTTGGAATGGCGACGATGCCGCGCGTCATGGAGCGCAGGGCGGCAGCATTCACTTCTGGGACCACCAGCGGCACGTTCGGATCCATTCGAAAGACCGCGCTGTCGTCGATGACAACCACCCCCGCTGCACCCAATCGTGCCCCATAGTCCCGGCTGATGGCGTCGGTGGCCGAGATAAAGGCAATATCGACCCCGGCGAAGGACGACGCCTCCGTCAGTTCCTCCACTTTGTACTCTTTGCCTTGGCACGACAACAGTTCACCGGCCGAGCGCTTCGACGAAAAGAGCCGCAACGTCTCGATCGGAAAACTGCGTTCCTCCAGAATCTCCAGACTTTCTTTCCCCACGGCCCCGGTCGCTCCGAGTACCGCCACCGTGTAGGCCTGCTTCTTCTTCAACATGATGCTGTCCTTACGCAGTCGTCGTCAGAACCCTGATGCGGTGATTGAACGTATCCGCAACATACACGGTTCCGGCCGCATCGACCGCTACGCCGAATGGATAACTGAGACTGCCCGCCAAGGCGCTGCCGCCATCGCCACCGAATTGCGCGACACCGTTCCCGGACACACGCGTGATGGCGTTCGTGCGCTTACTCCACATCCGAATCAAATGACTGTCCGAATCCGTCATGTAGACGTTTCCGTCCTGATCGACAGCGATGCCGGCCGGCCGTGAGAGGCTGGGCGAACAGGGCTCTTCAGGTGCCTGATACCGATACGTCCCGCCGTCTCCCGCCACGGTCGCAATCTGCCTCGTCGCCGGATCGACCGATCGAATCCGACTATTGAAGGTGTCAGCCACGTACAAGACCCCATCCGCACCTAACGCTACACCGCTGGGTCCCGCCAGACTGGCCTCAGTGGCCGGAACCTGATCGCCACTATAGGCAGCCGACCCATCACCGGCTGCCGTGGTGATGATCCCGGTCACTAGATCCACTCGACGGACTCGATTGTTGCTTTGGTCTGCGATATACAAGGCGTCGTCACTGACAGCCAATCCGGTCGGTTCATTGATCGCGGCCTGCGCCGCCGGCCCGCCATCGCCGGAATAACGTGCCTGACCTGTGCCGGCCACGTGAGTCATTATGCCCGTTGCCGCCTCAACCTTCCTGACCCGATGGTTCATCGTGTCGGCAATGTACAAATTGCCACGAGAATCCACGGCCACGGCGCTCGGAAAATTCAGTCGCGCGCGACGAGCCGGGCCGCCATCTCCCGAGTCCTGCTCAATCGTCAGGCGCCCGCCGGTCACATACCGGACTGTGCCACTCAGGTCGGTCACTTGCGTATAGGCTTTCGTGCTATCGGTCGAGGCGTCGGCAAAGGGATCGTCATCTTCTTCCGCCTGCGCCCCGACGGGTTCCTGCGGCGGCACCTGCGGAGTTGACCCGGCAGGGCCCACTCCGGCCACGGTTGTGATAATCCCTGTCGACCGATCGACCCGGCGCACGACATGATTTTCAGAATCTGCGATGTACAGATTCCCTTCGCGGTCCACACAGAGCCCTTTGGGCTCATTCAATGATGCCGCTTCAGCAGGTCCGCCGTCTCCCGCATAACCGGGCTCGCCGTTCCCTGCCAGGGTCTCAATAGTTCCGGATTGTGTTGTGCGGGTTGTCATGGCCTATGAGGGAAGATTCTTCACAATGGCATCGCCCATCTCAGTGGTACCGACCAGCTTCATACCCTCGGCGTGGATATCCTTTGTACGGAAACCGAGTTCGAGCGTCTTGACGATCGCTTGTTCGATTGCCGCCGCTTCCTTATCCAACTGAAACGCATAGGACAACATCATGGCGCCGGAGGCAATAGTGGCGATCGGATTGGCGATATTCTTTCCGGCAATATCAGGCGCACTGCCGTGGATCGGCTCAAAGAGGCCAACCTTGGCCCCAATGCTGGCGGAAGGCAACATGCCGATCGATCCAGTGAGCATCGCCGCCTCATCGCTCAAGATATCCCCGAAGATGTTGTTACACAGCAACACATCGAATTGACGCGGATTGCGGACCAACTGCATCGCACAATTGTCGACATAGATATGGCTCAAGGCCACATCGGCGTAGTCTTTCTGAACGTCTGTCACCACCCGCCGCCACAATTCGGACGACTCCAGCACATTGGCCTTATCGACGGACATCACCTTCTTGCGACGTTTCCGTGCGGCTTCAAACGCCACCACAGCGATGCGGCGAATCTCCTCGGTCGTATAGACCTCTGTATTAAAACCGCGCTCCCCGCCGCCCGGCAGTTTTTCCACGCCCTTCGGTTTGCCGAAATAAATGCCGCCGGTCAGCTCGCGGATCACGAGCATATCGATCCCCTCGATCACCTCCCGCCGCAGCGTAGAGGCATCGGCGAGCATGGGATAGAGTTTCGCCGGGCGCAAATTCGCATAGAGCCCCAGCTGTTCACGCAGGCCGAGCAACGCCCGCTCAGGGCGAATGCTGTAATCCAGGCCCTCCCATTTCGGCCCGCCGACAGCACCGAGCAACACGGCGTCACTTTGCTTTGCAAGCGCGAGCGTTTCCGCCGGAAGCGGCACCCCGACCTTGTCAATGGCGTGGCCGCCGACATCCGCAGCCTGAAATTCAAACGTATGGCCGTAACGCTCCGCCACCGTCTTTAAGACCTTGACCGCTTCGGGAACGATTTCGCGGCCGACTCCATCTCCGGCCAGGACTGCGATTCTCGCTTTCACGTGACTCTCTCCTCTCGGCTATTCAACGACCGCCTCATCCTCCGCCTTCCAGGCGGGATCGACGAGGCAGAGAAATTCAATCGGATCCGTCCCGGTATTTTCCAGCGACTGCTTGGCGCCCGGCGGCACATAGATGACCGAGCCCGCTTCGACAGCCACAGATTCCGCTTCCACCTTCATCACACCGCGACCGGCGATGAAATAGTACACCTCGGAAGATTTCAATCGATGCCACAGGGATTGTTTCCCCGGATCGAGCAATCCATGGGCCAGGCTGTAGCCCAATTGGAGTGCCGCCTTCCCAGGGTGGAGCAATTCCCGCAACCTGGTATGGTCCCCGGCTAGAAATTCAGGGCATCGTCGAAGATGCGTACTGAGCATCGTGCACCGATCGTCATAATGGGAGCAACGAAAGACGTCGCCCCGTCCTGACCAGCGCGAATGCACTGACCAGGACGGAGGAATCTACCTTGCAGATTGGCCTCAAATCAAGCTGACCTTCTGAATCCCTTCCGCCTGTTTCGCAGCGAAGTATGCCAATTTGTTGAGCGCATTCAGATAAGCCCGGGCGGCCGCCGTGATAATGTCCGTATCGGCCCCGTGACCGGAAACGGTCCGGCCATCTTCTTCGAGCCGAACCGATACTTCGCCCTGCGCGTCCGTCCCGCCGGTGATAGCGTTGACCCCGAACATCAGCAGCTTGCTCTTCGTCTGGGTCATGGCAGCAATGGTCCGGTAGACCGCATCCACTGGCCCGTCTCCCGTGCCGCTGTGAGACACCAGTTTCCCATCGATCTCCAATTCGACCGTGGCCTTCGGAGTCTTATTCGTTCCACTTTCGACCTGAAACGACTTCAGCACGACACGTTCGGACATCTTTGCCACTTCTTCTGAGATAATGACTTCGAGGTCCTCCTCGTAAATCTCTTTCTTCTGATCCGCCAGCCGCTTGAAGCGTTCGAATGCGTGATTGACCTCGTCTTCGGTCAGCTTGTAGCCCAGGTCTTCCAGACGTTGCCGAAACGCATGGCGTCCGGACAACTTGCCCATCACCAGCTTGACCTGCTCCAAGCCGACCGATTCCGGTCGCATGATCTCATAGGTAGTCTTGTCCTTCAGCAATCCGTCCTGATGGATCCCCGACGTGTGGGCGAACGCATTCGCGCCGACAATGGCCTTGTTCGGTTGAATAACCATGCCGGTAATCTTGCTCACCAGGCGACTGGTCTTGGATATCTCTTCCGTCACGACCTTCGTGTCGGCTCCGTACCAATCTCTCCGCGTACGGAGGCCCATGACTATTTCTTCCAACGAAGTGTTGCCGGCTCGCTCACCGATACCGTTGATGGTGCATTCGACCTGACCGGCCCCCGCCACCACCGCGGCCAGACTATTTGCCACCGCCAGCCCTAAATCGTTATGGCAATGGACGGAAATCACCGCCTGGCCGCTGTTCGGCACCGTGTCCTTGATTCGCTTGATCAGACCGCCGAACTCCTGCGGAACGGCATACCCCACGGTGTCGGGAATATTGATTGTCCCGGCGCCCGCCGCGATCACCGCCTCAATCACTTCGCAGAGATAGGCTGGATCAGACCGGCTGGCATCCATGGGAGAAAACTCGACGTCATCGACATAGGTACGTGCGAGCTGCACCATCTCCACCGCCCGCTTCTTCGCCTCCTCCCTCGTCATCCGGAACTGATGCTTCAAATGGATATCCGACGTGGAGAGAAACGTATGAATCCGAACCCGGGGCGCCCCCTTTAACGCTTCCGACGCGCGCGTGATGTCTTCCGGCCTGGCTCGCGCCAGGCTGCACACCACCGGGCCTTCGACCTCCAGGGCGATCCGACGCACCGCTTCGAAATCCCCCGGTGAACTATAGGCAAAACCAGCCTCAATGATATCGACGCCGAGGCGCGCCAGCTGCTTGGCGATCATAAGTTTCTCTTCGACGTTCATGCTCGCCCCCGGCGACTGCTCGCCGTCCCGCAACGTCGTGTCGAATATTCTGATCATCCTGCTCATGGCGTACCCTCCTCTGTCCTGCACCGTGCTCAAACGAGTTTTCCAACGCGGCCGCAGGCGACGAAAACACCGGAAGCGTACCCGCTGGGGTACGTTGGAGATGTTTTCAAGCCGAGACCAAAGTTGGAAACCTGTTTCAGCACGGTGCCAATAAAAAAAGCCTCCGCCCCGGGACAGGGACGAAGGCCTTGCGAGCTTCGTGGTACCACCCTGATTCAGCGCCGAATGAAGCATCCTTCACCCGACACCCTCATTGAATCCGTGACGCGGATCATTCGGGACTCACTACCACCCTTCTTGTCAGGGCTTCACGAGTCCGGCTCAGAGGCGAGTTCAGAAGGCAACCGGCTGGTTCGCACCGTCCACCAGCTCTCTCAGTTCGGTCGACGCTTCCTACTACTCCTCGTCAATGCCGTTACTACTCTCTCGTATCTAAGACCGGCCCATCGGCTTTTGCGACAGGCTTGCCTGCGCTCTTGGCGACCATCGTCCAGAGACGCGCTATCGGGCCCGACACTGCATAGCCCGTGAATGTCACGAATAGCATAGCCTGAGGCCAGGCGACAATCAACATCAAGGCTAGAATTCCCCAAACCAAGTAGGTGAAATGATCACCCCTCCGGAACTTCATATCCTTGAAGCTGCGGTACTTGATCGTACTGACCATCAGGAACGCCAGGGCAAATGTAATCACCAGAATCAGGAGCGGCTTCACTTCCGAACCCATCTGGGTGATGTGCAAATCGAAAATGACCAGGGATGCAATGACGCCCGCCGCCGCCGGGATAGCCAACCCGGTGAAGTACTTGCTGTCGGAGGTGCTCACGGTGGCATTGAATCGAGCCAGCCGCACGGCCCCCATGGCAACATAGGCAAACATCACCGCGACCCCGAACATACCCTGCCCACTCAGCGCGTAGGAATAGATCAACACGCCGGGCGCCACGCCGAAGGACACGACATCAGACAGGGAATCGTACTCGATCCCGAACTGACCGGTACTGTTCGTCAATCGCGCCAGCTTCCCGTCCAACATATCGAAAATCATGCCGACCAGAATGGCGATGGCGGCAGCCAGATGTTGGCCGTTGAACACGGACAGAATCGCAAACACACCGCAGAATAAATTACCCGTCGTACACAGGTTGGGGATCAGATACATGGCCTGTCGCTTTCGATTCCCCTTTGCAAACGGAGGTCGCATGGTTGGTGATTTCATCGGAGTTCCCCCACGATGGTTTCGCCCCCTTTGACGCGGTCGCCCAACGCGACACAAATCTTCGACCCAAGAGGAAGGAAGGTATCCATCCGCGAGCCGAATCGTATCAGCCCGAACCGTTCACCACGTTGCACGCGGTCACCCTGCCCGACCCAACAGACGATCCGGCGGGCAATCAAACCAGCTACCTGCACACAGAGCACTTTCGCCCCGGACTCGGTCTTCAGCATCACGGCATTTTGCTCGTTATGAAGCGTCGCTTCCGGCTTACTCGCCACGAGAAACTGACCGGGCTGATAACTCACGCCCTCGACCGTTCCGGCACAAGGCATTCGATTGACATGCACATCAAAGACATTCAGGAAGACCGTCACCCGAATGCTTTTTTCTTTCAGATACCGCGGCTCGAATTCTTCCTCGATCGCAATGACTTTCCCATCCCCGGACGACACCACCGCATTTGGCTGCTGGGGAATAGTCCGGCTGGGATTGCGGAAGAACCAGGCGGTAAACAGCAGAAAGCCTCCCGCCACGACCGTTGGAATAGTCCAGCCCGCCAACCCGAACAGCAGCGTCGCCCCTGCGAGACCACCGACAAACGGCAAGCCTTCTTTGACAATCGGTATCCCAACGGCTCGATCAGCCATACCCCTCCCGGCCCTCACTCATGCTACCACGAAGAACTCGGCTTGCGGAGTTAGTTTTTGTTCTTGTCGACGAGTTGATCTTTCTTCAGCCATGGCATCATGGACCGAAGCCGGCCGCCGACCTCCTCAATCGGATGGCCTTCACCCTTTTTCAACAGCGCGTTGTACACCGGCCGATTAGCCTGATTCTCCAGGACCCATTCTTTGGCAAATTGTCCGCTCTGAATCTCGCCGAGAATTTTCTTCATTTCCTGCTTGGTCTGCTCCGTCACCACGCGCGGCCCGCGGGTGATATCGCCATACTTGGCCGTGGTGCTGATCGAATAGCGCATATTGGCGATGCCGCCCTGATAGATCAGGTCCACAATCAATTTCACTTCATGGAGACACTCGAAATAGGCCATTTCGGGCGCGTATCCCGCCTCCACGAGCGTTTCGAATCCCGCTTGAATCAGGGATGTCAGCCCGCCGCACAAGACCGCCTGCTCTCCAAAGAGGTCCGTTTCCGTCTCTTCTCTGAAATTCGTCTCGATGATACCGGCCCGCCCGCCGCCGACTGCGCTGGCATACGCCAAGCCCACTTGGCGCGTGTTCCCGCTGGGGTCCTGATGCACGGCCAGCAAACAGGGCACTCCGCTGCCCTTCGTATACTCGGACCGGACCAGGTGGCCGGGGCCCTTGGGCGCCACCATGAACACGTTGACGTCAGCCGGCGGAACGATTTGCCCGAAATGAATGTTGAAGCCATGGCCGAAGGCCAGATAGGAACCCGGCTTCAGATTCGGTGCAATGTCCTGCCGATAGATGGCCGCCTGCGCTTCATCCGGAGCCAAAATCATGATGACGTCCGAGGCCTTCACGGCATCGGCAACCGGCATGACCTTCAAGCCGCTGGCCTCCGCCTTTTTCCAAGAGCTGCCCTCACGCAAACCCACGACGACGGAGGCGCCGCTTTCTTTGAGATTGAGCGAATGGGCGTGGCCCTGGCTGCCATAGCCGATCACGGCCACTTTCTTTCCGCGAATGAGCTGTAAGTCGGCGTCCTTGTCGTAATAGATCTTCATACGTCACTCCTGAATGTTCAAAAGGCACATGGGTGGAAAAGACAGCTGCACAGAGAGGATGCGCGCGCTATTCTCGAGCGAGCTTCTTCGGTTGGCTGGCGGCCGGCCTGATCGCCTCGCGCGCGATCGCCACTCGCCCCGTCCGAATCAGCTCCTTGATGCCGAGCGGCTGGAGCAAGTTGATGATGGCCTCAAGTTTTTTGGGATCGCCGGTCACCTCGATCGTGTACGTCGACGGCGTGGAATCGATCACGTTGGCGCGGAAGATATCCGCAATACGCAACGCCTCCGCGCGGTCTTCGGCCTTCGTATGAACCTTGATCAACGCCGTTTCCCGCGAGACGAATTCGCTTTCATTGAGATCCACGACCTTGATGACGTCGATCAGCTTGTTGAGCTGCTTGACGATTTGCTCCACGATCCGCTCGTCTCCTGACGTGACAATGGTCATCTGAGACATCGACGGATCGAGGGTCGGGGCCACCGACAGACTTTCGATATTGAAGCCGCGGCCGCTGAACAACCCGGCCACGCGAGATAACACGCCAAACTTATTTTCTACGGTGACTGAAATGATATGTTCCATCACAAGCTCTATGCTGATAGCCGTCGGGTGACAGCGTGTCTTACGCGGTTAAAATCGTATCTTTATTTTCGTCCGATCCCGTACTGGGAATGCCGGCCATTCTTCGCTTCAATTCCGGCGAATCTTCCAGAATCATCTCGTGATTGCAGCCGCCCGCAGGAATCATCGGATAACAATTCTCGTACGGGTAAGTCGGCACATCGACCACCACCGGCTTGTCGGTCGAAATGGCTTCCTTCAGGACCGCATCGAGATCCCCCACCTTGCCGGCACGCAACCCGACCGCGCCATAGGCTTCGGCCAACTTCACAAAGTCCGGGGTCGTGTCCAGATAGCTGGAGGCATAGCGCCCTTCATAAAACAGATCCTGCCACTGACGAACCATGCCGTGGAAACGGTTGTTCAGAATGATGATCTTCACCGGCAGCTTCGACACCACGGCGGTGGCCATTTCCTGCATATTCATCTGAATACTGCCGTCTCCGGCCACGCAGAGCACCAATCGGTCCCGGAACGCAGCCTGAGCGCCCATGGCGGCAGGAAATCCGAACCCCATCGTGCCCAACCCGCCAGAGGTCAACCAGCGATTCGGGCGAGCGAGTTTAAAATACTGCGCCGTCCACATCTGATGTTGTCCCACATCCGTCGCCACAATCGGATCACGATCCTTCGTCAGTTCATACAATCGCTTGACGACGTGTTGCGGCTTGATGGCCCCGTCCGGCTCCTGTTGATAGGCCAGCGGATGCGCTTGCTGCCATTCGCGGATTTGATCCCACCAGGGCTTGCGCAGGTCTTTTTGATTGCCGTTGACCGTAGCCCGGAGAATTTGATTCAACTCCCGCAAAACCGCCTTACAATCACCCACGATCGGAATATCGACATGGACGTTCTTGCGGATCGAGGTCGGGTCGATATCGATATGGATCACCTTGGCAAAGGGACAGAACTCCGAGACTTTTCCGGTGACGCGATCATCGAAGCGCGCCCCCACTGCAATCACCAGATCGGAGTAGTGAACCGCCATATTGGCGCTATAGGTACCATGCATGCCCAACATACCCAGCGACTGCGGATGTTCACCGGGGAATGCCCCGAGTCCCATCAACGTCATATCCACGGGAATCTGGGTCATCTCCGCCAATTCCAGCAATTCTTTGGCAGCCTGCGAGAACACGACGCCGCCACCGACATACAGAATCGGCTTCTTCGCCTTCATGATGGCTTCAGCGGCCTGTTTGATCTGCCACTTGTTGCCTTCATAGGTCGGGTTGTATCCGCGAATCGCCACCGAGCTGGGATAGGTAAAATCAGCCTTGGCCATGGACACATCTTTGGGAATATCCACCAGCACCGGTCCGGGACGCCCCGTCGTGGCGATGTAGAACGCTTCCTTAATCGTCGTCGCGAGGTCGTTCACGTCCTTTACGAGAAAATTATATTTCGTGCATGGACGGCTGAGACCGATGTTATCGGCTTCCTGAAAGGCATCATTGCCGATCAAACTCGTGGAGACCTGACCGCTGATACAGACGAGCGGTACCGAATCCATATAGGCATCGGCGAGCGCAGTGATCACATTGGTCATACCGGGACCGGACGTCACCAAACACACACCGGCCTTGCCGGTGGCCTTGGCATACCCTTCGGCCATGTGCCCCGCACCCTGTTCGTGCCGGGTCAACACCACTTCAATATCTTTTTGCTGGTGCAGCATGTCGAAAATCTTCAACACGACACCACCCGGCAAGGCGAAAATCGTTTTGACGCCTTCGGCCTTTAAGCACTCGATCAGGATTTCAGAGCCTGTCAGCTTCATATCAACCTCCCCTTCGCACATCGTGGCGAAGGACGTGATGCCGTGACTGAGAACACCCATCGCCCCGCGTTACACTCGCGACACAGACTGCTACAATCTTTCTGGAAAATCAATGGGTAAGATGGCGGATCGTATCACCAGCTCTCAAGTGAGGTCAAGAGAGTTGCGGCGTGATCTTTCCACTGAAGAGACTGGCATGGCCCCATGGCCCGTGGTATAGAAACGTCCACCTGGCTGTTGATCGTGCACTCTATGGACGCTCTTCGTGTCACCATCATGTCCCGCCGCGAATGCCACCTCTGTCGAGTGGTGACCCGCGTGGCCGGCCAGGTACAACAGGACCTCCCCTTTCACCTCTCAGTCGTCGACGTTGACAGCGACCCCGGGCTCACAGCACGGTATGGTGATCGTGTGCCGGTGGTGCTCCTGAACGACCGGGAAACCTTCGCCGGCAAGATGACGGGGGGAGAACTGCGTGAAGCGATAAAAAGAGCGCGTTGGAGAAACCCTATAAGCCGGATTCTGTCCCGCATGAAGCTTGCGCTCACACGGGGGTGATCATTTCTCTGGGACTCGAGTTACCTCGAGCCTCAAGCAACCTACCCGGGAACCTCGGCCGGGCCGGCCTTTCTGCCTGGCTCTTGCGAGCCAGCAGGCGTCCCCCTATTTGGTCTTGCTCCGGACGACGCTTACCGTGCCGTTGATGTCGCCATCACCGCGGTGGGCTCTTACCCCGCCGTTTCACCCTTACCTGATCCGGCGCAATCGACCGAAGTCCATTACACCGGCCATCGGCGGTTTGTTCTCTGTGGTGCTGGTGTCGGATCGCTCCGCCTGGACGTTATCCAGCGTCCTTGCCCTTGGAGTCCGGACTTTCCTCCCGTCGAGCACGCTCGACGAGCGAGCACCCGTGTCCCCCCAGCGCGCAGGCAAAGTATACGAGCCGGTTCAAGGGGATTCAAGCATCGACCCGGTGGAGACTAATGCAACGCCGGCAGTTCATGGTTCGGCGCCGGTGGCTTGGATTGGTAAATCGGCATGGCTTCAGCCATCCACTCCTCAAGTTGCTGAATTCTGGTTTCGTGGCTCGGGTGCGTGGACATAAACTCCGACGGAGCTTTCCCGCCGGACAGTTCACCCATTCGCTGCCATAGTTGGATCGCCTCACGCGGGTCATAACCGGCATCGGCCGCCAGCAATACGCCGACGTAGTCTGCTTCTGATTCGTGTTTCCGGCTGAATGGAAGTAACACTCCGACTTGCGCGCCGACACCCAATGCCGCCATTCCCGCTTGAGAGAGCACCGGATTGGCGCCGCTCACCCCGAGCGCAATTCCAATTGCCTGCAGCGTGGTTTGCGCAAGCGTGTTCTGACTCATCCGCTCTCCGCCGTGACGAGCTAACGCGTGCACAACCTCGTGGCCCATCACCGCTGCAAGTCCTGCTTCAGTCTTGGCCACCGGAAAAATCCCGGTGTAGACCGCGATCTTGCCGCCCGGCAGGGCGAACGCGTTCATGGTCTTGTCGTCCTTGATGACCGTCACTTCCCACTCAAACTCATTGGCCATCTCGCTGTACTTCGACCGCTTGGCCGCCTCGATCACTCGCGCGGCGACTCGCTTGACCGGTTCAATCTCACGCGGGTCGGTCGACGGCTTCATCTTGGGATCATTTTTCACATCGGCATAGGCCTGCGCGCCCATCTGCGTTTCCTGCGCCATCGGCATCATCATGAGCTGCCATCGCCCCGTGTAGGGATTGGTTTGACAGCCGGTCGTCACCAACATGGTAATCACGCCGCAGAGCACCCACAGAAGGTTCGACGGCCTCGCCGCTTCACACCGGCTGAAACCGTTGGATTCCATTTTCATCACATGCCTCCGAAAATTGACCCGTCTGGTAAGCTCTGCTAGATTACCGCGCCGCCCCGCCCGTTTCCACCTGGGAGTTTCACCGAGTGCCTGCCACCACGACGCTCTCATCGCTGAATCGTATCGGAATCGATGAATCCGGCAAAGGCGACTACTTCGGCCCGCTGGTCATCGCCGCCGTTTTTGTGACACCGGCCTCGGAACAGGACCTGGCCCTGATGCAGGTGCGCGACAGCAAGAAGATCTCTGACGGACGGATTCTGGAAATGGCGCCCGACATTCGCCTGGTCTGTCCCCACAGCATCGTGGCCATTGGCCCGCAGCGCTACAACGAGCTCTACACCAAGATCAAAAACCTGAATCGCCTTTTGGCCTGGGGACATGCCCGGGCGCTGGAAAATCTGCTCCAGCACGTCGACTGCGACCTCGCCATCGCCGACCAGTTCGGCGATGAGCGGCTGATCCTCAATGCGCTTCAGGAAAAGGGAAAACAAATCCGGTTGGTGCAACGCACGAAGGCAGAAGCTGACCTAGCCGTGGCGGCCGCTTCGATCCTCGCCCGCGCAGAATTTCTTCTGCGCCTGCAGCGACTATCCCAGGAGTTAAACACGACGTTGCCCAAAGGCGCGTCACCCGCCGTGGAATTGGCGGGACGCATGGTGGTCAGGAAATACGGGCGCGAACGATTGGCTACCGTCGCGAAGTTGCACTTCAAAACGACGACGCACGTGCTCGCAGAAAGCTAGAAGGATTCGCCGACCTCAAGATCTTTGGCCTGTTCCTGCCCCATGGGCCGCTTCTCTTCCAGACCCGGCTCCCCTTCCCAATACAACATCCGGTAACAATAGGGGCACGTATGAACCTCGTCCCCGCGTTTTACCTGGGAAATCAATTGGGGCGGCAGCTGGAGCCGGCACCCGATGCAAATACCATCCTTGATCAACGCCAGGGCCTGGTCTTTCCGGGTGGTTTTCAGCTTGTTGTACCGCGCGAGAAGAACCTTCTCGACCCGCCCTGACAATTCCTTCTGCTTGCCCTCCAGACCAGCGAGCTCTGCCGCAAGAACTTGATCCTTCCCGTCCAGAACCGCCTTTTCTTTCAGGAAGAGCGCTTCCGACTCTTTGAGTTGCACCTGGGCAGCGGCAATAGTCCGTTGCGTCTGCTCGATCTGGTCCATCGCCAGAAGGATTTTCTCCTCGATGTCGCCGCGCTTTTTATTGGCCAATTCAATTTCGAAGAGATGCGCCTGATATTCCTGGTTGGTTTTCAACTGGGCAGCGCGGTCCTTCATCTTGCCCACACGGTCTTCGTGCGCTTCCAGATCCTTCTCGTGGGTGCGGCGTTCTTTGATCAGGGCTTCGACAGAGGCCGACGCCTCCTGAAACACCCGCTTCGCCTCGCGAAGGGGGGCCTCACTTTCTTCAAGCCGTTCCGGTATTTTTCGCCGTTGCTCTTTGAGATCGGCAATGCGGAGATCGAGTTTCTGCAATTCGATGAGGGGGGAAAGCTGTAGGTTCAACGGGCTCCTTGTGAGTGGTGCGAACGCAGCGTCGACATGACGCCTCTCGCACCGGAATCATCGTGAGGCGCTCAGGCTGGTGGGCCCACTAGGACTTGAACCTAGGACCAGCTGATTATGAGTCAGCCGCTCTAACCACCTGAGCTATGGGCCCAGCCCTGCCGGCTAGTGACCTGGCATTAGCCTGCGTTACGGCACACCTGGTTCGAGCGGCCTGATTCTAAAGCTGCCGATCGGACAGAGTCAAACCAGTCACGACAACAAGGTCTAGAGACTCTCCACGAAACTCCGCAACTTCTTGCTGCGGCTGGGATGCCGAAGCTTCCGCAATGCTTTCGCCTCGATTTGGCGGATGCGCTCGCGGGTGACCTCGAAATCCTGTCCCACTTCTTCGAGCGTATGATCGGTCGCCTCGCCGATGCCAAAACGTTTGCGCAGCACCTTTTCTTCCCGAGGCGTGAGCGTTTCCAGCGCACCGTTGATCTGGCGTTGGAGGTCGTAACGAATGGCCGCCTCCAAGGGCGACACCGCCTTCTTGTCCTCGATGAAGTCCCCTAAATGGCTGTCTTCTTCTTCGCCGATCGGGGTTTCGAGAGAAATCGGCTCGCGCGCGATCTTCAGAATCTTTCGCACCTTATCAAGCGGCAAGTCCATCCGTTCGGCGATTTCTTCCGGGGTCGGTTCGCGGCCGAGTTTCTGCACCAGATGGCGCGAGGTCCGGATCAGCTTGTTGATGGTTTCGATCATGTGGACCGGAATACGAATCGTCCGGGCCTGGTCGGCGATCGCACGGGTAATGGCTTGCCGAATCCACCAGGTCGCATAGGTACTGAACTTATAGCCGCGCTTGTATTCGAATTTATCGACCGCCTTCATCAGACCGATATTGCCTTCCTGAATCAAATCCAGGAACTGCAGTCCACGGTTCGTGTATTTTTTGGCGATGCTGACCACCAGCCGCAGGTTGGCCTCGACCAATTCTGCCTTCCCGCGCTTGACCTTTTCTTCCGCCACGTCAAGATGCTTGACCGCATCCTTAATCTCCTCGGCGGAAATCAGGGCCTCTTCTTCTTCAAGCTGACGAATACGGCCTTTGGCCGCCTGATAGTGCTTCTTGATGTCCTGCAGTACTTCTTCGGACAGCCCGGTTCTGCGCTTCACGGCCAGCAAATCTTTGTGGGTTCGACACAACTTCCGGAGCAGCTCCGCCCCCGCCTCTCCGCCGACGCCAAGACGACGCTGGCAGCTCGTGACTTCCCGCTCCGACTGGCGGAACAGCAGATTGAGGTCGCGCACCCGCTGGGTCATCCGGTCTTTCAGCACGCCGTGCAAATTCACCGACTCCATCTTGTCGACGACCTGCCCGCGCACCGTGTCGATCTGCTTGCGCAGCTTCTTCTGCTTTTCAGGATCGGCGCCGACGTGGCGAGCCTTGTCGTACAGATCTTTGAGCGAGGCAGACACTTTGCGAACCGCGTTGAGAGAGTCCAGTGTTTTGACCCGCAGCTCTTCGTAGTCTTTTTCGACGGCCTCTTCTTCGAAGTCCTCTTCTGTTTCCACGACCGGCACAATTTCACGCACATCGATCTTGCCGTTTTTCAGCTGATCGCGGAGATTCAGGACGAACTCCAGGGTCATCGGCAACCCGTACACGACGGTCGCGATGTCCTTCTTTCCTTCTTCGATCCGCTTGGCGATTTCGATTTCGCCTTCGCGGCTCAACAGGGCCACGCTGCCCATTTCTTTCAGATAGAGTCGGACAGGATCGTCGGTGCGGCTGAGGGCGCCCGGCGTGAGGTCGATCTCTTTCTCGTTCTCTTCCGACGAATCGGCTTCTTCGCTCTCCTCGATCGCTTCTTCGCCTTCAGCAGCCTTCGGGGTGCGCTCCGTCTCAGCAGACTCCACAATCTCGATGTCCATTTCGCCGAACATAGTCATGATCGTGCTGAATTGGTCCGACGAGACGACATCCGCCGGCAACGTGCTGTTCAGATCGTCGTACGTGAGAAAGCCCTTCTCCTTGCCGAGATTGATGAGCTTCTTCACCTCGCCGAGTAATTCTTGTTTCGGCATACCTACTCCTTCACCGCAGACGTCAGCGCAACCGGCATCACGCCGGCCTTCCGAATCCGCATATCGTTAATCAATTCGTTCAGGCGACGCACTTCATCTTCCCGCCGCTCGCGTTCTGCGACCTTCAACTCCTGAATCAATGTCCCCATGGTCCGCTCGCGGCCTCGCCGCTCCAGCGTCTCCAAACAGCCGGCAATATGTGCCGGCACATCATCATAATGCTGTTCCAACATCGACAGTTCCGACACCAATGAGCCGCAGGCCTCATCGTTGATCAGGGCATCCAACAGATCCCGAACGGACACCCGCCCGTCCTGCCCGAGATGCGTCATGGCACATTCAAGCAGCCGACGATAGGCCGGCGCCGAAAAGGCCTCCGGCGATAATTTTCGAAGATCCGCGGCCGACAAGTGTCCCTGCACCAGAAGATGCGCCAGGTCACGCTCCTCAGGATTGGCCCTTACCTTTGACGGCACCGTCACGGAAGGAGCTTTCAGTCCTCGCTCGGGGCGGCGCTGTTCCTCCGAGGCAAGCGTAGGATAGCGGTCGATCAGACGCTGCTGACTCAATCCTAACCGTTCCGCCACGAGCCGAATCCGCTCTTCCCGCTCAATCGGATGTGCGCTTTTCTGAAGAATGCGCAATACCGCGTCCACAGCACGGATCCGGTCTTCGACGGTTCCCGACTCAGCCGTTCGCAGGCTGTGTTCCACGGCAAAATCCAGTAACGTTGGCGCTGTCCGATGCAAGGCCGCAAACCCCTCAGCACCGTGTTTCCGCACATAGGTATCCGGATCTTCGCCCTGCGGAAGCGACACAACCTTCACGCTCAAGCCGCTGTTGACGAACAAATCCAACGTCCTCAATGCCGCCCGGACACCGGCCTGGTCCGGATCGAATAACAGCACGATATTCGAGGCGAACCGTCTGATGATGGTGATGTGCTCCGGGGTCAAGGCCGTTCCCAAGGTCGCCGCCACATGGCGGATACCGGCCTGGTGCAACGCGACGGCGTCGAAATATCCTTCTACAATGATTAATGTCTGTTGCTGGCCAGCAGCTTCACGAGCTGCATCCAGAGCGAACAGCGTCTGCCCCTTTTTGAATAATGGCGTCTCGGGAGAATTCAAATACTTGGGCGTCCCTTCCCCGAGAACCCGCCCACCGAACGCCACAACCCGCTTGCGCAAATCCATGATCGGGAACATCACCCGGGAACGGAAACGGTCGTAGTGTCCCGAGACGGCCGCTTTTTGCGAACCACTCTGATCGCGCGGAATGGAAAGCCCGGCTGCGACGAGATCCGCCGGCGTAAACCCTTCCTTGAGCATGGCCTTAGTCAATCCGTCCCACTCCGGCGGGGCGTAGCCGATTTTGAACTGTGCAGTTGTATGCTGCTGAATACCGCGGCTGTCGAGGTAGGCACGCGCCTGGGCACCTGCCGGCCCTTCCGTCAACATACGCTGGTACCAGCCTTCGGCGGCAGCATTCAACCGTTCCAGCCGGCCAAGCTGCGTACGCGCTTCATTGGAATATCCGCCGGTCGCCTCAGGAACATCCACCCCTACTTTGCGCCCTAGATCCCGAACGATTTCGGGAAAGGCTGCCCCCGTCAATTTCATGAGAAACGTATACACATTGCCGCCGGCCCCGCAGCCAAAACAGTGAAAAATCTGCCGTGACGAGCTGACTGTGAAGGAGGGAGACTTCTCTTGGTGGAACGGACACAGGCCTTTGAGATTCTGTCCGGCGCGCGTCAACGCCACATGTTGGCCCACGATTTCCGCGATGTCCACTCGGTCTCTGATTTGGTTGATGACGTCGTCCGAAATCAGGCCTTGGCCCACGGCGGTCCTCGCTAGTGCCCGCAGGGATCCTTCCGGTCGATGCCCCGGCTGGATGCCTTTGACGCGATTGAAAGTTGACCGTTCACCCTAACAAACGGGTCGTACAAGTGTCAATCGAGGAGAGGGCAGCTTACCCCGGAGGCCAAGCCATAGGCCGCCCGCCGAGCACATGCAGGTGAAGATGAAAGACCGTCTGCCCGCTGTCCGCCCCGGTGTTCGTGACAATCCGGTATCCGGACTCGGTCAGGTTCTTCATACGCGCAACCTTAGAACAGGTCAACAGGAGATGTCCCAAGAGGGCTTGATCTCCGGTCTGGCAATCTTGAACCGCCGCCACATGACGTTTCGGAATGACCAGGATATGGACGGGAGCCTGCGCATGAATGTCTTCAAACGCCAGCACCTGGTCATCCTGGTAAACAATTTTCGCCGGAATCCCGCCTTCGGCAATACGACAGAAGATGCAATTATCCACGCCCGCCCTCCACCGGTGTTGGTCGAATCCCAGACTTCCCGAATCTGGTTCCGAGTTCACGATACACCTCGTTCAGCGTCACATCGTGGTAACCCAGCACCAGGAGAGTGTGAAAGAGGAGATCGGCCGTCTCGTAGATGATCTCGTCCCGCTTCTGATTCTTGGCGGCAATGATGACCTCGCCGGCCTCCTCAGCGACTTTTTTCAGGATTCGATCGGCTCCGCCCTGCAGCATTTTTGAGACATACGAGTCTGATTGCGGAGCGGCCTTCCGCGCCAGAATGGTCTGATAGATGCGTTCCAGAATCCCCCCGCCGGCATCCTGAGTCGTTTCCCCGTCTGCTTGTCCTAGCTCCGTCATCCTCGAAAAGAAGCAGGCACGCTCACCGGTATGACAGGTGGGGCCGACCGGTTCCGCCTTCACCAGAATGGTATCTCGATCACAATCGACGAAGAGATCCTTCACTCGCAGGAAATGGCCTGAGGTTTCGCCTTTTTCCCACAACTTCTGTCGCGAGCGACTCCAAAAGTGGACCGACTTGGTTTCCAGCGTCTTGCTGATGGCCCCCTGGTTCATGTAGCCCACCATCAAAACCGTCCCGTCGAGCCAATCCTGAATCACAGCGGGAATCAACCCTTGTCCGTCGAACGTCATACTACGGCTGTCCTTCGACATCACATGCTCCATCTAGGCGGCCCCAACCCGAACCGGCACACCACGCTCTCGCAAATAAATCTTCGCCTGCTGAATGGTATGGGTTCGATAGTGAAAAATCGAGGCAGCCAGGACCGCGTCGGCCTTTCCTTTGATCAACCCGTCGTACAAATGCTCCAACGTGCCGACTCCGCCTGAGGCGATCACCGGAATCGACAGTCGTTCCGACACGGCTGCGGTCAGCGCCAGATCATATCCGTTCTGGCGGCCATCCTGATCCATGCTTGTCAACAGGATCTCACCGGCCCCGTACCCTTCCATACGTTGCGCCCATTCCAATGCATCGAGCCCGGTCGCTTTGCGCCCGCCATGGGTATAGACCTGCCAATGTCCGCCAGCCTCCGCGCGCTTGGCATCGATCGCCACCACAATACATTGGGTACCGAATCGCTGCGCCGCCTCACGCACAAACTCCGGCTGTTGAACCGCCGTGGTATTGATACTGACCTTATCTGCTCCGGCATTCAGCAACGCGCGAATGTCATCCAGCGTGCGCACGCCGCCTCCGACAGTCAACGGCATGAACACCCGGGCAGCCGTCTGTTCCACCACATCAATAATCGTTTTACGGTTCTCGTGCGAGGCGGTGATATCCAGGAAACAGAGCTCGTCCGCACCTTCACGATCATAGATCGTTGCCACTTCGACTGGATCACCGGCATCCCGCAAGTTGACGAAGCTCACCCCTTTGACAACCCGGCCATCCTTCACGTCCAAACAGGGAATGATCCGTTTGGTTAACATGTGCGCCCGCAAGACATGAGGCGGGACATGTGACACGATGTCGACCGAACAACCCTTCTCACACCCTAGCTCCTTAGGCCGTCCCGAGAACTGCACACGCAGCCCGGTAGTCCAACTTGCCGTCATACAGCGCCTTGCCGACAATGGCGCCCTCCACACGGGGACCGAGCGCTTGCACTGCCTGCAAATCTTCCACTCGAGTGATGCCGCCAGAGGCAATGACGGGAAAGGCAGAACACTCAACCACTTCGCGTAACGCCGGCAAATTCGGGCCATTCAGCATCCCGTCGCGTGCGATGTCGGTATAGATGACGGCGCCCAGAGCATGGTCGGCAAGTTCTTTCAGGAGGTCGATGGCCTTGGTCTCGGAGACCGTGGTCCAGCCCTTCACCGCCACTTTGCCGTCCCGCGCGTCAAGGCCCAGCACAATACGCCGCGGGAATTCGTGACAGGCCTGCGCCAAGAAACTGCGATCCGTGAGGGCAGCCGTCCCGAGGACGACCCGGGCGACTCCCGCCTGAAGATATTTTCGCACCGTCTCAATCGTGCGAATACCGCCTCCGACTTGCACCTTCACACTGACCGTCCTCATCACCGCTTCAATCTGAGGAAGATTCTTCGGCTCACCATCAACAGCGCCGTTGAGATCGACCACATGAATAAGATCGGCGCCCTGCTCCTGCCAGCGCTTCGCCACCAACGGCACGTCCTCAGAATAGACGGTTTCGGCCGCCATATCACCTTGTCGCAACCGCACGCAGCGGCCATCTTTCAGATCAATCGCCGGAATTACACGCATGCCCATACCTGTGTCCCTACACTCATTTAGATTCACCCACTACGCCACCGAAAGGAAATGCATCCGCCAATTCAGCTGCCCCGTAAGCAGCCAGTTCCTCGGCGGTGACGAACACTCCATACCGCTGAATAAAGCCGACAAAATCTTCCGTCATCGGTCGCTGTTTTTCATAGTAGTTGCCTTCCCACAGGACCATCCCGTCGGGCGCCACCAATTTCACTTCGAATCCGACGGCAGCGGGAGGATCAGCCCCCAGCCGGCTACCGACACGCTCTTGGTAGACCAACACTTTCCCGCTCAGCGCTGCGTCAGCCCCTAGGCGTTGGGCGATCTTGTGAGCTGGCGCCGGCTCAGCGGATGCGGCCCCTCCCGACAGATCTCGGGCCGCCCCAACGGCTTCCTTGGGAGAAAGCAATTGCAGCCCCGGCTTAGCCTTGAGTTTCGCCCACATAAGATCGGTGATCTTCTCACCCGCAACGGGCGGCACAAGATGCGTCCGTCGAACCGCCCGATCCGTCGTCGGGGGCACACCCACGGCCATATCAGACCGCCGGGCACCGGAAGGCACAGGGAAAGACGGTCCACTCGTCTCGACTGCCTGCGGTGTCGCCAGGGTTTCAAACGGGATGAGCGCGATCTTATGGACCGGATATTTTCCCGCTTGGGGAGAGGCTTTAGTCGTGACCTTGGTTCCGCTGCAACCGACTATGAACAACATTGCCAGCAGGGCCAACAGGATGCGTGGAGCCCGATCCCTCACGACCACGCTCCGAATGTCTTGATCAGGTGCAGGCCAACCGCCTGGCTTTTCTCAGGATGGAATTGGCACGCCACAACATTGTCTTTCCACACGGCGGAAGCAAAAGGCTTTCCATATTCGGTCACGGTCGCAATCACCGCGGGGTCGGCAGGCTCAACATAGTAGGAATGCACAAAATAACAGTAACTGCCTGATGCGATCCCGGCAAACGGGGGGGCCGGCCGCACGACAGCGATATCGTTCCACCCCATATGCGGCACCTTCAGCGAAGGATCCAACACAAACTTCTTCACCCGTCCGGGA